>NZ_JAKRKC020000002.1:1904028-2538704 GCF_022664455.2 Actinomadura luzonensis
TGCTGTGGGCGAGCCGCGGTCTCGGCCTCGCGGTGATGCTCGGCGGCCGGCTGCACCGCGGGCGCTCGGGCAGCGCGGGCGAGATCGGCTACCTGCCGGTGCCCGGGGTGCCGCTGCCGGAGGACATCCGCACCGAGCCCGGCCGGCTGCCGTCGCTGGCGGGCGGCCTGCAGTCGCTGGTCAGCGCCGAGGCGGTGGCCGAGCTGGCGCAGGGCTACGGCTTCGCGGCGAGCAGCGCGGGCGAGTGCGTACGCGTCGCGATGGCCGCGGGCGAGCGCGGCGAGCCGATGCTGGGCGAGATCGCCCAGCGGCTGGCCCTGGGCGTGGCCGCGGTGTGCGTGATCCTCGACCCCGGCCTGGTGGTGCTGGCCGGGGAGGTGGGGCAGGCGGGCGGCGACGCGCTGGCGTCCCGGGTGGAGGAGGCCGTGGCCCGGATCTGCCCGGTGCGGCCCCAGGTCGGCACCACCACGGTGACCGACCGCAACCCGGTGCTGCGCGGCGCCGTGCTGGCCGCCCTCGACCAGGCCCGCGAGGAGCTGCTGGCCCCCTGAGCGACGCCCAGGGGACCCGCGCGGGCGCCGTGCAGACCCGCGCGGGACGCCGCACGGCCTCCCTCGCTAGGCGGTCTGGAGCAGCTCCACGGCGGCCTGGGCGTTGGCGCGGGCGGCCCCGTACGTGGCGATGTAGGCGGCGCTGTCCGGCCGCCACACCGGCAGCCCCATCTCGATGACGGTCGTGTCCGGCCGGGCCGCCACCAGCGCCGTGACCAGGTCGCGGCTGGCGGGGTGGCGGTGGGCGTCCTTGACGACGACGACCAGCGACCGCCCGGCGGCCTTGGCCAGCAGCGCGGGGGCGTCGGCGGCCGACGGCTCGACGCGGACGATCTCCGCCTCCGGCAGCCACGGCCCGACCCCCCACGGCACGTCGCCCACGGCGATCGTCGGCGGGGTGTCCACCTCGACCACCAGCGGCTCGACCAGCGGCTCGGGCGCGCCGGTCAGCCGCACGGCGCGGCGGGCGGCGTGCAGCCCCACGACGTTCTGGGCGGCGGGCACCTCGCGTTCGCCGCCGAACCAGGCGCGCAGCTCGGCCACCCGCGCCGCCGCCTCCTCCAGCCGTTCGGCGGGCAGCCGGCCCTCGCGCACCGCGGACACGATCTCGGCGATGATCGCCTGCACGTCGTCGTAGGTGGGCAGCGGCCCGAGGCACAGCAGGTCGGCCCCGGCCGCGAGGGTCAGCACGGCGCCCCCGGCCAGGCCGACGCCGCGGGTGATGGCGTGCATGTCGAGGGCGTCGGTGACGACCACGCCGTCGAAACCGAGCTCGCCCCTGAGGAGCCCGGTCAGCGCCGCGCCGGACAGCGTGGCGGGCAGCTCGCCCGTCACCGCCGGCACCGCGACGTGCGCGGTCATCACCGATCTCGCCCCCGCCCGCACGGCCGCGAGGAACGGCGCGAGCTCCCGCTCCCGCAGCACGTCGAGGCCGACGTCCACGACGGGGATCGCCAGGTGCGAGTCCACCCGGGTCGCGCCGTGGCCGGGGAAGTGCTTGACGCAGGCGGCCACGCGCAGCGACTGGAGCCCTTCCACGGCGGCGACGGTGTGCCGGGCCACGAGCGCGGCGTCGGCGCCGAACGAGCGGGTGCCGATCACCGGGTTGTCGTCCTCGGTGTTGACGTCCGCGCTGGGCGCCATGTCGAGGTTGATGCCGCAGGCGGCCAGCTCGGCGGCGATGGCCCGGTAGACCGTGCGGGTCAGCGCGGGGTCGTCCACGGCGCCGAGCGCCGCGTTGCCCGGGTACGGGCTGCCGACGTGGTAGGCGAGCCGGGTGACGTCCCCGCCCTCCTCGTCGAGCGAGATGACGGGCTCACCGGCTCCCCGCAGCGCGGTGGTCAGCTCGCTCACCTGGCCGGGGTCGGCCACGTTGAACCCGAAGAGCGTCACGCCGCCCAGGCCGTGCTCCAGCTCGCGCAGCACCCATGCGGGCGCCTCGGTGCCCTGGAAGGCGACGAGCAGTGTGCCGGCCGCCAGGCGGCGCAGCCCCCGATCACTCTGACTCATGGCTCCTCATCAGTGGAAGACAGGCAGGATCGGGCACGGCGCGCGCGGCGCCGTGCCGGAGGTGGTGGTGGTGCGTCAGCCCTTCACGGCCCCGGCGACCAGGCCGGAGACCATGCGGCGCTGCACGAGGAGGAAGAAGATGACGACCGGGACGGTCATCAGGGTGGATCCGGCCATGATCGCCCCCCAGTCGACGCCCTTCTGGCCGAAGAAGTACTGCAGCGCGACCGGCATCGTGTAGCCCTCGGAGCCGGACATCAGGTAGAGGGCGAAGACGAGGTCGTTCCAGGCCGTGATGAACGAGAAGATGCTCGTGGCCACCAGGCCGGGCGCGACCAGCGGGAAGAGCACCTTCCAGAACGCCTGCATGCGTCCCGCGCCGTCGATCCAGGCCGCCTCCTCCAGCGACTTGGGCACGGCCGCGACGAACGTGCGGAGCATCCAGACCCCGAACGGCAGCGTCAGCGCGACCTGGGTGACGATCAGCCCGAGCAGGTGGTCGCCGAGCCCGACCCGCTTGACCATCATGTAGAGCGGGATGAGCAGCCCCTCCGCCGGCAACATCTGCACGATCAGCAGCACGACCAGGAACACGCTGCGGCCCTTGAACCGGAAGCGGGCGATGGCCGTGGCCGACAGCAGGGCGAAGGCCGAGCCGATGAGCACCGTGCCGAGCGCCACGATGGCGCTGTTGCGCATGTAGAGCCAGATGGAGTTGTTCGCGATGCCCTCGGACAACACCCGCGAGAAGTGGTCGAAGGTGAAGTGCGTCGGGAACGGGACGAACTCCGTGGTGAAGATCTGGTCGTTCTCCTTGAAGCCGGTCGCCACCATCCAGTAGACGGGGAAGACGGCGTAGAGGAAGACCAGGACGCCGGCGGTGTTGAGGAGGATCTTGCCGAGCCTCCTGCGGGCGAGCGGGGTCACATCTCCTCCTGCTTCACGATCTGCCTGACGTACACGACGGTGATGATGAGCAGGATGATCGTCAGGACGACCGAGATCGCCGCGCCGGTGCCCAGCTTCTGCGGGGGCTTGAACGCCTCGGCGACCGCGTACATGGACAGGTTGAAGCCCTCGCGGTTGGTGGGGCCGTTCATCAGCACGTAGAGCTGGCTGAAGATCTTGAAGTCCCAGATGATCGACAGGATCGTCAGGACGGCGAAGACGGGCTTCAGCATCGGCAGGGTGATCTTCGTGAACGTGCGCCACGGGCCGGAGCCGTCCACCCGCGCCGCCTCGTACAGCTCGTTGGGGATGCCCTTGAGCCCGGCCAGCACCGAGACCGCGATGAACGGGAAGCCGGCCCACACCACGCAGACGACCAGCGCGATGTAGAGGGGCAGGACGTCGTTGAGCCAGGGCGTGCCGGCCCAGCTCGCCTGGCCGTCGGGCGGCGCGGCCAGCCAGTCGGGCAGCAGGTCGAGCGCCCAGTTGACGATGCCGGCCTCGGCGTCGAAGAGCGAGCGCCAGATGACGCCCTGCGCGACCGGCGGCACGGCCCAGGCGAACATGCACCCGATGACCACGAACAGCGACATCTTCTTGCCGAGCTTGTGCAGCAGCACCCCGACGGCGGTGCCGACGATCAGCGTGAGACTGACGGCGACGAAGGCGAAGACGACGGTGTTGCGGAGGGCCGACCAGAAGATGTCGTTGGCCAGGACGTTCTCGAAGTTCTGCAGGCCCACCCACTCGGCCGGCCTGGTGCCCCTGATCTGCGCCAGGCCCACCTTCTGGAAGGCCATCACGGCCAGCTGGAACATCGGGTAGAGCAGCAGCCCCGCGATGACCAGCAGGCCGGGGACGAGCAGGACGTACGGGATGCTCCACGCCGGCAGCCCGCCGGCCCGCGCGCGAGCGGCGTTCTTCTTGCGCCGGTGTCCCGGGGCGGGGGAGGACCCGCCGCCCCGGGTGACCGTAGTCGGGTTCGCCATGGTTACTGGTTCAGGATCTCTTCGAGTTCCTTGTTGGCGTCGGTGAGGGCGGCGTTGGTGTCCTTCTTGCCCTCGATGACGGCCCGGGCGGCGTTCTGCAGGACCATCTTGGTGGCGTCGGCCTCGGCCCAGTTGGGGTCGGCGGGGAAGGCGCGGGCCTTGGCGAACGCCTGGGCGAAGGCGCCCTGCGCCGGGTCCTCCTCCAGCTTGGCCAGGCTGTCCGGGTAGACCGGGAGCAGGCCGCCCTCGGTCGCGTAGCGGTCGGCCCAGGTCTTGCTGGTGGCCAGCTTGATGTACTCCTTGCCGAGGTCGGCCTCCTTGGTGCCGCCCCACAGCGCGATGTCGTTGCCGCCGAAGAAGGACGGGGCCACGCCGCCGGTCTTGGCGGGCAGCGGGAAGAAGCCGAGCTTGTCGCTCTTCAGCTTGCCCTTGGAGTCCTCCTCGATGCCGGGCAGGTCCCAGGCGGCGGTGAGGTACATGGCGACCTTGTTGTTGGCGAAGCGCTTGCGGATGTCGACCGTGTTGAGCGTGAGGTTCGCCTTGGCCGACAGGCCGCCGGTGACCAGGCCGGTGTAGGTCTCGAAGCCCTTGACGAAGCCGGGCTCGGTGAGCTTGCCGACCCACTTGTCGCCTTCCTTGACGGCGTAGTCGCCGCCCTCGGACCAGGCGAACGCGGCCAGCAGGTGGTTGGCGTCGGAGCCGCCGTTGAAGGCGAAGCCGTCGACCCCGGCGCCCTTCTCCTTCTGGATCTTCTTGGCCGCGGCGACGAGCTCGTCCCAGGTCTTCGGGACCTCGATCTTCATGTCCTCGAACCAGTCCTTGCGGTAGAGCACGGCGCGGGCGCCGGCGCCCCACGGCACGGCGTAGATCTCGCCGTCCACGGTCTCGTAGCCGTAGAGGTTCTGGGGGATCCGCGCGCGGTCGCCCTCGCGGGCGATGTCGGTGATCGGGGTCAGCGCGTCCTGGCTCTGCCACATCGGCACCTGGTCGTTGCCGATCTCGGTGACGTCCGGCCCGGTGCCGGTGGCGGCGGCGGCGAACTTGTCGGCGACCTGCGGCCACGGGATCCACTCGAGCTTGACCTCGGCGCCGGTCTGCTTCTTGAACTCGGCGTTCAGCTCTTCCATGTACTTGGCGGCGGCCGGGTTGCTGTCGCCGAGGCGCCAGACGCTGAGGGTCTTGCCGGCGTACTTGGGGCCGGCGGCGGAGGCCGCGGCGCTGGGCGAGGAGGAGGTCTCGCCACCGCCGGAGCCACAGGCGGCCAGGCCCAGGGCCAGGGCGGCCGTGGTGACCGTAGTGGCTGTGATCTTCGCGATCCTCACAGGGTTCTCCCTTCCCGGGTGCTGGCCTACGGTCCGCACCAGGCTGATCGTCAAATGCCGAACGACGCTGCTAAACTAACAAGAAACTTTCTTAAAAGAAACGCTCGTTAGCCATTCGTGACGAGAGGGGTGCGGTAATGAGTCGAAGCCCGGGTGTGCCCCGGCTGCTGCGTCGGTTGAACGATCGCGCGGCACTCGAGCTCCTCCTCGTGGACGGCCCGCTCACCCGGGCGGAACTGGGCGAAAGGACCGGGCTCTCCAAGGTAACGGCAGGTCAGCTCCTGTCCAGACTGGAGGAGCGGGGCCTGGTCGAGGTGGCGGGCGAGCGGGCCGGCGGGCGCGGCCCCCACGCCGCCCTGTACGGCGTCGTTCCCTCCAGCGCGTACGTGGCCGGCCTGGAGGTGCTGCCCGACAGCCTGACCGTCGCTGTGGCCGACATCACAGGCCGGATCGTGGTCGAGATCACCGTCAACCCCGGCGACGGCGGCGACCCGGTCCGCACCGTGCACACCGCCGTTCAGCGGGCCTGCGACACCGCCGGCATCGGCCTGGACCGGCTGCGGGCCTTCGTCATCGGCACCCGCGGCGTGGTCGACCCCGCGAGCGGGGACGTGCGCTGGTCGTACGACCTGCCCGCCTGGCACGTCGGCGTGCTGGCGAGCCTGCGCCGCACCCTCGGCGCCTCCGTCACCATCGAGAACGACGTCAACCTGGTCGCCCTCGCCGAGCACACCTACGGCGCCGCCGTCGGCCACGACGACTTCGCCGTCATCTGGGCGGGTGTCGGCCAGGGCCTCGGCGTCATGCTCAACGGCCGCCTGCACCGCGGCATCACCGGCGGCGCGGGCGAGATCGGCTGGCTGCCGGTGCCCGGCGAGCCGCTGCCCACCGACGTCGCCGAGCCGCAGTCCGGCTCCTTCCAGCGCCTGGTCGGCCACGACGCGCTGCGCGGCCTGGCCCGCGAGCACGGCGTCCAGGGGGCGAGCGTCCCCGACCTGGTGCGCAACGGCGGCGAGGACTTCCTCGACGCGGTCGCCGCCCGGCTCGCGGTGGGCGCGGCGGCGGTCACCGTCGTGCTGGACCCGGCGCTCATCGTGCTGAGCGGCGACGTCGGCCGGGCCGGCGGCGAGCGGCTGGCCGCCAAGGTGCAGGAGGCCGTGGCCCGCGTGTGCCCGAGCCGGCCCGACGTCGTCACCACCCGGGTGGCCGGGAACCCCGTGCTGCGCGGCGCGCTGGTGGCGGCCCTGGAGCAGGCCCGGGAGCAGGTCTTCTCCGACACTGTGTGAAAATCGTTGCCCATGTGGCAGTCCCCGAACGACCCCCGCAACGACGTGGTGCTGATCTCCGACCCGCGGGTGGCCGCGATCCCGGTGGAGGAGTCCGGCGAGCCGCTGGCCGAGGTGCGCGGCCGGCTGCGGGTGGACGGGCGGCTGGCCGACCCCGACGGCGCCTACGCCCACCTGCGCGCCGGCCTGCTGGAGCGGCTGGAGCACGCCGAGTCGCTGCTGCCCGGCGGCTACCACCTGCTGGTCGTCGAGGGCTACCGGCCCATCGCCACCCAGTCCCGCTACTTCACCCGCTACCGCGACGAGCTGCTGGCGGCCAACCCCGGCATGACGGCCGAGGAGGCGCACGTCGCCGCCAGCCGCTACGTCTCGCCCGTCAGCGTGGCCCCGCACACCGCGGGCGCGGCCGTCGACCTCACCCTGTGCGACCCCGAGGGCGCCGAGTACGACCTGGGCACCGAGGTCAACGACAACCCCGAGCAGAGCGACGGCGCCTGCTACACCGCCGCCCCCAACATCTCGGCCGAGGCCCGCGCGCACCGCAAGCTCCTGGCCGCCGCCCTGGAGCCGGCCGGTCTGGTCAACTACCCGACCGAGTGGTGGCACTGGTCCTACGGCGACCGCTACTGGGCCCTCGCCACAGGCGCCCCCAGCGCCGTCTACGGCCCCACAGGTTTTACCGTCTGACAAGCTGGCGTCCGGAAGGTTTTCCGCGAGCTGTCGCCGGGGCACAACCTGTTGCGGGTACTTGACTCCCCCCAACGAGGTGCAGGCATGATTCCGCTGATCGGGATCGAAGAGGAATACCTCATCGTCGATCCCCGCACCCGCCACGTCTCCCCCCACGCGGCCGATGTGCTGGCCGCCACCACCGGGATGGCCGACGTGGTGCACGAGATCACCCGTTTCCAGGTGGAGGCCCGCACGCCGCCCTCCGCCGACCTGAGCGAGCTGGGCTCGCAACTGCGCGGCGTGCGCAAGGAGGTGGCCGACGCGGCCCGCACGTGCGGCCTCGCGGTCGTCGCCAGCGGCATCCCGGTGCTGGGCGACGTCACCTCGCCGCCGCTCACCGACGTGCCGCGCTACCTGTCCAGCAGAGTGGCCTACCGGGCGCTGCAGGACGAGATCACCATCTGCGCGCTGCACGTCCACGTCGACGTGCCCGACCACGAGCACGCCGTCTTCGTGGGCAACCACGTGCGCTGCTGGCTGCCGACGCTGATCGCGCTGGCCGCCAACTCGCCGTTCTTCGCCGGCCGCGACACCGGCTACGCCTCCTGGAGGGTGATCTCCTGGGGCCGGTGGCCGGTGGCGGGCGCGCCGCCGTACTTCGCCTCCTACGCCGACTACGAGCTGGCGCTGCGGGCGCTGGCCGAGTCGGGCGCGCTGCTCGACCCGAAGACGGTCTACTGGGACACCCGTCCGTCGCCGAGCCTGCCCACGGTCGAGATCAGGGCGGCCGACGTGCCGCTCGACGTGAGCGACAGCCTCACGCTGATCGGCCTGGTGCGGGCGCTGGTGGTGACCGCGCTGGAGGCCGTGCGGCGGGGCGACCGCGGGCTGCCCGTCGCGTCGGAGGTGCTGCGCGCCGCCTACTGGCGCGCGGCCAGGGACGGGCTGCCGGGCGAGGGCCTTGACGTGCGCGACGGCACACGGGTGCCGTCGTGGGTCCTCGCCCGGCGGCTCCTGGAGCACGTACGCCCCGCGCTGGCCGCGGCCGGCGACCTGGCGTTCGTGGAGGAGGGCCTGGACCGGCTGCTGCGCAACGGCTCCGGCGCGATGCGGCAGCGCCGGGTGCACGCCCGCGGCCACGACCTGAGCGAGGTGGTGGACGACCTGATCGAGGCCACGGTCGCCTGACGCGGTCAGCGCAGGGCGAGCGCCACGGCCACCCCCAGGCCGAAGGCGACCACCACGCCCCGCAGCACCTTCGCCGACAACAATCTGGCCAAGCGGGTGCCGAGGAAGCCGCCCGCCAGGCTGGCCGGCGCGATCACCGCGACCGCCGCCCACCGCACGTCGCCGAACAGCGAGTACGCCCCCGCCGACACCGTGCTGATCACCAGCGCGAGCACGGCCCGGACGGCGTTGACCCGGTGCAGCCCGTCGTGCAGGAACACGCCGAGCACGGTCAGCAGCAGCACGCCCATGCCGCCGTTGAAGTACGCCCCGTAACACCCGCCGAGGAACACCCCGGCGTGCACCAGGCGGCTCGGCGGCCCGCCCGCCGCGCCCCCGAGGCGGGCCCGCAGCCACGGCTGGGCCAGTAGCGCGAGGCTGGCGAAGCCCACCAGCCACGGCACGATCGACTCGAACAGCCGCCCCGGCGTGACCAGCAGCAGCGCGCTGCCCGCGGCCGCGCCGGCCAGGGCGGTGGCCCCGAGCGCCACCGCCCTGCGCCGCTGCCCGCGCAGCTCGGCCCGGTAGCCCAGCACGCCCCCGAGGTAGCCGGGCCACAGGGCCACGGCGTTCGTCACCGACGCGGTCAGGCTCGGGTACCCCAGCGCCAGCAGCGCCGGGAACGAGACGAGCGTGCCGCCACCGGCCAGGGCGTTCACCACCCCGGCCAGCAGCCCCGACCCCGCCAGGAAGAACAGCTCCGCCGGGCTCATCGGCCGGCGGCGTAGCCCTGGGCGCCACGCGGATTGGCGGCGGCCTTGAGGAAGCCGCCGTCGCGGGCCACCGCGCTGAGCCGGCCCAGCGACCACGGGCCCTGCACCTCGATCTCGTGCCCGCGCCGCCGCAGCTCGGCCACCACGCCCGGGTCCAGCCGCTCCTCGGCGTGCAGCACGCCGGGGCGGGAGCCGCGCGGGAAGAAGGAGCTCGGGAAGTGCTCGGAGTGGAACATGGGGGCGTCGACGGCCTCCTGGAGGTTCAGCCCGCCGTGCACGACCGCGAGGAAGAAGTTCACGCTCCACTGGTCCTGCTGGTCGCCGCCCGGCGTGCCGAACGCCAGCCACGGCCGCCCGTCCCGCAGCGCGAGCGACGGCGACAGCGTGGTGCGGGGCCGCGCGCCCGGCCGCAGCGAGGCGGGCAGGCCCTCCTGCAGCCAGAACATCTGGGCCCGCGTCCCGAGGCAGAAGCCCAGGGAGGGGATGGTGGGGGAGCTCTGCAGCCAGCCGCCGCTGGGGGTGGCCGAGACCATGTTGCCCCAGCGGTCCACGACGTCCACGTGGCAGGTGTCGCCGCGGACCTGGCCGTCCGGGAGCGTCTGCTCGACGCCGCCCGCGCCCGCGCCGACCGTCGGCTCGCCGACGCCCTGCGGGGACCGCGCGCCGGAGACGCCGGGGGCGTCGCTCGCGGTGCCCGGTTCGGGCAGGACCGGCAGCCGGGGCGTGCGCCCGCCGGGGGAGCCGGGCCGCAGCTCCAGGCTGGCCTCGGCGCCGATGAGCGCCCGCCGGTCGGCGTTGTAGGCCGGATCGAGCAGGTCGGCGAGGGGCACGTCGGTGTCGCCGTACCAGGCCTCGCGGTCGGCGAAGGCGAGCTTGGCAGCCTCGGTCACCGTGTGCACGTAGTCGGCGCCGAGGTAGCCCATGGCGTCCAGGTCGACGCCGTCGAGCAGGGCGAGCTGCTGCAGAAACACCGGCCCCTGACCCCACGGGCCGGTCTTGAGCACGGTGTGCCCGCGGTAGTCGAACGCGGCCGGCTCCTCGACGGTGGCGCGCCAGCCCGCCAGGTCGTCGCCGGTGAGCAGGCCGCCGTGCACCTCGCCGGAGCTGTCGCGCCACGCGGTGCTCGCGCTGAAGCCGGCGACCGCCTCGGCGACGAAGCCCTCGTACCAGGCGCGGCGGGCGGCGGCGAGCTGCCCCTCGCGGGTGGCGGAGGCGGCCTCGGCCTCGGCGACGACCCGCCGGTAGGTCGCGGCGAGCACGGGGTTGGCCAGCTTCGAGCCCGGCGCGGGCACCTGCCCGCCGGGCAGCCAGGTGGCCGCCGAGGTCGGCCAGTCGGCGGTGAACAGCCCCTCGACCGAGGCGATCGTGGCCGAGATGCGCTCCAGCACGGGCACGCCGTGCTCGGCGTAGTGGATGGCGGGCGCGAGCACGTCCGCCAGCCGCCAGGTGCCCCAGCGCTCCAGCAGCAGCATCCAGCCGCCGAACGCGCCCGGCACGGTGGCGGCGAGCAGGCCGGTGCCGGGCACGACGGCCAGGCCCAGCTCGGCGTACTTTTCGATGGTCGCGGCGGCCGGGGCGACGCCCTGCCCGCACACGACGTGCGCCCGCTGCTCGGCCTCGCTCCACAGCAGGATCGGCACCTCGCCGCCGGGGCCGTTGAGGTGCGGCTCGGCGACCTGCAGCACGAAGCCGGCGGCCACGGCGGCGTCGAAGGCGTTGCCGCCGCGCTCCAGCACGCCCATGCCGGTGGCGGAGGCCAGCCAGTGGGTGCCGGCGACCATGCCGAAGTCGCCCGTCAGCTCGGGCCTGGTGGTGAACAACGTTGCTCCTATCGTTTCGGGGGTGCGGCGGCGTCGGGGACGCTGTCCGCGGTCACAAGATGGCAGGCGGCCGGATGGCCCTCGCCGAGCAGGGCCGGCTCCTCGGCGCGGCACCGGTCGAAGGCCAGCGGGCACCGGGTGTGGAAGCGGCAGCCGGACGGCGGGTCGAGCGGGCTCGGCACGTCGCCGCCCAGCACGATGCGGCGCCGCTCGCGCTGCCGCACCGGGTCGGGCACCGGCGCGGCCGACAGCAGCGCCTGCGTGTACGGATGCCGCGGCCCGGCGAAGATCTCCGCCGTGGGCCCCGACTCGACGATCTTGCCGAGGTACATCACCGCGACCCGGTCGGCCAGGAACTCCACGACCGACAGGTCATGAGTGATGAACAGGCACGAGAACCCCATGTCGCGCTGCAGGTCGGTGATGAGGTTGAGCACCGACGCCTGCACCGACACGTCCAGCGCCGAGACCGGCTCGTCCGCCACGACCAGCCTGGGCTCCAGGATCAGCGCGCGGGCCAGCCCCACGCGCTGCCGCTGCCCGCCGGACAGCTCGTGCGGGTGGCGGGCGCGCATCTCCGCGCGCAGCCCCACCCGCTCCAGCATCGCGGCGACCCGCCGGGAGACCTCCCGCCGGTCGGCGACCTTGTGCCGCAGCAGCGGCTCGCCGACGATGCGCTCCACGGTGAAGCGCGGGTTGAGCGAGGAGTAGGGGTCCTGGAAGACCATGTGCACGTCGCGGCGCAGCGGGCGCATGGCCCGCCGCGACAGGTGGGTGATGTCGCGGCCGGCCAGCTCGATCCGGCCCGCGGTCGGCTCGGTGAGCCGCAGCACGCACTTGCCGACCGTCGACTTGCCGCTGCCGGACTCGCCGACCAGGCCCAGCACCTCGCCCTCGCCGATCTCCAGCGACAGGCCGTCCACGGCCCGGACCGGGCCGTAGTGCTTGACCAGGTCGTCGATGCGCAGGATCATCGCGTGCCTCCCGGGTGGTAGCAGGCGGCCAGGTGGCCGGGCGCGTGCTCGTCGAGCGGAGGCCGGCTGAGACGGCAGTCGGCCTGGGCGCGCGGGCAGCGGGCCTGGAAGGCGCACTCGTCGGGGTCGGTCAGGGGCGAGGGCACCATGCCGGGGATCTCGGCCAGCCGGCCGTTCACGGCCGCCGACGGCAGGGCGTTCATCAGGCCCACCGTGTACGGGTGCCGCGGGCTCGCGAACAGCTCGGTCACCGGGGCCTGCTCGACGGCGCGGCCGGCGTACATGACCACCGCCCGGTCGGCGATGTCGGCCACCACGCCGAGGTCGTGCGTGATGAGGACGACCGCGGTGCCGAGCCGGTCGCGCAGGTCGCGGAAGACGTCCAGGACGCTGGCCTGGATCGTCACGTCGAGCGCCGTCGTCGGCTCGTCGGCGATGAGCACCCGGGGCGAGCAGGCCACCGCGATCGCGATCATCACGCGCTGCCGCATGCCGCCGGAGAGCTGGTGCGGGTACTCGCCCATCCGGCGCGCCGCGGCCGGGATGCCGACCAGCTCCAGCAGCTCGACCGCGCGCCCGCGGGCGGCCCGCCGCGACAGCCGCTCGTGCCGGCGCAGCACCTCGGTGATCTGGTAGCCGACGGTGAACGACGGGTTCAGCGAGGTCATCGGCTCCTGGAAGACGACCGAGACGTCCTTGCCGCGCACCTGCCGCATGGCGGACTCGGGCAGCGCGGTCAGCTCGCGGCCGTCCAGCGTGATCGAGCCGGACAGGCGGGTGGTCTCCGGCGGCAGCAGCCGCGGCACCGACATCGCGGTGACCGACTTGCCGCAGCCGGACTCGCCGCACAGCGCCAGGATCTCGCCCTGCTCCAGGCTCAGCGAGACGCCTCTGACCGCCTGCACCAGGCCGTCCTCGGTGGTGAAGTCCACGGTCAGGTCCGTGATCTCCAGCAGGCTCATCGGGCGCTCCTCGGGTCCAGGACGTCGCGCAGCCCGTCGCCGAGCAGGTTGAAGCCCAGCGTGGCCAGCGCGATCATCACGCCCGGCCAGATCGCCAGCCAGGGCGCGTCGCCCAGGTACTGCTGCGCGGTCGTCAGCATCACGCCCCACGACGGCGTCGGCGGCTGCACGCCGAGCCCCAGGAACGACAGCGTGGACTCGCCGATGACGGCCGCCGGGATCGCCACCGTGGCCTGCACGATGAGCGGGCTGGCGCAGTTCGGCAGCACGTAGCGGAAGATCAGGTGGGCGTCGCCCGCGCCGTCGGCGACGGCGGCGGCCACGTAGTCCATCTCGCGCACCGCCAGCACCTCGCCGCGGGTGATCCGGATGACGGCCGGGAGCTGGGCGAAGCCGAGCGCCAGCACGACGCCCTTGAGCGACGGCCCGATGATCGCGGCCAGCCCGACCGCGAAGACCAGGAACGGGAAGGCCAGCGTCACGTCCACCAGCCGCATCACGACCGGGTCCAGCCAGCGCCGGTAGAACCCGGCGACCAGCCCGACCGGGATGCCGACGGCCATCGCCAGCAGCGTGGACAGCACGCCGGCCTGCAACGACACCTGCGCGCCCGAGGCGATCCTGGCGAAGGCGTCGCGGCCGAGGTCGTCGGTGCCCATCGGGTGCGCCCCTGACGGCGGGGCCAGCGTGGCCAGGTAGTCCTGCGCGGCCGGGTCGGCCGTCACCAGCGGCCCGACCAGCGCCAGCAGCAGGAACGCCGCCACCAGCGCCAGCCCCGCCACCGCCATCGGCCGCCTGCGGAAGCGCCGCCACGCCCTAGTCATGACGCGCCCCCGCCAGCCTGATGCGCGGGTTGAGCAGCGCGTAGGCGAGGTCCACCAGCAGGTTGACCAGCACGTAGCCGATCACCGTCACCAGCACGACGGCCTGGATGACCGGATAGTTCCTGGTCAGCACCGCGTCCACGGTGAGCTTGCCGAAGCCGGGGATCACGAAGATCTGCTCGGTCACGACCGCGCCGCTGATCAGCGCGCCGAGCTGGAGGCCCAGCACCGTGATCACGGTCGTCAGACTGTTGCGCAGCGCGTGCGCGCCGACCACCTTGACCTCCGACAGGCCCTTGGAGCGGGCGGTGCGGACGTAGTCGGCCGACAGCGCGCCCAGCATGGCCGAGCGGGTCTGCCGCATGAGGATCGCGGCGAAGCCGGTGCCGAGGACGAGCGCGGGCAGGATCATCCGCTGCAGGTTCGCCGCCGGGTCCGCGGTGAACGGGACGTAGCCGGAGGCCGGCAGCACCCGCCAGGTGACCGCGAACAGCAGGATGCCGAGCAGCCCCAGCCAGAAGTGCGGCACCGACAGCCCCGCCAGGCCGAACCCGGTGGCCACGTAGTCGGCGAACCTGCCGCGCCGCACGGCCGCCACGATGCCCGCGCCGACGCCGACGACGATCGCGACGAGCATGGCGAGGGCCGACAGCTCCAGCGTCACCGGCAGCCGCTCCGCGATGATCCCGGCGACCGGGAGCTGGTCCTGGGTGGAGCGGCCGAGGTTGCCGGCGAGCGTCTGGGTGACGTAGTCGAGGTACTGGGCGGGCAGCGGCTTGTCCAGGCCGAACTCGGCGCGGATGGCGGCGACCACGGCCGGCGAGGCCTCCTGGCCCGCCATGACCGTGGCCGGGTCGCCGGGCAGTGCCCTGATCCCCAGGAAGATCAGGACGCTGGCCAGGAAGAGCACGATCACCGCGGACCCGCAGCGCCGCAGGACGAACCAGAGCATCACGCGGCGTACCCGGCGGTGACGAAGCGCGGCAGGCCGTCCTTGAAGTATTGGACGCCGGCGACCTTCCTGCTCATGCCCAGGTAGTACTTGTTGTGGTACAGGTACAGCACGCCGCGCAGCTCGGCGGCCTTCCGCATGGCGGCGGCGTACAGCGCGGCGCGTTCGGCGGGGTCGCTCTCGGCGGCGGCCTGCTTGATCGGGTCGTCGATGCCGGGGTCGGACATGCCGCTGTAGTTGTTGCTGCCGCGGGTGGTGACCAGGTTCGTCAGGTTGCCGTCCGGGTCCACGCGGCCGGACCAGCCGTTCAGCACCACGTCGAACTTGCCGGACTTGCCCTGCTCCAGGGTGCTGACGAACTCGGCGGTCTGCACGCTCACGTTGAAGCCGGCCTCCTTGGTCATCTGCTGGATGACCTGGGCGAGGCGGACGTTGGTGGCGTCGTTCGGGCTGGTCACCGTGACCGGGATCGGCGTCGGCACGCCGCTCGCCCGCACGAGCTGCCTGGCCTTGGCGAGGTCGCGCTTGGGGCAGGTCAGGCCGGGGGCCCGGTAGGGGCTGTCCACCGGCACGGGGTAGCAGTCCACCTCGTGCAGGCCGTTGTAGACGGTCTTGTTGATCAGGTCGCGGTCCAGCGCCAGCTCGAACGCCTCGCGGAGCTGCGGGCTCCTGGCCAGCGCCGTGTCGACCGGGCCGGGCTTCTCGGTGGAGCCGGCGGCGTTGCCGACGTTGATCGTGATGCCGTAGTAGCCGAGGCCGCCGCCGGAGACGACGCTGAGGCCGGGGTCGCTCTGCACGCTCTTGACGGTCGTGGTGGCGAGGTTGTCGCCGACCTGGACGTCGCCGGACTTGAGGTTCGCGGCCCGGACGTTCGGGTCGACGATGATCCTGTATACGAGCTTGTCGAGCTTGACCTTGGCGGCGTCGTAGTAGTCGGCCGACTTCTCCAGCGTGATCTCGTTGCCGGAGGTGCGGCTGACGAACTTGAACGGGCCCACGCAGACGGGGCTCGCGCCGAAGTTGTCGCCCGCCGCGTCCAGCGCCTTCGGCGACATGATCATGCCGGCCCGGTCGGCGAGCTGCGCGGTCAGCGGCGTGAACGCCTGCGACAGCGTCAGCCGCACGGTCGCCGGGTCGACCGCGGTGACCTTGGTGACGGCGGCGAGGTCGGCCTGGCGGGCGGACTTCTCCCAGGTGCGGTGGCGGTCGAGCGACTTCTTGACGGCCGCGGCGTCCAGCGGGGTGCCGTCGTTGAACTTCACGCCCGCGCGCAGCTTGATCGTCACCTCCCTGCCGTCGCCGGAGACCTCGGGCAGGGCGGCGGCGAGCTGGGGGACCAGCGCCGACTTCGCGTCGATGTCGTAGAGCTTCTCGCACATGTTCACGAACACCTCGCGGCCGACCAGGGTGGTCGAGACGCTCGGGTCGAGGGCGTCGGGGTCGGCGCTGAGCGCGACGGTCAGCGTGCCGCCGGCCTTGACCGGCCGGTTGTCGGCCGAGGCGTCGGCTATGGAGGGCGGGGCGGCGGGCGCCGAGGCGGTGCCGCCGCCTCCGCCGCACGCGGTCAGGGCAAGGGGGAGGACGGCGAGCGCCGCGACGAGCCTGGGGGACGGTCTCATGGGAGCCTCCGGTGGAAGGTTTAGGAGACTGTATACAAGAACCGGCGTTTCCGAGGTGTTACATCCTTGTTTGTTGTTATCTGAGTGTTTTCTAATCGTTCGGGTGTTTTGGCATGCGGCCCATCGCGGCCAGGAACGACCGGCGGGCCGCCGCCACGTGCGCGACCGCTCTGGCCTGGGCCTCGTCCTCGTCGCCCGCGATGATCGCCTCGCACAGCCCGAGGTGCTCGGTCCAGGAGTGCGGGCCGCGTACCGAGGCGGTCTGGCTGAAGACCCACTGCGCCCGCTGCAGCATCGGCGTCATCATCAGGCTGAGGTAGGAGTTGCCCGCCGCCTCGCCCACCGCCAGGTGGAAGGCGGTGTTGAGGTCGGCCACCCGTTCGAGACGCCCGGCCTCCACCGCCTCCTTGGCCTGCTCCAGCACCGCGCGCAGCCGCCGGGCGGAGGCCGGCGTGCGCTTGCGCGCGGCCAGCCGCGCCGCGAGCCCTTCGATGGCCATGCGGACGTCGAACAGCTCCTCGCCCTCCTCGGCCGAGAGCCGCGCGACCGTGGCCCCGAGGCGGGGGACGACCTCGATGAACCCCTCGGCGGCCAGCACCCGGATGGACTCGCGCACCGGGTTGCGGGACACGCCGAGCGTGGCGGCCAGCCGGTCCTCGACCAGCCGCTCGCCCTGGGCCAGCTCGCCGGACAGGATGCGGCGGCGCAGCTCGGCGGTGACCTCGTCGCGTAAGGTCCGGTGGGCCGCGCCCAGCGTCTGATCCGTCATATCGGGCTAATCGTATACAGAACTATCAGGTGTCCGAATCCTCTCGCCATGGCCGCGCCACCTCCCACATGCGGTCGAACTCGGCGGTGAAGTGCTGGAACCAGAAGTGGTCGCGGCGGGGCGTCAGCGTGAAGACCGGGTCGCGGCCGGCCGAGCTGTGCGTGCCCAGCTCGACGTGCACGACCCCGTCGTCGTCGCGCGGGTCCAGCAGCACCAGCCCGAACGCCGGCACGAACGGCAGGAACCGCACCTCGATCGCGCCCTTCAGCTCCTCCAGCAGGTAGAGCGTGGAGGTGACCCGGTGCTCGAACACCTCGCCCCGGCCGACGATCGTGCTGCGCCGCGCCGCCTCCTCAGGGACCGTCCCCTCCGGGTCGATGAGCAGCACCTTGACCGACGCGCCCCGCTCCAGGGCCGCGCGCAGCTCCTCGACGTGCCCCCGGACCGTGCGGCTCAGCGTCACGCCCGCCAGGCGCACGTCCCGCGCCCGGCCCACCCGCTCGCCCAGCCCCTTCCGCTCCGTCGTCAGGAAGACGTCGCCGGCCAGGCGGGCCTCGACCAGGCGGTTGAGGTCGGCGATCCGCGCTTCCAGGTCGGTCACCTGGTGGCGCGGGCCGAGCGCGTTCACGGCGACGAGGGCCAGCGTGGCCAGCGTCGCCGCGCCGATGATCTGCGCGTCCACGACACTGAGGACGCCGAGCACCCCCACCGTCAGCGCGATCAGCGCGGTGAGGTAGATCTCCAGGTTCTTGCCGGTGCTGAGGTCCGCGCGCAAGCGACGAAAGGGGCCCATCCGATCATTGTGATCGCTTCTTGGCGCGGTACGGGAGCCAGAATCCCAGACCGTACATGGCCAGGCCGAGCAGCATCATGCCGACCGCCACCGGCCACCGCAGCCCCGGCCCCACGTACGTGGCCAGGAACCACGAATGCCTGAGCTGCCCGCCCGACACCATCACCGCGGCCACGTTCCCCTGCGGCACCAGCGGGATCGCGCCGAGCGAGACGCACGTCACCGCGACCGCCCGCCGCCCCTTCGGCATCTCCGGGAACGTGAACGACGAGCCGGGCCCGGCCCCGCCGAGCCGCCTGCCCCACCAGCCGGCCGCCAGGGCCACCGCGGTCGCGGGCGCGGCGCTCAGCGGCACCAGGAACATCATCAGGTACGCCAGGCCGGTCAGCGAGCCGTCGTCCTCGCTGGTGCGCAGCGGGTTGCCGCCGCGGTTGCGCGGGTCGGTGCCGGGCACCAGCGCGAACACCGAGACCAGCGGCACCAGCCCCGAGGCGCCGCCCAGCGCGGCCAGGTGGCGGCCAGGATCAGCGGCCAGGGTCCGTCCGCGACCGCCGTCAGGACCACCGCCAGGGCCAGCGCCACCGGGGCCACGGCCGTCAGCCAGGCACGCCGGCACCACCAGGCTGATCGCCGGGGCCACGCCGGCGAACGCCGCGGCCGCCGCCACCCGGCCCTGGTCGATCACCGCCACGTGGTCGCAGAGCTGCTCCACCAGCGCCATCACATGGCTCGACAACACGATCGAGCCGCCGCCCGCGACGAAACCCCGCAGAATCATCTTGATCGTCGCCGCCGACACCGGGTCCACCGCCTCGAACGGCTCGTCCAGCACCAGCAGCCGCGGCGCGTGCAGCAGCGCCGTGGCCAGGCCGATCTTCTTGCGCATGCCGGTCGAGTGCTCGATCACCAGCGTCTTCTCCGCGCCGTCCAGCTCCAGCACCGACAGCAGCTCCTCGGCCCGCGCCGCCACCACGTCCTTGCCGAGCCCGCGCAGCAGCCCCAGGTACGTCAGCACCTCGCGGCCGGTCAGCCGGCCGCCGCGGCTACCCGTCGCCTCCGCATCTCCGTGACCTGCGGCTCCCGCGTTTCAAGCCGCTGCTGCGCGGGCGGCCACCTCCACCGGTCAGGCGCGCAGCCGCAGCCCCCGCGGGGTGGGATGGAAGCCGGCCGCCTCCAGGGCCGCCGCCAGCGGGGACTCGGTGATCGACCCCCCGTCGGCCCGCTCGACCGTCAGCTTGCCCAGCGCCCCGTCGCGCACCGCCAGCGCCAGCGCGTCCACGGCCGGCTGCAGCCGCTCGTCGTCGGCGAACGACAGCAGCGTCTTGCCGCCCCGCTCGACGTACAGCACGAGATGCCCGTCCACCAGCACCACCAGCGCCCCCGCCTTGCGTCCCGGCTTGTGCCCGGCGTCGCCGGGCCGCTGCGGCCAGGACAGCGCGGCCCCGTACGGGTTGGCGGGATCGGCGGCGGCCAGCACCACGGCCCGCCGCCCGGTCTCGCGCCTCGGCGCTTCAGCCCACGGCGCGGGAGCCCCGCCGAAGCCGTCACCCTCGTGGGCGGGAGCGGCGGCCGGGGCGATGCCCGGGGCCATGGCCCGCATCCGGTCCACGGCCCCGGGCAGCGCGAACTGCGCCCCGCCGAGCCCTTCGACGAAGTACCCCCGCCGGCACCGGCCGCTCTCCTCGTACGCCCGCAGAACCTGATAAACGGGCGTGAACCCGCCCGGCAGCCGCTCCGACGTCACGGCCCCCCGCGTCACCACGCCATGCCGTTCGAGCAGCGCCTCGGCCTGGGCCTGGGCCCGCTGCGCGGCGTCGGCGGCGGGCCCGGGCAGCAGCCACCACCGTCCCGCCACCGTCGGCGGCCCGCTCCGGGTGGGCAGCACCGCCCGCCGCCGCCGCGTCGTCGCGGGCCGGTGCGCCGGACGGCCGGTGCCGAGCGTGGCCCGCAGCGGCGCGAGCGTGTCGCCGGAGACGCGTCCCGACCACACCAGGTCCCACAACGTCGTCGCCAGCGCCTGGTCGTCCTGAGACCCCAGCTGGTCGGAGAGCCCGCGGAAGAACAGCGCGCCCCCGCCGCCCAGCAGCTCCAGCAGGCGCTCGTGCGCCGCCGTCATCGTGATCTCGGCCGGTTCGGGCAGCAGCAGCGGCGCGGTGTCGGCGAAGTACAGCGACACCCAGCCGTCGCCGCCGGGCAGCGACCCCTGGCCCACCCACATCACCTCGCCGGACGAGGTCAGCTCGTCCAGCAGCGACGGATGGTAGCCCGGCACCCGCGACGGCAGCACCAGGCTCTCTAGCGCCGACGCGGGAACGGCGGCCCCCTGCAGCTGCTCGACGGCCCGGACCAGCGCGTCCATAGCCCGCGCCGTCCCGCCGGCGCCACGCGGCCCCCAGCCCGCGCCTCCGGGTCCGGCGCCCGCGCCGCCCCGGCCGGCCTCCGCCGCGGACGTCCCCGTGACGCCGTGCCAAGCGGGCAGGAACAGGGCGAGCGTCTCCGGCGCGACCGGCTCCACCTCCTTGCGCAGCCGGGCCAGCGACCGCCGGCGCAACATCCGCAGCACCCCGGCGTCGCACCACTCCTCGCCCCGCCCGCCGGGCCGGAACTCGCCGCTCGCCACCCGCCCCGCCGCGGCCAGCCGCCGCAGGGCGTCGGTCACCACGGCCACCCCGAGCCCGAACCGCGCGGCGGCGGTGCCGGCGTGGAACGGCCCCCGGGTGCGGGCATGCCGCGCCACCAGGTCGGCCAGCGGATCGGGCACCGGCTCCAGGAACACGTGCGGCACCCCCACCGGCAACGGCACGCCCAGCGCGTCGCGCAGCCGCCCGGCGTCCTCGATGGCCGCCCACTGCTCCTCTCCCGCGACGCGCACCCGGATCGCGCGCCGCGCCCGTTCCAGCTCCTCCAGCCAGGCCGGGTCGCCGCCGCGCACGCTGACGTCGGGCGCGAGCAGCGGACCGTGCGAGCGCAGCAGGTCAGAAAGGTCCTCGGCGTCGCGCAGCGGCCGGTCGAGCCGCGCCAGCTCGCGCTCGGCGTCGGAGATCACGTCAGGGTCGAGCAGCTCGCGCAGGTCGGCCTGGCCCAGCAGCTCCGCCAGCAGGGACGTGTCCAGCGCGAGCGCCTGCGCCCGCCGCTCGGCCAGCGGGGCGTCGCCCTCGTACATGAACGCGCCCACGTAGTGGAACAGCAGCGACGCGGCGAACGGCGAGGCCTGCGAGGTCTCCACCTCCACCACCCGCACCCGCCGGGCGGCGATGTCGCGCATGAGCCGCACCAGCCCCGGAACGTCGAAGACGTCCTGGAGGCACTCGCGCATCGTCTCCAGCACGATCGGGAACGAGGCGTACTGCGAGGCCACCCCCAGCAGGTGGGCCGCCCGCTGCCGCTGCTGCCACAGGGGGCTGCGCCGGCCCGGCGTGCGGCGCGGCAGCAGCAGCGCCCGTCCGGCGCACTCGCGGAAGCGGGAGGCGAACAGCGCGGACCCGCCCAGCTCCTCGGTGACGAGCTGCTCGATCTCCTCGGCGTCGAACGCCGCCACGTCGGCCGGCGGCTCCGCCAGGGTGTCGGGGATGCGCAGCACGATGCCGTCGTCGGAGTGCACGGCCTGCACGTCCACGCCGTAGCGTTCGCGCAGCCGCCGGTTGATCGCGAGGGCCCACGGGGCGTGCACCCGGGCCCCGTACGGCGAGTGGATCACCACTCGCCAGTCGCCGAGCTCGTCGTGGAAGCGCTCGACCAGCAGCGTGCGGTCGTCGGGCACGTAGCCGGTGGCCTGGCGCTGCTCCTCCAGGTAGGCCCGGAGGTTGCCGGCGGCGTACTCGTCCAGCCCGGCGGCCCGCACCCGCTCCTCCGAGCCGCCCTTGGCCTGCTCGCGCAGGAACTCGCCGATGGCCCGCCCCAGCTCGGCCGGCCGCCCCGGCGCGTCGCCGTGCCAGAACGGCAGCTTGCCCGGCTGACCGGGCGCGGGGGAGACCAGCACCCGGTCGGCGGTGATGTCCTCGATGCGCCAGGAGGTCGCGCCCAGCACGAACACGTCGCCGACGCGCGACTCGTAGACCATCTCCTCGTCCAGCTCGCCCACCCGGGAGGCCCGCTCACCCACCAGGAACACGCCGAACAGGCCCCGGTCGGGGATCGTGCCGCCGTTGGTGACCGCCAGCCGCTGCGCGCCGGGCCGGCCCTGGAGGGTGCCGGTGACGCGGTCCCAGACGATGCGCGGGCGCAGCTCGGCGAACTCCTCGCTCGGGTAGCGCCCGGCCAGCATGTCGAGCGTGGCCTCCAGGGCGGTGCGCGGCAGCGTGGAGTAGGGGGCGGCCCGCCTGACCACCGCCTCCAGCTCGTCGACCGTCCACTCGTCCATGGCGGTCATGGCCACGATCTGCTGGGCGAGCACGTCGAGCGGGTTGCGCGGATAGCGCATCTCCTCGATGCGGCCGTCCTTCATGCGCTCGGCCACCACGGCGGTCTGCACCAGATCACCCCGGTACTTCGGGAAGATCACGCCCTTGGACACTGCGCCCACCTGGTGACCCGCCCGGCCGATGCGCTGCAGCCCGCTCGCCACGCTCGGCGGCGCCTCCACGCACGCGACCAGGTCGACCGCGCCCATGTCGATGCCCAGCTCGAGGCTGGACGTGGCGACCACGGCCGGCAGCCGCCCCGACTTCAGCGCCTCCTCGATCTGCGCCCGCTCCTCCTTCGACACCGAGCCGTGATGAGCACGCACGATCTCCGTCACCACGCCCTTGCCGCTGCCCGCCTGCGCCATCACCTCGGCCGGCGGGCGGCGCGGCGCACCGGGATCGGGCGGCGTCTCCCAGATCGACAGGTCCACGGCCTCCATGCCCTGCGAACGCTCGTAGGCCAGCTCGTTGAGCCGCGAGCACAGCCGCTCGGCCAGCCGCCGCGAGTTGGCGAACACGATCGTCGAGCTGTGGGCCTCGATGAGGTCGAACAACCGGTCCTCGACGTGCGGCCAGATCGACCTGCTCCGGGGCGGGCCGCCGTCCTCGCCGTCCTCGCCGCCGCCCTCCAGCGGGCCGGGCCCGGCGTCGGTCTCGGTCATGTCCTCGACCGGGACGACGACCTCGACCTCGATCCGCTTGTCGGCGGGCGGCTGCACCACCGTGGCCGGACGCGCGCCGCCCAGGAACGCCGCCACCTCGCTCACCGGCCGCACCGTCGCCGACAGGCCGATGCGCTGGGCGGGCCGCTCCAGCAACGCGTCCAGCCGCTCCAGGCTGAGCGCCAGGTGGGCGCCGCGCTTGGTGGCGGCGACCGCGTGCACCTCGTCGACGATCACGGTCTCGACGTCGCGCAACGCCTCCCGCGCCTGGCTCGTGAGCAGCAGGAACAGCGACTCCGGCGTGGTGATGAGGATGTCGGACGGCTTGGCCGCGAACTTCCTGCGGTCCTCGGCCGGCGTGTCGCCCGAGCGGATCGCCACCGAGATCTCCGGCACCGGCAGGCCGAGCCGGCGCGCCGTCTGCCTCAGGCCCGCGAGGGGGGCGCGGAGGTTGCGCTCGACGTCCACGGCCAGGGCCTTGAGCGGCGAGACGTACAACACCCGCGTGCCCTTGCCCCGCTCCCCGGCCTCGCCCGGGGTGGCCTCGGCGGCCAGCCGGTCGAGCGACCACAGGAAGGCCGCCAGCGTCTTGCCCGACCCGGTGGGCGCGACGACCAGGGTGTTGTCGCCACGCGCGATGGACTCCCACGCCTGCTCCTGGGCGGCCGTGGGAGCCTGGAAGGCTCCGGCGAACCACTGCTGCGTCGTCCGGCTGAACTGGTCTAGCGAGCTCACCAGCACATATTGCCTCGCGCCACCGACAGAAAACGCATTGTCCGGATGCCGCGCGGTTGAGCGGCCCTCCTGGCGGACATACAGCGACCGTGACCATTGACTATGCGGCCATCGAAGCCCGCCGTGCCGAGCTCAGGCGCCGTCACGTGTTAGCCCGCCGGCCGTCGAGCAGCGCTCGTGGCCTCCACCACGTCGCCCTGCTCTCCTCCGACGTGGAGCGCACCATCCAGTTCTACCAGGACCTCCTGGAGTTCCCGCTCACCGAGATCATCGAGAACCGGGACTTCAAGGGCTCCAGCCACTTCTTCTTCGACATCGGCAACGGCAACCTGCTCGCCTTCTTCGACTTCCCGGGCCTCGACCTCGGCCCGTACCAGGAGGTTCTGGGCGGGCTGCATCACATCGCGATCTCCGTCGACCCGGCCACGTGGGAACGGCTGCGCGGAAAGCTGGAGATGGCCGGCGTGCCGCACCAGATAGAGAGCGGCGCCTCCATTTACTTCAAGGACCCCGACGGCGCACGGCTGGAGCTGCTCGCCGACCATCTCGGTGAGATGTACGGCGCACGGGTGCTGTGACCCACCTGGGGCCTGGCGTCCCGCGCGGACTTGATGCTGCTCTGGCGACGAGACATCGCCACGTCACTCGACTTGCCGTTCGGCGTCGCCCGACGTTCGGCGTCGCCCGACGTTCAGCGACGCGACGCCCGGCGGGTGCGGGGCTTGCCCGCCCGAGGCGCCTGCCTGATGCCGGCGTGCCGCTCCGATCGTTCCGCCTTCTCCTTCTGAACGGTGATGCGTAAGGCCAGCAGCAGCCGGCGTCGTCTGGCCCTGTTGGCCTTGATCTGGGGCGTCTTCGGGGGTGAAGACTTGTGGGTCTTTGGCATGCGGATGTCCTACCCACCCCCCGTCCGCTTTCATACTTGAGGGCATGCGGCTTACGGAATTCTGGCGGCGGATGAACGCCCACTTCGGCGAGACGTACGCCGAGTCGTGGGCCCGCGACTACGTGCTCGCGCCCCTGGGCGGGCGCACGGTCATGCAGGCGCTGGCCGACGGCGAGAGCGCCAAGGCCGTCTGGCGCGCGGTCTGCCAGGTCGAGGACGTCTCGTCCAAGCTGCGCTGACGCCGCCGTGCCGCGCCGGCGCAGCCGCCACCGGCGCGCGGCCGCCTCACTGCTCGTGCCCCGGGGGAGCGGCGCCCTCCTGCGCCTGGGGAGCGGCGTCGAGGGTCTGCCGGAGCGCGTCGGCCGCGTGCTCCAGGTCGTCCGCGCTGCCCTGGCCCCTCGGCGACCACAGGAACACCCAGCCGCCGGCCGACGGAGTGGCGAAGACCAGCGTCTGGCGACCGGTACGCGGATGCCACGCCCACAACACCGGTTCGTCACCGCCGACCATCCTGCTCACCAGCCCGTGATCCGGCAACAGCGCGGCGAGCGCCTGCAGATGGGCGCGCCGTTCCCCGGTGTAGCCGCTCGCCACGTCGCCGCCTCCAACCGTCGCCCCTCCAGTGAGTCTCCCCAGCTCACCCCGCATGACAACACGCCGGCGCGAACGGTCGTGAACATCATCAGGGCCCGTCCGCCGTACGCGAACAACCCGCCACCCGCCGAACACCCGCACCACTGGAACCAGACCGTCGGTACCCCCGCCGGACACGGCTTCGCCGGCCGCCGGCCTGCGGAGAACCCGCGCCCGCGCTCCCGGTGTTCCTGTGTGTTCCTGCTGTGATCGAACAGCCGTTCGGCTACCATGGAGAACGCCGGGCCACGTCTTCCCCGGCAGTCGCAGAAAATGTCGGTGGCAGGCCGTAGCTTTCACTCGACTGATCGGACCACGACCCTCCAGGGGGAGTTCCCATGGCAATCAACGACCGCGAGAAGGCCCTCGAGACCGCACTCGCTCAGATCGAGCGGCAGTTCGGCAAGGGCTCTGTGATGCGCCTGGGCGACGATGCCCGAGCTCCCATCGAGGTGATCCCCACGGGCTCGATCTCCCTCGACGTGGCACTCGGCATCGGCGGCCTCCCGCGCGGCCGCATCGTCGAGATCTACGGTCCGGAGTCGTCAGGTAAGACCACGATCGCCCTGCACGCGGTGGCCAACGCCCAGCGCGCCGGGGGCATCGCGGCGTTCATCGACGCCGAGCACGCCCTCGACCCCGAGTACGCCAAGAAGCTGGGGGTCGACACCGACGCCCTGCTGGTCTCCCAGCCCGACACCGGTGAGCAGGCGCTCGAGATCGCCGACATGCTGATCAGGTCCGGCGCCGTCGACATCATCGTCATCGACTCGGTGGCCGCGCTGGTCCCGAAGGCCGAGATCGAGGGCGAGATGGGCGACAGTCACGTCGGCCTCCAGGCCCGCCTCATGTCGCAGGCACTCCGCAAGGTCGCCGGCGCCCTCAACAGCACCGGCACCACCGCCATCTTCATCAACCAGCTGCGCGAGAAGATCGGCGTCATGTTCGGCAGCCCCGAGACCACGACCGGTGGTAAGGCGCTCAAGTTCTACGCCTCGGTGCGCATGGACATCCGCCGCATCGAGACGCTCAAGGACGGCACGGAGGCGGTCGGCAACCGCACCCGCGTCAAGGTCGTCAAGAACAAGATGGCCCCGCCCTTCCGCGTCGCCGACTTCGACATCCTCTACGGCGTGGGCATCTCCCGCGAGGGCGGCCTGATCGACATGGGCGTGGAGCACGGCTTCGTGCGCAAGTCGGGGGCCTGGTACACGTACGAGGGCGACCAGCTCGGCCAGGGCAAGGAGAACGCGCGCAACTTCCTGCGCAACCACCCCGACATGGCCAACGAGATCGAGAAGAAGATCAAGGACAAGCTGGGCGTGGGCCCGCGCCTCGACGCCCCGGCCGAGCCCGCCGCCGCCGCGCCGGCTCCGGCCCCGGCCACCTCGGGCCGCGGCTCCAAGTCCACTCCGAAGCCGGGTGACGTCTGATCGTCGCCCATGCATGACACACACCGGCCACAGGCGCCCCGGCCGCGGGGCGCCTGGCCGACCACCCCTGCACCGCTGAGGGCCTGACCCGTGGCTGACACGCCGAGCACTCCCCGCTCCCACGACCTGGCACGCTCCTCCACCGACGGCTGGCCCTCGGTGGAGGACTGGCGCGCCCAACGCGCCCGCCAGCGCACCCCCGAACCCCCCTCGGAAGAGGAGGAGAAGCCCCAGCCCCCACGGCACCCCGGCATCCCGGCGGCCCCCACTCAAGCCAAGCCCACCCCGCCCAAAGAACCCGCTCCGCCTGCCACGGCCGCACCCGCCACGACCGCACCCGGACGCAGCCCCGCCGCTGCAAAGGGCCGCCGCCCCAGACGCAGGACAACCGGGCACAGCACCCCCGAACCCGCCACAGCCGAACGCGACGCAGCCGAACCCGCCCCTGCCCCACGTCGCCCATCCGAACGCGACTCCGCCGGACGCGACGGCGACCTCATGCCCGAGATGCCGGGTGAACCATGGTCGCCCGCCTCGTACCGGAGCAGCGCCGCGGCGACGTCCTTCTTCGGCGACGCCTCGACCAACCCCGGCGAGGCATCGAAGACGCACCCCTTCTTCGCCGGCACTCCAGCGGTCCCCTCCACCAGCCCTGGTGACGACACCCCACCCACCGCGTCCCCTCACAGGAGGGCAACCGCCACACCCCACGGCATGGGCCCCTCTACCGGAACTCCGCCCGAGCCGCCCCCAGCCATGCCCTCCGCGAGCGTCCCGCAAGAGATTCCGGCCGCTGCCGTCGTCGCTGAGCCGACCGAGAGCTCGCTCAACGAGCTCAACGCCCCCACCCCGCCCGACGCCCCCACTCCGCCCGACGGCAGTGCCCAGCTCGACGGCTCCACCCGGTCCCAGCACTCCGCCCAGCCTGAGGACTTCGCCCAGCCCGACGCTTCCGCTCACTCCGCTGAGGCCGCTCGACTCAGCGAAACCAGCGAGCCAGATGAGGCAGCTCAACTTAGCGGAGCCGACCAGCTCAGCGGCTCTCATGGACTTGGCGAGTCTGAACAGCTCATTGAGGCTCGCCAGCTCGGCGAGATCGACCAGCTCGGGGGCTCTGATGGACTCGGCCAGTCTGAACAGCTCACTGAGCCTGGCCGGCTCGGCGAGCGGGATCGGCCCAGTGAGCCCGGTCGGCTCGGCGGAGTCGGTCTGCTGAGCGAGGCCGGCTGGCTCGGCGGCGTTGGCCAACTCGACCAGCCCGATCGGCTTAGCGAGCCTGGCCAACTCCGCGAGCCCGGTCGGCTCGGCGAGCCTGATCGACCCAGCGAGGGCCAACTCAGCGATTCCCGCCAGCCCAGTGAGTTCGCCCAACGGGGCGACTCTGCCCACCCGAGCGAGCTCGGCGAACCCGCTGACGTGCCTGATGAGCAGTCGGATGGCGTTCAGGACACGATGACGGATGGTGTCTACTCGGCCGCCCCTCTTGGCGGGTCTTCCGACACGGGCGGCTCGACGGGGGACCCTGGGGACAGCAGCGCTTCTCCAGACGGGTCTGCCGTTGCTGCGGATGAGGACGGCGTCACCGACGATGTCGTCGCGGCTACGGCCTTCGGCGGTGATCGTGGCGTTGGCGGTGATCGTGGCGTGGGCGGTCGTTCGGAGGAAGGGGCTTCGGGCGGTTCTGGTGGTCTTGACTGGGGCGGGGGTGTCCTGGGCGGCCCGGCTGAGGACGACGGACAGAGTGGCGGCGCCAGGAGAGGGCGGAGCGGCGCCAGGGGTGGGCGGAGCGGCGAGCAGGGACGACGGGGCGGCGAGAGAGGGCGGCGAGAGGGCCGGCAAGGACGCCGCGCCGGTGGCAGGGGGCGGCGCGACACCGGAGCCGGTTGGCTGCCGGAAGGGCCGGATGACGAGAGCCCGGCCGCGTCCGTTCCCGAGGCGGATCCGGAGTCGGTCGCGCGGGCCATCGTTCTGCGGCTGCTCACCATGGCGCCCAAGACGCGAGCGCAGCTCGCCGAAGCCTTGCGCAAGCGTGACGTGCCGGAGGAGGCGGCCGACGCGGTCCTCGACCGGTTCGCGGAGCTGGGCCTGATCAACGACGAGGCGTTCGCCGAGGCGTGGGTCGATTCCCGGCACCACGGCCGCGGCCTCGCCAAGCGGGCGCTGGCGGCCGAGCTGCGTCACCGGGGCGTGGACAACGACACGGTCAAGGACGCCGTGGAGCGCCTGGACGCCGACCAGGAGGCCGAGACGGCCCGGCGGCTCGTGGACCGCAAGCTCGCCTCCACCCGATCCCTCGATCCGCAGGTCCGCACCCGTCGGCTCGCCGGCATGCTCGCGCGTAAGGGGTACTCGTCGGGGCTGGCGTACCGGGTGATCCGGGAGGCGCTGGAGCAGGAGGGGATCGACCTGGAGGACGACTTCTCGTAGGAGCCTGGGCCGGTGCCGGGGGATGGGGCGGTCCGGGGCCGGAGATGGGCGCGGGTTGGGGCTGAGGTGACCTTGGGATGGGAGGGGCGGGGGGTGGGGCTCCGGGTTTGTCCTGGGTTGTGCGGGGCACGGTCAAGGTTCCGGAGAAGGCTGTGGGATGGGAAGTGCCTGGTCGGGGCGATGGCGGTGGTTCCGGTAGCGGGCAATTCAGGCATAAATGGGTGATCTTGGGTTCTATGTGGAGATGGTGGCCTGTAAGACACGCTTGATGACTCGTTTGCTTGCTCGTGACCAGTTCGACGCATAACCTCGACGGCAGTGAGGAGTTACTCCGCGCAGCGCGGATTGCCATACCGGTGAACGACGGACGAACGAGCTTGGTCTATCGAGGCGGGCGAGGTGTCGACTTTGCGGGTCGACGCCCGGTCAGCCTTGGCTTGAGATCGATCCAGGCGCCGTACGGGCTTCGCGTGGCGCGCTTGTGACCCCTCCCATTGTCTGGGTCCGCGTTATGAGGTGTTGACGACGCGAGGAGGGCGGGGCACACATGGGGCCGCTGGTCGTGGTGCTGATGGTGGCGGTGCTCGTGCTCGCGTTCGGGATGATCGTCGCGCTGCTCGTCGTCATCCGCCGCACCTCCGGATCGTCGGGCGCCCTGCCGAAGGGCGCCGGCAGACCGAGCCCCGAGCAGGTGCAGGCCGTCCACGAGGAGCTGGAGCAGGCGCGTGAGGAGGCGCGGGAGATCCGCCAGAAGGCGGAGGTCGACGCCGAGGAGATCCTGCGCAGGTCCGAGGCGGCCGCCGACAGCGCCGCGCAGATGCGCAAGGAGGTCGAGCAGGAGAGCCGGATCCTGAAGTCCGAGCTCAAGGAGCTGCGCTCCGACCTCGAACGCCGCGAGGCCCGCCTGGCCGAGCGCGAGCGGCGGCTGGACGAGGAGGCCCGCAGGCAGACCGAGCGCGACCGGAAGCTGGCCGAGACCGAGATCGAGCTGGCCGACCGGCGCGAGGAGCTGCTGCAGGTCGAGGAGGAGCGGCGGCTCATCCTGGAGCGGCTGGCCGGGCTGACGGCCGAGCAGGCCAAGGCCGAGCTGGTCAAGGAGATCGAGAACCAGGCCAAGCGCGAGGCCGCGCTGATCATCCGCGAGATCGAGAGCCAGGCCCGCAAGGAAGGCGAGAAGCGCGCCACCAAGATCGTGACGCTGGCCGTGCAGCGGCTGGCGGCGGAGCAGACGGCCGAGTCGGTCGTCAGCGTGCTGCACCTGCCCGGCGACGAGATGAAGGGGCGCATCATCGGCCGCGAGGGCCGCAACATCCGGGCCTTCGAGTCCACGACGGGCGTCAACCTGATCATCGATGACACCCCCGAGGCGGTGCTGCTGTCCTGCTTCGACCCGGTCCGCAGGGAGACGGCCCGGCTCACGCTGGAGAAGCTGGTCCTCGACGGGCGCATCCACCCGCAGCGCATCGAGGAGGCGCACGACCGCAGCCGCCAGGAGGTCCAGGACCTGTGCGCGCGGGCCGGCGAGGACGCCCTCGTCGAGCTCGGCATCACGGACATGCACCCCGAGCTGACCCTCCTGCTGGGCCAGCTCCGCTACCGCACCTCCTACGGCCAGAACGTGCTGAAGCACCTCATCGAGTCCGCGCACATCGCCGGCATCATGGCCGCCGAGCTCAAGCTCAACCAGGCGCTCGTCAAGCGCTGCGCCCTGCTCCACGACATCGGCAAGGCCCTCACCCACGAGGTCGAGGGCAGTCACGCGCTCATCGGCGCCGAGATCGCCCGCCGGTACGGCGAGGAGGAGGACGTGGTGCACGCCATCGAGGCGCACCACAACGAGGTCGAGGTGCGTACCGTCGAAGCGGTTCTCACGCAGGCCGCCGACGCGATCAGCGGCAGCCGGCCGGGCGCGCGCCGGGAGTCGCTGGAGGCGTACGTCAAGCGGCTGGAGCGGCTGGAGGAGATCGCGCAGTCGTACGAGGGCGTGGAGAAGGTGTTCGCCATGCAGGCCGGGCGGGAGATCCGGGTCATGGTCAAGCCGGACGCCATCGACGACATCCAGGCCCAGGTGATCGCGCGGGACGTGGCCAAGCAGGTGGAGGAGGAGCTGACCTATCCCGGGCAGATCCGGATCACGGTGGTGCGGGAGTCGCGGGCCACCGAGTTCGCGCGCTGAGCCCGCCGCCCCGCTGCCACGCCGCCCGCCGCGGGGGTGCAGGCGGGCGGGGTCAGGAGAAGATCTGCTGGTAGAAGGCCAGCTCGGCGGCGAGGGCCGCGGTGCGGGTCTCGGTGCGGCGGAAGCCGTGCGACTCGCCCTCGAAGGCCAGGTACGTGCACGCAACCCCGCGCTCCGACAGCGCGTCGGCGAACGCCTCGGACTGCTCGGGCGGCACCACGGGATCGTCGAGCCCCTGCAACAGCAGCATGGGGCAGGACACGCCGCCGACCAGGGCGAGCGGTTCGCGTTCTGCGTAGACCGCCGGGTCCTCGGGGCCGACCAGCCACTCCACGTACCGGGACTCGAAGTCGTGCGTGTGCGCGGTGAGCGGCCCGAGGGCGCTGACCCCGTAGTACGACACCCCGCCCGCGAACACGCCGGACCGGCAGCACGCGGCCATGACGGTCCAGCCGCCCGCGCTGCCGCCGCGCACCGCGATCCTGGCCGGGTCGGCGAGCCCTTCGGCGGCCAGCCACTCGGCGGCGGCGACGGTGTCGGCCACGTCGACCAGGCCCCACTGGCCGCGCAGCCGCTCCCGGTAGGCCCGGCCGTAGCCGGTGGAGCCGCCGTAGTTGACGTCGAGCACGCCGATGCCGCGTGAGGTGAGGAACGCCTTCTCCAGGTCGAGCGCGGTGCCCGCGTGGGAGGTGGGGCCGCCGTGGACGAAGATCACGTATGGTGGCGGGCCCTCGGTGGCGGGCTCGTACGGCGGGTAGAGGAAGGCGTGCACCTCCTCGCGCCCCGGCACCCGCACCGGCCGCGGAACGGGCAGGACGGCCGGGTCGGGCAGCCGTCCCGGGTCGGGTCGCGGGCGGGAGATCGCGCCCGTGGCGGTGTCGACGGTGACGACGGAGCGGGGCAGCGTGGCGGCGTAGCCGATGCCGGTCACGGACGTGCCGTCGGCGGTCAGCGCGCCGTCCCAGCCGCCGCACGGCGTCTCCAGGTCGGCCAGCGTGCCCGACTCCGGGTCGAGCACGCCGAGCCGCAGGTCGCCGCGCCCGTGCAGGACGGCGAGCCGGCCGTCGCCGAGCACCGCGTACGGCCGGCCGCCGAGCTGCCACGGCGCCGTCGCGAACTCCTCCTCGGCCGGGTGCAGCGCCCGCAGCCCTTCGCCGCGCAGCCCGGTCTCGTACAGGTTCCACCAGCCGGAGGCGTCGGAGACGAGGTAGAGGCGGGTGTCGTCGCGCCAGGACGGCGCCAGCACCGACTCGGCGGGCCCGCCCTTGACCGGCCACGACTCGCCGGTGCCGAGGCTCGTGACGCGAACCTCGGTGCCGTTCCAGGGCATGCGAGGATGGTTCCAGCAGACGTAGGCGAGGTGCCGGCCGTCGGGGGAGACGGCGGGCGAGGCGTAGAAGTCGTGGCCGGTGACGCGCTCGCGCGGCTCGCCGCCGTCCAGGGGGACGGTGACGATGGCGCGGGTGACCTTGCCGTCCTCGGTGTGCCGCTCGCGCACGCACCACACCTGGCCGTCGCGCACCAGCAGGTCGGCGTAGCGGGAGCCCTCCGAAGTGAGCGGTTTCGGCTCGCCGTTATCGCCGAGCAGGTACAGGCGCTGGTCCTCCAGGCGGGTGAAGACCACCTCGCCGGCGGGGGTGACGGCGTAGGGGCGGCCGCCGTACTCGTGGACCCTGGTGCGCGCGCTCCAGGGGGCGGCCAGCAGCTCATGGCAGGTGCCGTCGGGGGCGCGGCACATGATCGTGGTGCGTCCGCCCTCGTCAGGGCGGTCCTCCGTCCACCACACGCGGCCGTCCTGGGCCGTCGGCCAGGCGGGGCGCACACTCGCGGACGCCACGTCCCGCGTCGATATGGGGGAGGGCCAGAAAGGCATAACCGCATCCTGCCGGAAGATCACCGGCGGTGCTGCCCGGTCCCCCTACATCGGGGCGCACTTCTCGTCAGGACGGCGATCAGTGGGCTGAGCTGGGCTCAGGTTCGATCGGCGGATACGGACGGGAGCGGACAACTCCGGGCGGAGCGCGCGGGGTCAGGGGCAGCCCTCGGGACGGGGGAGGGCGGACGGCAGGGCCAGGCCGGTGTCGCCGAACCACTTGCGCAGCAGCCGCGCCGCGGTCCCGTCGCGCCACATGGCGGCGATCGCCGCGTTCACCGCCCGGCAGGTCGCCGCGTCGCCCTTCTTGATCCCGACGCCCCACCTCTCGTCGCTGATCGGATCGTTGAGCAGCCGGAACCGCCCGGGCGCCGCCGCGGCGAACCCGGCCAGCACCAGGTTCTCGGTGCTCACCGCGTCCAGCTCCCCGGCGGCGAGCTTGCGCACGCAGTCGGAGTAGTTCTCCGCCGGCACCAGCCGCGCGGGCAGCCCCAGCCTGCCGTCCGGCGGCGGGTCGACGACCCGGCGGTAGGAGTTCGAGCCCTTGGCCAGGCAGACGCGCTTGCCCCGCAGGTCGGCGACCGTCCTGATCGTGGTGTCGGCGGCGCGGACCATGGTGTCCTGGGGCACCGACACGTACGGGCCGCCGAAGGTCACCCGGGGCTTGCGGGCGTTGGTGATCGTGTAGGTGGCGAGCACGAGGTCGACGGTGCCGTTCTGGAGCAGGGCCTCGCGGGTGGAGGACGGCGACTCGCGCCAGGTGATCCGCACGTCGCCGCCCGGCGCCAGCGCCCCGACGAGGTACCTGGCGACGTCGGCGTCGAAGCCCTGCGGCTCGCCGCTGCCGCTCCGCAGGCCGAGGCCGGGCTGGTCCCACTTGGTGCCGATCGTGATCCGGCGGCTGCCCCTGACCTTCTCCACGACGTTGACGTACGACGCCCCGCCGCCGCACGAGGCCAGGGCGACGAGCAGGCCGAGCGGCAGGCAGAGCGGCAGGCAGAGCGGCAGGCAGACGGTCACCGCGCTCGCGTACCGCCGGGACGCCCGCCCCATCGCACCCCGCCTCCCCTCCTCCGTTCCAGGAAAGTGTGCGGGCAGGGGCGGGCGCGGGGGAGGGGCCGCGAGCGGTTCTCGCCGAGCCGTGACGCCTTTTTGGGATTCTCTCGGGAAGCGTTTCAGTAAATGTCGGTAATTTGGCGGTGGCCGGTCCCGGAAGAATAACCGTGCGGTTTTTCTGGCGCGGGCATAGTTTTGACGTTGCCCAGTTCGACAAAAAGGAGCCGCCGTGCAGGGAATGTCATTCGTGCTCGCCCGATGGGCAGGGGCGCTCGCCGTCGCGGCGGGCGTCGTCGCCGGGCCGGCCGGCAGCGCGCGGGCCGCCGACGGCTGGCAGAGCTGGGGCGCCTGGACGTGGGACGCCGACCCCATCACCCACCAGCGCTTCGCCTGCCGCAACTACGTGGACGCCACGGTCGCCAAGGGGCGGCGGCTGCTGATCAGCGGTTCGTTCACCTGCACCAAGGGGCTCGGCGGGGCGCTGAGCGTCACCGCCAACGTCTCCGGGGGAATCAGGACCAGGTATTGCCGGGCAATCGATTTGTCCGACCGAACCTGTTATTTGTCGTTCTATATCCCGCTGCAGGCGAAAAGCCGTTCATGGGTGGTGGTCGCCGTGTCCCACATCGGTGGCGCCACCGAGCCGCGGGCCGCGCGCATCGCCTTCCAGCGATGAGGGCGGTGGTGCCGCGGGAGCGCGCACCACCGCCGGACGCGCCGTCACATCGTCGCCGCGGCCTCCGCGCCGGGCCCGCCCGGCCCGCCGGTGCCGATCGCCGGGGGAGCCGCCACCGGCCCGGCCGCCGACGTGCGGCTGCGGCGGCTGCGCCGCTCCAGCCAGTGCGCGAGCGCGCCGAGCGCCAGGTTGATCAGCACGTAGATCAGCGCCAGCACGATCGCGCTCGGGATGAGGTTGCCGTAGTTGACCGCGAACTGCTTCAGGCCCGCGTTCAGCAGGTCCTCGTAGGCGATGATCCAGCCGAGGGCGGTGTCCTTCAGCAGCACCACCATCTGGCTGACGATCGCCGGCATCATGGCCGTCGTCGCCTGCGGCACCAGCACCAGCCGCATGACCTGCGACTTGCGCAGGCCGATGGCGTAGGCCGCCTCCGACTGCCCGCGCGGCACCGCGAGGATGCCGGCCCGGACGATCTCCGCCAGCACCGACCCGTTGTACAGGGTGAGCCCGATGACCACGGCCCAGAACGCCGGCACGCTCACCGTGTAGCCGCTCAGCGTGGCCGGCCCCGCCTGCACGAAGAAGATGAGGATCAGCAGCGGGATGGCCCGGAAGAACTCCACCACCCCGCCGCAGACCACGCGGATCACCCGGTGGTCGGAGAGCCGGCCGAGGCCGAAGGCCACGCCGAAGAGCAGCGCCAGCACCGCCGAGACGACCGCCGCCTGCAGCGTGCCGATCAGGCCGGGGACGATGAACCCGGTCCAGGTGTCGCCGCGCAGGAACGGCTCCCACTTGGCGGCGTCGAGCTGGCCCTTGTCGCCCAGCGTGGAGATCACCAAGTAGGCGATGAACAGCAGGACGACGGCCGACAGGAGCGTCAGCGCGTTGTTGCGGAAGCGGGCGCGCGGCCCCGGGGCGTCGAACAGGACGTTCGTGCTCATCGCGCCACCGCCATGCGCTTGGCCAGCCAGCCGAAGAAGAAGCCGGTGGGAAGGGTCAGGACCATGTAGCCGAAGGCGAAGCCCAGGAAGATGGGGATGGTGCCGCCGTAGTCGTCGAACATCTGCTTCATCTGCGCCGCCGCGTCGAGGTAGCTCGCCACGATGACGATCGTCGTGTTCTTGGTGAGCGCGATCAGGATGCTGCCGAGCGGGGAGATCACCGACCGGAAGGCCTGCGGCAGCACCACGAGCCGCAACGTCTGGAGGAAGGTGAGCCCGACCGCCCGGGCCGCCTCCGCCTGCCCCATGGAGACGGTGTTGATGCCCGCGCGCAGCGCCTCGCACACGAACGTCGCCGTGTAGGCGGACAACCCGGCCACGGCCCACCAGAAGTAGTTGGTGGTGGGGTCGCCGGAGAAGTTGAGCTGCATCGTGTCGCTGAGCCCGAGCGCGCACAGGATCAGCACGAGCGTGAGCGGGGTGTTGCGCACCACGTTGACGTACGCCGAGCCGGCCCAGCGCAGCACGGGCGTCGGCGCGACCCGCATGCCCACCAGGACCGTGCCGAGCACGAGCGCGATCACCGCGCTGGTCAGCGTGAGCCTGATGGTCGCCCAGAAGCCGAGCAGGATCTTGTCGAGCTCCTGGATGAGCGGGGAGAAATCGAAAAGCGCGGAGGTGTCCATGACTTTCCTCGTCAGGAGAGCTCACCGGCGGGCACGCGGGGCCCGCCGGTGAGCGACCGGGTCTGGACGGGGATCAGGAGCAGCCCTCAGCCGGGGGCGCCGAGGTCTCCACCTTCAGGCCGGTGCCGGCGAAGTGCTTCTCCAGCAGCTTGGCCGCCGTCCCGTCGGACCACATCTGACCGATGATCTTGTTGATCTCGTTGCAGGTCTCGATGTCGCCCTTCTTCAGGCCCACGCCGTACTTCTCGTCCGTGAACGGCGCGCCCGCGACCTTGACGCTGGAGCCCTCGCGCTTGGCGAAGCCGGCCAGGATCGTGTCGTCGGTCGTCACCACGTCCACCGCGCTGCTCTTGAGCTTGGCGATGCACTCGTCGTAGCCGCCGGCCGGCACCAGCGTGGCCTCGACCTTGAGCTTCTCCTTGTTGGTGCCCTCGGTGATGTTCTTCCACGAGTTGGAGCCGCTGACCTGGCAGACCTTCTTGCCCTTGAGGGAGGCCAGGTTGGTGATCGAGGAGTCGTCGGCCCGGATCAACGAGTCCTGGTGCGCCAGGTAGTAGGGACCGGAGAAGGTCACCTGCGGCTTGCGGGCGTCGGTTATCGAGTAGGTCGCGATGACCATGTCGACCTGGCCCTGCTTGAGGAAGCTCTCACGGTTGGCCGAGCGGGCCTCCTTGAACTCGATCCCGCTCTCCGGCACGCCCAACTTGCCGGCGATGTACTTGGCCACATCGACGTCGAAACCCTCGACCGTGCCGTCGGGCTTCTTCAGCCCGAGGCCCGGCTGGTCGTACTTTACGCCGATGACGAGCTTCTTCTCGTCCTTGGCCTTCTGCAACACGGTGGTGGGGCCACCGCCGCCGCAGGCGGTGAGACCGGCGATCATGGCCCCGGCCGCGGCCAGCGCAACGCCCACGCGTCGGATCTGCATGTCCTACCTCGGCTCTCTCTTATACGTCAAAGACATCAGTGCGTGAGGATCTTGGAAAGGAAGTCCTTGGCCCGGTCGGTCTGCGGCGAGCCGAAGAAGGCGTCCGGGGTGTTCTCCTCGACGATCTGGCCGTCGGCCATGAACACCACCCGGTTCGCCGCCCGGCGGGCGAAGCCCATCTCGTGGGTGACGACCATCATCGTCATGCCCTCGCGGGCGAGGCTCACCATGACGTCCAGGACTTCCTGCACCATCTCCGGGTCCAGCGCCGACGTCGGCTCGTCGAACAGGATCATCTTCGGATCCATGGCCAGCGCCCTCGCGATGGCCACGCGCTGCTGCTGGCCGCCGGACAACTGCGCCGGGTACTTCTGCGCCTGGGCGGCGATGCCGACCCGTTCCAGCAGCTCCATGGCGCGCTTCTCGGCGGCCTCGCGGCCCTGGCCGCGCACCTTGATGGGGCCGAGCGTGACGTTCTCGAGGATCGTCTTGTGCGCGAACAGGTTGAACGACTGGAAGACCATGCCGACTTCGGAGCGCAGCCTGGCCAGCGCCTTGCCCTCGTCGGGCAGCGGCTGTCCGTCGAAGACGATGCGACCGCCGTCGATCGTCTCCAGGCGGTTGACGGTCCGGCAGAGCGTGGACTTCCCACCCCCCGATGGGCCGATAACGACCAGGACCTCGCCCCGGAAGACGGTCAAGTTGATGTCCTTCAGGACGTGCAGCGCCCCGAAGTGCTTGTTGACGTTCTCCAACCGTACGAGTGGAGCGCCGTCACCGTTCTCCGTCATGGGTAGAACCGTAGATGCCTCCAGGACGCTGTGCACTAACCGAGCGGTACCGATCCGATCACATCCGGCCATCAAGCTGGCCTTTTAGATCTGTGCGGACCGTCCGCGGCCGGACAACGACTACCCTTGGAAACGCCATGACTGTGACCCAGGAGGGCGCCCGCACGTACGAAGTGCGCACATACGGGTGCCAGATGAACGTGCACGACTCCGAGCGCCTGTCCGGCCTGCTGGAGGAGGCGGGCTACGTGCCCGCGCCCGACGGCGAGACCGCCGACGTGGTCGTGTTCAACACGTGCGCCGTGCGGGAGAACGCCGACAACCGCCTCTACGGCAACCTCGGCCACCTCCGCCCCGCCAAGACCCGCAACCCGCGCATGCAGATCGCGGTCGGCGGCTGCCTGGCGCAGAAGGACCAGGGCGAGATCGTCCGCAAGGCGCCCTGGGTCGACGTGGTGTTCGGCACCCACAACATCGGCTCGCTGCCGGTGCTGCTGGAGCGGGCCCGCATCGAGGGCGAGGCGCAGGTCGAGCTGAAGGAGTCGCTGGAGACCTTCCCCTCGACGCTGCCCACCAGGCGCGAGTCCCCCTACGCGGCCTGGGTCGCCATCTCGGTCGGCTGCAACAACACCTGCACGTTCTGCATCGTGCCGTCGCTGCGCGGCAAGGAGAAGGACCGCCGGCCCGGCGACGTGCTGGCCGAGGTTCGCACGCTGGTCGGGCAGGGCGTCCTGGAGGTCACGCTGCTCGGCCAGAACGTCAACACCTACGGGGTGGAGTTCGGCGACCGGCTGGCCTTCGGCAAGCTGCTGCGCGCCTGCGGCGACGTCGAGGGCCTGGAGCGGGTGCGCTTCACCTCGCCGCACCCGGCCGCCTTCACCGACGACGTGATCGCCGCCATGGCCGAGACGCCCAACGTCATGCACCAGCTCCACATGCCGCTGCAGTCGGGCTCCGACCGCGTGCTGCGCGCGATGCGCCGCTCCTACCGGGCCGAGCGCTACCTCGGCATCATCGAGCGGGTGCGCGCCGCCATGCCCGACGCCGCGATCTCCACCGACATCATCGTCGGCTTCCCCGGCGAGACCGAGGAAGACTTCCAGGCCACGCTCGACGTCGTACGCCAGAGCCGCTTCGCCAACGCCTTCACCTTCCAGTACTCCATCCGCCCCGGCACCCCGGCGGCCACCATGCCCGACCAGGTGCCGAAGGAGGTCGTCCAGGAGCGCTACGAGCGGCTGGTGGCGCTCCAGGAGGAGATCTCCTGGGCGGAGAACAAGAAGCAGGTCGGCCGCACCCTTGAGGTGCTGGTGGCCGAGGGCGAGGGCCGCAAGGACGACGCCACCCGCCGCCTGTCCGGCCGCGCCCCCGACAACCGCCTCGTGCACTTCGCCGCCGGCGACGAGACGCCGCGGCCGGGCGACATGGTGACGGTCGAGGTGACGTACGCGGCGCCGCACCACCTGGTGGCCGACGGGCCGGTGCGCGCGGTGCGCCGCACCCGCGCGGGCGACGCCTGGGAGGCCCGCCAGGGCGCCGCCCCGGCCGGCCCCGGCGTCATGCTCGGCATGCCCACCCTCGGCCGCCCGGCCCTTCTTCCTACTGTGCCAGGAGGGCCCTGCTCCGTCTTCTAACCCTGTGCTCGCCACAATGCTGATGCCTGACATGACCGCTGCACGTACGGGTGCCTCCGTTGACGTGCCGTGCGAGCGCGCCCGATGACATTCTGCGCGAGCGGAGTTGATTAGCACCGAAATGTGAGCAGATCCCACACGCCACACTCGACACCGTGGCCAGGCGGGAGGGATCGACCGGTCGTCGGCTGTGAGGGCCGGAGCACGGGTCCGCAATTCGATCGCGCGATCGCGTTACGGGCACGTCCTGTCGTCCGAGCAGGGTTGCACGTCCGTAATCCACACTTCGCCCATATTCGGATGATTCATAAGGGCTCGGAGGAATTCCAGCGAGGCGTTTTCGATCAAAGTGCCATGGATAAGTCCCTTGTCCGCAGCCGTGCGAATCGCTGCCACGGAAAGGCCAAATCCCGAGAGTGTCACATCATCGGCTGGAGTAAGCTGTGCGGCCCACGCCTTGAACTGTTCAACTGTTGAATACTCTCGGCAGACGATGCGACCTGCCGTCTCGGGGCATCCTTCTTCTCCGGACCAGTAGATGGGGAGACCGGAGGGGCGTGCTCCGGAAATAAATGTCGGCAACGCATTCTCGGCGAAATTGAGCGGACCTATCTTCTGCTCTTTTACTGGCCGCCTGAATTCGATCATGGCGGCAATTTTCATCTTCTCCGGGAGAGATTCTTCCGGGAGGGTGGAGGCGGCATCGCCAGCCCGTCCTTGCTGGCTGTGGTTGCCGCCAGGCGAAAGTGCGGCCGGGGCGGGACGCGCCCGCCCCGGCCGCTAGAGACTACCCGCGCCTAGGACTTAGAGCGCCAAAGGCTAGTCGCAGTGATGTTCTTGATGGATTTGTATCCCTTACTTACGGCCCAATTGAAAGTGCCTACGGTTTTTTGCTGGTACTTCTGAATGTCGCAGGTGGTGCCTATGCTCTGCCAGCATCGCACCTCAAGGGCGTCCTGGGACCACCACATGGCCGCTCTGAAGGCGTAGTTCTTCTCAATGTCACCCCCGACGAAACCTGTAACCCCAGGTTGCGTGGGACAGTTTTCCGTCTTTCCGTGACCGAAGGTCACGCCTCCGCCGACCTCCCCTTCGGGGATCGGCCCGGCTATCGCGCCTTGGACGGTGATTTGGTAGGTGGCGGCGCTGATGACGAAGCAGGGCGTGCTGACGGCATCGACACTGGAGTTGTCGAGGGTGTACTTCTCGGTCGAGCCCTTCTTAGCGGCGCGCTTTCTGAAGGTTCCATCCGTGTACACGGTGATCACTGCACCGAACTTATCGATCTTCCAGGTGGTGGAGTCCTTGGGAATGCATTCACGCCACACGGATCGTCCCACCACCTCGACCAGAAGATGTTTCGCCAGACGCAGCTTCTTTGAGTCGCTGGTCGAAAAGGTGCCTACAAGGGTGGGGCAGTCCGAGGCAGCCAGGGCGGCGCGTGCATCCGACCCAGGTATGAGGCTGCCACCGGGAATTTTGCCGGTGATGTAGGCTTCTCCATCGGTCGCAAAGAAGTCGCTGGAGTCTTCCTCGACCTCCAGCGCCACCTGGATGACGGTCATATTCCCGCACCGATCGAAAACGTGCACGTTGATCGTGGGCTCGCTCGGCTCGACCTGCCCAAGCGAGGCGGAAGCCGCGGCTTCTCTGATTCCTGTGACGGGCACTTCTCGCCAACTGCGCGTTACCTTGGTCGTTACCTCGGTCGCCCCGCTGGGCAGAGCGCGCACCACGGTGTCCGCAAGGTCGACGGCCGAATCGATGCGAACGAGGCCCGCCTCTTGGAGCGCGTCTCGTTCCCGCACCAGAGCAGTATTCAGCAGGGACAGCTTGGCCGTGCTGGGAGTACGCGCCGTTACTCCGGGCGCCTGCCAGATCGTGGCCGCTTCTCCTTGCAGTACCGCGTCTTGCGCCTCGTAGTACGCCTTCACCCGCTCGACGAACTGTTGCCGGCCGCTGCCTTCATCGGCGGCGGCGCGGGCACCGACAGGCGGTGTGTCCAGGAACGGGATGCAGTCCTCTTCGGAGGACGGAGGAGGCGGCGCGGCCTTGGGCGTTACCGCGGTCTCTTCCCACTCTCCAGAGCCGAACGCTGTCCGGGCCCGGACTTTCACCGTATACATCTCTCCATTGGTTAAGCCTTCGATGGTCACATAGGGGTCGGAGACCTTAACGTCTCCGCTCGCCGCGCCGCTACCGTCGACAATCGCGACGTCAAAGCCATCGATCGTCGCCATGCTGCCGTTGTCCTCAGGCAGGCCCCAGCTGGCGATGGCGGATGCGTCGCCTGCCTTGGCTGTCAGGTTGAGGACCTTGCTCGGTGCCTGGGGTAGCCGATAGGTCAGCGCGATGGACGGTTGCTCAGTAGAACTATCCGTGGCGAAAGTGATCATCGCCTCGGACGGCGTCGTCAGCAGCATCCATTGGTAGATGCTTGCTGCCACGTCAGTTTGCGGGTCGGCGACCCGCATGGTGTGGCCAGCGCGAGTGGGGTCGGTGTCAGCGGTCAGATCAGAACTGCGTGTCTCACCGGTGACTGGGCTCTTCAGAGGAGTGACATTGATCGTCGCATCTTGCGGACAGGCGACGGGTGCACAGGTCGGCGTCCCGAGCTTGAGGACGCCTTCCGTGATCGAGGTACCGTCCGGTAGCTCATCAAGTTTGACCTTGACGACCGTGGCTGTCTTGTCGGCCCCTGTACCGCCAATCTGCAACGAAGCAGAATCCTGCACCGTGCACGCGGACCCGTTGCACGCGGCAGGATCCATCTTGACGGTCTTGATCACCAGGCTTTCTTTGCCCACCGTGACATGGTGAAGATCCTCCTCCGGATCATCCGATGGTGTGCCAGGCGTGGTGAAGCTGACGGGTGCCGTCTTGGGCGTGCAGACTTCGCTACTCGCTTCATTTGCGATGGCGGCGGTGGCGGCGCGGGCCGTGCTGGCCGAAGCGGTTGTTCCCCCGATGGAGGTATTCATGTCGGTGGTGATTTCGGCGGCGGTCTGGGCGCGGTTGTAGATGCGGACCTCGTCGATCACGCCCTTGAAGTACTCGCCGTAGATGCCGTTGCCGCCGATGTGCAGGAAGCTGGCGTCGTTGGTGATCGAGCCGCTGAGGCTGGTCTGGCCGATCTGGACGCCGTTGCGGTAGATGCGGGCGGTGCTGCCGTCGTAGGTGACGGCGAGGTGTGCCCAGGTGTTGGCCGTCAGGGCGCTGGTGGCGCTGACGGGCTGTGGTTGGCCGTTCAGGGTGAACCAGCCGGTCGGGCCGCCGTCGGCGGCGGCGTAGAGGCCGTAGGACAGGTCGAAGAGGCTGTCGTTGTCCTTGGCGATCAGGGTGCGCCAGCCGTCCACCGCGCTGGGCTTCACCCAGGCTGAGAGGGTGAGCGCGTTGCTCAGCCGCAGGGCGGGTGCGTCCTCGATGTCGACCGTGCCGTAGGTGCCGTTGAAGGACAGGGCCTTGCCGTACTTGCCGGTGACCCACGTGGTGCCCGCGGCGCTGCCGTCGTTGCCGCCGATCGGGTCGGTGACGGTGCTGCCGGTGCCCTCGTTCATTCCGTAGGCGGCCACCAGGCCGCCAGGAGTGGGAGTCGGGGTGGGTGTAGGAGTCGGTGTCGGTGTCGGTGTAGGTGTTGGGGTCGGCGTGGGGGTGGAGGTTGGGGTTGGGGTGGGAGTTGGCGTAGGACCAGGGTTGGAGCCGCCGTCCTGCGGGCCGGTGACGCAGGCGGTCATCTGCCACTTGTAGGTGCGGCCGGCCTGGACGGTGTTGGCCGGGAGTTGGAAGGAGGCGCGTTCGCCGCCGTTGACGGTGCGGCTGCCGAGCGGTGCGGAGCCGACGGGCAGGCCATTGTTGTCGTACAGGTAGTACTTGGCGGTTACCGCGCCGCCGCTGGGGCGGTTGACCATGCCGGACAGGATCGGCTGGGCCGGGTCGGCCATGCCGGTCTCGGCGTCGGAGGGCAGCATGGGCGCGTCGGAGGTGATGCGGTAGGCCGGGCTCTCGTTGCAGGAGGGCGGGGTGACGCCGCTGCGGCAGGCCTTGACGACGAACTTGAAGCTGGCCGGGTTGTCCAGGGTGAAGACCTTGTCCAGCGTCTGCCCGGAGGGGATGTTGTTGTGGGTGGTGGTGCCGGGCACGCCGACCAGGGAGCGGATCTCGTCGCCGGTCAGCACCCGCTGGTAGGTGTGCACGTCGTCGATGGCGCCGTCGAAGGTGACCTCGTCCGGGACGATGACGGTGCCGCGGCCGATCTGGAAGGCGCCGCGGGCGTTCCAGTTGACGGTGTGGTCGCGTTCGGCATTCAGCTCGCCGTCGACGTACAGACGGATCTTGTGAGCGGTCGCGTCGTACTGGACGGCCAGGTGTGTCCAGCGGCCGACGCCGGCCAGTTTCTTGGACCCGATCGGGACCGGGTTGGGGTTGGCGGTGTCGGCGTCGTTGACGGTGAGGATCCAGCGCTGGTCCAGCTCGGCGGCGTTGGAGGCCAGGTAGCCCAGGCTGAAGCCGGGCTGGTTGGTGCCCATCTGGGACAGGACGGCCTGGTCGCCGGCGCCGCTGTCGAGGCGGGCCCAGGCGGTGACGGTGTAGCTCTGGTTGGTGTTCAGGACCGGTTTGCCGGTGCTGATCAGGCCGCCGGACGACAGTTTGACCGCCTGGCCGAGCTGGCCGGGAATGCGGCTGTAGGTGCCGCTCAAGGTGGCGTTGAAGCCCTTGCCGGTGGCGTCGGCGGCGCTGGTGCCGGAGGTTTCGTCCAGCTTCCACCAGGCCGCTTCCCCGGTGGGCAGCTGGGCGGCGGGGGGCGCCATGGTGGAGTCGTTGACGGTCACGGTGTAGTCCAGGTTCGCCGTCTCAGGGACGCTGGACTTGTAGGTGACCTTGACGTTGGTGCTGCGGGCGATGGCGTCGTTGCCGCTCATGGAGTCGATCGACTCGGCGGTGACGGTGGGGATCTCCGGGGGGAGGACCCAGTCCACGCTCAGCTTGGGCACCTTGGAGCCGCCCCACGACTGGGCCCAGAACTCGTAGTCCTCGCTGAGGTCCTTGGGCACCGGCAGCTCGGTGCCGAGCCGCAGCTGCAGGCCGTGGTTGGGGGTGCCGGTGGCCCAGGCGCGGGCCATCGCGGTCAGGTCCCAGCTCCAGATCGCCCCGTCGCTCTGGACCTGGGCGCACGGGTCGAGCGAGGACCGCTCGTCCGGGCTGGTGGCCGGCTGGTTGTCCCAGTAGGTGTCGTCGGCGACCCACTCCTCGGTGACGCGGGAGGCGATCACCGCCTGCAGGCTGCTGCAGGTGTAGACGTCGCCGTGCAGGGACAGCTGCATGGTGGCCTTGACCACCTGCCGGTTGGTGATCGGCGCGGTGTCGAAGGCCAGCAGCGCGCGGGTGGCGTACTCGTTGGTGTAGCCGCAGGTGGAGGGGGTGGGGCAGCTCCGGTAGTTGGACCGCGACACCAGGCCGGGGCTCGTGGCCGAGTCAGGGGAGCGGACCGAGGTCTCCTGTGTCACGGTCAGCGTGGTGGTCGGATCCACGGTGACCGGGTACTGGGTCGCCGGGTCGGCCAGCCAGGCGGCGTCCGGCTTGAGCACCAGCACGCTCTCGCCGTGCTCGCCCTTGGCCACGTCGGTGGCGACCTTGGCTTCGCGGCCCGGCCGCTTGGCGTCGGCCTTGGCCGCCGTGGCGTCCCACATGCGCGGCGCGGGGGCGGAGGCGATCTTCTCGCCCTTGTCCTTGCCCTCGTCGTCGGTGAGGGTGAGCGCGCCGGACCTGGCCTTGCCGAGCTTGACGCCCTGGGTCCGGGCCGGCAGCCGGAACTCCACCGGCCCGGTGGGCCGCTCACGCAGCACCACGTCATGACGGAACCCGGTGGGCAGCGCGGTCACCACCAGGTCGGCCGACGGGCCGGCGACGCCGGCGTAGGTGGCCACGTTGCCCTTGATCTGCGGCTTGGGCAGCGCGGTGGGCCAGGACAGGCCGAAGCTGCCCGTCCGGCCGACGCGCATGGTGGCGAACGGCCCGGTGCCGCCGGCCGACAGCCGCAGCCCGGCCTTCGCCAGCCGCGGCCTGAGCACGCCGTTCTCCTCGACGAGGGTGGTGTCGATCCACGCCCACGTGTTGCCCTGCCGTAGCTGGGCCGGGCCGTTGTAGGACTGGGTGGACAAATGGCCGTCCGGGAAGGCCCAGGTGCGCGAAGACTCGGTATAGGCCGCTTCTACCGCGATCGGCTTGTTCTGTTTTTTCGCCTCTGCGATTGCGGTCCGTAACGACGCGTCCGGATCCTCCGGCTTGGGGAACGTGGTTATTGAGGGAGTTGTCGGCCCGGCCGGCTCCGGCTCGGCCTGCGCCGGCGGGATGGTCCCCGCGACCAGCAGCGATGCTGTCACCGTGAGCACCGTTGCCATGGCTACTTGTGATGCGGGTCGCCGACGTTTGAGTCTGTTGACTAACTTGTTCACTAACACCTTCAGCGTGGTGTGGGTCTGAAACAGCAAACAAGCTTTACCTATCAACAGGTGTCGCGACCATGTGGTGATGATCACAATAAGTTGTGTATAAATATCCGTAACATCGCCCGTCCGGGCGGCGATGAGAATGGCACGGAGAACTGGTAATTCATATTTCCCGTGGGATTCCTCATGCGGCCGCCCGGGTCAGCAGTCGTCGAGGATCTTCTCCATGGCGGACTTCTCGCCCGAGGTGACCCAGACGCCGTACTTCGCCTTGACGTCGATCTGGCGGGCGACGTACGTGCAGCGGTAGGACCTGCGGGGCGGGAGCCAGGTGGCGGCGTCGGAGTCGCTCTTCTGGCCGTTGAGCGGGCCGTCCACGGCCTGGAGGTTCAGCGGGTCGTTGGCGAACTCCTTGCGCTTGGTGGCCGACCACTGCTGGGCGCCCTTCTGCCAGGCGTCCGAGAGCGGCACCAGGTGGTCGATCTGGACGGCGGTGCTGGTGTCCTGGCCGCGCTTGAACTCGATGGTCTTGCCGCTGTAGGGGTCCTTCAGCGTGCCGGTCAGGACGATGCAGTCGTGGGTGCCGGACTTGAAGGTCTCGTCCGTCAGGTCGCGCTTGAGTATGTCGTTGCGGGTGTCGCAGCCGTTGTGGTCGACGTCGGACCAGGCGGGGCCGAAGTTGTCGCGGTCGAAGCCGGTCCTCGGGGCGCGGCCCTTGACGTCGAGCTTGGCGAGCTTCTTGCGGGCGTCGGAGATCGAGGCCGAGTCGGGTTTCGCGGGCTTGTCGTCGGCCGTGGAGAGCTGGGCGCCGGCTCCGCCGCCGCAGCCCGCCGTCAGCATCGCCACCGTGGAAAGACCTGCCATCAACGCCCGTACGCGCACGCCGTACCCCCAGACTTCAGCTTTCGTAAAGTCTAGGTATAAATGCCCTCAAGAGCGTCAAGTAGCCATTCGGCCAAGTATCGGGTGAAAGACGATCTGACGTAGATCCGGTACGTGTCCGGGGCGCGGCGTTCCAGCAGGACGGGCGCCTGCCCGAGCAGCGTCTGGGCGTGGCCGGGGAGCGCCGACGGGTGCAGGTCCAGCGGGCAGCCGGTGATCAGCACGTCCTCGGCCGCCGGGCCGGACAGCTCCAGGACCGTCCGCTGATTGGAGACGTCCACCCAGTCCGGGCCGGGCGCGACGGCGCCGGTGACCAGCCACCAGGACGGGCCGAGCGCCAGGCCCATCCCGGGATCCGCGCCCCGCACCTCCCACATCGGCTCGAAGGGCAGCTCCCGCAGCCGCGCGGACGCGGTGCTCGCGGCCTGGAAGCGCGCGGCGAACGGGGCCGCCGGGCTCTCGGCGGGCGGCGGCGCGGCGGCGTACGGCGGCACCTCGGCGGTGAGCGGCAGGCCGTCGCGGCGGGCGTTGTCCGGGTCGTGGAAGACGGGAGGGACGAGCGTGACCGGGTAGGCGACGCCGCCGCAGAGCGCGGTCAGCCGGTCGCCCGGGGCCGCGTCCCTGACCAGGGCGAGGCCGAAGGAGCGGCCGAGCGTGGCGCTCGCGTAGCTGGAGGTCACATGTCCGGCGCCGGCCCGGTCCGCGGGGCGGACGAGTTGCGCGCCCTCGGGCACGACCGTCGCGGGGTCGTCGGGCAGGAAGCCGGTCAGGCGTTTGCGGCCGGGGCGGGCGGTGTCCGGGCGGGAGTGGGAGCGTTTGCCGACGTAGCCGGGCTTGCGGGTGGAGACGAGCCACGACAGGCCGAGGTCCTGCGGCGTGACGGTGCCGTCGGTCTCCTGGCCGACGATGGCGAAGCCCTTCTCGGCGCGCAGCACGTGCATGGTCTCGGTCCCGTACGGCACCGCGCCCAGCGCGAGCACGGCCTCCCACAGCGCGCGGCCGTGCCGCCAGGGCACGTTCACCTCGTACGCCAGCTCGCCCGAGAAGCTGATCCTGAACACCCGCCCCGGCGTCCCGAGCACGCCGGTCTCCGCGTACCGCATGAACGGAAGGTCCACCGCCCCCGGCGCGACGGCGGCGATCACCTCGCGCGCCCGCGGCCCCGCCACGGCGACCGTCGCCCAGTGGTCGGTGACCGAGGTGAACGACACCTCCAGCTCCGGCCACTCGGTCTGGTGCCACTCCTCCAGCCAGTCGAGCACGGCGGCGGCGTTGCCGGTGGTCGTGGTCATGAGGTAGTGCCGGTCGCCGAGGCGGGTGGTGGTGCCGTCGTCGAGGACCATGCCGTCGGCGCCGCACATCAGCCCGTAGCGGCAGGCCCCGACGGGCAGCGTGGAGTACAGGTTCGTGTAGATCCGGTCGAGGAACGCGCCCGCGTCCGCGCCCCGGATGTCGATCTTGCCGAGGGTGGAGGCGTCCATGGCGGCGACGCCGGTGCGGGCGGCGCGGCACTCGCGCCGCACGGCGTCCTCCATGCTCTCCCCGTCGCGCGGGAAGTACCGGGGCCGCTTCCACTGGCCGACGTCCTCGAACACGGCCCCGAGCGCGACGTGCGCGTCGTGCAGCGCGGTGGTCCTGACCGGGTCGGACAGCTCGCCCCGGTCGCGCCCGGCCAGCGTGGCGAAGGACACCGGCGTGTACGGCGGCCGGTACGTCGTCGTGCCCACCTGGCCCGGCTCCGCGCCGAGCAGGGCGGCCATCACGCCCACCACGACCGCGCCCGACGTCTTGCCCTGGTCGGCGCCGGTGCCCGCGGTCGTGTAGCGCTTGACGTGCTCCACCGACCGCATCCCGGTTCCCGCGGCCCTCGCCAGGTCGGCCACGGTGACGTCGCGGTGCAGGTCGGCGAAGGCGGGCTCGGGGTCGTCGCCGGCCACGTGCCAGAGGGCCGCGGGGAGCCGCGGCGCCACCCAGCCGTCGACGGGGACGCGCAACCCGTGATCGGGACGCCCGGCGCCCGCCGCGTAGCCGTCGGCGATGGCCTCGCTCGTCCCGTACCGGCCGCGGCAGGCCCCGGCCGGGTCTACGGCCTGCGCGGACGTGTCCGGCACGAACGCGGCCAGCCCGTCGTCGTAGCGGAGCCGGCCCTGTGACTGGCTGAACAGGTGCACGACCGGGTTCCAGCCGCCGGCCACGGCCAGCAGGTCGCAGGCGAAGCGCCGCCCGCCGGCGCGGACCCCGCTCAGCACGCCCTCGGCGTCGCCGTCGGTGCCGGTGACGACCTGCCCGGCCAGCACCTCCACGCCGTCCAGCGGCAGCTCGGACGGGCGCGGGTCCACCACCGCCAGGACCTCCACCCCGGCCGCCATCAGGTCACGCGCGGCCTCGTAGCCGGAGTCCGCGCAGGCGAACACGACCGCCCGCCGCCCGGGCCGCACCCCGTACCGGTTGGCGTACGTGCGGGCGGCCGAGGCCAGCATCACCCCCGGCCGGTCGTTGCCGGGGAAGGCCACCGGCCGCTCGTGCGCGCCCGTCGCCAGCACCACCCGCCGCGCCCGCAAGTGCCACAGCCGCTCGCCGCGCGCCCGCCGCTCCACGGCCACCACGTAGCCGTGGTCGTAGAAGCCGATCGCCGTGGTCCTGGTCAGCACGCGGGCGGGCAGGTCCAGGGCCGCCACCCAGTCCAGGGCGGGCCGGCCGTCCAGCAGGACGCGGCTGTTCAGCAGGTCGCCGCCGAGCCGCGGCTGGTCGTCGAGGAGGATCACCCGCGCCCCGGAGCGCCCGGCCGCGACCGTGGCGGCCAGCCCGGCCGGGCCGCCGCCGACCACGAGCACGTCGCAGTGCAGGTACGCCTTGTCGCAGCGGCGGTCGTCGGGCGCGTCCGGGTCGAGGCGGCCCTTGCCGCGCAGGCTCCACGCCTCCAGGCCGTCGTACAGCTCGACCGTGGTGGCCGCCACCATCGGGTCGGCGCCCACGCGGACCAGCGCGTTCGGCTCCTCGGGGCCGGCGGTGCAGATCCCGCGCGGGCGGCCCAGCTCCACACTGCGGCTCACCACGCGCACGCCGTTGCGCAGCAGGGCGGCGGCCAGCGTGTCGCCCGGCTCGCCCCGGTAGGCGCGGCCGTCGAAGGCGAATCTCATCTGATCTCCTGCGTGAGCGTGTGCCGCTCGACGGTGAACCAGGTCCGGCAGCCGTGCGCGTGGAACCAGCGCTCGCGGAACCAGCCCTTCGGGTTGTCGCGGACGAACAGGTACGCGGCCCACTCGGCGTCGCTGGTCTTGCGCTCGGGGCAGGCGACGCCGGCCTGGCCGCCGTAGCGGAACTCGTTCTCGTCGCGCGGGCCGCAGAAGGGGCAGGGGATGAGCAGCATCAGTGCGCCACCGCCGCCGCGCCGTGCTCGTCGATGAGCGCGCCCGTGGTGAACCGGTCCAGCGCGAACGGCTCGGCCAGCGGGTGCGGGCGGCCGTGCGCGATCGTGTCGGCGTACACCCAGCCGGCGCCCGGCGTGGCCTTGAAGCCGCCGGTGCCCCAGCCCGCGTTGACGAACAGGTTCTCGACCGGGGTGCGGCCGATGATCGGGGAGGCGTCGGGGGAGACGTCCACGATGCCGGCCCAGGTGCGCAGCACGCGCACCCGGCTGAAGACCGGGAACAGCTCCAGCGCCGCCGCCATCTGCGCCTCGATCACGTGCACGCCGCCGCGCTGGCCGTAGGAGTTGTACGCGTCGATGCCCGCCCCCATGACCAGCTCGCCCTTGTGCGCCTGGCTGACGTAGACGTGCACCGCGTTCGACATCACCACGCAGTCGAGCACCGGCTCCAGCAGCTCCGACACCAGCGCCTGGAGCGGGTGCGACTGCAGCGGCAGCCGGAACCCGGCCAGCTCGGCCAGCACCGAGGTGTGCCCGGCGGCGGCCAGCGCCACCGTGCCGGCGGCGATGCGGCCGCGCGAGGTCCGCACCGCCGTGACGCGGCCGCCGCTGATCTCGAAGCCGGTGACCTCGCAGCCCTGGACCAGGTCGATGCCGTACGCGTCCGCCCGCCGGGCCAGCGCCCAGGCCACGTGGTCGTGCTTGGCGATGCCGCCGCGCCGCTGCAGCGTGGCGCCCAGGACGGGGTACCGGGCGCGCGCGGAGACGTTGACGAGCGGGCAGAACTTCTTCACCTCGTCGGCGTCCAGCCACTCGGCGTCCACGCCGTTGAGCCGGTTGGCCTCGACGCGGCGCCGGCCCTCGCGCACGTCGCCGAGGCTGTGCGCCAGGTTGAGCACGCCGCGCTGGCTGAACTGCAGGTCGTAGTCCAGCTCGGCGCTCAGTCCCTCCCACAGCTTGAGCGAGTGCTCGTAGATGGCGGCGCTCTCGTCCCAGAGGTAGTTGGAGCGGATGATGGTGGTGTTGCGGGCCATGTTGCCGCCGGCCAGCCAGCCCTTCTCCAGGACGGCGACGTTCGTCAGGCCGTGGTTCCTGGCCAGGTAGTAGGCGGTGGCCAGGCCGTGGCCGCCGCCGCCGACGATCACCACGTCGTAGGAGGGCCGCGGGTCGGGGTCGCGCCACAGGAAGTCGGGGTGGGTCAACGCCTGATCTTCTCCATCCCGGGGTCGTACAGCGGCTCGGCGGCGACCTCCGCGGGGACGCGGCGGCCGAAGTAGGAAATGTCGACATGCGTACCGGGGGTGGCCAGCTCGGCCGGCAACCAGGCGTAGGCGATCGGGCGGCGCACGGTGTGGCCGTAGGCAGCGCTGGTGACGTACCCGACCGTGCGCCCGTCGTGCCGCACGGGCTCCTTGCCCATGACGACCTCGGCGCTGAGCAGCGGCACGAGCTTGCGCGTCGGCTCCGGGCGCAGCGCGTCGCGGCCGAGGAAGTCCTTGTCGCCGCGGACGGCGAAGCCGAGCCCCGCCTCGTACGGGTCGTGCTCGGTGGTCATGTCCACCCCCCACAGCCGGTAGCCCTTCTCCAGCCGCAGGCTGTTGAACGCGGCCCGCCCGCCGGCCACCGCGAGGCCGGTCGCCCAGAGGGTGTCCCAGAGCTTGAGGCCCAGGTCGGCGGTGGTGTAGAGCTCCCAGCCCAGCTCGCCCACGTACGAGACGCGCAGGGCGAGCACCGGAACGTGCCCGACATATCCGGACTTGCAGGTGAAGTAGCGGAACCCCGCGTTCGACAGGTCCAGATCCGTCAGCGGCTGCACCAGGTCGCGGGCCAGCGGCCCCCACACGCCGACGCAGCAGGTGCCGGGCGTCAGGTCGCGCACCCGCACCCCGCCGGGCGCGTGCCGGGTGAGCCAGTCGAGGTCGAGGTTGCCGTTCGCGCCGATCTGGAAGCGCTCCTCGGCCAGCCGGGCGACGGTCAGGTCCGAGCGGATGCCGCCCCTGGCGTCCAGCAGCAGGCTGTAGGTGACCGAGCCGGGCTTCCTGTCCACGTTGTTGGTGGTCATGCGCTGCAGGAACGCCGCCGACCCCGGGCCGCTGACCTCGATGCGCTTGAGCGGGGTCATGTCGTAGAGCGCGACGCGCTCGCGGGTCGCCCGCGACTCGGCGGCGGCGATCGGCGACCAGTAGCGGCTCGCCCACGCGTCCCGCTCCCCGGCGGCGGGCCGGTCCCGCTCCTCCAGCAGCGGCGCGTTCGCCTCGAACCAGTGCGGCCGCTCCCACCCGGCCCCCTCCAGGAAGACCGCCCCCAGCTCCCGCTGCCGGACGTGGAAGGGGCTGGTGCGCAGCGGGCGCGGCGACTCCATCGGCTGGAGCGGGTGGATCACGTCGTAGACCTCGACGAAGCTCTGCCTGCCGCGCTCCTCGACGTAGGCGGGGGAGAGCTGCGCCGGCTCGAACCTGGCCAGCTCGCACTCGTGCAGGTCCGTCCTGGACGTGCCGTCCACCAGCAGCTCGGCGACGGCCCGCGCGACCCCGGCCGAGTGCGTCACCCACACGGCCTCGGCCAGCCAGAACCCGTCGAGGTGCGGGGCCTCGCCGATCAGCGGGAAACCGTCGGGGGTGAAGGAGAAGATCCCGTTGATGCCGTCCTCGTACTTGGACCCGTGGAGCGCGGGCAGCAGCTCGGCCGCGTCCCGCCAGGCCGGTTCGAAGTCCTCCTCGGTGAACGCCTGCACCGACGGCATCACGGTGCCCCTGGGGCCGATCTCCTCCTGCCTGACCGGCATCGGGCGGTGGGCGTAGGAGCCGATGCCGATCCGGTCGCCGTACTGGCGGACGTACAGGTCGCGGTCCTGGTGGCGGAGGATGGGGCCGGGGCGGACCAGGTCGAGCGGGCCCGACCTGGCGTACTGGTGGGCGAGCGGCAGCAGCGGCACGGTGAGCCCGGCCAGCCGCCCGACCGACGGCCCCCAGAACCCGGCCGCGCACACCACCACCTCGGCGGGGATCGTCCGGTGCTCGCCGCCGGCCAGCGCCGAGACGCCGGTGACCCGGCCGCCGCGCTGCTCGACGCCGACGACGGTGTGGCGCTCCAGGAAGCGCGCGCCGCGCTCGGCCGCGCGGGCGGCCTGCGTCTCGCCGCAGGCGACGGCCGCGGCCAGGCCGTCCGTGGGGACGTGGTAGCCGCCGAGCACCTTCGAGCGGTCCAGCAGCGGCCACAGCTCGGCGCACCGGGCGGCGTCGACCAGCCGGCCCTCGACGCCCCACGACTCGGCCCAGCCCTGCTTGCGGTGCAGGTCGGCCCAGCGTTCCGGGGTGGTCGCCACCTCCAGGCCGCCGACCTGGCGGAAGCAGTGCGCGCCGAGGGCGGTGTACTTGCGCACGGTGTAGGCGGCGAACTCGGTCATCGTCCTGGACGGGTTGGTCTGGAAGACCAGGCCGGGCGCGTGCGAGCTGGACCCGCCCGCGGCGAACAGCGGCCCCTGGTCGAGGACGGTCACGTCGGTCCAGCCGCGCTCGGTGAGCTCGTCGGCCAGGGCGCACCCGACGATCCCCGCGCCGATGATCACCGTACGGGGCCGACTCATGGCGCCTCCGGTTGTTCCTTATTACGCAACTAGAACCGGACTACGCAACGACCATAGATGCCCGCCCGCCCGCTGAACAAGACCTCGCCCGCCTGTGGACCGCCGGACGCGGTACACCGTACGCTCGTCACGGATCATGGCATGTCGGGAAAGGTCGGTATGGCGCAGCGGCGCTTGCTGGAGGGCCTGGGGGTCACCGTCGCCGAAGAGACGGCGTACCGGGCCCTGCTGCGTCACGGCCCCGCCACCCTCAGCGAGCTGGCCGCCGAGACCGGCTCCTCGGCCGCCGCCAACCGCCGCATGCTGCCCCGGCTGGAGGACCTCGGGCTCATCTCGCGGGTCGCCGGGCGTCCGCTGCGGCTCGTCGCGACCCCCCCGAACATCGCCATCGACATCCTCGTCGCCCGCCGCCAGGAGGAGCTGACCCACAGCAGGGCCGCCGCCGCGCTGCTCGCCACCGAGGTCGCCGCGCGCAGCGGGCCGCAGCCGGAGGAGGTGCTGGAGGTCGTCACCGGGCACGACGCCGTGGCGCGCCGCTACCTCCAGCTCGAACGCAACGCCACCAGCGAGCTGCTGGTGCTGGTGCACCCGCCGTACGCGGTGGACATCAGCGACGACCGCGAGAACCAGCGCCGCGCCGCCCGCAGGGGAGCGCCGGTGGTGCGCGGCATCTACAGCCCGCTCGCCTTCGAACACCCCGGCATGCTCGCCCACACCCGCCGCGCCATCGCCGACGGCGAGCAGGCCAGGCTCGGCCAGGTGCCGGTCAAGCTGGCCGTCGCCGACGCCCGCACCGCCATCCTGCCGCTGGTCTCCGACGAGGACCGCGCCGTCGAGACCGCCCTCGTCGTGCACCCGTCGGCCCTGCTCGACGCACTGGTCGGCCTGTTCGAGACGTTGTGGCGCGCCGCCGTGCCGCTGCGCCTGGCCGAGGACGGCCTGCACCCCGAGGGCTGGCCCCAGGCGCCGGACGCCGAGGTGCTGGCCCTGCTCGCGGGCGGCATGAAGGACGACGCGATCGCCCGCCAGCTCGGCCTGAGCCCGCGCACCGTGCAGCGCCGGGTGCAGGTGCTCTGCGAACGCCTCGGCGCCCGCACCCGCTTCCACGCCGGCTTCCTCGCCGCCCAGCGCGACCTGCTGAGCCAGTGACCAGCCCCCAGCGAGCCGGCCCGCTAGGTGAGCAGGAAGCCGCCGTCCACCGGGAGCGTCACGCCCGTCACGTAGGAGGAGGCGTCGCAGGCCAGGAACAGGGCCGCCGCGACCAGCTCGGCCGGGTCGCCGGCGCGCTTCATGAGCACCCGCGACTCGATCGTCCGCTCCAGGTAGCCCGGCTGGTACTGCTCGGTCATCTCCGAGGTGAAGAAGCCCGGCTCCAGGCAGTTGACCCGGATGCCGCGGCGGCCGGTCCACTGCTGGGCGAGGTCGCGGGTCAGCCCGGCGAGACCCGCCTTGGAGGCGGTGTAGGCGGCCTGCGGCAGCCCGGCGGTGGTCTCGGCGAGCACGCTGCCGACGTTGACGATCGACGAGCCCGGCCGCATCACCCGCGCGCACGCCTGCGCCATCCAGTACGCCCCCATCAGGTTGACCTCGACAACCTGCCGGAACTCCGCGGGCGTCTCCTTCAGCGCCGGGACGGCGGTGCCGAGGCCGGCGTTGTTGATCAGCACGTCGACGCGGCCCAGGCCCTCGACCGCGGCGGCGGCGAGCGCGTCGCAGTCGTCGGGCCTGGCCACGTCGGCGGGCACCGCGAGGCACCGCCGGCCGGTCTCCTCGACCAGCCGCCGCGTCTCCTCCAGCCGGTCGGCCCGCCGGGCGCCGATCACGAGGTCGGCGCCCGCCTCGGCCAGCCCGCGGGCGAAGGCCACCCCCAGCCCGGACGACGCCCCGGTGACGATCGCCACCTTGCCGTCCAGGCGGAACCGCTCCAGCACCGGCCGGCCGTCCCTTCTAGAGCCCGTATTCCTTGACGATGCGCTCGTGCCGCTCGACCTCGACGTCGATCTCGCGCGCCAGGTCGAGCCAGGCCAGCGGGTGCACCCAGCGCTCGGTGGCGTCGTCGAGCAGGGCGTCGACCTCCTGCGGCGAGACGTCCGGCGGCACCGCGACCCAGCCGAACACGCCCGGCAGCGGCTCGCCCGAGGACGGGTGGGTGACCTTGTAGTTCTCGTCGCTGTAGACCCACATCGGCCAGCCGCGCTCGGCCATGACCTCGGTGAACTCGGTCCAGTCGGCCTCGCTCGGCGCCGCGCCGTCGAAGAAGTAGCTGGTGTAGCCGCCCGGCCGCAGGATGCGCACCGCGGCGAACGGCGGCACGAAGTTCTGCTGCTCCTGCGGGTCGTCGGGCACCGGCTCAAGGAGCTGCGGGTCGAAGACCACGAGGTCGCCGGCGTTGTAGTCCATGCCGCGCGGCTGCGGCAGGGCCAGGCGGGCGGTGGCGGGCCCGGTGCGGATCGACAGGACCTGGCGCTGGCCGCCGTCGGGCGCGGGGAGGATGACCCGGATGAGGCCCATCTCCTCCTCGATCGGGCCCTCCTTGGACTTGATCGGCATGCCGATCCTGGCCGCGCCCTTGCGCACGGTGTCCCAGTCCTCGGCCGAGGTGGCCATGACGATCATGCGCCAGACGTCCTCGTCGGACAGCTCGTCGATGACCTCCAGCAGCACCTCGGCGGCCCTGGCGTTCTGGTCGAGCTGCTGGGCGGCGCCGGACAGCAGGCGGCGGGCGTCGATGCCGGCCCCGGCGGCGACGGCGTGCTCGGCGGCGTCGAGCGCCTCCTGCCAGCGCTCGCGGGCGCTGTGCAGGCGGGCGAGCGCGACCTGCTGCGCGGCGTGCGGCAGCAGCGCGGCCATCTGCTCCAGCCGCTCGTCCTGGCGGGCCTCGATGAGCAGGGTGGTGAGGTAGGCGACGTCGTCGGACTCGGCCTCGCCGATCTTGCCGGTGTCGACCAGCGTCTTCCAGTAGATGTCGGCGCCGGTGGCGGGGTAGCCGAGGAAGCCCAGCGTGGTGGTGTGGCGGCGGGTGGCCTCCAGGTCGTCGCCGGACAGCGGCGCCAGCCAGCCCACCCACTTCTCGGGGTCGGCGTTGAAGCCGTCGGCGGCGTCGAACAGGCCCACCCGCTCCTCCAGCGGGCCGGGGGGCGCGGGCTCGCCGGCGGCGTCGGCGGCGGCGCGCAGCGCGGCGACGCGCTCGGCGACGCCCTCGCTGTCGCGCAGCTCGGCGGCGCCGGACTCGGCGAGGTCGGCCAGCAGCCTGGCCTGCCAGACGCCCTGGCGGGCGACGGCGAGGTCGCCGGCGACGAGGGCCAGCTCGACCCGGGCGCGGTAGCCGCCCATCATCGCGAAGTAGTCGACCCACTGGCGCAGCACCCGGCCGAGCTGCCAGGTGTTGGTGATCTGCGAGGAGCCGGCCAGCAGGCTGACCGCGCGCGACCACTCGACGAACACGCGCGGGTGCTCGCCGACCACGTCGAGGTCGGGCAGCGCGTCCACGGCCTCGGCGACGCGGCCGAGCGTGGCGAGGATGAGCGCGCGGCGCACGCCGTCGCGGTGCTCCTTGGCGACCGGGTCGTCGGGCTGGTGGCCGGAGGCGGCCTGCAGCGCGTCGAGCGCGGCCTCGGCGCGGCCGGCGGCCAGCAGCGCGCGGGCGTGCTCGGCGCCGAGCTCCCAGCTCGGCTCGCGGCCGGCGGTGCGCAGCCGCTCGGCGGCGGACTCGGCATAGGTGACGGCCTCGTCCGCCTTGCCGGCGTCGACCAGCGCGGCGACGTACTGGGTGACGAGGCCGGCGAAGGAGGACTTCTCCGGGCTCAGGCCCTCGAGGTAGGCGCCCAGCGTCTCCAGGCGCTCGCCCGCGTAGCCGGGGCCGTCGGTGTTGGCCAGCGCGAGGGCGAGGGCCTCGACCGCCGCCGGGACGGACGGGCACTCGCGCACGTCTTCGCGCTGGGCGAACGCGAGGAGCTGCCGGGCGTCGTCGAGCGCGACCGCGCCCTGCGCCCGGTCGCCGACGCGGCCCATGAGGTGCCAGTAACGGGCGTAGAACTCGAGCCACGGCAGCTCCAGGGCCTCGGCCTGCTGCGCGATGGCCGGGGCCATCACGTCGAGCTGCGGGTATCGGCCCTCGTAGGCCTGTGCGGGGAGGTCTCCCAGCGCCATGGCGAGGCCAACGTTGCCCGCCTCGGAAAGCTGCTGCTGGGTGTCGCCGACCCAGGCCCAGATGTCCACGTCCATGGGCAGTCAGTCTGCCAGGTCAACGACCGTGCCCAAAACGCAGAAGCTCGATCAGCTCGTCCGATTCGCCGTCGCCGAGGACCGAAAACACCGGAGCCATGAGATCGTCGGTGCGCTCCTCCACCTCGGCCCTGCGGGCCACGACCTCGGGGGCGGGCTCCGGGTAGGGTTCCGGCCAGGTGAAGAACCGGGCGATCTGGGCGCCCGCGGCGTTGCCGAACGGGGTGGCGTCGTGGGCGGTGGCGAGCGTGGCCTCCAGGGGGTGCAGCCCGGCCGCGACCACGGCGTTGGCGTGCAGGCCGCCGCGCAGCTCACGCAGGCAGTGCATGAGCTGGACGGCCCGCGCCGGCGGGTCGTCGGGCAGCGGCACCGCCCGCCAGCCGGCGAACAGCGGGGCGCCCACGGACGAGGCCGCCCCGACGACCCGCTCCAGCAGCTCGGCGAGCCGGGCGCAGCCGTCGTACCCGCCGAGCTTGCGGCGGCCCCAGGCGCGGCACACCTCGGCGTAGAGCTCGACGGCCCGCTCGACCGGCAGCTTGCGGCCGTTGTTCCAGCTCTCCTCGACGTGCTCGCGCGGGAAGAAGACGGCGACGGAGTGGACGACGTCGGCGTCGCACTCGCCGAGCACGCCGCAGCGGCCCCGGAAATAGAGCTCGCGGGCGCCGAGGCCGTGCTCCTCGCAGACGGCCTTGGCCTCGCGCGAGATCATGAACCCGCCGCCGAGCTGCCCGATGGGCGCCTTAACCTGGACTGCGGTGGTGCGTGGGTCTGCCATGTCCCACCTCTCAGTTCGGGAAACAGACCCAGCATGCCTCAGCAGAACTTCATTCTGCAAGCATCAGCTCGCCGCTGGCCACGATCACCGCCGGGCCGGACAGGTAGCTCATGTCCGCCTCCAGGATGACGGTGAGCGTGCCGCCGAGCACCTCCACGGTCCAGGTGCCGGTGGTGTCGCCCGACAGGGCCGCCGCCGCGACCGCCGTGGCCACCGCGCCCGTGCCGCACGAGCGGGTCTCGCCGGAGCCGCGCTCGAAGACGCGCATGACCGCGCGGCTGACGCCCACCGGGTTGAACAGCTCGATGTTGACGCCGCCGGGGAAGACGCCGATGTCGAAGCCGGGCTGGTGGGTGAGGTCGAGCTGGACGACCGGGTCGCCGATGGCGCAGGCCAGGTGCGGGTTGCCCACGTTGACGCGCAGGCCCGGGTACTCGCAGCCGCCGACGGTGGCCACGCTCTCGCCCTCCACCACCGGCTTGCCCATGGCCACCGTGATGTCGCCGTTCGGCTCGACCCGGACCGGGCGCAGCCCGCCCCGGGTGGCGATGGCGAACTCCGCCGGGTCGGCGAGGCCCGCGTCGATGAGGTAGCGGGCGAACACCCGCACGCCGTTGCCGCACATCTCGGCCACGCTGCCGTCGGCGTTGCGGTAGTCCATGAACCACTCCGCGCGGGACGCCTGGCCGGCCACCTCGTGGCTGCGCTTGGTGCGCACCACCCGGAGGACGCCGTCGGCCCCGAGGCCCGCCCTCCTGTCACAGATCTTGGCGACGAGCGCGGCCGACAGGTCGAGCTCGGCGTCGGGATCGGGCAGGATGACGAAATCGTTCTCGGTGCCGTGGCCCTTCAGGAAACGCATGCCGCAAGTCTAGGGGGAGGGGTGCCCGGTGATCTCCGCCAGGGCGCGCTCCACCAGGTCCGGGGCGTCGTACGGCAGCCAGCGCACCCGCGGGTCGCGCCGGAACCACGACTCCTGGCGGCGCGCGAAGCGCCGGGTGGCCCGCACCGTCTCCTCCCGCGCCCGCTCCTCGCTCCACTCGCCGCTCAGGTAGCGGACGACCTGCTGGTAGCCGAGCGCGCGGCCGGCCGTGCGGCCCTCGGCGAGGCCCTGCCCGAGCAGGCCGCGCACCTCCTCGACCAGGCCCGCCGCCCACATGCGCTCCACCCGCAGCGCGATCCGCTCGTCCAGCTCCGGCCGCGGCACCTCCAGGCCGAGCTGCACGCTCGGGTAGACCGCGTCGTACGACGGCATCGTCGCCGAGAACGGCCGGCCCGAGTGCTCGATCACCTCCAGCGCCCGCACGATGCGGCGGCCGTTGCTGGGCAGGATCGCCGCCGCCGCGGCCGGGTCGAGCCCGCGCAGCCGCTCGTGCAGCGGCGCCGGGCCGCGCTCGGCCAGCTCCGCCTCCAGCCGCGCCCGGATCTCCGGGTCGGTGCCGGGGAACTCCAGGTCGTCGAGGGCCGCCCGCACGTACAAGCCGCTGCCCCCGACCAGCACGGGCGCCGCCACCCGGTCGATGACGTCCCTGGCCAGCTTCTGGTACTCGGCCACGCTCGCGGTGACCGTGACGTCCCAGACGTCCAGCAGGTGGTGCGGCACGCCGCGCATCTCCTCGGGGGTCAGCTTGGCGGTGCCGATGTCCATGCCGCGGTAGAGCTGCATGGAGTCGGCGTTGACGCACTCGCCCCCGAGGCGGAGGGCGAGCTCCACGGCGAGGTCGGACTTTCCGGCCGCGGTGGGGCCGACGACGGCGATCACTGGCTGCTGGCGCACACGCACCAGTGTGCTAGAGATCGAGCAGCGTCGGTTGCAGGTACCCCTCGTGGGTGAGCAGCCACCGCTTGGTCTCCACGCCGGTGCCGCCGCTGAACCCGCCGAGCCCGGTGCCCGAGATCACCCGGTGGCAGGGCACGACGATCGGGATCGGGTTGGAGCCCATGATCGAGCCGATGCCGCGCGCGGGCACGGTGGAGCCGCTGAGCCGGGCCAGCTCGCCGTAGGTGACGGCGGTGCCGTACGGGACGGCGTGCAGCGCCTGCAGCACCCGCCGCCGCGACCCGGACGTCAGCCGCCAGTCGATGGGCGTCGCGAAGGCCCGCAGCTCGCCGGCGAAATAAGCGTTCAGCTCGGCGACGGCGGAGGCCGTACGATCCGAATCATGCACTTCGACCAGCCCGAGCCGGTCCGCCAGGCCCGCGTGGGAGGAGCCCCAGCCCGACGCCACCAGCCCCGTCTCGGTGACGGCCAGCGTGAACGCGCCCACCGGCGTCGCCACCGTGGCGAAGGCGACCGAATCTCCCGCTGGGGCCATGATGTCCTCTCGTGAGCTCGTGGTGCTGGGCACCTCCAGTGCGGTGCCCACCAGACACCGTAACCACAACGGCTACTTCCTGCGCTGGGACGGGCAGGGTTTCCTGTTCGACCCGGGCGAGGGCACGCAGCGGCAGATGGTGCACGCCGGGCTGAGCGCCAACGACGTCCACTGGGTGTGCGTGACGCACTTCCACGGCGACCACTGCCTCGGCGTGCCCGGCGTCGTGCAGCGCATCGCCCGCGACCGGGTCAGGCACCCCGTGCGGGCCGTCTACCCCGCCTCGGGGGCGGTCTACTGGCGGCGGCTGCGGCACGCCGCCGCCTTCGCCGACACCGGCGTGATCGCCGAGCATCCCGTCTCCGGCGCGCTCGACGGGGCCGGGCCGCTGATCGCGCGCCGGCTGTCCCACCCCGTCGAGTCGTACGGCTACCGCGTCCAGGAGCCGCCCGGCCGCCGCATGCTGCCCGCGAAGCTGGCCGCCCACGGCATCCGCGGCCCCGAGGTCGGCGAGCTGCAGCGCACCGGCTCGGTGCGCGGCGTCACGCTGGAGGAGTGCAGCGAGCCGCGCCCCGGCCAGGGCTTCGCCTTCGTCATGGACACCCGGCTCTGCGACACCGTCTTCGAGCTGGCCTCCGGGGTCGACCTGCTGGTCATCGAGGCCACGTTCCTGTCGGGGGAGAGCGCGCTCGCCAAGGAGTACGGGCACCTGACGGCGTACGAGGCGGGCGTGGTCGCGGCGGACGCCGGGGTGCGGCGGCTGGTGCTCACGCACTTCTCCGAGCGCTACGGGTTCGGCGACGAGCCCGCGTTCGTGGCCGAGGTGCGGCGCAGCTACGACGGCGAGGTCGTGCTGGCCCGCGACCTGATGAAGGTGCCGGTGCCGCGCCGGGTCCACACAGCGGCGTGGTAACCGACCCCGAAGGGGGCGGAGCGGGCGAGCAGCCGGCCGTCGAACGGCTCCGGCCCGGCCGCGCCGGCGAGCACCTGGAGCGCGGCGCGGCCGGTGGCCCACAGGCGGTCGGCCTCCCCGGGGTCGAGCGCGGCGAGCGCGCCGGGGGCGGCCGTGTCCAGCGCGTGCGCGACCAGGTCGTCGAAGGGGCGGGCCGCCTCGTCGTACCTGCCGGGGGCCCGGGGCGTGAGGCAGGCCGGGCCGTCGGCGAGCACCAGCAGCCCCACCCGCTCGCCCGAGGCCGCCAGCTTCTCGCCGAGCGCCCGGCACTCGGCCGGCGCGGCGTCGTAGGCGACGGCCTGGCAGGCGTCGGGCGCCTGCCCGCCCAGCAGGTGGCGGCCCACGGTCAGCGACAGCGGCAGCACGGGCTCGCCCTCGCCCGCCGTGACCCGCAGCCCCCACGGGCGCAGGCTGCCGGCCGCCCGGCCCGCGTACGCCGCCGTGTCCGCGGCCCCGCCCACCACGGCCAGCACGTCGGGGCGGGCGGCGAGCAGGCCCGCCACGGCGGCCCCGCACGCGGCGCGGAGCTCCGCGAGCACGGGCATCCCGGTCACGAGCAGCGGGGTTTGCGGGCAGACGGCCGCGGCGGCAAGCACGAGCGCAAGCGTACGCGGACCGGCGCCACCGCCCTCGGCCAGGTCGGGCCTGACCTAGAAGGGGCTCTCGCCCGCCTTCACCCGCGCGAGCAGCGCGGCGGCGTGGGCGTACACCAGCCGGTGCAGCCCGCCGCCGAAGCTGACGCGCGCCACGCCCAGCTCCGCCAGCCGCCGCAGCGACGGCGCGCCCGGCCGGAACAGCACGTTGACCGGCCGCCCGGCCAGCTCGGACACGAGCGCCCCGATCTCGTCCTCCTCGCCGAGCACGATCGGGTACACGCAGTCGGCGCCGGCCTCCAGGTAGCGCCGCGCCCGCGCGAGCGCGTCGGCGCGGGTGCGGTCGCCGTGCAGGTACGTGTCCACCCGCGCGTTGATCACCAGTGCCGGGCCGGCCGCCGCGCGCACCCCGGCCAGGAACTCCGCCTGCTCGCCCGGGTCGACCAGCTCGCCGGTGCGCGGGTCGCTGTCCTCCAGGTTGCAGCCGGCCGCGCCCGCCGCCAGCAGCCGTTCGGCCAGCTCGGCGGGCTTGAGCCCGTAGCCGCGCTCGACGTCGGCGGTGACCGGCACGTCCACGGCGCGGGCGATGCGCGCCACGGCGGCCAGCATCTCCTCCGCCGGGACGCGCTCGCCGTCCTCGTAGCCGAGGACCTGGCAGACGGCGGCGCTGCCGGTCGCCACCGCCGGGAAGCCGGCCTCCTGGACGGCCCGCGCCGAGGCGGCGTCCCAGATGTTGGGCAGGACCAGGGGCGTGCCCGGCACGTGCAGCCCGCGAAGGACGCCGGCCCGCTCGATGGGGCCGGCTCCGTCAATCGTCGTCATGTCTCCTGACCCTAGGCTCGCGGGCCGCCGTCGCCGAAGGTCCAATGGCGGCCACAACCTTCGAGCCACTTGGCCCGCCGCCCAGGGGGTCAGCAGCCGCTCGTCGCGCACTGCCCGGCGACCAGGCCGCCGGGGCCGTCCGCCGGGTTGTCGGCCGCCGGGGACTGCGGGGCCTTGGCGGGGGAGGTGGGCTTCTTGCCGTCGCCGGTCCGGGTGGCGCCCTGGTCGCGGCCCGTGGAGGTGCCGCCGTCGGAGTCGCCGGTGCCGGCCGGGTCGCCTCCGCCGCCCGGGTCGGTGGCGGCGTCGCCCATGGTCGCCTCGTCGTCCTGGAAGGCGTCGTCCTGGGTGCCGCCCGTGCCCTGCGACGGCCCGGCCTCCTGCCGGGTGCCGGGGGCGGCGGGCGTGCCGGGGCCGGCGGCCAGCTTGTAGCCGACGCCGCCCGCCGCCAGCAGCCGTTCGGCCAGCTCGGCGGGCTTGAGCCCGTAGCCGCGCTCGACGTCGGCGGTGACCGGCACGTCCACGGCGCGGGCGATGCGCGCCACGGCGGCCAGCATCTCCTCCGCCGGGACGCGCTCGCCGTCCTCGTAGCCGAGGACCTGGCAGACGGCGGCGCTGCCGGTCGCCACCGCCGGGAAGCCGGCCTCCTGGACGGCCCGCGCCGAGGCGGCGTCCCAGATGTTGGGCAGGACCAGGGGCGTGCCCGGCACGTGCAGCCCGCGAAGGACGCCGGAAATCGATGCGGAAACGCCGCTTACCGTGAGATCAATAACACCGAACGCCACTCCCCGGGTGTCCCATATGACATTGATCGCATCTCCGCCGCATATGAGTGGAACGGTCCAAAGGTCGGCCGGGGCGCGGGTGCCGGCTCCCTGGGTGCGGGCGGTGCCGTCGCCCGGCGCGCCGCCGTCGGCGTACCTGCCGCCTTCGGTGTACGGGCCCTCGGGGTACGCGCCCTGGGCGTCCCCGCCGGCAACCCGTCCCGACGGGTACCGCCCGCGTCACGCCACCGTGCCGCGACCGCCCGCCCGCCGGCGGGCCGGCCCGCACCCGCGGCCGCGCCGCACCGGCTCACCCGTGCCGCAGGCCCCGCCCCAGGCTCCACCCCAGGCCCCGCCCCAGGCCCCACCGCGGGCCCCGCGCCAGGCCCCGCCGGCGGCCCCGCGCCGCGAGCCGCCCCGGCCCGCGCTGCCCCGGGGCCCCGTCGACCCGTGCGCGACCTTCCACGACTTCCGCCGCGACCCCTGTTACGCCTTCCTGGACCGGCTCACCCGATAGCGGGTGACCCGTGGGCGCGCCGGCCGGACCGGCGCGCCCCACCGGAGGGCTCAGTCGTCGTCGGCCTCGCCCTGGTCGTCGTCCGGCTCGGCCTGGGCGGCGGCCTGCTGGGTGACCGCGCCGCTGGCGGAGTCCACGGCCACCTCGTACACCTGCGTGCCCTTGGTCAGCTCGATCTCCCACTTGCCGGAGTCGTCGTGGTCCACCTCGCTCACCCAGGCGCCCTGGACCTTCTGGTGGGCCAGCTCGATGGCCTTCTCCGCGGTGACCTTGGGGGCCTCGGGCGCGGCGGTGGCGGCGTAGGCGGCGGCCCCGCCGCCCGCGAGCAGCGCGACGACCCCGGCACCGGCAACAATGATCTTCTTCGTGATTCGCATGACCCCAGGACATCGCGGACGCCGATAACCGCGCGCTAAGCCGCTCCTAAAACCACCTCAACCCGCGCCCCGCCCCCTTCCGCCGCGGAGACCTCCAGCCGGCCGCCGGACGACTCGGCGGTGCGCCGGACGATGTCCAGGCCGAGGCCGGTCGAGCCGCCGCCGCTGGTGCCGCGTTCCAGGAGGGCGGGCTCGAAACCGGGCCCGGCGTCGCGCACGGTGAGCAGCGCCCCCTCGGGGTGCCGCGCCAGCCGTACGGACAGGGCGGCGCCCTCGGGCGTGTGCGCGAAGACGTTGCCGAGCAACGCGTCCACGACCGCCGCCAGCTCCTCGGCCCCCACCGCGACCGGCAGCGGCCCGTCCGGCAGCGACACCGCGACCTCCCGCCCCTGGTCCTCGGCCAGCACCGACCAGAACCGCACCCGCTCGCGCACCACCGCGCCCGCCTCGCACGACCCCCGCCCGGCCGTGCGCTGCCGCGCCTCGGTGATGACGGCGCTCACCGCCCGCTCCAGCGCGTCGACCCTGGCCTGCAGCCGGGCCGCCTCCTCCGGGTCGCGCAGCGCCTCGGCGTCCAGCCGGAGGCCGGTCAGAGGCGTGCGCAGCCGGTGCGACAGGTCCGCCACCGACTCCCGCTCGGCGGCCAGCAGCGCGTCGATCCGCCCGGCCAGGTGGTTGAGCGCCAGCGCCACCGAGCGCACCTCGGGCGGCCCGCCGGGCTCGGCCCGCGCGGCGAGGTCGCCCCCGGCCAGCCGGTGCGAGACCCTGGCCAGCCCGTCCACCGGCCGCGTCACGGCCAGCGCCAGCCGGTCGGCCAGCACGATCCCCAGCACCACCAGCGCCAGCCCCAGCACCAGCAGCGCCGCCCACGCCTCGCGCACGCCCCTCATCAGCTCGGCGTCGGACACGAACACCCTGATCACCGCCGTGCCCTGCGGCGACTGCGCGGAGACCAGCACCTCCCGGCCGCCGCCGGCCTCGGCGGTCACGCTGCGCCCGGTCGCGGCCAGCCGCACCGCGGCCGAGCGCGGGGCGGGCGCGCCGAGCGTGCCGCCGTCCGGCAGGAACACCGTCACCGGCCGCGCCACCTGCTCCACCGCCACCGCGAGGTCGGGCGTGCCGGCGGCCACCGCGACGGACCCGGCCGCGGCCGTGGCCCGCTCCATCGCCCCGTTCGCGGCCACGGCCCTGATGAGCAGCGCCATCGGCACCAGCAGCGCGACCAGCACCAGCGACGTGGTGGCCGCCACCAGCAGCGCCAGCCAGCGCCTCACGCCGGCCCGACCAGCTTGACGCCGACCCCGCGCACGGTGTGCAGGTAGCGGGGCTCGGCGGCGGTCTCGCCGAGCTTCCTGCGCAGCCACGACAGGTGCACGTCCACCGTCTTGTCCGCGCCCCCGTAAGGGAGCTGCCACACCTCGGTCAGCAGCTCCCGCTTGGTCACCACCTCGCCCGGCCGGGCGGCCAGGTAGTGCAGCACGTCGAACTCGCGCGGCGTGAGGTCCAGCGGCGCGCCGTCCAGCGTCGCGGTGCGGGCCCGCGGGTCCACCCGCAGCGTCCCCACCGCCAGCGGCTCGGGCGCCGGGCCGCCGCCGGCCCGCCGCAGCACCGCCCGCACCCGGGCGTCGAGCTGCGCCGCGCTGTACGGCTTGACCACGTAGTCGTCGGCCCCGGCGTCGAGGACGGGCACCATCTCGGCGTCGCCGTCGCGCGCGGTGGCCACGATGACCGGCACCCGGCTGACCGCGCGCAGCATGCGCAGCAGCTCCACGCCGTCCAGGTCGGGCAGGCCGAGGTCGAGCACGATGAGGTCGGGCCGGTCCGCGACGGCCAGCTTCAGCCCGTCGAGCGCGGTCGGCGAGGAGGACACCGCGTGCCCCAGCTCCCTCAGCCCCCGGCTGAGCGCCGTGCGGATCGCCACGTCGTCCTCGATGAGCAGGATGTCGGCCATAGCACGAACGTAGCCGGTCGCGGCCCCTGGCCAGGAACGTCTTATCGTGCCCTTAACGTGGTCTTAGCCCGGCGTGGGGGAAGCTGGGAGCGATGAAGAAGTACCTGCTGGCCTGGGCGGCCACCGCGGTCGCCGCCACCGGGGCGTCCCTGGCCGTGCTCGGCCTGCTGGGCACCGGCGTGACCGGCACGCCCGGGCGCGTCCTCAGCGAGGAGGAGGTCGCCGCGGCGCTCGCCACCGCCACCGCCCGCGCCGCCGCCACCCCGGCGGGCACGCCGGGCCAGGGCCAGGAGGGCCGGCTGATCCGCGGCGCGGGCGGCACGGTCATCGCCTCCTGCGACGCCGCCGGCCTGGTGACGCTGCGCTCCTGGAGCCCCGCCCAGGACTGGTCGGTGGACGGCGTCGAGCCGGGCCCGGCCCCGGAGGCGAAGGTCGAGTTCGAGCCGCCCGAGGGCGAGGACGTCGAGCTGACGATCGCCTGCTCGGCGGGCCGTCCCGTGCTGCGCCAAGGCTGATCACGTGGGCCCCGCGGCTACCTGGTCTTCGAGGAGGCTCCCGCTGAGGCTCACGCCTCGGCGGTCAGCGCCGTCCTGGTCAGCTCGGCCTGCCGGGTGATCTGGCCCAGCACGATCGGGTTGACGCCTCTGGCCGTGAACAGCGCGACCATCTCCTCCAGCACCGCCCCGGCCCGGGCCAGGTCGCCCTGCCGGGCCTCGGCCCTGGCCAGGCGGCGCATGACGAGGTTGAGCGTGATGTTGTCCACGGTGCCGTCCCGCGCGACCCGGCTCAGGTGCTCGATGCCCTGCTTCGGGTCGGGCGGCCGCACCCGCAGGCGCTTGCCCGTGGTCAGCGCCTTGAACTCGCTCTCCGCGTTCAGTCCCTTCACCAGCCGCGCGTACGTGGCGAGCGGATGCTCGCCGTAGCGGTCGATGACCTCGTCCAGCGCCTGGTTGCCGGCCCGCAGCGCCGGCGAGTCGGAGCCCAGCAGGGAGAACAGCTTGCCCTGCTCCTCGCCCAGCATCAGCTCCGCCACCTGGTGGTCGTCGCGGGTGACCGGCAGCCGCACCCGCACGAGGCAGGCGGGGGAGACGATGCGCGAGCCGTCGGCCGCGACGTACTGGGCGCGGACCCGGTACTCGCCGGGCTGCTGGAAGTAGTGCCCGTCGCGGCCGTGCCCGATGTACGCGCTGCGGTACATGGCCGGGTTGCCCCCGTCCAGGCGGATGCCGGGCGAGGTGTCCACGCAGTGCCGCATCATCGGCCGGTAGAGCACGGTCCGGCCGCCCGGCTGGGTGATCGACACCTGGGTGAACTCGGTGTCGGGGTGCAGGTGCCCGTGCGTGACGGCGGGCCCGCCGGGCGCGGACAGCCTCAGCTCGACCACGACCGGCTCGCCCAGCTCGAACGACTCCTTGGCGCGCAGTTCCAGCCGCAGCCCGGAACGGTCCTCCACGGGCTGCTCGAACGGCGCGATCTCGGTCGCGCCGGTGCCGAAGGCGTTCGCGCCCATCGCCACGTCCCGGTAGCGGCCGTGGCGCAGGTGCACCAGCTCGGCGTCGGTGAACTGGAAGGGGAAGGCCGCCCAGTAGCCGCGCTCGCCGTCCGGGCGGTAGTTCTGCGCGTGGTTCATCCAGCTCAGGTCGCCGAAGCCGCCCTCGGGGCCGAGCGGCTGCGGCGGGACCGCGAGGTTCTTCTGCCAGGGGTGCAGCAGGTTGAAGGCGTGCCCGAGCTCGTGCACGTACGCCCGGAGCTGCGCCCGCCGCGCCTCCGGCGTCGTGCCCTTGATCGCGTCGTGGCACACGGCGGCGCCCTGGCGCTGGTGGGCGTCGTCGTAGTCGAACATGACGCCCCGGTAGCCGCCGACGTGCCGGCCGGCCACCAGCAGCCACACCCGCCAGGCCGGCGCGTCGGCGAACGCGCCGAACTGCTGCGTCATCGCGTGGTGCAGCTCGGCGTCGCTCCACGCCAGGTCATCCCCCGAGCCGTCCACCGGGATCACGCCGGGCTCGGCGAGGGTCAGCTCGACGCCCGCCTCCGCGTACGCGGTGACCACGCTCAGCTCGCGCGGCGGCGCGCCGCCCGGGGCCGGCAGCGACCCGGTGTGGTACGACCCGAACGGCACCGGCCCCACCACCGAGTCGACCTCCAGCCGCACCCGGCGGAAGCACGGCGAGGCGAAGGCCACCTGGAACGCGCGCCCGGCCAGCGCCGCCGTGCCCGCGCCCGCGCTGATCGTGACGCTCACGTCCTTGACCGGCGTCTCGAACGTGAACGTCCCCGCCCCCTCGATCCTGGCCCGCGACCCCTCCGCGTGCACGGCGGGGGCGTTGACCACGAACGAGCCGACGTAGGAGGTGGTGGCGCCGGTCACGGCGAACAGGTCGCCGCTCACCCGCCCGGTCGGCCTGCTCCCGTCGACGTCGACCCGGAGCGCCAGCCGCGCGTCGCCGCTCTGTCCCTCGTACAGCCCGCTGATCATGGGGAGCTCCCGGAGGTAGCTGGGGATGCCTGTCCGCGAAACGTCCCCCCGCCGGCGGGGCCTGTCAACGACTCCCGCGAACTTCGAGCGCGCCGAGCAGCTCCTCCGACGCCTTGGTGATCGCCTCGACGGCCCGCTCGAACGCCTCGGCGTTGTGCGCGGCCGGCGCCCGGAACCCGGAGATCTTCCTGACGTACTGCAGCGCCGCCGCCCGCACGTCGTCCTCGCTGACGCTCTCGACGTACGGGGGCCGCAGGGTCTTGATGCTCCTACACATGGCTCAACCGTAATAGCCGATGCGCTGGCTTATCTCCCGAGCGCCCCTGACCAGCAGCTCGCCCACTTCTGGCAGCCGCTCGGGCGTCAGCCGGTAGGACGGCCCCGACGCGCTCACCGCCGCCACCACGGCCCCGTCGCCGCCGCGCACCGGCGCGGCCACGGCGTTCAGCCCGACCTCCAGCTCCTCCACCGTGCAGGCCCAGCCGCGCTCCCTGACCTCGGCCAGCTCCAGCTCGGCGGCGGAGGTGCGGGTGCGCGGCGTGTAGCGCTCCAGCTCGCCCGCGGGCAGCCGCAGCGCGCCGAAGGCCAGCAGCACCTTGCCGCTGGAGGTGGCGTGGGACGGGGTGCGCTGGCCGACCCAGTTGTGGCCGCTGATCGCGGCCGGGCCGCGGACCTGGCTGATGTTGACCGTGGCGCCGTCCTGCGGCACCGCCACGTTGACGGTCTCGCCGATCGCCGACGCCAGCCGCAGGCACACGGGCCGGCTCTCGCGGGCCAGGTCGAGCTGGGCCGTGGCGGCGCCGGCCAGCCTGATGACCCCGAACCCCAGCCGGTAGCGGCCCCGGTCGCCGCTCTGCTCCACCAGACCGCCCTGCTCCAGCGCGGCCAGCAGCCGGAACGCCGTGGACTTGTGCACGTCGAGCTCCGCCGCGAGGTCGGTCACCCGGGTGGCGCCCTCGCGGGCGAGGATCTCCAGGATCGCGATGGCCCGGTCCACCGACTGGACCGTCGTGCTGTTGCTCATAGCGCAACAGGTTACTCGGCGTGCGGGCCGAACTCCCCGCCGAAGCCGCTCGCGATCCGCCGCAGGCCCGCGGCCAGCTCGGCGCGGTCCAGCGCGTCGATGCGCTCGGCCGGCCCCGACACCGACATCGCCGCCACCACCCGCCCGCCGTCGCACACCGGCACGGCCAGGCAGTGCACGCCCAGCTCCTCCTCGCCGAGGTCCATCGCCCAGCCGCGCTCGCGCACCGCGTCCAGCTCGGCGAGCATGTCGGTGACGGCGGTGATCGTGTTGGGGGTGCGGCGGGGCATGCCGGTGCGCTCGAACACCGCGAGCGCCTCCTGCGGCGGCCGGCCCGCCAGCAGCACCTTGCCCACGGCCGTGCTGTGCGGCAGCACCCGCCGCCCCACCTCGGCGAACATGCGCAGCCGGCGCGGCGAGGGCACCTGCGCCACGTAGACGACGAAGTCGCCTTCGAGCACCGCCAGGTTCGCCGTCTCGCCGGACAGCTCCACCATCTTCGCCAGGTACGGCTGCGCCCACACGCCGACCATGCCCCCCGCGACGCCGCCCAGCCGGACCAGGCCGCCGCCGAGCGCGTACCGCCGGTCGGTGTCCTGGCGCACGTAGCCGCGGGCGAGCAGCGTCTGCAGCAGCCGGTGGATGGTCCCGTACGGCAGGCCGGTGCGGGCCGCGAGCTCCGACAGCCCCGCCTCGCCGCCGTGCTCGGCCAGCGCCTCCAGCACGTCGAGCGCCCGCTCCACGGACTGCACGCTCACAGCGCGACCCCGCGCAGCGAGGCGTCCAGGACCTCGGCCGTGTGCGCGACCCGGATCTCCCGCCCGGCCCGCCGCATCGCCGCCGCGATCTGCATCGTGCACCCCGGGTTGGCCGACACCAGCAGCTCGGCTCCGGCCGCCGCCACCGCCCGCGCCTTGCGGTCGCCGAGCTCGCGCGCCGCCTCCGGCTGGAAGATGTTGTACGTGCCGGCCGAGCCGCAGCAGATCGCCGACTCCGGCACCTCGCGCAGCTCCAGGTCGGGGATGCCGGCCAGCAGCTCGCGCGGCTGGGACCGCACGCCCTGTGCGTGGGCCAGGTGGCAGGCGTCGTGGTAGGCCACGCTGAGCGGCAGCGGGTGCCGCTTGGCCGCCGGCCCCAGCTCGGCCAGGAACTCCGACAGGTCGCGCACCTCGAACCCCGGCTCGCGGCCCAGCAGCTCGCCGTACTCCTTCATGGACGAGCCGCAGCCGGCCGCGTTCACCACGACCGTGCGCACCCCGGCCCGCTCGAAGGCCCGCACCGTGCGCGCCGCCAGCCGCCTGGCCTGCTCCGCCCGCCCGGAGTGCACGCTGAGCGCGCCGCAGCAGCCCTGCGGCGGGATCACCACGTCGCAGCCCTCCAGCGCCAGCACCCGCGCGGTGGCCGCGTTGACCTGCGGGAAGAACTCGCGCTGCACACAGCCGGTGAGCATGCCGACCACCGCCCGGCGCTCGCCCCGCGCCCGCACCAGGCGCGGCAGCCGCTGCCGCCGCCCGGCCTCGGGCGCGAGCGCGGCCATCGCGCCGAGGCTCGCGTCCGCCCTGCCGAGGTAGCCCGCCATGCGCCGGCCCAGGGCCGCCGCCGGGCGCGCCAGCCGCAGCCGCCGCGGGTAGGGGAACAGGCTGAACACGATGCCGCGCACCGCCCGCTCCCGGGGGTCGCGCTCGTGCCGCCGCTCCACCTCCACCCGGGTCGACTCGATCAGCCGGTCGTAGCGCACCCCGGACGGGCAGGCGGTCACGCAGGCCATGCAGCCGAGGCAGGCGTCGAAGTGCCCGGCCATCTCCGGCGTCACCGGGGTGCCCTCGACGTGCTGCTTCATCAGGTGGATGCGGCCGCGCGGCGAGTCCATCTCCTCGCCCCACAACACGTACGTGGGACACGTCGGCAGGCAGAACCCGCAGTGCACGCAGTCGTCGATCAGCTTCGGGTCCATGCTCACATTCCTCCGACGAACCGGCCGGGAGACATCCTGCGCCCGGGGTCGAACCGTTCCTTGACCCGCCGCATCAGCGGCAGCCCGCTCACCTGCCCCCACCGGTCGAGGCCCGCGCACGGCGGCGCGGCGGTCACGCTCACCCGCCCGCCCGCGGCCTCCACCCGCCGCCGCAGCCCGGCGACCGTCGCGGCCAGCTCGTCACCGCCGACCGGCCGCCACGCCTCCAGCCACACGCGCCCGGCCAGCACCGACCCGCGCAGCGCCAGCCCGGCGCGCGCCGCCGCCTCCAGCACGGCGGCCAGGCCCGTGGCCGGGAAGCGCACCTCGACCAGCACCTCGTCCCGGGTGATCAGCCCCCACCAGGGCGGCGGCGCGTCGGTGACCTCGCCGCCACCGATCAGCTCCCGCACGGCCGCGGCGCGGCTGTCCGCCGCCGCGCCCTCGACCAGCACCGACAGGACCGGGGGCGCGTCCGGCTCGGGCCGGTCCACCTCGGCGGCGCTCGGCTCGGCCTGCGCGGCGGCCAGCGCGGCGGCCAGGCCCGGCAGCTCGGCGGCCGCGACCTCGGCGCTCACCCAGCGGCGCGCGGCGGGCAGCGGGTGCAGCCGGAACGTGGCCTCGGCGATGACGCCGAGCGTGCCGTGGGAGCCGGTGAAGAGCTTGCCGAGGTCGTAGCCGGCGACGTTCTTGACGACCTTGCCGCCCGAGCGGGCGACCGTGCCGTCCGGCAGCACGACGGTGACGCCGATGAGCAGGTCGCGGGCGGTGCCGTAGCGGAAGGCGCGCGGGCCGGCGGTCGCGGTGGCGAGCGTGCCGCCGACCGTCGCGCCCTCGCTGAAGGGCACGTCGAGCGCCAGCTCCTGGCCCTCGCCGGCGAGCGCGGCGGCCAGGGCGTCCATGGTGACCCCGGCCTGGGCGCGGACCACGAGGTCGCCGGCCGCGTGCTCCAGGATCTCGTTGAGGCAGCACAGGTCGAGCAGCACGTCGCAGCGCTCCGGCGGCAGGCCCCAGTGGAGCTTGGTGCCGCCGCCCGCGGGCACGACCGCGAGGTCCCGCGCGGCGCAGGCCCGCAGCACCGCCGCGACCTCCTCGACGCTCTCCGGCAGCGCCACCCACCGGGGGAGGACCCCGCCGACCGCGTCCTCGGCGTCCGCCGGCCGGACCGTCACGCCCTCGATCAAAACTGCTCCGCCTTCCCCGACTCGACCAGCGGGTGCACGCCCTTGCGCACGCCCGGCACCTCGCCGCACAGCCGCGGCGTGGGGAACACCTTGCCGGGGTTCGCCAGGCCCCGGGGGTCGAACGCGCACCGGACGAGCTGCATGGTGTCCAGGTCGGCCGCGCTGAACATGCGCGGCATGTAGCGCGCCTTGTCGACGCCGACGCCGTGCTCGCCGGTGATCGAGCCGCCGTGCTCGATGCACAGGTCCAGGATCGCGCCCGAGACCGCCTCGGCCCGCTCGCCCGCGCCCGGCTCGGCGTCGTCGAACAGCACCAGCGGGTGCAGGTTGCCGTCGCCGGCGTGGAAGACGTTGGCCACCCTGATGCCGTGCTCGGCCGAGAGCCGGTCGATGGCGGCCAGCACGCCGGGCAGCGCGGTGCGCGGCACCACGCCGTCCTGGACGATGTAGGCCGGGCTGATCCGGCCCACCGCCGCGAACGCCGACTTGCGGCCCTTCCAGATGGCCGCCCGCTCGGCCGCGTCCGCCGCCACGCGCAGCTCGAACGCGCCCGCGCACAGCTCTCTGAGCCGGGCGAACTGCCGCTCGACCTCGGCGGCCGGCCCGTCCAGCTCGACGATCAGCACGGCCCCCGCGCCCGCCGGGTAGGAGCAGGCCACGGCGGCCTCGGCCGCCTCGATCGCGAGGGCGTCCATCATCTCGATCGCGGCCGGCACGATGCCCGCCCCGATGATCGCCGAGACCGCCTGGCCGCCCTGCTCGATGCTCTCGAACGCGGCCAGCACCGTGGTGACGGCCTCCGGCGCGCGGCTCAGCCGTACCGTGATCTTGGTGGCGACGCCGAGCGTGCCCTCCGATCCGATGAACGCGCCCAGCAGGTCGTAGCCGGGGTCCATGCGGTCGAGCGTGACCAGGTCGCCGTCGGGGGTGACGATCTCGCACGCCTCGACGTGGTTGACGGTGAAGCCGTACTTGAGGCAGTGCGCGCCGCCCGAGTTCTCCGCCACGTTGCCGCCGATCGAGCAGACCTGCTGGCTGGAGGGGTCGGGCGCGTAGTAGTAGCCCTGCTCGCGCACGGCCTCGGTGATGGCCAGGTTCGTCACGCCCGGCTCCACCACCGCCCGCCGGTTCGGCAGGTCGATCTCCAGGATCGCGCGCATCTTGGAGGTGACGATGAGCACGCCGTCCTCGCGGGGCAGCGCGCCGCCCGACAGGCCCGTGCCCGAGCCCCTGGCCACGAACGGCACGCCGAAGTCGTTGCACAGCCGCACCACCCGCGCGACCTGCTCGGCCGTCGCGGGCAGCACGACCACGCCGGGGGTGGCCCGGTGGTAGGTCAGGCCGTCGCACTCGTACGTCCGCAGGCGCACCGGGTCGGTGATCACCGCGTCGCGGGGCAGCACCGAGCGCAACGCCGCCGTGAGCGTCTCCATCAGGCCTTTTTACGGCATCCGGGCATAGGCCGGAAGGGTCAGGAACTCGGCGAAGTCGTCGTCCAGCGCGACCTCCTTGAACAGCGCCGTGGCCTGGGCGAACAGCTTCTCGTCGTAGCCGGGCTCCATCGCGATTCTGGCCAGCTCCTCGGTGATGATGTGCTCGACCAGCTCCTTGGTCACCTGGTGGCCGGTGTCGGCGAGCTTGATGTCGTTGTGGATCCACTGCCAGATCTGCGAGCGGGAGATCTCGGCGGTGGCGGCGTCCTCCATCAGGTTGTGGATGGCCACCGCGCCCGAGCCGCCCATCCACGCGGCCAGGTAGCGGAGCGCCACGTCCACGTTGTTGCGCAGGCCGGCGTCGGTGATGTCGCCCGGGGTCTGCGCGACCGACAGCAGGTCGGCGGCCGTGACGGCGACGTCCTCGCGCAGCCGGTCGAGCTGGTTGGGCCGCGAGCCCAGCACGCCGTCGAACACCTCGCGGCAGATCGGCACCAGGTCCGGGTGCGCGACCCACGAGCCGTCGAACCCGTCGCCCGACTCGCGCGTCTTGTCCGCCCGCACCTTGTCGAGTGCCACCGCGTTGACCTCGGGGTCGCGGCGCGAGGGGATGAACGCCGCCATGCCGCCGATGGCGTGCGCGCCGCGCTTGTGGCAGGTGCGCACCAGCAGCTCGGTGTACGCGCGCATGAACGGCGCCGTCATCGTCACCGCGTTCCGCTCCGGCAGCAGGAACTCCCGGCCCCGGGTGCGGAACTTCTTGATCACGCTGAACAGGTAGTCCCAGCGGCCCGCGTTCAGCCCCGCCGAGTGCTCGCGCAGCTCGTACAGGATCTCCTCCATCTCGAACGCGGCCGGGTAGGTCTCGATGAGCACGGTGGCCCTGATCGTGCCGTGCGGGATGCCCAGCAGCTCCTGCGCCCGGGTGAAGACGTCGTTCCAGAGCCGCGCCTCCAGGTGCGACTCGATCTTCGGCAGGTAGAAGTACGGCCCCTTGCCCTTGTCGAGCTGGCGCTGGGCGCAGTGGAAGAAGTAGAGCCCGAAGTCGAACAGCGAGCCCGACACCGGCCGGCCGTCCACGCTCGCGTGCTTCTCGTCCAGGTGCCAGCCGCGCGGGCGGACCACGATCGTGGCCAGCTCGTCGTCGGGGCGCAGCGCGTACGACTTGCCGCCGGTCTCGAAGTCGATCGTGCGGTCGAGGGCGTCGCGCAGGTTGAGCTGGCCGCCGACGCAGTTCTCCCACAGCGGGGAGTTGGCGTCCTCGAAGTCGGCCAGCCACACCTTCGCGCCCGAGTTGAGCGCGTTGATGGTCATCTTCTTGTCCACCGGGCCGGTGATCTCCACCCGCCGGTCCTCCAGGCCCGGCGCCGGGGGAGCGACCCGCCAGTCGCCCTCCCTGATCTCCTTCGTCCCGGGCATGAAGTCGAGCGTGCCGCCCGCCGACAGCTCGGCCTGCCGCTCCTGACGGGCCTCCAGCAGCTCCAGCCGCCTCGCGCCGAACTCCCGCTGGAGAGCCGCCACGAACGCGAGCGCCTGCGGGGTGAGGATCTCGTCGAACCGGTCGAGCATCGGGCCGCTGATCTCCATTTTTTCCGCCTCGTGGAAAATAGATTCTGGATTGTGGAAGTGAAGCTACTCTGCTCGGGGTTCCCGGGTCAAAGACAGGGGTTCTTCCGGGGCGTCCTGGGGGGCATCCCGGATGGGAAGAGGGGGTCCGCGGCGCGACGATCGGAGCATGAGAACGATCGTGATCGCGGGCGGCCTGCTGGCCGGCGCCGCGCTGCTGACCGGGTGCGGCCTGGAGAGCCTGGCCGGGCCCACCAACCAGGACGTCGCGTCCTACGAGGTGACCGACCAGGTCACCGGGCTGCGCCTCACCAGCGGCTCCGGCGACACCGTGGTCACCGAGACCGGCGGCAAGGCCGTCAAGGTCACCGAGACGCTGCGCTGGCGCGGCGACGCCAAGCCGAAGGCCGAGCACAAGGTCGACGGCGGCGCGCTGGCCCTGTCCTACTCGTGCCCGTCCAACATCGGGACCTGCTCCGTCGACTACAAGATCGAGGTCCCCAAGGGGGTCGCCGTCGACCTCGACAGCGGCTCGGGCGACGTCACGCTGCGCGCCCTCAGCGGCGACGTGAAGGTCCACGTGGGCTCCGGCGACGTGGACGCCAGCGGCCTGGCCGGCAGGAACGTCGTGGCCGACGCCGGCTCGGGCGACGTCGAGCTCGCCTACGTCAGCGCCCCCGCCAGCGCGCGGCTCGAGGCCGGCTCCGGCGACATCACCCTCAACGTCCCCGACGGCGCCTACGACGTGACGACCGACCTGGGCTCGGGCGACGCGAACGTCTCGGTCAAGACCGACCGCTCCTCGCCGAACAAGATCTCGCTGAAGGCCGGCTCCGGCAACGTCAGCGTGTCAGCGGGATAACCAGGTGCTTACCCGGGGGATGTCGTGCCACCATCGGGGAAGACACCGAGGTGTCCAGACGTTCCCTCATAGAGATGACACGAATGCACGAAAACACCGCGCTCGACGAGTTCGAGACCACCGGCTTCGACACCGGGGAATTCGACCTTGAGGAGCGCCAGGCGCTGCGGCGCGTGGCAGGCCTCTCCACCGAGCTCCAGGACGTCTCCGAGGTCGAGTACCGGCAGCTGCGGCTTGAACGGGTCGTGCTGGTCGGCGTCTGGACCTCGGGCACCGCGGAGGAGGCCGACAACTCCCTGCTGGAGCTCAAGCTCCTGGCCGAGACCGCCGGCTCCCAGGTGCTCGACGGCCTCGTCCAGCGACGTCAGAAGCCCGATCCCGCTACCTACATCGGCTCCGGCAAGGCGCTGGAGCTCCGCGACGTGGTCGAGTCCAGCGGCGCCGACACCGTGATCTGCGACGGCGAGCTGACCCCCGGCCAGCTCCGCCAGCTCGAGGAGATCGTCAAGGTGAAGGTCATCGACCGCACGGCGCTGATCCTCGACATCTTCGCCCAGCACGCCAAGAGCCGCGAGGGCAAGGCCCAGGTCGAGCTGGCGCAGCTCCAATACCTGCTGCCGCGCCTGCGAGGCTGGGGCGGCAACCTGTCCCGGCAGGTCGGCGGCCGGGCGGCCGGCGGCGTCGGCATCGGCGGCCGCGGCCCCGGTGAGACCAAGATCGAGCTGGACCGCCGCCGCATCCGCGAGCGCATGGCCAAGCTGCGCCGCCAGATCGGCGGCATGTCCACCGCCCGCGACACCAAGCGCCACGCGCGCCAGCAGCGCGAGGTGCCGGCCGTCGCCATCGCGGGCTACACCAACGCCGGCAAGTCCTCGCTGCTCAACCGCATCACCGGCGCGGGCGTGCTGGTGGAGGACGCGCTGTTCGCCACCCTCGACCCGACCGTGCGCCGCGCGCGCACGCCGGAGGGCCGGCTGTTCACGATCGCCGACACCGTCGGCTTCGTGCGCCACCTGCCCCACCAGCTCGTCGAGGCGTTCCGCTCCACGCTGGAGGAGGTCGCCGACGCCGACCTGATCCTGCACGTGGTCGACGGCTCGCACCCCGACCCCGAAGGACAGCTCGCCGCCGTCCGGGAGGTCCTGGGCGACATCGACGGCGCCGCCGACATCCCCGAGATCGTCGTGGTCAACAAGGCCGACGCGGCCGACCAGGAGGTCATCGACCGGATCACGCGGCGCGAGCGGCACAGCATCGTGGTCTCGGCGCGCACCGGCAAGGGCATCCCCGAGCTCATGGAGCTCATCGAGCGGGAGCTGCCGCGGCTCGACCACGAGGTGCACCTGCTGGTGCCGTACGAGCGGGGCGACCTGATCTCACGGGCCCACAAGGAGGGCGAGGTGCTCTCCGTGGACCACGTCGAGGACGGCACGATCCTGCACGCCCGGGTGCTGGCCGGCCTGTCCCAGGAGCTGGAGCGGGTCGGGAAGCCGGTCGAGCGGGTCTCGTAGCGCCTCGCAGTTCGTAGAAGGACTTTCACGATTTACCGGGGACGCCCCGCCGTGCTGCGGTACGGTGGGGCGGTCCGGTTGTCGGGGTCATGTCACCGGCGAGACCGTCCGACCGGGGGGGCCTGGGATGGGCGGGCAGTCGGCGGCACGTCACGGCACGGTTGGGGAGGTCTTGCCGCAAAGCGTGCAGGGCTGCCCAAAAGCGGCAGTGGTCCCGGAACCCCGGCTATTGCTACGATTGGCCAGACCTGATGGAGGTCTGGCTGTCTTGGCTTAGGGTTCGGCTCTTGGGTTGCTCATGATGACTGTTGGTGTCGAAGTCGTCAGCGGGGGCCGCGTGAACGAGGTGGGGCTGGGTGACGGTTGGGATGTCTGGTCTTTCTTCCGAATAACCCTGTACACCGGCCCGATATGTGAAATAACGTAACTGAACTGAAATCGCCGGATCATGACTCCGGCGGTACGGTCACCGCACAACAAACGCGGATGAGAGCAGGAGACCCCCCATGTCGTCCGGACCCGGAGCGGACTCAGTGGGCGCGGCACAGGCCGTGCGCTGGGCGATGCGCTCGCGCGGGGGCTCGCGCAGGGCGGTGATGCGGTGACCGTTCGGCTCCTGACCAACATCGGCCGTCTGTGGACCGGCAACGAGGTCCTCAGCAACGCGGCCATCCTCGTGCACAACGACCGCATCGCGTGGGTCGGGCGGGCGCCCGACCTGCCGCAGAGCGTGCCCGGAGTCGTCGACGACATCGTCGACGTCGACCACGTCGAGAACCTCGGCGGCGCGCTCGTCACGCCCGGCCTCATCGACGCCCACACGCACCCCGTCTACGCCGGCAACCGCTACGCGGAGCTGGCCATCCGCACCGGCGGCTCCAGCGCCGCCTCCATCACCGCGGCGGGCGGCGGCGTCGGCTCGACCGTCACCGTGACCCGCGGCACCGACCCCTGGACGCTGTGCAACGGCGTGCGCGAGCGGCTGCGCTCCTGGCTGCTCAGCGGCACCACCACCGTCGAGGCCAAGACCGGCTACCACCTCACCCGCGACGGCGAGCTCGCCGACGTGCGGCTCCTGCGCGAGCTGGAGAAGGAGCCGATGATGCCGCGGGTGCACGTCACGTTCCTCGCGGCGCACGTCGTGCCGCCCGAGTACTTCGGCCGCCAGCGCGAGTACGTCGAGGCCGTGGGCGCCTGGTGCGCCGACGCCGCGGCGGCCGGGGCCGACAGCGTCGACGTCTACTGCGACGAGGGCCACTTCACCACCGAGGAATCCCGCTGGGTCCTCGCCTCCGGCCGCAACGTCGGCCTGCTGCCCCGCGTCCACGCCGGCATCTTCGCCCGGCGCGGCGCCGTCCAGCTCGCCGCCGAGCTCGGCTGCGCCTCCGCCGACGGCCTGCACCACATGTCCGACGAGGACATCGCGATCATGTCGCGCTACGGGGTGCCCGCCGTCGTCTGCCCCGCCACCGCCCTCCAGCGCGGCCACCTGCCGCCGGTGCGGCAGATGATCAAGCACGGCGTGCAGATCGCGCTCGGCAGCGACCACAACCCCGGCTACTGCGGCATCACCTCGATGTCGCTGGTCATCGCCATGGCGGTGTCGGCGTTCGGGATGAGCGTCAACGACGCGCTGCGGGCCGCCACGCTGGGCGGCGCGACCGTCCTCGGCGCCCCCGACCGCGGCGTCCTCGCTCCCGGGCGGCTCGCCGACATCGTCCAGTGGGACGCCGACCACGAGGGCGCCTTCGCCTGGTCCTTCGGCCTGCGGCCGCGCCGGGTGTGGCGGGGTGGGACGCCCGTCCAGTAGTTAAGCTCGGGTCCATGCCGCCGCACATCGCCGTCGTCACCGACTCGACCGCGTCGCTGGGCGGGGTGGTGGCGGGGGTCACGGTGGTCCCGATCACGGTCATCGTCAACGGCACCCCGTACGACGACCCCACCCCCTCCACCCCGTCGGCCTCCTTGCCCGCCCTCGATCCAGCCGACGAGGACACCTCCACCTCCCGCCCTTCCCCGGCCCGCTTCGCCGCCTGCTACGCCGCCCTCGCCGAGTCCGGTGCCACGGCCGTCGTCTCCGTCCACCTGTCGGCGGAGATGTCCGGCACCGTCGACTCCGCCCGCGCCGCGGCCCGCGACGCCCCCATCCCCGTCGAGGTGATCGACAGCCGCTCCATCGCGATGGGCCTCGGCTACCCGGTCCTCGCCGCCGCCCGCGCGGCCGCCTCCGGCGCTCCCTTAGCAGAGGTGGCGTCGGCCGCCCGTCACTCCGCCGCGTCCACCACGACGTACTTCTACGTCGACACCCTGGACAACCTGCGCCGCAGCGGCCGCATAGGCGCCGCCGCCCATCTCTTCGGCTCCGCCCTCATGATCAAGCCTCTGCTCCACATAGTGGACGGCCGGATCTCCCTCCTCGAAAAGGTCCGCACCGCCGCCCGCGCGATCGCCCGCCTGGAGGACCTGGCGGTGGAAGCCGCCGGCCACGCTCCCGTGAACGTCGCGGTCCAGCACCTTGCGGCCCGCCCCCGAGCCGAAGCCCTGGCCGAACGCCTCCGGAAACGCCTGCCCGCCCTGGCCGACCTGCAGGTGGTCGAAGTCGGTCCGGTGATCGGCGTGCACGTCGGCCCAGGGATGCTCGGCATCACCCTGACCCCGCGCACCTGACCGCGAAGGCAGCAGCGCACCCCCCAACCCCGAACTGCCACCACTATCCACAGAACGCCGCTCGGCCCCGCCCCGCACCCGCCCGCGGCCGTACGTTCTCTCGCGTGCGAACCCCCGATCCGGCCGCAGAGCGCGCCATAGCCGAGTCCCGGCTACGGTCGATCATCAACCCACCTCGCCGCCCCCGCCGTCTGTTCCCCTACCGCCACACCACGGACGCGACGAGCCACCCCGGCCTGCGCCAGATCACCACCCTCATCGCACAGCACAACGACGACCTCTCCGCCACCCGCACCCCTCTGCCCCCATCCCGTCCGAACACCTCCACCACCGCCTCACCACCAACCCCCCGTCCACCGGCTCCCGAGAGCGAAACCTCCACCTCGCCCCAACGCTGGGACGACCACCCTTCCCGGCACGCCCTGCCCAACGACGACCCCCACCCACCAGCGGCCGCCCTGGACAACCACCGGCCACCATCCACTGAGCCCCCGGCGCTTCAAGACCACAAGCATCGAGCCGAACCGCCTCCCTCCCCTCACCCGAGCTCCGGTCCAGCCCCCATCCCGCCCTCCTTCCAGGCATTCCGCGCCGCCCTGACCGCCCAGGCACCCACCCTCGACCCCGGCAGACCGGGCCTACGCGTACTCCTCGCCGTCGGAGCCCTGGCAATCGCCGTCGCCGCCTACTTCGCCTGGCGCTCACAGCCCACCCCGCAGCCCCTGCCACCCCCCACCCAGACCACTCCCATGGCGCCCCTGGCCACCGCCACCGCCACCGCCACCGCCAAGGTGACGGTCCACGTCACCGGCAAGGTCCGCAAGCCGGGCGTCTACCTGCTCCCGTCGGGCACCCGGGTAGCGGACGCGGTGAAGGCGGCCGGCGGCGTGCCCCGCCATGCCGCCACAGGCTCCCTCAACCTCGCCAGACGCCTGCTCGACGGCGAACAGATCGTGGTCGGCGCCCCCCAACCCAGCACCGTCGCCGCGGGCCCGAACCCCGCAGAGACGATCCTCGACCTGAACGCCGCAACCACCGACCAACTAGAACAACTCCCCGGCGTAGGGGAGGTCCTCGCCGCCCGCATAGCCGAGTTCCGCGACTCCCATGGCGGCTTCTCCAGCATCGAACAACTACGCGAGGTCTCCGGCATAGGCCCGCGCAAGTTCGAGGAGATCAAGCCGAAGGTCCGCCTCTGATGCCCCACCACCCCCGATGCGCACGTGCCGAAGCACCCGCCCACCCTCAAGGAGCTCCCACCCCATCCGCCGTTCCGCCCCGCAGCCCCGACACACGGACCGCGACCTCCGCCCGGGACGCGACCCCCGTGCAGGGCGCACCCCCCGTGCAGGGCGCACCCTTCGAAGCCCACAAACCATCCTGGCCACTCATGCTGCCGGCCCTGGCCGCCTGGGCCGGCGTCCTGACCCTCCCGGGCCATTCCGCGACCACGGCCACGATCACCGCAGCCTGCGCAACCGCAGCCGCGTTCACAATCGCCTGGCACACCCGCACCCACACTCGCACCCGCACCCGCACCCGCACCCAGACTCGCACCGGCCGCAGCCCTGGCTCCCGCACCGACACCTACACTGGCGCTTCTTCCCGCCGCCACCATGCCCGTCCTCCTTCCTCCCCCCGCCTCTGGCGCTGCCTGCTCCTCACACCCGCCTGGCGCAACATCACCCTCGCCACCCTGATCGCCACAGCAGCGGCCTCGGCATCGATCGCCCTCCGCATACACGCCCTCACCACCGGGCCGATCACCGACCTGGCGGCCCGGAACGCGACCATCACAGCCCAGATCACGATCACCGACGACCCAAGACGCAGACCCCGCCACCAAGGCCAACGGCGGCACTTCGACCAGGACAGCTACGTCGTACCGGCCACCCTCACCACCTTCGACCCCCCACCTTTCGCCCCCACGTCCGCCAACCCCAACCCCAACCTCGACCAGGACCGGTATCGACAACGACAGGAGACCAACGTCCCGATCACGGTCTTCGCCGACGGCCGCACCTGGGGCACACTGCTGCCCAGCCAGCAGGTAGAGGTCACCGGCCGCCTCGCGCTCCCCACCCCCGGCGACCTGGAAGCGGCCATCCTCCTGGTCCGCGACCCGCCACGCGTCCTGACCCCTCCCTCACCACTCCAAACAGTGGCCGGCAACCTGCGCACCGGCCTGCGCACCGCCGCCGGCATCCTCCCCCCGGACCAGCGCGGCCTCCTGCCGGGCCTGGTGGTCGGCGACGTCTCCCAGATGGACCCTCAGGTGTCAGCCGACCTCAAAGACACCGGCATGAGCCACCTCAACGCCGTCAGCGGCGCCAACCTCGCCATCGTCGCGGGCGCAACGCTCGCGATCTCCCGGCTGATCGGCCTCTCCCTCCCCATGAGAGCCGGGTTCGCCGCTCTCGCGATGCTCGGCTTCGCCGTCGTGGCCCGTCCCTCGCCAAGCGTCCTCCGGGCGCTCCTCATGGGCCTGGCCGCCTGCGTCGCCCTGGCCACCGGCCGCGCGAAGGACGGTCTGGCGGCGCTCTCGGCGACGGTGCTGCTGCTGACGTTGTTCGCTCCCGAGCCGGCCCGTTCCTACGGCTTCGCCCTCTCGACCGCGGCCACCGCCGGCATCCTGCTCCTCGCCCCCCGCTGGCGCGACCGCTGGTCCAAGGGCAGGGACAAGGACGACCACAAGGACGACCACAAGGACGACCACAAGCACGACGCACGAGCGGCGGAACGCCGGTCCCGCCGCCTCCGGCTGCCCCGCTGGGCGGCCGAAGCGGTGGCCGTGCCCGCGGCGGCGCAGGTCGCGGTGACCCCTGTCCTCGTGCTGATGGCGGGCCAGCTGACGCCGGTGGCGCTGCTCGCCAACCTGCTCGTCGCCCCGGCCGTGGCCCCGGCGACCTTGCTCGGGTTCGGGGCGGCGCTCGTCGCGCCTTTCTGGCCCGACGCCGCAGAACTACTGGTCATACCGGCCGGGTACGCGGTCGGCTGGATCATCATGGTCGCCGCCTGGGCAGTCGACCTGCCGCTCGCCACGGTGCCGTGGCCGGGCGGGCTCACGGGCCTCGGGCTGCTGGCGGTCACCGCGGCCACGTCGCTGTTCATCCTCCGTCGCCGCGCGTGGCGAGCGCTGGCCTTGACGATCGCGGCCGCTGCCCTGGTGGCCGTACTGGTCGTCCGCCCGCTCGTCGGACCCTGGCCGCCGAAAGGCTGGCTCATGATCATGTGCGACGTCGGGCAGGGCGACGGGATGATCATCGCTGCCGGCGCAGGCCGGGGCGTCGTGGTCGACACCGGTCCGGACCCGATCGTCATGGACAAATGCCTGCGAAAAGCTGGCGTGGACGAGGTGCCGCTGCTCGTCCTCACCCACCCACACGCCGATCACGTGGACGGCCTGACCGGCGTCCTCAGGAACCGGCGGGTGAGCGCGGTGCTCGTCACCCCGCAACGCACGAACGCGGCGACGAGCGCCCGCATCGCGGCCGATCTGGCCGGCCGCCGTATCCCGGAGTGGACGGCGGTCCCGGGCAGCCGGTGGAGGTTCGGGCCGTCGGAGGTGAGCGTGATCGCGCCCGAGCCCGGCCGGGCCGCGTCCCCGGGGCAAGGTCAGGGCAGCGAGATCAACAACGCGAGCGTCGTGCTGTACGTGCGCTGGCGCGCCGGCTCGATGCTCTTCGGCGGCGACCTGGAAACCGAGGCCCAGGACGAGCTGCTGCATCGGTTCCCGGTACGGGCCGACATCCTCAAGACACCGCACCACGGATCCAACCGGCAGTCGCCCGCCTTCCTGGCCTCCCTCGGGGCCCGGGCGGCACTGATCAGCGTGGGCGCCCGCAACGACTACGGCCACCCCGCACCGTCCACCCTCGCCCTGCTGCGACGCATCGGCGCAACCCCGTACCGCACCGACCGCTCGGGCGACCTGGCCGTGGTGGAGCGCGACGGCCGACTGGCAGTCCTCGCCCACGGCAACCCCACAGCCCCACCCGACCCAGTTCAATGACCGCCCTACCGCCCCTGCGTCCCGCCGTGTCACGCCACGTCCGTCGTGTCCGGCCGTGTCCCGCTACGTCCGTCGTGTCCCGCTGTCCCGCCGTGTCCCGCCGTGTCCCGCCGTGTCTCCGTGTCTTCGTGTCACCGCGTCTCCGTAGCGCTGAGTCGCTGGGCCGCCGCGCCTGCGCCTTGCCGCCGTCTCCGTCCCTGTCGGCGTCTCCGTTCCGTCGCGCTGCCGTCTCGCCGCCTGAGCACCCCTTGGCCGCACAGCCTCGCCGTCGCGGCACGCCTTCGCTGCGGAGCCTCGCCGTCGCGGCACCCCTTCGCTGTGGGGTCTCGCCGCCGCGAAGTCTCGCCAGGCCGCCAGACCGCTGCGCTGCCGCCCCGCTTCGCCGCCGCGTTGTCGGCGTCTCGGTCCCCCGGCGCCGCCGCCCATCGGGCGCTTTCGCCCTGCCGATGCCTTCGCCCTGCCGATGCCTTCGCCCTGGAGCACTGGCAGCAGGTGTGGTGTCTCGCGTGGATCTCCGCCCTCTGGCCGGGCGGCAGGAATGGTCCTTGGCGTCTTGGCCGTCCGATAGGGCGGGGCATGTGGGCTGTGGTGAGGGGGTGAGGGCGTTGAGTACCACGTTGTCGGTGGGGCATGGCATGCTGCCAGGCATGGCGGGAACCGATCCAGCACCTGTGACCTTGGTCCTCGGCGATGAGGAACTGCTGGCCGAGCGGGCGGTGAGTGGCGTGGTCGCGGCGGCGCGGGCCGTCGATCCGGCCGTCGAGGTGCATGATCTTGTCGGTGGCAAGGTGACGACCGGCGAGCTGAATCAGCTCACCTCGCCGTCGTTGTTCGGCGACCGGTCGGTGGTGGTGATCCGGTCGGCCCAGGATCTGAACAAGGACGTGATCGCCGAGATCCTGACCTATGCCAAGCAGCCGTCCGAGGACACCGTGCTCGTGCTGGCGCACCCGGGCGGGGTGAAGGGCAAGGCGCTGGTCGACGGGGTCAAGAAGGCCAAGGCGGCGGTGATCACGATAAACAAGGTCACCAAGGCGGGGGAACGGCTCGACTTCATCAAGGGGGAGTTCAAGCGGGTCGGCCGCGGCATCTCGCCGGACGCGGCGCAGGCCCTCCTCGACGCGGTGGGCAACGACCTGCGGGAGCTGGCCGCCGCCTGCAACCAGTTGGTGTTCGACACCGACGACCAGACGATCAGCCCGGCCTCCGTGGCCCGCTACCACAAGGGACGCGCTGAGGTCAGCGGGTTCAACGTGGCGGACTCGGCCATCGAAGGGCGGCTGGCCGAGGCGCTGGAGCAGTTGCGGTGGGCGCTGGGCACCGGGGTGGCGCCGGTGCTGCTGGTGAGCGCGCTCGCGGGAGGGCTGCGTTCGCTGGCCAAGGTCGCCGGTGCGCCGCGTAACGTGCGGGGCGGGCAGTTGGCCGGGCATCTCGGCATGCCGCCCTGGAAGGTGGATCGGGTGAAGCGGCAGCTCAGCGGGTGGGGGCCGGATGGATTGTCGAAGGCCATTCAGGCAGTGGCCGATGCGGATGAGCAGGTGAAGGGCGGGGGGGCGGATCCGGCGTACGCGCTGGAGCATACGGTGCAGGTCATCGTGGCGAGCCGCACAGGCAGGTAGGTCGTCGTTCGGGGGCGGTGCAGGCAGGTAGGTCGTCGTTCGGGGGCGGTGCAGGCAGGTAGGTCGTCGGTTATTTGCAGGTCGCATGGGCGGCAGGTGGGGCTGCGGGCAGGGGATGGGGCGTCGTGTGGTGGGGGCCCGTCCCCGTCTGTGGGGGCGGGCCGGTCGTTTGATCAGGGGGCGTTACCAGGGGACGGGGCCGCTTTCGTTGAAGAAGCCGCCGGTCGGTCCGTCCGGGGGGAGGGTGGCGAGGCGTACCACGCTCGCGGCGCCCTGGTCGGTGGTGAGGAATCCGCTGTGGGCGTTGATGTCCGTGTCGACGAAGCCCGGGTCGGCGGCGTTCACCAGGATGCCGTCCTTGCGTAGTTCGTTGGCGTACTGCACGGTCAGGGCGTTGAGCGCGGTCTTGGACGGCGAGTACGCGGCCGACGCCGGCAGGGCGGCCAGCGGGCCGTCCGGGAGGCTGTTGACGGTCAGCGAGCCGGCGGTGCTGCTGACGTTGACGATGCGCGGCGCGGGGGAGCGGCGCAGCAGCGGGAGCATGGCGTTGGTCACCGTGATCACGCCGAGGACGTTGGTCTCGAACACCGCCCGGACCATGTCCACGTCCACGGTGCTCGGGAGCTGATCGCGGGCGTCCTCGGGCCGGACCTGCCCGGAGCCGGTGATGCCGGCGTTGTTCACCAGCACGTCGAGGTGGCCGAAGCGCTCCTCGATCCAGCGCGCTGCCTCGCGGGCGGTGGCCGGGACGGTGACGTCCAGGGTGACCGCGTGCGCGTCGCCGCCCGCAGCGCGCACCTCTGCCGCGGCCGCCGCGCCGCGGTCCGTGTCCCGGGCGCCGATCAGGACGGTCATGCCGAGCGCGGCGAGCTGATCGGCGACCGCGCGGCCGATGCCCTTGTTCGCTCCGGTGATCAGCGCGACGACCTGCTGCTTCTCCAAGGGGTGGTGCATTGTCCGGCTCCTGTCAGAGATGTTGCTTCTCTTCCGGGACGAGACGGGGGCGTCGTTTTGTGACATGGGTCGATGTCACAGAACGACCGGGTCGTCTCGTCCCGGAAGAGAAGGCGCTGACGTCCTGGAGGGTGATGAGGCATGCGGGTGTTCGTGGCGGGCGGGACCGGGGTGCTGGGACGGCGGCTGGTGCCGCGTCTCGTGGCGCGCGGTCACCAGGTGACGGCGACGACGAGGAGCGCGGCCCGGCGCGGGCTGCTGGAGGAGCTGGGCGCGGAGGCGGCCGTGATGGACGGCCTGGACGCGACGTCGGTTGGCGAGGCGGTGGCCCGCGCCCGCCCGGACGTCATCGTTCACCAGATGACCGCGATCTCCGGAAAGCCGGACATCAAGCACTTCGACCGCTGGTTCGCCACCACCAACCGGCTGCGCACCGAAGGGACCGACCACCTGCTGGCCGCCGCCGCGGCGACCGGCGTCCCCCACTTCGTGGCACAGGGCTACGCCTCCTGGAACGGCATCCGCGAAGGCGGCTGGGTGAAGACCGAGGAGGACCCGCTGGACCCGACGAGCACCGGCGAGGGCGCGGCGGCCCTCCGCCACCTGGAAGAGGTCGTGATCGCGGCCGGGGGCGCGGTCCTGCGTTACGGCGCGTTCTACGGGCCGGGCGCCACCGACGACCAGGTCGAGCTGGTACGCAAGCGGCAGTACCCGGTGGTCGGGAACGGCGCGGGGCACAGCTCGTGGGTGCACCTCGACGACGCGGCCGACGCCACCGTCCTCGCCGTGGAGCGCGGGGCGAGAGGCGTGTTCAACATCGTGGACGACGATCCTGCCCCGGCCCGTGAGTGGCTGCCCCATCTGGCGGCGTGCGCCGGGGCCAGGCCGCCGTTGCGGATCCCCGTGTGGCTGGCCCGTCCGCTGGCAGGGGCGGCGGCGGTGGCGATGATGACCGAGGGGCGCGCCTTCTCCAACGCCAAGGCCAAGCGGGAGCTGGGCTGGGAGCCGCGCCATCCCTCCTGGCGCGAGGGCTTCAAGGAGGAGCTGGCGTGAAGGGGGAAGGTTGCGGGGGACTCGATGGGTTCGGAGGGATTCGCGGCATGGGGAGGGATGAGGAGTCGAGTGGGAGTGGGGAGGGGGGCGGTTTGGCGCGGGTCGAGGAGCCGGGCAGGGCGCAGGAGTCCGGTAAGGCGGAGGGACGCGGCATCATGCAGGAGTCTGGGGAGCGGGTCGGAGAGTTCGGGGGAGGGGGTGCCGGGCGGGGTGGGGAGTTCGAGGAGTTGCGGCCCATGTTGTTCTCCATCGCCTACCGCATCCTCGGCAGCGTCGCCGAGGCCGAGGACGCCGTCCAGGAGACCTGGCTGCGTTACGAGGCTTCCCCGGTCCGTCCCGCCTCGGTCAAGGCGTACCTGTCCGCCATCGTGTCCAGGATCGCGATCGACGTGCTGCGCTCGGCGCGGGTGCGGCGGGAGGAGTACGCGGGGCAGTGGTTCCCCGAGCCGCTGCTGGCCGACCCGTACGAGGACCCGGAGCGCTCGGCGGAGCTGGCCGACTCGGTGTCGATGGCGGCTCTGCTGCTGCTGGAACGGCTCAGCCCGCTGGAGCGGGCGGTGTTCGTGCTGCGCGAGGTGTTCGGGTTCGGCTTCGGTGAGGTCGCCGCCGCGGTGGGACGTTCGGAGGCGGCCTGCCGCCAGCTCGCGGTGCGGGCCCGTCGCCACATGGACGCGGGGCGGGCCCGTTTCGCGGCCGACCGCCGGGAACGCGAGGAGCTGGCCGGTCGCTTCTTCGACGCCTTCCGCGAAGGGGATGTGGCCGGGCTGCGTGAGCTGCTGGCCGCCGACGTGCAGATGGTCGGCGACAGCGGCGGCAAGGCCCCGCTGTGGGGTGCGGGCATCGTCGGCGCGGCGAACGTCGCCCGGCTGCTGGCCTCGATCGCCGGGCCGTTCGTCCGCATCGGCGGCACGGTGCAGCCGCACGAGGTGAACGGCCAGCCGGGCGCGATCTTCCGCGATCGGGACGGCAAGGTCGTCAACACGCTGTCGCTCGACATCCTGGACGGGCAGATCCAGATGATCCGTTCGGTGATCAACCCGGACAAGCTGCGGCATCTCGGCCCGGTCGCGGACGCCTGGCGGGTCGTCCGCGAGGCGAACCAGGCCCGCCGCTCGGAGCCCTGAGCCCGCCCGTCGAAGACGGCGAGCCCCACCGGAGGAGGGCGGGCCCGGCCCGGGCGGGCGGTGGCGGGTCAGACGGCCGGGCGGTCGGGCGGTGGGTGGTCAGGTGGTGGGGGCGGTCTCGTGGACGATGCCGTCCCTGATCTCCAGGACGCGGTCGGCGAGCGTGATCAGGCTGGGGTCGTGCGTGGCGACCAGGGCCGTCACGCCCTCGCTGCGCACCAGCGCCCGCAGCAGCTCCATGATCTGCCGCCCGGTCTGCGAGTCGAGCTGCCCGGTCGGCTCGTCGGCGACCAGCAGCCGCGGCCGGTTGGCCAGGGAGCGGGCGATCGCCACCCGCTGCCGCTGGCCGCCGGACAGCTCGAACGGCCGCTGGTTGGCGTGCTGCTCCAGCCCCACCAGGGCGAGCAACATGCGCACGCGGGCCTCGCGCTCGTCGGCCGGCATCCGTACCAGCCGCATCGGCACCCCGACGTTCTCGGCCGCCGACAGCACCGGGATCAGGCCGAACGACTGGAACACGAAGCCGATCACGTCGCGGCGCAGCTCCAGCAGCGCCTCCTCGGACATCGCCGTGACGTCCTGGCCGGAGACCAGCACCCGGCCCGCGTCCGGCCGGTCGAGGCCGCCGATCTGGTTGAGCAGGGTGGTCTTGCCGGACCCGGACCGGCCGCGTACGGCGACCAGCTCGCCGGGGCGGACGGCGAAGGACACCTCCCGCAGCGCCACCACCTCCTTGGGCCCGCTGCGGTACACCTTGCGCAGGCCCTCCACCAGGACCAAGGGCTCATCGCTCATCGTCGGGCTCCTCCCGGGCGGGCCACACGCCGATGTGGTCGGGCTCCAGCTCCAGCCGCACCCGGCGTTCCATGTTCAGCGCGTTCATGAAGTCGCGGGGGAGCTGCAGCCGGCCCACGCGGTCGAGCACGGCGTACTCCTCGGCGACGATCTCCCCCTCCGCGCCCTCGCGGCGCAGCGTCTCGCTGCTGGTACGCCCGTCGCGGATGCCGATCGTGCGGTCCACCTGGGAGGCGACCAGCGGGTCGTGGGTGACGATGACGACGGTGACGCCGAGCTGCCGGTTGGCGGTGCGCAGGGCCTCGAAGACCTGTTCCGAGGTCTCGCTGTCCAGCTCGCCGGTGGGCTCGTCGGCCAGGATGAGCTGCGGGGAGTTGGCCAGAGCGACGGCGATGGCGACGCGCTGCTGCTCGCCGCCCGACATCTCGGGAATCTTGCGGTCTGCGCAGGAGGCCACGCCCAGCAGCTCCAGCAGGTCCATGGCCCGCCCGCGGTCCCCGCGCGGCATGCCGGCCAGCTTCATCGGCAGCTCGACGTTCTCGCGCGCGTTCAGGTACGGCAGCAGGTTGCGCGCCGTCTGCTGCCAGATGAACCCGACCACCGAGCGCCGGTAGCGCAGCCGGTCCTTCGGCGTCATGGACAGCAGGTCCATGCCCGCCACCCGGGCCACCCCGGCGGTCGGCACGTCCAGCCCGGACAGCACGTTGAGCAGCGTCGACTTGCCCGACCCCGAGGCGCCGACGACGGCGACCAGCTCGCCCTCCTCGATCACGAGGTCCAGGCCCTGCAGCGCGACGACCTCGACGCCCTCGGTCTTGTAGATGCGGACGAGGTTGTCGCAGACGATGTGCGCGTCGCCGCCGAAGGCCGCCTTCCCGCGCGCGGCCTCGGCCTCCAGCTCGGACAGAGTGGGATTCATGGAGGTTCCTCCGGCAGTCATGACAGGTCTCCCGCGCGCAGCGCGTCGCCCAGGCCGCGCCGCCGGTTGAGCGCGGTGTGCGCGTACGCGCCGAGCACCGCGACCATGGCCAGCCCGGCGGCCAGCGCCGCGGGCGTGAGCAGGCCGGGGTCGTACCCGCCGACGGGCAGGTCCCCGGCATAGGCGGACAGGTCGATGCCGGGCCCGAGCGCGGCCGGCAGGCCCAGCCCCAGCGCGAGCCCGGCCGCGGCCGTCACCAGCACCATCGGCAGCACCTCCAGCATGGTCAGCCGCCGCGCCTGCCGGTCCGACAGGCCGAGCGTGCGCAGGAACGACACGGTACGCGCCCGGTCGGCGGCCCCCACGACCAGCGACAGGACCACCGCCACCAGGGCGTAGAACGCGAGCGCTGCGGTCACCACGGCGAGGGTCGTGCGCACCGCGCCGGTCAGCGGGTCGTCGCGGATGGCGGCAAGGGCCCGCTCCTGGGACTCGACCGCGCCGGACGGGACCAGCCGCGCCAGCGCCTCCGGCGCGACGTCGCCCTTGACCAGGAGCGTGTTGACGGCGGGCCGGGTCAGCACGGTCATCGGCAGCACGAGGAACTTCCCGCCGCGGGCGAACCCGGGCACCGACTCGGCCACGCCCTGGACGCGGACCTTGACCCGCGACTGCCACCCGACGTCGAGCGTCCCCCGCCCGCGCAGCTCGGGCGAGACCAGCGCGGACCCGCCGCGGGGCGGCTCGGGCAGGGCGACGGGCGCCCCGTCGAGCAGCCGCCGCCACTGCGCGACGTCCACGGCCAGGGCTTCGGCGCTCTCGCTGGCGTAGCCGAGCTGCACCCGCCCGGTCTGGGCGGTCACCACCTGCTCGACGCCCGGGGTCGCGCGGATCCGGTCGATCGTGGCGGCCGGGATCTCGATCGGCGAGGTGATCCTGATGGGCGCGCCCACCTGCTGCCAGGACGCGAGCCGCTGCGTCCCGTCGATGCCGTCCGCGATCACCGCCGCGAACACCGACACGGCCAGCGCCGGCAGCAGGATCAGCACCGGCAGCCCGCCGGCCGCCCGGGCCCGCGCGGCCCGCGTCAGCCCCAGGAACGGCACGGCGGCCCGGCCGCGCGCGGCCACCCGCACGAGCAGCCGCAGCGGGTACGGGTAGCAGCGCGCCGTGACCAGCGCCGCCGCCAGCGTCAGCGCGATCGGCACCAGCAGCAGGAACGGGTCCAGCCCCGCCGCCGCCGACAGCCCGCGCTGCCGCAGCAGGTACGCCCCCGCCAGCGCGAGCACCACGACCAGCACCTCGACCGTGATCCGCCGCGCCGACGGCCGGGCGGCGGCGCCGTCGCCGCGCCGCTCGTGCAGCGGCGCGCGGTGCGCGAGCGCCGTCCGCGCCGCCGCGAACCCCACCCCCGCCACCAGCACGAACGCCGGCCCGAGGTGCGCCACCGGGAGCGCCGGTCCCGGCACGAGGCCGGCCAGCGCCCACCCGGCGAGCACGGCCGGCCCGACCGCGACCGCGGTCAGCGCCGCGCCCGTCCCGGCGACCTGCCGCAGCGACCCGCCGCGCGCCCGGGCCAGCGCCAGCGCCTGGTCCAGGCGGTCGGTCAGCAGCCGCACGCCGAGCACGATCACGCCGAGCGCGACCGCGAGCAGCCCGGCGAGCACCAGGTACATGACGGTCTGGGCGGTGGTGAGAGCCGCGGCGAAGTCGCCGAGCAGCTTGGGCAGGCCGGTCTCCAGCCGGTAGGGGCCCGCGCTGGTGGCCTGGAGGGTGAGCAGGCGGCCGAGCTCGGCGACCCCCGCCTCGACCTCGGACACGCTCATCGCGCTCGCCGCCCGCGCGTTCACCGGCAGCACCCAGCGGTAGGTCAGGTTGCGGGCCTCGCCGCTCAGCGCGGCGAGGCCGGCGTCGGAGATGAGCGTGGTGGTGTGGAACTCGAAGTCCAGCTCGCCGGGCGGCTGCAGCTTGGTGACGTGCAGGAGGTCCTGGTCGTGGCCCCAGGCGCGGTCGGACGGGTCCTTGGCGCGGAAGACGCCGACGACGCGGACGGCGGCGAAGTCGCTCTCGCCGAGCGTCCTGGTCTGGCCGACGCGCAGGTCCATCTGCCGCACGGCCTCCTCGACGACGCCCACCTCGAACAGCGGGATCGTCTGCCCGCGGAAGCGCGTGGTGGACGGCGCGCCGGGCGCGCGGCCGGCGACCCACTCCACCCGCCGGCCGGCGTCGGACAACCAGCCGAGGTTGACGTAGGTCTGCCCGCCCGTCCCGGTGACCGGCGTGCGGCTGGTCTTGGCGCTCATGTGCCCGGCGGCGACCAGGGGACGCAGCGCGGCGGGCAGCAGCGGCCGCAGGCGCCGCTCGCGTTCGGCGAAGGCGGCCGGGTCGCGCAGGTCCTCACGGGGCGAGCGGGACTCGCCGGCCACGGTCAGGTCGGCCTGTACGGCGGGCGCCGCGCTCAGCGCCTCCCGCAGCGCCCGGTCGTAGGCCCCTTGCGTGGCGCGGGGCAGCCCCGACACCAGCAGGCAGGCGAGCGCGCTCAGCGCGAACAGCACGGCCAGCGTGCCCGCGTGCGCCCGGGCCAGCAGCGCGATCCTCACCGGTCCTCCAAGATCTGCCCGCGCCGCAGGCGCCGCGCCAGCCCGGCGACGATCGCGAACAGCACCGCGGCCACCGCCGCCAGCATCAGCGCCGTGGCCCCCCACGGGATCTCCAGCAGCACGCCGGGCGTGACGGCCGAGGCCTGCCCGGTCAGCACGATGTGCGGCACGACCAACGCCGCGACGGCCACGGCGAGCCCGGTCCCGGCCGCCAGCGAGAGCCCGACGACGAACGCCTGCTCCACCGCCAGCAGCCCGAACAGCTGCCGCGAGCCGGTGCCGAGCGCCCGCAGCACCGCGAACTCGGCCCTGCGCTCCCGCGCCGCGACGGCCGCGTTCACCAGGAAGCCGAGCGCGGCGAACACCAGCGCCGCGCCGAAGCCCAGCATCAGCGCGCCCTGCAGGCCGCTGGCCAGGGGGTCGTCCTGGAGCGCCGCCGCCAGCTCGCGCTCGTCGACGACGGTGACGTCCCAGGCGGGCCGCTCGCGGAGCGCGGCGCGGGCGGGCGCGGGGTCGGCGGCGGCGAGCCACCACTCGGTCGCCGGCCTGGGCGGCTGCGCCCCGGCCAGCTCGTACGCCTGCAGCGTCCCCCAGTCGGCCAGCAGCGCCTGCTGCCCGGCGGCGGCCGTCGGCATGCTGTCCACCACGCCCACCACGGTGACCTGGAGCACCCGCCGGTCGATGCTGGCCGGGCCGGTCTGTCCGGGGGACAGCTTGAGGGCGGCGGCGAGGTCGGCGGTGAGCACGACGGGCAGCGGCCCCGGCGCGGCGGCCGTCCCGAAGGCCGCGCCGGCCGGCCGGTCGCCCGCGCCGATCGACGCCGTGGCGCCGGGCACCTCGCGGCCGCCGGCGCTCACCCCGGTCACCTTGAGGGAGGCGGCCTCGCGGGACGCGCCCGCGATCACGCCGCGCAGCGTCAGCGGGTAGGTGATCTTCCCGGTGCGCCCGGCCAGCTCGCGCAGGTCGAGATCCACCCGGTTGTCCCCGGGCCGCAGCGTGCCGAGCGGCAGGTCCCGCCACACGCCGAGCGCGTCCGACAGCACCAGCCGGGCCGGCAGCGCGGCGTCCGCCTCGGCCCGCACGCTCAGCGTGACCGGCTCGCCAGGCAGCTCCAGCCCGCCGGGGCGGGCTCCGGCGAGCGCCCTGGACAGCTCGGCGACCGGCCGGTCCGACAGGTCGGGGCGCAGGTGGAACAGCTCGCCGAGGCGGGCCGCGTCCAGGCCGAGCAGCAGCGCGCTCGCGCCGCTGACGTCGCTCTGCCCGCGGAAGGCGGGGGAGAAGGCGGTCACGCCGGGCAAAGCGGTGAACGCCGTGCCGCGCCCGAGCGCCCCCAGCTCCGGCCCGTCCGGCGGCCCGGACAGCCGCAGGTCGGCCCCGGCCTGGTGGCGGGCCTGGTCGAGCTGCGAGGCCCGCCAGGTGGCCGCGGTGGCCATGGAGACCACGCCGATCGCGATCGCCATGGTGAGCAGCAGCGCCGGGCCCGCGTACGTGAGCGGCCGGCGGCTCACCTGCCAGGCGCCGAGCGCGGGCGCCAGCGAGCGCCGCCGCGAGGTGATCCGCGCGGCCAGCCGGGACACCCGCGGCACCAGCCGCAGCCCGAGCATGCCGCCGGTGAGCAGGGCCAGCGCGGGCCCGGAGATGATGAGCGGGTCGATGCCGAGCCCGCCGCCGGCCGTGACGGTGACCGGCGCGCCGTAGCGGCGCAGCTGCCAGATCGCGAGGCCGGCCACCACGAGCAGCGCGAGGTCCGCGCCCGCCCGCTCGACCAGCCCGCGCCCGCCGCGCCCGCGCGCCGCCTGCTCCTCCACGTACGTGCGCCGCGCCCCCGCCAGCGCCGGCAGCGCCAGCAGCCCGGCCGCGGCCAGCGCCACCGCGAACGACACCAGGAACGTCCCGAGATCGGCGGACGGCGTCAGCCGCACCCCCGCCGACCTGATCCACGGCAGCGCGCTGACCAGCGTCAGCAGCGGCGGCCCGAGGAACGGCGCGACCACCGCGCAGGGCAGCGCCACCAGCAGCGCCTCGCCTCCGGCCAGCGCCGCGAGGCGGCCGGTGCCCGCGCCGCGCGAGCGCAGCAGCGCGACCTCCATGCGGCGGTGCTCGGCCAGCAGCCGGGCGGTCAGCATCAGCGCGTACGCGGCCAGCAGCAGGAGCTGGAGCACCGGGATCAGCATGGTGGAGCGCGCCACCAGGGACGCGGTGTCGAGCTGGGTGAGGATCTCGGGCAGCCGGCCGGTCGCCGAGCAGGTCGCGCAGCCGCCCTCCTTGAGGCGGTCGCCGACCCCGGCGAGCGCGCCGGCCAGCGGGCGCAGCCGTTCGGGCGTGAGGGCGCTGAGGTCGGGCTCGGCGGTCCAGGTGGCGTTGACGCTGGTGGCGAAGCGGGCGAGGAAGGTCTCGCGGGGGATCATGAGCGGGCCGTACGTGGTGAACTCGCCGCGCTCGACGCCCCTGCTGAGCAGCTGCTCGTTCGCCCATCGCTCGCCGGCGGGGTCGTCGAGCTGGAAGACGCCGACGACGCGCACGGTGACCGGGCGCGGGTCCAGGCGGCCCTTGGTGGTGAACTCGCGGCCGACCTCCAGCCCCGCCGCCGAGGCCGCGGGGAGCGAGAGCGCCGCCTCGACCGGGCCGGGGCCGGGGCGCGGCCAGCTTCCCGAGACGAGCCTGGCGTGCCGGTCGAGCCCGTCGTGGCTGCCGAACCTCAGCAGCTCCGGCTGCGGCTCGCCGTCCTGGCCCGGCATGACGTAGGAGTCGGAGCGGAAGCTGGTGGTGAACGCGGGTGCGGTGCCGTAGGCGCGGGTGAGCTCGTCGCGGACGGCCCGGTCGTAGCGGGGGAAGGTCTCGGCGGTGACGGGGGTGCTGACGACGGCGGCGGTCTGCCGGAAGGAGGCGGTCTCCATCGCCCGGCGCACGCCCGCGTCGGCGATGGAGGAGGCGTACATGGTCAGCGCGACCAGCGTGGTGGTGGCCAGCAGGATCGCCCCGAACGCGGCCAGCAGGAGCAGCGGCTCGCTGAACGCCCTCTTGACGACCAACGGCCCCCGCATCCGTCCCCCTTCACCCGTTTAGTGAACCTTCGGGGAGAGGGCGGAGGGCAAGCAAGGTGATCTAGGGAACGGTGACGGAGACGATACGGGCATGTGATATCGAAACCGTGACAAAACCATCGATAGAACAAGAACGCCGCCCCCTAAGGGAGCGGCGTTCGTCCTGCCTCGCTACGTCACTTGGCGGCGAGAGCGGCGGCCTGCTTGGCGATCGCCGACTTGCGGTTGGCGGCCTGGTTCTTGTGGATGACGCCCTTGCTGACGGCCTTGTCGAGCTGGCGGGCGGCCACCCGCTGAGCCGCGACGGCCTGCTCCACGTCGCCCGACTCGGCGGCCTCGCGGAACTTGCGGACGGCGGTCTTCAGAGAGGACTTGACCGCCTTGTTGCGCAGACGAGCCTTCTCGTTCTGCTTGTTGCGCTTGATCTGGGACTTGATGTTCGCCACGAAGAAGCCTCGGTGAAAGTCTGGGTGATGGATGGGGCGCGCGGGCTCGAGAGAGGGCGCGCCACACACGCAGTTGAACAGGTTACCAATAACCCAGGCGGCTCCTCAAATCAACAGCCTGGGTGCATGGGCTTTCATGAGTGTACGGCCATCCAGCGGGTCATGTACTCGCGCCAGTCCTCCTCCGTGGCGGCGAAGTCGACGTACAGGGCGAGGCCGAAGCGCTCGCGGCGGCCGTGGTCGGACAGGGCCAGCCGGGCGCCTTCGGCGGCCATGGCGACGCTCTCGGCCGCGTCCAGCCAGGGCAGGCCGTGGTCGTGGTAGGCGGGCGCGCCGATGAGCAGGTGCTTGTCCGGCGGGACCAGGTCGAGGGCCAGCTCCGCCTGGCGGGCCGCGTAGCCGCCGTACAGGGACCGGGCGGGCGTGCCGGAGTCGTAGGTCATGACGGCGACCTGGTCCACGCGCGCGACGACCTGCCGGAAGTAGCCGCGCGACCAGTACTTGTCGTGGCCGAGCAGGCCGCGGGCGGCCAGCCGCAGGCCCGGGTACGGCTCGATCTGGGGGACCGAGGTGGACAGCAGGCCGGTGAGCGGGCGGGTGTGGTCGAGGAGGTCGAGGAAGTCGGTGTCGTCGTCGCCGACGGGCTCGAAATTGTAGTGGATGCCGTCGTAGCCCTGCTTCATGATCGCGGCGACGCCGGCCAGGACGTTGCCGCGGGACTTCGGGTCGTCGAGGTCGAGGCCGTTCTTCACGGCCTGGCCGAGCCAGGCGGAGACGCGGACGCCCGGCAGATATTTATGCATCCATTGAACAAAATTTCGGGCGTTGGGGTATTTGGCGGGGTCCAACCGGCCGTCCCATTCGAAAGGACCGGAGTGGACGTACACGTCCTTGACCCCGGTGGCGCGCAGCCGCTGCGCCAGCCGCTCGACGTCGGCCTCGGCGCGGCGGCCGTCCACCCACATGTGGCCGAGCCACAGGGCGTCGTTGCCCGTGCTCTTCGCCCAGGCCGCCGGGGCACCGGTAAACTGGAGGCGGAGCGCGGCGGCCAGCAGGGCGGCCAGCGCCACCACGACGGCCGAGGCCAGCGCGAGCAGGCGCAGGCCGCGGCGGATGACGGTTCGGGCAATCACCCGGGCATGTCACCATGAAAGACTGCTCGCCCTCAACCCTGTCGAAACGGACTTCGGTGCGCACTCAGCCTGGCCAGACCGACCCCGCGTTGATCCGCAACTTCTGCATCATCGCGCACATCGACCATGGCAAGTCGACCCTTGCCGACCGGATGCTGCAGATCACCGGCGTGGTCGACGACCGCTCCATGCGCGCCCAATACCTCGACCGGATGGACATCGAGCGCGAGCGCGGCATCACGATCAAGTCGCAGGCGGTCCGCCTGCCGTGGAACGGCCACGTGCTCAACATGATCGACACGCCGGGCCACGTCGACTTCACCTACGAGGTCTCCCGGTCGCTGCAGGCGTGCGAGGGCGCGATCCTGCTGGTCGACGCCGCCCAGGGCATCGAGGCGCAGACCCTGGCCAACCTCTACCTGGCCATGAACGCCGACCTGCAGATCATCCCGGTGCTCAACAAGATCGACCTGCCCGCCGCGCAGCCGGAGAAGTTCGCCGAGGAGCTGGCCGGGCTCATCGGCTGCGACCCGTCCGACGTGCTGAAGGTCTCCGGCAAGACCGGCGAGGGCGTGCGCGAGCTGCTCGACCACGTGGTCGAGACCATCCCCGCGCCCGTGGGCCGGGCCGACGCCGCCGCCCGCGCGCTCATCTTCGACTCCGTCTACGACACCTACCGGGGCGTGGTCACCTACGTCCGGGTCATCGACGGCCACCTGAGCAAGCGCGAGCGCATCCTCATGATGTCCACCAGCGCCACCCACGAGACGCTGGAGATCGGCGTCATCTCACCCGAGCCCAAGCCCGCCGACCTCGGTCTCGGCGTCGGCGAGGTGGGCTACCTCATCACCGGCGTGAAGGACGTCCGCCAGTCGCGGGTCGGCGACACCGTCACCTCCGCCGCCAAGCCCGCCGGCGAGATGCTGGCCGGCTACGAGCACCCCAAGCCGATGGTGTTCTCCGGCCTCTACCCGATCGACGGCGACGAGTACCCCGAGCTGCGCGAGGCCCTCGACAAGCTCCAGCTCAACGACGCCGCGCTGGTCTACGAGCCCGAGACCTCCGCCGCGCTCGGCTTCGGCTTCCGCGTCGGCTTCCTCGGCCTGCTGCACATGGAGATCGTGCGCGAGCGGCTGGAGCGCGAGTTCGGCCTGTCGCTCATCTCCACCGCGCCCAACGTGATCTACCGGGTCGTCATGGAGGACGGCAAGGAGTTCACCGTCACCAACCCGTCGGAGTTCCCGGCCGGCGGCAAGATCGCGACGGTGTTCGAGCCGGTCACCAAGTCCACGATCCTCGCGCCGTCCGAGTTCATCGGCGCGATCATGGAGATCTGCCAGGGGCGGCGCGGCCAGCTCCTCGGCATGGACTACCTGTCCGAGGACCGCGTCGAGATCCGCTACACGCTGCCGCTCGGCGAGATCATCTTCGACTTCTTCGACCAGCTCAAGTCGCGCACCCGCGGCTACGCCTCGCTCGACTACGAGCCGGCCGGCGAGCAGGAGGCCGACCTCGTCAAGGTCGACATCCTGCTCCAGGGCGAGCCGGTCGACGCCTTCAGCGCCATCGTGCACAAGGACAAGGCGTACACCTACGGCGTCGACATGGCCAAGAAGCTGCGCGAGCTGATCCCGCGGCAGCAGTTCGAGGTGCCCATCCAGGCCGCGATCGGCGCGCGGGTCATCGCCCGCGAGAACATCCGGGCCATCCGCAAGGACGTCCTCGCCAAGTGTTACGGCGGCGACATCTCGCGTAAGCGCAAGCTGCTGGAGAAGCAGAAGGAAGGCAAGAAGCGGATGAAGATGGTCGGGCGCGTCGAGGTGCCGCAGGAGGCCTTCGTCGCCGCGCTGTCCACCGAGTCCAGCTCCGACAAGCCGAAGAAGTAGCGCCTCAGGGGTCTGCGGCGCTCAGAGGTTCAGCAGCGCCGGCCGGCGGGCGAGCGCCCGCCGCCTTCCTGAACTCCTGCCCGATCCGTGACGTGCGCCCCTCGCCTCACTCGAACCCGCACGTCACGTACGCCGGCGGCACGCGGGCACTCCCAGTAGGCGTGGCCGCCGTCATGACCGCTCCTCCAGCCAGGCGTGCGACTTCGGGGTGAGGTAGCGCAGGCCGTCGTCGCCGAGCTCCACCCACTCGCCGCGCGCCCACCCGCCCGTCGTCTGCGGGGCGAAGCCGTGCCGCTGGAACAGCGCGGACGCCTCCTTCTGCGTGAGGCCGCGCCGGCCCCACTCGCGGATGACCCGCGCCGTGCGCTCGTCCTCGCCGGCCTCCTGCTCGTCGCCGAGCGCCCCCGCCAGCTCCTCCAGGCCGCGCGCGAGGGTCCGCAGCGCGCTCTGGATCCTCGGGACGTCCATCGTATCGCCCTTCGATCGGTAGCGATTGCCGTTCCATGGTAGGGGATACGCTGAAAGCATGGAAGTGGTGCAAACGGCGCGGATGCTGCTGTCTCGCGTCACGGCCGACGACCTGCCGGCCGTGCACGAGCTTCACGCGGACCCGCGTACGAGCATGTACAACCCCGCCGGCCCCTCCCCGGACCTGGAGTCCAGCCGGGCGATGCTGGACCTGTGGCTGGCCGACTGGGACGAGCGCGGGCTCGGCTACTGGGCGGCCCGCCCCTTGGGGCAGCCGGACGTGCTCGGCTTCGGCGGCCTGCGGCACGCGGTGGTGGACGGCGCCGAGGTCCTCAACCTGTACTACCGATTCCGTCCGTCGGCCTGGGGCCACGGGTACGCCGTGGAACTGGCGCAGGCGGCCCTGCACGTCGGCAAACGGCTCGGGACCGTCGTGGCGGTCATCAGGGACGTCAACGCGCCGTCGCTGCGGGTCGCGGAACGGGCGGGCATGCGGCGGGACCGGGCGATCCCGTACGGCGGCGTCCCGAGCTACGTCTACGTCGCCTGACCGCCCCGGGCGGCCCCGGCCGCTTGACCGGCTCCGGGTGGTCCCGGCCGCCTGCGACGCCGCTTGTCACGCCGCCCCGCCCGCCGCCCCGGCCGCCCTCCTAAAGCCCCTGGCCGGCCTTCTTCCCGGCCCGCAGGACGTAGGCCGCGAGCACCCCGGCACCCAGCACCGCCTGCGCCACCAGGTAGCCGGCCGGATGCGAGGGCGCCGACGTCAGCGCGAGGAGCGCCGGCAGGCACCCGGCCAGCGCCAGATCCACACCGGCGACCGCCCAGAGCACCGGCCCGAGCGGAACGGCCCCCGCCCCGGTCTCGATGACGGGCAACGAATGGTCGACCGGCCGCCTCCGCGCCATCCGCAACGCCCCGGCCGCCAGCGCCGGCGCCACCGCCACCCCGAACAACCACCACAGACCAGACACGGAAGCACCGCCGACGCCCGAACCGACGCCATCCACGAGACCACCCACAACACGACCGCTGCCCGGACCGGCGGCACCCCCGGGGCCGCTCACGGCGGGACCGGCGGCACGCCCGAGGCCACCCACGCCGGGACCGGCGTCACGCCCGAGGCCACCCACGCCCGGACGGGCGGCACCCACGGGGCCGCCCACGCCTGGATCCGCGGAACCCGTGGTGCCGCTCATGGCCGAACTCGCCGCGACCGCCGGGCTGCCGATCGTCCGACCAGCTGCGGAACTGCCGATCATCTGGCCCCCCGAGCTGCCGGTCGTCCGACCAACTGCCGGGCTGCTGGTCGTCTGGGCCGCCGGGCTGCCGATCGTCTGGCCCGCCGCGCCCGCAGGGGTGGGCAGGGTCGTCAGGGCCACCAGCGCCGCGGTCGTCCAGACGGCGCTGAGCAGGGCGGGCAGGAGCGCGCGAGCGGCCAGCGCCGGCCGGTGGCCGACGCCGATGAGCCGGGCGAGGGCCGGGTTGTCGGCGTCGCGCCGCGCGCCGGTCGCCGCGGACGCCGCCACCGCCAGCCCGCCCCCAAGCACCGCCACCGCCAGCGGCCCGGGCGCCGCGCCCGCCCCCGCGAGGACGGCCGGCAGCACGGCGGTGGCCAGCGTGAACGCCAGCCGTCCCGGCCGCCGGGCCAGTCGCCGCCAGTCCTGCCAAGCGAGCGCGAGGGGCGCGGGCATCGACGGCCACCTCCGCGACCGCAGCTTCCTGGCCCGCCAGTGGTTGTCCTCGGCGATCCAGGTGAACGTCCCGGGATCGACCCCCATGGCGGCGCTCGCCACGTGCCCGCCCCTGGTCGAGGCGGCGACGACCTCGCGGGCCGGTACCCTGCCCAACGCCGCCCACGCCCGTCCGGCCAGCAGCGCCGCCGCCGCCACCGCGCCCGCCGCCGCTGCCGCCATCGCCCCCAGGGGAGCGCCCGCGGCGACGGCGAGCACCGTACGGGCCTGCCCGGCGACCGCCGCCACGGCCAGCACGAGCAGCGCGACCACCGCCACCGTCAGGCACGCCTGCCACGACTGGGAGACCCGGGACAACACCGCCAGCGCCATCGCCCCCACGCTCGCCGCCACCCCGGCCGCCAACGCGCCGAGCAGCCGCCACACGAGCTGGTCGGGCGCGCCCAGCACGGCCAGCAGCCCCAGCCCGAGCACCAGCCCGGCGGCCACGGCGACCATCAGCAGCGCCCGCACGGTACGCCCGAGCACCTGCCGGCGGTCGAGCGGCGACAGCAGCAGCCAGGACGCGTCCGGCCCCGACACGAGCACCGGCCCCGCGGCCCGCGCGGCGGCCAGGAACCCGGCCAGCCCGAGCGCGAGCAGCGCCGCCCCCGCCCCCATCCGTCCCGGGTCAGCGTGCGCCGCCAGCCCGGTCACCAGCTCCGAGACCGGCTGCCCGGCGACGGCGGCGAACATCAGCAGGCAGAAACCAGTGACATACCGATCCAGGGAGGTCACCCGCGCCCGGCTCCGCTCCCGCAAAAACCCCCGAACCCCCCGCACACTCCCGACCCCGACCCCGCCCCCGATCGGCACCCCGACCCCGCCCCCGATCGGCACCCCGACCCCGGCCCTGTCCTCGGCCCCGGCCCCAAGTCCGGCCCTGCCCTCGGCCCCGGCCTCGCCTGTCTCCACCCGGCTCACCGCCTCGTCCGGCCCGCCGTTCCGTCCGCTCACCCGTCACTCCCGCCCGCGCCGTCGCTGCCGCCCATCAACGCCTCCGGTCGGTGCCGTCGCTCCTGAGCGCGTCCGTGACGCCCGTCGTGGCCGGTGACGCCTCCCACAGCCACAGCGGCGGAGGCGTTCATGCGGTGACCCCCGCCGATGTCGGCGAGACCTGGCGGCCGTGCGCGGCCAGGCCCTCGTCGTGCGTGGCCATGACCACCGTGCCGCCCTCCTCCCGGTACGCCTCCAGCAACTCCGCGAGGCGTCGCCGGAAGCCGGCGTCCAGCCCGCGTTCCGGCTCGTCCAGCAGCAGCAAGGCGCTCGGCCTCAGCAGCGTCGCGGCCAGCGACAGGCGCTGACGCTGCCCGGTGGACAGGTTGAGCGGTGCCGCGTCACCCCGTTCCACCAGCGCGAACACCTCCAACGCCAGCTCTACGTCCATCCGGGGCCGCGGGTGCACGGCCGCCATCAGCTCCAGGTGCTCGCGCGCCGTGAGCCCCGGGTACCAGGCGGGTTCGTCGCCGAGCAGCGCGACCCGCCGCCAGAAGGCCGCGTCGTCCACCGGCGGCCCGCCGAACACCCGCACCTCACCGCCCGAGGCCGGCTGCAGCCCGGCCAGGCAGCGGAGCAACGTGGACTTGCCGCATCCGTTCGGCCCGACCACCGCCACGATCTCGCCGCGGGCGACGGTCAGGCCGAGCCCGCGCAACACGGGGTTGCCGCCCAGCTCGACCGTGAGGTCCTCGACCTCGATGACGCTGCCGTCGCTGCCGCCGCTGGGGTCGCTGAGGTTGCTGTCACTGGCACGCACGGCTGGAAGCCTAGCCACGTCCCCGCGCCCGGCGCGTTTTTGTCGGTGCCGTCGTCTACCGTCTGTTGTCTCCGAACACTTGTGCGACTGGAGGGTGACGTGATTGCTTCTGAGCGTTTCGAGCGGGCCGCGGTGCTGGGGGTCGCCGTGGCGGAGGAGACGAGACGGCTGCTGAGCCGCCACCTGGACGCGACGGCGTCCGAGGAGGGGGCCGACGGCACCGTGCTCGTGGACGTGCCCTATCCCGACGCGGCGGTCGTCACGGCGCTGCTCGACGTGGCGGCCGAGTGCTTCGGCGAACGGGGCGGCTCGGTGGAGGAGACCCGGCAGGCCGCGCTGGAGACGTTGTTACAGCTCGCCGGGTTCGACGACGAGTCGCAGCTCAACTCGGGCGGGCGAGGCCATGTCGATACGCGTACGTGACGGCCTGGGCGCGGTCCCGCAGGCGCGCCTTGGCGAACAGGTTGTTGATGTGCGTCTTGACGGTCGCCTCGCTGATGTAGAGGCGGGCGGCGATCTCGGCGTTCGACAGGCCGTCCGCGATGAGCCGCAGCACCTCGCCCTCGCGCCGGGTCAACCCGTCGGGCAGCCCCGCACCGCTCTCCGGGCCGGGCCCGCGGTCCTGCTCACCGCCGCGCTCCCCTTCGCGCGCCCGGTCGGCCCGCTCCTGGTCCGGCTCGACGTCCGCCCCACCGGCGGCCTCGGCCGCCCGGGGCCCAGCGGCGAGATTCCCTGGGTCGGCGGAAGCGGGAGCGGGATCGTGGCGACGGCGAGAAGGACGCTCGTCAGCGGGCGGGAGCGGAGGGCTGGGGGCGGTGGCGGAGGGCGGCATGGCGTCCAGGAGGCGGCGTTGCACGGTCGGGTCGAGCTGCGCGTCCCCCCGCACCACGGTCGCGATCGCCCTGGCGATCTCGTCGGAGTCGGCGTCCTTCGTCAGATAGCCGCGCGCGCCCGCCCGCAGCGCCGCGAAGACCGACTCGTCGTCGGAGTAGGTGGTGAGCACCACGACCTGCGTGCCCGGGTACGCGGCCCGGATGCTGCGGGTCGCCTCCACACCGTCCATGCGCGGCATCCGCAGGTCCATGAGCACGACGTCCGGCCGTTCCCGCTCGACCAGGCGCAGCGCCGCCTCGCCGTCGGCCGCCGACCCGACCACCTCGATGCCGGGCAGCAGCCCGAGCAGCAGCACCAGCCCCTCGCGCACGACGGCCTGGTCGTCCGCCACGACCACTCTCGTCACCCGCCCACCTCGCCGGCCCGTGCTGCGGGCACCTTCAGACTCACGTGGAAGCCGCCGTCCCACTCCTCCGCCGACAGGGCGCCGCCCAGCAGCTCGGCGCGCTCGCGCATGCCCATCAGACCGTACCCGCCGCCCGGCGGCCCCTTCTCGGCGGGGACGGGGTTCGTGACGCGGAGGTCGCACCACGACGGGCCGAAGGTGAGCTCGACCGTGACGGGGCAGCCGGGCGCGTGGCGGCGGACGTTCGTGAGCGCCTCCTGGGCGGTGCGGAGCAGCGCGAGCTCCGTCTGCGGCGCGAGGCGGCGCTCCGGCCCCGCGACGCGCAGCGTGCACGGCTGGTGCGCGGCGCTCTCGAACTCCTCGGCGAGGGCCCGGAGGGCCGCCGGCAGCGCGGGTGGGTCCTCGCGCAATGCCGCGACCGCCCGCCTGGCCTCCTCCAGGCCCGTCCTGGCCAGGTCGCGGGCGCGGGTGACCCGGTCGAGGGCCTCGTCGGTGCGCTCGGCGCGCAGCAGCAGCTTGGCGCCCTCCAGGTGGACGAGCTGGGCCGACAGGGAGTGGGCGAGGATGTCGTGGATCTCCCTGGCGATCCTCGCGCGCTCGGCGAGCACGGCCTCACGCGCCTCGGCGGCCCTGGTGGCGGAGCGCTGCTTGGCGGCGTACGAGACGAAGAAGATCAGGCAGACGGTGAGGACGAGGGTGAGGTCGTGCGGGAAGGCGCCGGCGAGCAGGTCGGCGACGAGCAGGCCCGTCACGGCGAGCACACCGACCGGCAGCGAGTGCTTCAGCGGGTGGCGGGTCACCGCCGTGATCACGCAGAGGAACAACCCGATGACGGCCGCCGTGCTGCTCCGGGTCACGGCGTTGAGCGCGGCGGCGGAGACGACCGCGACCCCGAGCGCGATCACCGTCACCGGCACCCCGAACACCGCCCGCTCCGCACTCTCAGCGGGGACGGAACCCCCGGCCCGGGCGGCCTCTCCAGGGGCCGGGGAACGCGGCGCGGGATTCGGGAGCGGGGGAAGGTCGGAGGGGGTGGCCAGGCGGTGGCGGGCGGCGCGGTGGGTGTGCCAGGCGGGTTCGAGAAGGGCGACCAGCAGGGAGAGGACCAGGGTGGCGGTCAGGAGGGTCACGGCCAGGGGCAGGCCGGAGAGCCCGGGGGCGGGGGTCGTTCGCGCCTGGGAGACCACGAGCAGCACGATCGCCCCCACGCGGAGCACGACAGGGGCGATCCCGGAGGGCGCGCGCATCACCTCACGACGGTACCCGGTCGGGCCGTGGCGCCGGTGAGCAGGCGTCCCCGGCGGATGATCAGGTACGCCTGGGCGCCCAGGGTCAGGCCGACGAAGAGCAGGAGCCCGCCGGTGCTCACCGTCACGCCCAGGGAGTCGCCGGCGAAGTACAGGCCGGCGCGGACCGCGATCGAGACCAGCCAGGCCAGCAGCGTCCAGCCGGTGGCCTTGGTCCAGGCCGTGCCCTCGCCGTCCAGCCACACCCGGACGGTCGCCGCCCGCCACGCGGCGAGCCCGAGCGCGCTGACGACCTCCGCGACGAGCAACGCCAGGCTGAGGGCGAGGTGCGCGGGATCGACGAGACCGCCGGCGACGAAACTCAGCACGATCATGGCGCCCGCGACATAGAGGGCGGAGGGCCGGTCGGTCCGGTACGTCTTCGTCTGCCGGTAGATGAAGAGGGCGATGACCAGCAGCGGGACAAGGATCTGAAGGATTTCCACGGACTCGACGTTAGGGACGGCAGGAGCGCGGGGGATCGGACCCAGGGTTGAGGTCCAGGATCTCCACCCTGGGGTGGAGAGGCCGCCCGGGCGACGGGTACGAGGGTGCGGCGGCGGGACGGCGATTAAGGGGTCGCTTGGCGGGAGGGCGCTCGGTTACCGTGCAGACGTGCGCATTCTCTCCGTGAACATGGGCAGGTCGGTCGCGGCCGAGTGGGCGGGACAGCTGGGACGGACCGCGATCGACAAGCGGCCGGTCCAGCACCGGGTGCCGGTCGGCGTCAACGGGCTGTCCGGCGACGAGCGGGCCGACCAGAAGCACCACGGCTCCTTCGAGCAGGCCGTGTACGCCTACGCCCGCGAGGACTACGACTGGTGGGAGGACCAGCTCGGCCGGGAGCTGCGCGACGGCCGGTTCGGCGAGAACCTCACCACCCTCGGCCTCGACGTCAACGGGGCCTTCATCGGCGAGCGGTGGCGGATCGGCAGTGCCGTCCTGGAGGTGACCGGGCCCCGGGTGCCGTGCGTGGTGTTCCGCAACTGGATGGACGAGCCGGGATGGGTCAAGCGGTTCACGGAGGCGGCGCGGCCCGGCGCGTACCTGCGGGTGATCGAAATCGGCGAGCTGGGGGCGGGGGACGAGGTCGCCATCGTCGCGCGGCCCGAGCAAGGGGTGACGGTGGCCGACTGGTTCCGGGCCCGGCACGGGAACGAGGACGCGTTGCGTCGCATCCTGGCCGTGCCGGGACACGACGCCCGGTGGGACGAAATGGCGGAGAGGGTGCTGGTGGCCGGGCCACCGAGCGGGACGGACGAGCAGGCGGTGACCCCGACCGCGTGACGACGACCTCCGAGGCGGCGGTGGCTCGGGTGGCGGTGGGTGAGGTGATTCGGGCCTACGGTAGCTCCGTTGGTGAGTGATTGTGCTCGGGTGGTGGTGCTCGGGTGGCCGTGCTCGGGTGGTAGATGGGGTGGCGCGGGGGCGGCTGGTGGCTCGGGTCGTGGGGTGACGTGGCCCAGGGCGGCGATGGCTGTGGTCGTTCAGGGACGGCACGGTCCGGCGTGGTACCGGTCACTGGGGGAGTGGTGCCGGTCATGGGGCGGCCCGGATCGGTGGCGGCTTCGGACGTGGATCATGGCTCTGAGGCGCTGTCGATGGCCTTGTTGAGAAGGTGCCGACGCGAGCCCGCTCGGCGGTTGCCGCCGCTGGAAGAGACCCGGCCCGGAGGCCGTAGCCGGGTTGAGAGGGAAAGCCGGGACTGAGGGTGCCGGTCCGTCGAGGAAGGTCACGTCGGCGCCGGCGGCTCGTCGTGAGAAGGCCGCACGGCCGGCCGTGGCGGCCCATCGGAAGGGCGGCCGCGTTGCGCGGTGGCGCTCGTCGGAAGGGCGGGCGCGTTGCGCGGTGGCGCCCGTCGAAAGGGACGCTCGCGTTCGACGGGCCGCCCGTCAAGGGAGAAGGCCCGTTCGGTGGTGGCGGCCCATTGAGAGGGGGGGTCGCGTTTCGCGATGGCGGCCCATCGGAGGAAGGGAAGGTCGCGTTTCTCAGAGGGCGGTCTGTGGGCTAATGCCCTCGATGTCGTAGTGTGATTGAGTGAATCTGTAGCGTTATGCCTAGCTGGTGGGCGTGGACGTGTTGAGATGGCCAGGTGAGTGAACGCAAGCCCTACGCCACGGACTTATCCGATGAGCGGTGGGCGTTGATCGAGCCGGTGATCACGGCGTGGAAGGCCGCGCACCCCTCGGTCAGCGGTCACCAGGGCAGATATGAGATGCGGGAGATCGTTAACGCGCTGCTGTACCAGAGCCGCACTGGCTGCCAGTGGAACATGCTGCCCCACGACCTGCCGCCGCGCAGCGCGGTCATGTACTACTACACCGCCTGGCGTAAGGACGGCACCGACCAGGCCATCCATGACCTGCTGCGGTTTCAGGTCCGGGAGAAGGCGGGGCGATTAGCCGACCCGAGCCTGGTGGTGCTCGACACCCAGAGCGTGCGCGCTGCGGCCGGCGTCCCGAAGTCCACGACCGGTCGGGACGCGGCCAAGAAGGTACCGGGTCGTAAGCGTGAGCTGGCCACCGACGTGCTGGGCCTGGTCATCGCGGTGGTGGTCGCGGCAGCCTCGATGCACGACAACGCCATCGGCAACGCGCTGCTGGACCGGGTCACCGCCGCCACCACGCCGGGCAGCGTCCGCACCGCCCTGGTCGATCAGGGCTTCAAGAGCAGCGTGGTGGCCCATGGCGCTACCCGCGGCATCGACGTGCAGATCGTCGAGCGTAACCCCGCCGAGGCCGGGTTCGTCCCTCAGCCAAGCGATGGGTGGTGGAGCAGACCTACGGCACGATGTCCCTGCACCGCCGCCTGGTACGCGACTACGAACACGATCCGGCCAGCTCCGAATCGCGCGTGTACTGGGCGATGACCGACATCATGTCGCGCCGGCTGACCGGCACCTCCACCCCTACCTGGCGCTCGACGTGAGCACACCGGACCCCGGCACATGGCTGCTGGACCGCATCGACGCCCGCGAAAGGGCTCTGACCAGCCAGATCGAACAGATACGAGAGCAGATCGAGGAGTTGACCGGCCACCTACGGGACCTCGACCAAGATCTCGATCATCTCCGGATCACCCGCAAGACCCTGCTCGTCCTGGCCGCCGAGCCGATCCGGCACCGGTGCCGCCACCGACTCCCGTGCTCCCCGATCACCCCGCCTACCAGCACATTCTCACCCTCATGACCAGCACCGGCCAGCCCACCCGAGCGCGCGACCTCTGCCTGGCCCTGGACCTGCCCCAGGAGCGTAAGAACATCGAGAACACCCGCGCCAAACTCCAACGCCTGGTCACCCTCGGCATGCTCGTGGAGACAGAGCCGGGACTGTTCACTCAGCCGCGTCCGTAACCCGGCAACGAGCCCGTGACCAGCCCTCCTCATGCAGAGCAAGCGATCAAAGGGACATCAACCCGCGAACCGCCCTCTCAGAGTTCAGTGAAGGGGAGTCTGGTCCGCGATGTCGATACCGGCCGAGCGCAGGCGCGCTTCGATCAGCGCGGTCAGCCTGGTCCAGGCCGGTTTCTGCTCGTGTCCGTGGTGGGTGAGCAGGCTGTACCGGATCGCGCTGTCGGTGCGGGCCTGGAGTCCGGCCGGGATGGGCAGCAGCGCGGGATGGGCGAGGAAGTGGCCGGCGATGGCCGTGGCGAGTTCGTCGATGCGGGGGTCGTCCGATTCCCACTCGGCGGCACGCCACATGCGCTTGATCAACGACAAGTACCGAGGATCGTTGAGGGCGCGCTCGATCCGGCCGAGGTAGTCATTGAAACCCTCCGGCACCAGGGCTTTGATCAGCACCAGGCCCTCCCGGGCCATCCTCACGTCATCCGGGGTCAAGCCGACATCGGCGGCCCTGTCGAGGAGGGCGAGAGCGCGTTCGGGCAGCAGGGCCCGGTCGCCGGTGGCGAGCCGGCGCAGCGTCTCACGCCGCGCGATCAGATCGTCGATCCGGTCGGTGAGGTGCCGTTCGGCGTCGACGAGTGCGGTGGCGAACCGGTCGGGATCGGCGTCGAGGATCGACCCGATCTCGGCCAGCGGCACGCCGGCGCCGGCCAGTGTCCGGATCTGGACCAGCCGCAGCAGGTCGGCCGATCCGTAGCGCCGATAGCCGGAGCTGTCGCGCGCGGGTTCGTCGATCAACCTGTGCTGGTGGTAGTGCCGGATGGCCTTCACCGTGACGCCGGCGAAGGCCGCCGCCTGGCCGATCGTGACGCCGTCCGTCATCTGCTCTGCCGACCTCGTGATCGTGGGGCGACGGCCAGCTCGCGAACCGCGTCCGCGATCGCGCGGAAGTCCTTGCGCACGATCTTGCTGTGGTTGCTGGCGACCTTCGCACTCACCTTGATGTTCGGGTTGCGAGCGAGCACCGGGGTGAGGGTGGCGCGCGCGCTTTCCATTTCATCATGGCCGCCCCCGAGGTTGGCACCCGTGGCGACCACGTACCGGACCGGAACCGTCACACCGTCCAGGATCGGGCCGAGGGCGGCGCTGATCTCGATGAGCTCGATGTTGCTCTGGGCATGCTGCTCGGCGGGCATCCTCGCGGCCATGCCCAGCCTGGAGAGCAGTGGCAGCAGCAAGCGCATCCGGCGCCAGAACTGCCGGACCTGTTCCGGGGGTGCGTCGGGATAGTCGTGCGGGTAGGCGCCGTCCACGGGCACCACGCCCAGGGCGCGGTCCGGATTGCGGGCGGCCCAGTGCACCGCGACCGCCGCGCCGTAGGACCAGCCGACCACAAGCGGCCGGTCCACGCCCCTGGCCGCGAGGACGGCGTCGACGTCACGGACGTGCGTCTCGAACGAAGCGGCCGCGGCCGAACGCTTCGATCGGCCGCGGGCCCGCATGTCGTAGGTGATGTGCCGGTAGTCACTGCCGAGTTCGACGATGACCTGCCGCCAGTACGCCTGACTGGCGAACTGGCCATTAAGGTAGATCACGGGGCGGCCGGGCCCACCGGTGTCGGTCACGGCCAGTGCGGTGTCGTCGACCGGCACCATGCCGCTCCAGGAGGAGTTGATGTTGCTCACCCGCTCAGCGTGCACCCTGACCTAGGGTCAAGGTCAAACCCAGGGCGCAGGCATCGCGCGCATTCGCCGAGCGGGGATGCGACCAAGCGCCTGACCTCCGCCTGAACGCAAGGCGGGCAGTCACTCCGGACCGGTAGGCCGGTCACGACAAACACACCCCCAACCCTGCGCCCCGACTACGACCTTTCCCGGGCCTCCTTTAGCTGGCGGGGCACGGTGTCGCCCTTCAGTGCCCGTACACCGTCGAGCGCGGCACACCAAGCAGGTCGGCGATCTGCTGGACGGTCTTGACTCGCGCGTCGTACAGCTCTTGGGCCAGCGCTGCCTGCTCGGGCGTGAGGCGGGGGCGACGGTCCCCGACCCGTCCGCGCGCGCACGGGCGGAGGCCAGGCCGTCCATCGTGTTGGCGACGATCAGCAATCACAAAGAGTAGCGGCGATCACGCAACGCGACTTTGCGGCTGGGTGACGCGGACCCCGAGTGGGGCGCAGGATGCTGCCATCGCGTCGCCCTCCACCACGAACCCAGGTCCGGGGTCGCGGAACTCCACCAACCCGGCACCGCGCACGATGATCCAACACCGTGATCGAACCAAGACGTCAGCCCCAGGTGATTTTGTTACCGCAGGTTAGACGCTACTTCATGGGAGAGTTCTGCATTGCTACCGAGACCCCCGGATCGACGGTCACGCTCACCATCCCGTCCATGGACGTCGCCGTGTGCTCCAGGGCGGAGAGTTCCTCGGACGTCTCTCGAACGGCGAGATCTGCTGGTCGATCCTCGCCGCCAGCTTCTCGATCTCCGCCTCGAACGCGTTCGCCACCGATCACCTTTCGCCTGCCCTGTACCTGAATGCCGGCACGCGACCCCAACGGCGCACGCTTCCGCGCGAATCCGTCACCTGACCGGCCTTCCGCGAGCTTCTTCACAAGGCGCTCCGGGCCGGTCAGGGAGCGGTGCGATCCAGGCCGGCGGGCGGGCCGTCGAGAGCAAGGAGGCCCGCCTCCCGCAGGGCGGTCGTGACGGTCTCGACGTCCTGACCGTGGACGGCGACGTGGCGCCCCGCCAGCTCGGCGTGCGACACGGCGTGAATCGCGGTACGGCCGTCCTCGGCGGTCCAGATGTCCTCGCGCCACGGCTCGTCATCGCGCGAGACGACCTCGATGAGCCAGTCCTGATCGCAGGTGAACGCCGGAATGGGATCGGTGACACCGGCGGGAACCCGCCACCAGCTCACGGGACGAGGAATCGCCCGCCCGGGAACGCCCGGCCGGACCGTGACCCAGTCCTCCTCGCCCTCCACGGGCAGCGCCGGGCGCAACACCTCCGCCAGCTCCTGCTCCTCCTGCGCGGCTGCCACGACCATCGGGTCGTGACGGAGCTCCCTGGCCACCTCTTCGGCGTATTCGGCGGCGGCTCGTACATCTTCGTCCTCGTGCCGCAACGCCTCCCGGAGCAGCTCCGCAGTCCCGGGCTCAAGCTCCGCGCCTCCGGCCGCCATCACCAGCGGCACCAGAATCCACGACTGCCCGCCGAGGTCCTCCCGTGCCTGGGCGCGCAGCTCCTGTTCCGTCCGTACGCGGTACCGCTCGCCAATAACGGCTCGGGCCGCGATGGCCCGTTCCTCGGAATCCGCGCGTACGAGCAGCGCCTTCGACCCGGTGTCGGGGTCGGTCGCCTCGATCAGGACGATGTCGCGGGACTCGTCGGCGTAGACGTCGGCCACCGGGCCACCGCCGAACCCGCCCTGGCCGATGCCGGTCAAGGCCGTGCCCGTCCGGGCGGCGAGCGCGACCAGCAGCCCGTCGTCCACCGAGTCGTTCTTCCCGACGGCCAGCGCGCACCAGAACGGCCCGCTTCGCACCACAGTGATCATGGACGCTACCCTTCCATGGATTACGGGGGCCGGGACAACCAGTCACGCCGGCGTGCAGTGAGTCCTCGGCTACGCCCACCTCAGCACCACAAAGATCCGGGGCCGGTGCATCGCGCTGATGCCGTACTACGCCGGGGCCCGCATCAGCGAAGTCGTCCGCCTCGACGTCGACGATGTCCAGATGCCGGCCCTCAAGGGCAGGGTGCGCCTGTACGGAAAGGGCGGCGAATTCCGCGAGGCCGACAGCCACCCCGAGCTCCGCACCGAGCCACAGCTCTGGCTGGATGATCCGACAAGGAAGACGCCCTCACGCTGATCACGGTTGACCGCTGACCGCCCGCCTGCCTGCCTGCCTGCGGAAACGAGCGTCAAGATCGACTCATGGCCGGTTTTGCCAGTGCTGGTCGAGCCGGGGGCGGTGCACCTGCCGGAGCAGCCCGTCATGCGGCCCCTGGGCCAGGGCGGGATCTGCATCGCGGGCGGCGTGGCCAGGAGAGCCTGACCACGCCGGCGCCCTCGGTCAGGAGACCCGCACCTCGTGGCCGGCCTGCGCGGGCTGGTAGACGCCGTTGCCCGGCCACGTGACGGTGAACCGGTACAGCCCGCCGGCCCCGACCGTGTGGACGAAGTCGAACGACCCGTTCTCGTCCACGGTCACGCTGGGGAGCGGCCGCGTGGTGGAGTTGTCCGTCCACGTGCGCTCGACGCTGAGTGCGGCGCCCTCCGGGCGCAACCTGTCACCTTCGAGCGTGCCCCTGAACCGCAGCTCCTTGCCGACGGACCCGGTCTGCTGGCCGGTCAGCGTCAGCGTGGCCGGCCGCCTGGCGACCTCGGTGGTCGCCGAGGCGGAGCTCCACCGGGCGTCCTGGCTGCCGTCCCAGACGGCCTTGTAGGTGACCGTGCCCCCGACCGGCGGAGTGTCGGTGAGCGTGAACGAGCCGTCCGCCGCGGTCGTCACCTCGGCGACGGTCGCGCCGGTGCCGTCGGGCGTGTGCCGGGTCACCAGATGGGCCGCCCGCCGGCGTGCAGCCCGCCGGGCAGCGTGAGCGGTTCGAGCACGTCTCCCGAGGCGGGGGCGATGGGCGTCATCGACGAGCGCGGCAGCAGGGCGCCGTGCAGCCGCCGACCTCCAGTACCTGCTCCACCCAGCCGGGCGCGGCGGCCGACAGCGCTTCCAGCGCCGCGCGCACGCATTCCCCGGCCAGCTCCAGCCGGTTCAATGGGGCCCGTTGACAGGGGAGGCCGCGTTCAGCCGTGGCGGCCCGTGGTGAGGGGAGGTCGCGTTGGTGGTGGCGGCCCGTCGGGAGGGCGGGCCCCGTTCGGTGGCTGGGGCCCGCCTGGTGGGGTGGCGGCCGGGGCCGCTGGTGGTGGGCGGGTGGGTCAGCGGAGGACCGAGTACAGGGCCGTGGTCAGGGACGCGCGGGAGTCGTCCTGGTCGATGGACCACATCATCGACCCGCCCAGCCCCTTCAGCCGGATGTACGCCGCCTTCTGCACCATCATCGCCGGGTCGTCGTACGACCAGAACTCGTTGCCGTCGTACAGCCACATCGCCCCGGTCCGCAGGTCCCGGTACCGTTTGCCGGGCTTGTTCACCAGGTCCTTGTAGTCCTCGTTGCCCGGCGCCCACTTGCCGGGCGCGGGGCCGGTGGCCGGCTTGTAGAGGCCGTCGCCGCCCGCCGTCACGCCGGTCCAGCCCTGCCCGTAGGCGGGCACGCCGACGACGAGCTTGCGGCCGGGCGCGCCCCGCGACAGGTAGTCGCGTACGGTCTGGTCGACGCTGTACTTGACGGGGTTCGGGTCGCGGCGGTCGGTGAAGAGGTTGCCGTTGTGGCCGGTCTGGGGCTCCCAGGTGCCGTGCAGGTCGTACCCCTGGACGGTGGCGAAGTCGAGCTGCCTGAAGACGCGCCGCACCTCGAACCCGGCGTCGATCTTGGCGGCGGCGGCCGGCAGGAAGGCGGTGAGCTGGGCGTCGGCCGCGTACGCCGTGAGCTGCCGCCGCAGCTCCTCCACGAACAGCGTGAAGTTCTGCTTGTCCTCGGCCCGGATCACGTTGCCCTCGGCCCCGGACGAGCCCGGCCACTCCCAGTCGAGGTCGATGCCGTCGAAGACGCCGGCGCCGGCGCCCGGCTCCAGCCCCGGCAGGTCGCCGCGCAGCCACAGGCCGATGCACGACTGTGCGAGCCTGGCCCGCGACTCGGCGGTGAGCACGGCGTCGGAGAAGTACTTGGAGCCGGTCCAGCCGCCGAGGGAGATCAGCACCTTCAGCCCCGGATGCTTGGCCTTGAGCTTGCGCAGCTGGTTGAGGTTGCCGTTGAGCGCCTGGCCGGGGGCGTCGGCCACGCCGTCCACGCTCTGCTCGGCCGGCACCGGCCGCTGCCAGTCGGCCCACGGGTCGGCGGAGTAGCAGGAGCTGTCGGCGCCGACGAAGCCGAAGGCGTAGTTGAGGTGGGTGAGCTTGGCGGCCGCGCCCGTGGTGTCCACGTCCTTGACGTGGTAATTGCGGCCGTAGACGCCCCATTGGATGAAGTACGCGACCCGCTTGAAGCCGGTGCGGGCGGACTCGGCCTGGGCGGGCGCGGAGATCGCCGTGAGGCCCAGTAAGAGCGAGAGCGTGATCAGGGTCTTGTTCTTCAGCGAGCGATTCACCGAGCGACTCCCGGAAGCCTCAACTCATAGGAAACTTTCCTATAAGTTGAGGTGATGGTAGAGCCGCCGTACCAGGGCGTCAACGGGCCGGGCACTCCCCGGCGACCGGCACACTGGAGGGGTGCCATCCACCCTGCCCGACGGCGATCCCGCGCCCACCACGGGCGAGCTTCCCGGCAGCGCCCTGCGCGGCCTCGGCGAGCGGCCGTTCGGCTTCTACGTCCACGTGCCGTTCTGCGTGACCCGCTGCGGCTACTGCGACTTCAACACCTACACCGCCGCCGAGCTGGGCCCCGGTGCCTCGCAGCGCGACTACGCCGACACGGTCGTCGCCGAGATCCGGCTGGCCCGCCGCGTCCTGGGCGAGCGCGAGCTGCCGGTGGAGACGGTGTTCTTCGGCGGCGGCACGCCCACCCTGCTGCCGCCCGAGGACCTGGCGCGGATCCTGGCGGCGATCGGCTCCGAGTTCGGGCTGCGGCCGGGGGCCGAGGTCACCACGGAGGCCAACCCCGAGTCCGTGGACCCCTCCTACCTGGAGAAACTGCGCCACGGCGGCTTCAACCGGATCAGCTTCGGCATGCAGAGCGCGCGCGAGCACGTGCTGCGCGTGCTCGACCGCAAGCACACGCCGGGACGCCCGGCGGCGGCCGTGCGCGAGGCCAGGCAGGCCGGGTTCGAGCACGTCAACCTCGACCTGATCTACAGCACGCCGGGCGAGTCCGACGACGACTGGCGGGCCTCGCTCGCCGCCGCGATCGAGGCCGGGCCCGACCACGTGTCGGCGTACTCGCTCATCGTCGAGGAGGGCACCCGCCTGGCGGCCAGGATCCGGCGCGGCGAGCTGCCCATGCCGGACGACGACGTCGCCGCCGACCGCTACCTCATCGCCGACGAGATGCTCACCGAGGCCGGCCTCCACTGGTACGAGGTGTCCAACTGGGCCGCCTCCGAGCAGGCCCGATGCCGCCACAACCTGCTCTACTGGACCGGCGGCGACTGGTGGGCCGCCGGCCCCGGCGCGCACAGCCACGTCGGCGGCACCCGCTGGTGGAACGTCAAGCACCCGGCCGCCTACGCCCAGCGCCTGGCCGCCGATGCCTCGCCCGCCCACGCCCGCGAGGTCCTGGACGAGGAGGACCGCGCGGCCGAGCGGCTCATGCTGGAGCTGCGCCTGGTCACCGGCTACCCCCTGAGCGAGGTGCCGCCGGCGGCGCGCCCGGTCGTGGCGGACGCGCTGGCGGGCGGGCTGCTCGCGCCCGAGCCGTTCAAGGCCGGGCGGATGGTGCTGACGCTGCGCGGGCGGTTGCTGGCCGACGCCCTCGTCAGGGACCTGCTGGTCTAGGTGATCATCCGGATGGAGAGCGGGTAGCGGTAGCGCTGGCCCTTGTTCGTGGCCACGGCCGCCTGGATGTGGAAGATCAGCGACAGCACCCAGATCACCGGGAACAGCAGGAAGCCGATGAACAGCAGCGACAGGAGGCCCGCCACGATGTAGCCGATGAACATCGTGATCTGGAAGTTCAGCGCCTCCGCCGCCTGGTCGCGGACGTAGGGGGACTGGTCCTTCTTCATCAGGTAGATGATCAGCGGGCCGAGCCAGGAGGCGAGCAGGCCGAGGAGGTGGGCCAGCATCGCCATCGTGTTGTCGTCGCTGCCGGGGCGCGGGCCGAAGCGGCCGGGGACGTACGGCTCGCCGGGGGCCTGGGCGGCGTAACCGGGGGCGTAGCCGTTGCCGTAGCCCGGCGGGGGCTGCTGGCCGTAGCCGGGGCCGTAACCGGGCGGGGGCTGCTGGCCGTAGCCGTAACCGGCCTGGGACGGGGGCTGCTGCCCGTAACCGGGCTGCTGGCCGTAGCCGTAGCCGCCTTGGGACGGCGGTTGCTGGCCGTAACCGTAGCCGCCCTGGGAGGGCGGTTGCTGGCCGTAGCCGTAACCGGGCTGGGACGGAGCCTGCTGGCCGTACCCGTAGCCGGGCTGGGAGGGCGGCTGCTGGCCGTAGCCGGGCTGGGACGGGGGTTGGTTGCCGTAGCCGGGCTGGTGGGGGCCGCTGCCGGGGTGGCCCTGGGGGATGTCCGACGGCGGGACGTAGCGCGTCGCGTCGTCATCGGCCGGCGGCTGATGCGGATCCTGGCTCATGGTGTCTCCGTAACGAAGTCGATCAGTTCCTCGACCCGGCCGAGCAGTTCCGGCTCCAGGTCGGTAAAGGTCGAGACGGCGCCGAGGATGCGCCGCCAGGCGTCGGCCGGCTCCATGCGCCAGCCGAGGGCCGCGATCACGCCTTCCTTCCACGGCACCCCGCGCGGCACCTCGGGCCAGGCGGGGATGCGCAGCACGGACGGCTTGACCGCCTGCCAGATGTCGACGAACGGGTGGCCCACCACGAGCACGTCCGGCGAGGTGATCCCGGCGGCGATCCGGCTCTCCTTCGAGCCGGGGACGAGGTGGTCCACCAGCACGCCGAGCCGCCGCCCCGGCTCGGGCCCGAACTCCGCCACGATGTCCGGCAGGTGGTCCACGCCCTCCAGGTACTCCACCACGACCCCTTCGACCCGCAGGTCGTGGCCCCAGATCTTCTCCACGAGGGCGGCGTCGTGCACGCCCTCGACGTAGATGCGGCTCTCCCTGGCGACCCGCGCCCGCAGGCCCTCCACGGCGATCGAGCCCGACGCGCTGCGCCGGGGCGCGGCCGGCGCGGCCGGCACGGGCCGCACCAGGGTCACCGGCCGGCCCTCCAGCAGGAACGCGGCCGGTGCGAGCGGGAACAGCCGCCGCCTGCCGAACCGGTCCTCCAGCGTCACGGCCTCCTTGTCGCAGGCCACGACCGCGCCGCAGAAGCCGCTGTCGGCGTCCTCCACGACCAGGTCCGGCTCGGCCGGCACCTTCGGGATCTTGCCCTTGCCGGGCCGCCGCCAGTTACCCGCCAGAACATCGCCGTCGTACACAGGGGGGACCGTAGCAAATCACCCGGCCGCCGCAAGGCGCTTGCGCGCGGAGCTGCGGCGCACCAGGACGACGACGGTGGCGATGACGGCGGCGAGCAGCCCGGCGCCGCCGGCCAGCAGCCCGGTCAGGGTGCCGCCGGCGATCCCGCTCACGGCCGACGACAGCGGCTTGCCCACGCCGTACCTGACGGTGGCGGTCCCCTCGTTGCCGCAGGTCACCTGGTAGTCGCCCTTGGCGGGGGCGTTGACCACGAGGATCTGCTCCCAGACGACGCCGTTGAGCGTGACCGTCTCCGAGCCGGTGGTCCTGGCCAGCTTGGCCTGGCCGGTGCCGCCGGAGATCTGGCAGGTGTAGTTCACGGGAGTGTCGGTGGAGATGTAGATCGCCGGCTTGTCGGCGGGGTCGGCCGTGATCGTGACGCTCTCGCCCGAGGCGAACGTCTTCGTCGGCGCGAGGTCGCTCACCCCGCCGACGACGCCGCCCACGAAGAGCACGACGCCGAGGATGCCGCACAGCACCGCCACGATCCAGGCCACCGCGACCCACCACAAGCTGGGTTTGATGGCTTTGGAATCGATTCGTGGTGGGAAGGGAGCTTGTTGGCCGTATTGTCCGTACTGAGGCGGCGGGCCGTACGGCTGCGGCGGCGTACCGAAACCAAGCTGGCCACCGTAACCGGGCTGGCCACCGTAACCAGGCTGGCCACCGGAACCGGGCTGACCCCCGTAGGCGGGCTGGCCACCGGAGCCGGGCTGGCCACCGTAGGCGGGCGGGCCTCCCTGACCGGGTGGCGGGCCGTAGCCGGGCTGAGGAGGATGTGGTTGACCGTGGTGCGGACCCTGCCCGGGCGGCGGCCCGTACGGGGACTGTGCTTCGTCCGACATGTCCGCAAGTGTGAAGCCTGCCGCTTGTAAGACGCTAGCAAGAGGATGGGAGCCGGTGTTATCGCACCCTGTGGGCGAGAGCCGTACACTTGGCACTCGGGAACACAGAGTGCTAGGCGCCGCGTTCCCCGTAAGGGCAGAGGCAGGAGGTGAGCACGTGCTCGACGATCGGAAACTGGCGGTGCTCCGCGCCATTGTCGAAGACTACGTGTCCACCAACGAACCGGTGGGCTCCAAGGCGCTGGCCGAGCGCCACAATCTGAAGGTCTCCCCGGCGACGGTCAGGAACGACATGGCCGCGCTGGAGGAGGAAGGCTACATCACCCAGCCGCACACGAGCGCGGGGCGCGTGCCGACGGACAAGGGCTACCGCCTGTTCGTCGACCGGCTCTCGCAGATCAAGCCCCTGTCGGGCGCCGAGCGCAGGGCGATCGAGACGTTCCTGGCCGGCGCCGTCGACCTGGACGACGTCGTCACCCGCACGGTGCGGCTGCTCGCCCAGCTCACCCGGCAGGTGGCCGTGGTCCAGTACCCCACCCTCACCCGCTCGACGGTCCGGCACGTCGAGCTGGTCCCGCTGAGCGACCGCCGGGTCATGCTGGTGCTGATCACCAACACCGGGCGCGTCGAGCAGCGCGTGATCGAGCTGCCCGAGGCGGTCGAGGACACCCGCATCGCGCACCTGCGCGCGGTGCTCAACTCCTGCCTCGACGGCTGCGGCCTCAGCGCGGTCCCCGAGCTGGTCGCCGACCTGCCGGAACGGCTGCCCGTGGAGGACCGGCCGGTCGTCGCGACGATCCTGTCGGTGCTGCTGGAGACCCTGGTGGAGCGGCACGACGAGAAGATCGTGTTCGCGGGGGCGGCCAACCTCGCCGGCGCCGACTTCTCGGTCGGCCTGCGTGACGTGCTGGAAGCGCTGGAGGAGCAGGTGGTGCTCATGCGCCTGCTCGGTGAGACCTCCCCCGACACCCCGTCCGCGCTGACCGTGCGGATCGGCTCGGAAAACCCGTACCTGCAGGGCACGTCGGTGGTCGCGACCGGATACGGTTCTGGCGACAACCAACTGGCCCGGCTCGGTGTGCTGGGTCCCACCAGGATGGACTATCCCGTGACGATGGGCGCCGTGCGCGCGGTGGCTCGCTACGTCAGCCAGATCCTGGCTGCATCATAAGAGGTCGATAAGTGGCAAACAGCGACTACTACGCCACCCTCGGGGTGCGGCGTGACGCGAGTCAGGACGAGATCAAGAAGGCGTACCGCCGGCTCGCCCGCGAGTTGCACCCCGACGTGAACCCCGATCCTGACACCCAGGAGCGGTTCAAGGAGATCACGCAGGCCTACGAGGTGCTGTCCGACCCGAACAAGCGCCAGATGTACGACCTGGGCGGCGACTCCTTCGGCGGCGCGGGCGGCCCCGGGGCCGGCGGCTTCGGCGCGGGCTTCCCGTTCAGCGACATCATGGACGCCTTCTTCGGCACGGCGGCGGGCGCCCGCGGCCCCCGCTCGCGGGCCAGGCGCGGCCGCAACGCCACCATCCGGGTCGAGCTCGACCTGCGCGAGACCGCGTTCGGCACCACCCGCGAGCTGGTCGTCGACACGGCCGTGCTGTGCGAGGTCTGCCACGGCTCCGGCGCCTCCCCTGGCACCCACCCCGACACCTGCGACATGTGCAGCGGGCGCGGCGAGATCTCCCAGGTCACCCGCTCGTTCCTGGGCCAGGTCATGACCTCCAGGCCGTGCCCCCAGTGTGGCGGCTTCGGCACGATCATCCGCCACCCCTGCCAGGAGTGCTCCGGCGACGGCCGGGTGCGCACCCGCCGCACGATCAAGGTCCGCATCCCCGCGGGCGTCGAGGACGGCACGCACATCCAGCTCGCCGGCGAGGGCGAGGTCGGCCCCGGCGGCGGTCCGCCCGGAGACCTGTTCCTGGAGATCGTCGAGCGGCCTCACGAGATCTTCGAGCGGCGCGGCGACGACCTCCACTGCACCGTCCAGATCCCGATGACGGCCGCCGCGCTCGGCACCGTGCTCGCGGTGGAGACGCTCGACGGCTCCGAGGAGATCGACGTCCGGCCCGGCACGCAGTCCGGGCAGGTCATCACCATGTACGGGCGGGGCGTGCAGCGCCTCAACGAGACCGGCAGGGGCGACCTGCTCATCCACGTCAACGTCGAGACCCCCGGCCGCCTCGACGCCCAGCAGGAGGAGTTGTTGCGCGAGCTGGCCAGGCTGCGCGGGGAGGAGCGCCCGCCGGGCAAGTTCGCACCGGGGCAACAGGGTTTTTTCTCACGGCTGCGCGACGCTTTCAACGGCCGGTGACGTGAGCGTTCCGGTGTTCCTCGCCCACGAGCTGGGCGACGGTCCGGAGCTGACGCTCGACGGCCCCGAGGGCCGGCACGCCGCCTCCGTGCGCCGCCTGCGCGCGGGCGAGCGGGTCGACCTCACCGACGGCGCCGGCGGGGTCGCCGAGTGCGTCGTGCGCGAGGCGCTGAAGGACGCCCTCCGCCTGGAGGTGCTGGAGCGCCGCCGGGTCCCGGCGCCCGCGCCGCGGCTGACCGTGGTGCAGGGGCTGCCCAAGGGCGACAGGGGCGAACTGGCCGTCGAGATGATGACCGAGGCCGGGGTGGACGTCATCGTCCCCTGGGCGGCCGCGCGCAGCATCACCCAGTGGAAGGGCGACAAGGTCGCCAAGGCGCTCGGCCGCTGGCGCTCCACCGCCCGCGAGGCCGGCAAGCAGGCGCGCCGCTTCCACCTGCCCGAGGTGCGCGAGCCCGCCGGCACCGCCCAGGTGGAGAAGCTGCTGTCCGGGGCGGCGCTGGGGCTGGTGCTGCACGAGGAGGCGAGCGAGCCGCTGTCGCGCGTGGAGCTGCCGCAGGAGGGCGACCTCGTGGTGGTCGTCGGGCCGGAGGGCGGCGTCTCGGCGGAGGAGCTGGACCGGTTCGGCGCGGCCGGGGCGGTGCCGGTGCTGCTGGGGCCGACGGTGCTGCGGACGTCCACGGCGGGGGTGGCGGCGGCGGCCGTGCTGCTCGCGCGCACCGGAAGGTGGTGACCCGCGGCCGCGCCCACGAGAGCCGCGGAGCGGGGGCCCCGGTCAGGCAGTGGCGGGCCCAGGTCAGGCAGTGGCGGGTCCGGTCAGACAGTGGCCGTCCCGGTCAGGGGGTGGTGGCGCCGGTGTCCAGGAGCGGGGTGGCGATGTCGGCCGGCGCCTCGGTGAAGTCGTCCGGCGGGCACTGCTCGACGGGGCACGACGACGGCTGAGCGGTCGGGTCCGCCTCGGTGGGCGCGGGCGACGGGGAGGCGGTCGGGCAGTTGTCGGGCGTCTCGACGGGCTCGCTCTCCGTCGGGCAGGCCGTGGTCTTGACCCGCGGGCTGGGCGACGGCCGGCTCGTGGAGGAGCCGGCGGTCTTGACCGGCTTGCCGGGCGACGGGGTGCGCGTCTCCGGCGGCACGACCACCGGGTTCTGCTGCGAGGCGGGCGGCGGGGGCGGCGGCTGCACCGAGCGGGTGGTGGAGGAGTTGGACGGCACCCGGTTGGTGGACTCCTGGTCGACCGGCGCGACGGGGCCTCCGTTGACGACCTGGGTGCGCAGCTCGGGCACCACCATGACGATCGTGCCCGCGACCAGCACGGCACTGGCCGCGGCGGCGCCGGCCCGCCACCAGAACAGGTTGCGGACGCCGCGCCGCTCGATGCGGGCACGGATGATCTCCAGGCCGTCCGGTGCGGGCACGACCGCGTCCGCCTCCGCGCGGAGCGCACGGCGCAACAGGTCGCCGTGCTCGTCGGGGGGATGGGTCATGACATTTTCTCCAGGACGGATCGCAACGCGGCCATGCCACGGGCGGTGTGGCTCTTGACCGCGCCCTTGCTGATGCCCATGGCGTGAGCGATCTCAGCTTCGGACAGATCACCGTAATACCGCAGAACCAGTGCCTCTCTCTGCCGGGTCGGCAGAGCTCGTAACGCCTCGATGACGGCGGACCGTTCCAGCTCGCCGATCGCGCCGTTCTCGGCACTGGGGGCGTCCGGCAGGCCCTTGGGGGCGTACTTCTCGACGACCGCGCGGTGGCGCAGCACGGACCGCGAGCGGTTGACGACGGACTGACGGAGGTAGGCGAGTGCTTTGTCGGGGTCGCGCAGCCTGCGCCAGGCGCCGTGGATGGCGACGAACGCGTCCTGCACGACCTCCTCGGCGGTCGCGATGTCGCGCACCAGCAACACAGCGAGACGCACCAACGACCGAAAGTGCGCGCTGTAGAGCGCGGTAACGGCCATGTCGGCATCCCACTCGACCGGCACCGCCCCCATCGACCTGTCGGCCAGAAGGGTTTCGGTGGTCACATCAGTGGGACGCGCGGCCTTCCCAGACGGTTTACGCTCTTCCGGTTCTGGAGGTTTCCCCGGTTCCTTAGGGTGCATTACCCAGTCGTGTCCTCGCCAGGTGGCGCTCGCCCGACCCTGAATCGTCTTTTTTGTTGAAGTGTCGCACACTCACCCTAACCGCGTTGATCTTCCCGTGCACGACACCGCCGATTACCGATTCGCAACGGACTGGCCAACGGGAAGTGGCTCGGTATGGTGCTGCTGTGAAGGACTGCCTCTTCTGCAAAATCGTCGCCAAGGAGATTCCCGCCGAGATCGTCTACGAAACCGGCAGGACCCTGGCGTTCCGTGACATCGACCCCAAGGCTCCGACCCACGTCCTGGTGATCCCGAAGGAGCACCTCGCCGACGCCGCCGCGCTCGCCGAGGCCGACGACGGGCTCGCCGACGAGGTGCTCAAGGCCGCGCAGGCCGTGGCCGTGCTCGACCAGGTGAGCGAGAGCGGCTATCGCATCGTCTTCAACACCGGCCCGGCCGCCGGGCAGACCGTCTTCCACGCGCACGCCCACGTCCTGGGCGGCCGTGACCTGACCTGGCCGCCCGGATAGCCCGTTCCGGTGGCGCACGGGGCCGGTGGGGTGATAATGACGCGAGCAATCCGCCTGGCCCCGGATACGATGGGCGGAGAAGAACACCGAAAGAGACCGGGAGGCTTCAGGCCGCTGGCCTGCCCATGTCCGAACTACATGAATCCCGACGAACGGCACCTCCCTCGCGCACACAAGCCAAGGTGCTGATTCCGGACGAATACCCGATGGTCAGCCTCCTCGGCTCCCGCGACGAGCTGCTACGCGTCATCGAGGGCGCTTTCAGGGCCGACATCCACGTACGGGGCAACGAGATCACCGTCACCGGCAGCCCGGACGAGAGCGGCGCCGTCGTGCGCCTGTTCGAAGAGCTCGTCGAGGTGCTGCGCAGCGGCGGTGAGCTGACCCCCGACGCGGTCGAGCGCAGCATCGCCATGCTCCGCATGACCTCCGAGCGCCCCGCCGAGGTGCTGTCGCTCGACATCCTGTCCTCGCGCGGCCGCACCATCAGGCCGAAGACCGTCAACCAGAAGCGCTACGTCGACGCGATCGACAAACACACGATCGTGTTCGGCATCGGCCCCGCCGGCACCGGCAAGACCTACCTCGCCATGGCCAAGGCCGTGCGGGCGCTGCAGGAGAAGCGGGTCAACCGCATCATCCTGACGCGGCCGGCGGTCGAGGCGGGCGAGCGCCTCGGCTTCCTGCCCGGCACGCTGTACGAGAAGATCGACCCCTACCTGCGCCCGCTCTACGACGCCCTGCACGACATGGTCGACCCCGACTCGATCCCGAAGCTGATGGCCGCGGGCACGATCGAGGTCGCGCCGCTGGCGTACATGCGCGGCCGTACGCTGAACGACGCCTTCATCATCCTCGACGAGGCCCAGAACTCCTCGGCCGAGCAGATGAAGATGTTCCTCACCCGGCTGGGGTTCAACTCCAAGATCGTGGTCACCGGTGACGTCACGCAGGTCGACCTGCCCTCGGGCACGGTGAGCGGGCTGCGGGTGGTCCAGGAGATCCTCGACGGCATCCCCGACATCCACTTCGCCCGCCTGTCCAGCGCCGACGTCGTGCGGCACAAGCTGGTGAGCGAGATCGTCGACGCCTACGGCCGCTACGACGCCACACAGGCCGCCCAGGAGCCCAAGGCCATCCAGCAGCGGGGGAAGCGGCGCACATGAGCATCGAGATCAACAACGAGTCCGGCGTGGGCGTGGACGAGGAGGGCCTGGTCGCGCTGGCCGGCCACGTGCTCGGCGAGATGGGCATCAACCCGCTCGCCGAGCTGTCCATCGTCGTGGTCGACGAGGACGCCATGGCGGAGCTGCACGAGAAGTGGATGGGCGAGCCGGGCCCGACCGACGTGCTGGCCTTCCCCATGGACGAGCTGCGTCCCGGCGGCGGGGCGCGCGGCGACTCCGAGAGCCCGGCCGACCCGGCGCTGCTCGGCGACGTGGTGCTGTGCCCGCAGGTGGCCGCGCGGCAGGCCGAGGAGGCCGGTCACGCCACCTCCGACGAGCTGGAGCTGCTGTGCACGCACGGCATCCTCCATCTGCTGGGCTACGACCACGCCGAGCCGGAGGAGCACAAGGAGATGTTCGGGCTCCAGGCCCAGCTCCTGGAGTCGTGGCAGGAGGTGCGCAACCCGCGGTGAACGTGCCCTGGTTGCTCTCGGCCGTCGCTCTGGTGATCATCGGTGGCCTGATCGCCAGTGCGGAGACCGCGCTGACGCGCATCTCGCGGGTGCGGGCCGAGGAGTTCGCCCGCGAGGGGCGGCGGGGGGCGCAGCGGCTGCAGGCCATCGTGACCGACCCGCCGCGCTACCTCAACCTGCTCCTGCTGCTGCGGCTGAGCTGTGAGCTGGTGGCCACGGTGATCGCCACGCTGCTGTTCATCGACCTCATGCACGACCAGGGCTGGGCCTACGTCTGGGCCGCGGTCGTGATGATCGTGGTCAGCTACGTGGTGGTCGGCGTCATGCCCCGCACCCTCGGCCGGCAGCACGCCGAGCCGGTCGCGCTGGCGGGCGCGCCCGTCGTGTACGGGCTGACCCGCATCTTCGGCCCGCTGCCCAAGCTGCTCATCCTGCTCGGCAACGCGCTGACGCCCGGCAAGGGCTTCCGCGACGGCCCGTTCACCTCGGAGGCCGAGCTGCGCGACCTGGTCGACCTGGCCGAGGAGCGCCGGGTGATCGAGCCGGACGAGCGCGAGATGATCCATTCGGTCTTCGAGCTGGGTGACACGCTGGTGCGCGAGGTGATGGTGCCGCGCACCGACATGGTCTACATCGAGCGCGGCAAGACCATCAGCCAGGCGTTGTCGCTGGCGCTGCGCAGCGGCTTCTCCCGCATCCCGGTGGTGGGCGAGAACGAGGACGACGTCGTCGGCATCGCCTATCTCAAGGACATCGCCCGCAAGATCCACGAGTCGGGCGAGGGCGGCGGCAAGGAGCCGGTCGAGACGATCATGCGGCCGGCGGCGTACGTGCCCGAGAGCAAGCCCATCGACCAGCTCATGCGGGAGATGCAGGCCCGGCAGATCCACATCGCCATCGTCATCGACGAGTACGGCGGCACGGCCGGCCTGGTCACCATCGAGGACGTCCTGGAGGAGATCGTCGGCGAGATCACCGACGAGTACGACCAGGAGGCGCCCCGCGTGGAGCGCGTCCCCGACGGCGCGCTGCGGGTGACCGCGCGGATGCCGGTGGACGAGCTGGCCGAGCTGTTCGACACCGAGATCGAGGTCGACGACGTGGAGACCGTGGGCGGCCTGCTGGCCCACGCCCTCGGCCGGGTGCCGATCGCCGGCTCCCACGCCGAGGTGGCCGGGCTGTCGCTGACCGCGGAGACGCTGGCGGGCCGGCGCAACCGCATCAGCACGGTCGTGGTGCGCCGCGTCGTCGCGCAGGAGGAGGACGAGGCGTCGGTCCCGGCCGGCGCCGGCCAGGAGTGAGCGCGGGCAAGCGTTCTACAAGTTTTCTGCAAGCGCCTCCCGGCACTCTTTGACCACGACATCCAGTGCGGTGGGTGTCAAAGGGGGAGGCATCCGAACGCCGGGTGGGGTTCGCGGCGGGAGGATGTTTCCAGGGGGGACGACAGCGTTTCGGCCGGGTGGCCGGCTGGGACGCTGGTCGGCGTGAAGGGTGCTCCCGTCCGGCAGACCGGACGGGGGCACCCTTTTTGCGCGTCCGCGGGATGTTCATGGGCTCCGGCCGGGCAGGCTCCGCGCCAGAGGAATCGGCGCGGGGAATCAGCGCGGGGGAATCAGCGCGGGGGAATCATGAGACGAAGACCGGGGATCGTCGCCGTGGCCCTGCTCGCGGGGCTGCTGGCGGGGTGCGGGGGCGAGGGCGCGGAGAGCTTCATCGACCCGCGGGCCATGGCGCAGCTGCGCGAGGTGCTCACCAAGGAGCCGCGCCTGCCTGACGGCTTCACGCCCCGGCCGGACCAGGCGTGGCGGATGCCGTTCGGCGCGGCGCAGCGGAGCTGCCGGGCGCTGCTCGCGCCGGCCGGCGGGCACGCCCCGGGCCAGGCGCTCACCGCGCAGGCGGCGGTCAGCTACCAGGGCGACGGGCTGGGGGAGCAGGCGGCCGTGGGGCTGGCCCGGTACGCGGGCGAGGAGGCGGGGGCGCACCTGGACGAGCTGGCCAGGGCGCGCGAGGCGTGCCGGGCGGTGCGCACCTCGTCGGGCACCGACCTGCGGCTGAGTGAGCTGCCGATGCGGGACGCGGGGGACGAGGCCGTGGGCGCGCGGCTGCAGGGGCGGCTGCACGGGTACCCGTACGCGCTGGACGTGGTCTTCTCCCGGGTGGGCGACACGCTCGTGTCGGTGGTGCACGCGGGGATGAACGACGTGGACCCGGCGCGGACCCGCCAGGTGGTCGAGGCGGCCATCGCGATGGCCGGCGCTTAACCTAGAGCGCGTGACTCTCGATCCTGAAGACAGCAAGATCATCACGCTGGCGCGTTCGGCGCGGGCGCGCAACGGCTCGGCCGAGGGCGCGGCGGTGCGCGACGAGACCGGCCGCACGTACGCGGCGACGAACGTCAAGCTGGCCGCGCTCACGCTCTCGGCGGTGCAGGTGGCCGTGGCCATGGCGATCTCCAGTGGCGCCCGCTCCCTGGAGGCGGTCGCGCTGGTGACCGAGGGCGAGCCGGCCGCCGACGACACGGCGGTGGCGGCCGAGCTGGGGGTCGCCTCGCTGCTCGTGGCCGGTCCCGACGGCACCCTGCGGGGCTGACGTGCCGATGTCCCCGTTCCTGGCCAGGCTGCGGGAGAAGGTGGGCGCCGAGCTGCTCGTGCTGCCCGCGGTGTCCGGCTTCGTCTTCGACGAGGCCGGCCGCCTCCTGGTCGCCCACCACCGGGACGTGGGCCGCTGGGCGGCCCCCGGCGGCGGCGTCGACCCCGACGAGCGCCCGCAGGACGCCGTGGTCAGGGAGCTGCGCGAGGAGCTCGGCATCGAGATCGAGGTACGCGGCCTGATCGGCGTCTACGGCGGCCCCGAGTTCCGCACGGTCTACCCCAACGGCCACCAGGTCGCCTACGTCAACGTCTGTTACGCCTGCGCGATCGTCTCCGGCGTGCCCGAGCCCGACGGCGACGAGCTCACCGCCTTCCGCTGGGTCGGCGAGGACGAGCTGGCCGGGCTGGCGGTCACTCCGTCGACCCCGCAGGTGGCGCCGGAGGCGTTCGCCTGGTGGCGTGAACAGGGCCGCCGATAGGACACAATGCAGGGGTGACATCGCCAGACAGCCACCGTGCCGGATTCGCCTGCTTCGTGGGGAGGCCGAACGTCGGCAAGTCCACGCTGATGAACGCCCTGGTCGGCTCGAAGGTGGCGATCACCTCGTCCAAGCCGCAGACCACGCGGCGGGCGATCCGCGGCATCGTGCACCGCCCCGACGCCCAGCTCGTCATCGTCGACACCCCTGGCCTGCACCGCCCGCGCACGCTGCTCGGCGAGCGGCTGGACAGCCTGGTGCTGTCCACGCTGACCGAGGTGGACGTGATCGGCTTCTGCGTCCCGGCGAACGAGCCGATCGGCAAGGGCGACCGGTTCATCGCCGACAAGCTGGCGGCGGTGAAGAAGACGCCGGTGGTGGCCGTGGTCACCAAGTGCGACCTGGCCTCGCGCGAGCAGATCGCCGAGCAGCTGCTCGCGGTGTCGCGCATCGCGGAGTTCGCCGACGTGGTGCCGGTCTCGGCGCAGTCCGGCGAGCAGCTCGACGTGGTGGGCGACGTGCTGATCAAGCACCTGCCGGAGTCGCCGCCCCTCTACGAGGACGGCACGCTGACCGACGAGCCGGAGCAGGTGCTGGTGGGCGAGCTGATCAGGGAGGCGGCGCTGGAGGGCGTGCGCGACGAGCTGCCGCACTCCATCGCCGTGGTGGTCGACGAGATGATGCCCCGGGAGGGGCGTGACGACCTGCTCGACATCTACGCCCACATGTTCGTCGAGCGGCCCTCGCAGAAGGCCATCGTCATCGGGCACAAGGGCGAGCGGCTGCGCGAGGTGGGCACCAAGGCCCGCAAGCAGATCGAGGCGCTGCTCGGCACCCGCGTCTATCTCGACCTGCGCATCAGCGTGGCCAAGGACTGGCAGCGCGACCCCAAGCAGCTGCGCCGCCTCGGCTTCTACGACTGATCACCGGGCCCGGCGCAGGAGCGCGAGCAGCCCGAGGACGACGAGCGCGAGGGCGCAGGCCAGGGTGGCGAACCAGCCGCCCCTGGTCACCGGCGTGACCGACAGCAGGCCGAGGTCCAGCGAGACGCGGTCGCGCAGGCCGTGCCCCTGGAGCTGGAACAGCAGGGTGGCGGCCGTCGCCACCGCGCCGGGCAGCACCGCGAGCGCGGCGAGCCGGGGGTGGGCGAGCAGCCCGGCCAGCCCGCAGGCCAGCGCCGCGAGCCCGGCCAGCAGCGTGTAGACGCCGAGCGCGTCGTCGATGCCGCGCACCTCGCCGGCGAAGCCGGAGCCGAGCAGGCCGATCCTGGCCTCGACGCCGGCCCAGGGCAGGACCGCGCAGAACACGAGCAGCGCGGCGACGGCGGTCACGGCCAGCGGGTAGCCGCGGGCGAGGCGAGCGGGCGGAAGGCGGGCGGGCTGGAGGTCCACGAGATCAGCGTATGCCGGGTTCGCCCTCGCGGCCACGGTACGCAACGCTGTCGTCACCATCTCCGGACACCGCCGACTCGCCCCGTTCCAGGCGGGCGCGCAGCTCCACCGCGTCGGCGGCGAGGGCGGAGACCAGCGTGCCGGACGCCGCCAGCGGCAGCACCGCGACCCCGTCGGAGACCAGCGGCTCCTTCGCGGTGGCGGTGAGGAACACGGTCCCGGTGCAGCGGGCCCCGCCGAGCACGGCGGGCGAGCCGTCCAGGCCGGGATCGCCCACGGTGAGCTCCTGGCGCAGCAGCGGCCGGCCGGCGAGGGTGGCGTCGAAGCGGGTGCGGCAGCGGCCGGGCCGCTCGCCGTGCCGGCCGAGCACCAGCTCCTCGCGCCACGACACGCTCGCGCCCGGCTCCAGCTCCAGCCGGACGACCAGCCGGTGCGCGCAGCCGGCCGCGAGCACCGTCGGCTCGGGCGCGAAGCGGAGCCGCGCCCCCGCCCCCACCCGGGCGGTGACCAGCATCTCCGACTCGCCGGGGCCGGGCAGGACCAGCGTGCTCGCCACCGAGCCCAGCTCCAGCGCGGTGCCGGGGGCGAGGTCGAGGTCGAGGGCCAGGCGGTCGCCGCCGAGCGGCCCGGCGGCCGTCGAGACCAGGTGGACGGTGCGCGGGCCGGTCTGGCGCAGCGTCAGCGGCGGGGCGGAGGCCAGCCGGCGCAGGACCGTGCGCCCGCCCGGCCCGAGGTCCGTCGCCACGGCGGCGCTCGCCCGGACGGCGCTGCGGATCGGCATCACCCGGAGGTCGCGTGGGTCCGCGACCAGGCGGCGACCTGCTCGCGCACCCAGGTCGCGACGTCGGCGGCCGACGGCTCCCGGCGGATCGAGGTGAACAGCACCGGCCGCGCGCCGCGCACCGTCGCCGCGTCCCGGTCCATGACGCCGAGGTCGGCGCCCACCAGCGGGGCCAGGTCGGTCTTGTTGATCACCAGCAGGTCGGCGGTGGTGACGCCGGGGCCGCCCTTGCGCGGTACCTTGTCGCCGCCGGACACGTCCAGGACGAAGATCTGCCGGTCGGCGAGGCCCCGGCTGAACGTGGCGGTCAGGTTGTCGCCGCCGCTCTCCACGATCACCAGGTCGAGCGGCCCGAAGCGGTGCTCCAGGGTCTCGACGGCGTCGAGGTTGGCGGCGATGTCGTCGCGGATCGCGGTGTGCGGGCAGCAGCCGGTCTCGACGGCCAGGATGCGCTCGGGGTCGAGCACGCCCGTGCGGCGCAGGAAGTCGGCGTCCTCGGTGGTGTAGATGTCGTTGGTCACCACGCCGAGGGACAGCTCCGGGCCGAGGGTGCGGCAGAGCGCGGCCACCAGGGCCGTCTTGCCGCTGCCCACGGGGCCGCCCACGCCGAGGCGCAGCGCCCGGCCGTGGCCGTCCGGGGCGTGGTGGTGGTCGTCGTGGTGGGCGCCCATGTGGCTTCCCTTTCCTAGGAGACGAAGAGGCGGGTCTCGGCTCGTACGTGCTGCTCGGCCAGCAGGTCCAGGGCCGGGGCCGACGGCGCGGGCAGCTCCGCCCAGGCGGGCGGCGCGGCCGGGCGGGCGGCCACGGCGGCGAGGTCGGGGGCGAGGGCGGCGAGCGTGGCGTGCACGGCGACCGGGTCCAGGCCGAGCAGCCGGACCGCCGCCGTGGCCGGGCCGCTGACCGCGTGGTAGGCCGCCGCGAGCGCGGCCTCCCCGGCCGTCGCGCCGGCGGCGTGCGCGGCCGCGCCGAGCACGATCGGGTGGTGCGGGCTCGGCACCTCCCCGGCCAGGCCGTCCAGCACGGGGGACGGCCAGATCCGGCGGGCGACGCGGAGCAGCAGGCGGCCCTGCGTCCTGGACGCCTCCCGCTGGGCGGGGGAGGCGGTGCGGGCGTCGGCCTCGGTCTCCAGCCCCGCCCAGCCCCCGTCCCCCGTTCCGCTCCCCTCGGGGCCGGCGGGAGCGCCGGTGGAAAGGGTGGCGGCGTGGTGGGCCGCGGCGGCGGCCAGGGCGGCGGCGAGGGCGCCCGCCGTGTGCAGGCGGCCTCGCAGGAACCGCTCCAGGGACGGCACGTCGTGCACCGCCCCCGCCGCGATCGCCCGCTCGGTGCCGCCCGAATGGGCGTGCCCTCCGGCGGGCAGCCGGGAGTCGGCGAGCAGCAGCAGTCCGGTGCCCAGCGGTCCGGGGTTCGGCGGTCCGGGGTTCGGCGGTCCGGGCTTCGGCGGTCCGGGGTTCGGCATCAGAACAGGAAGTACCGCTGGGCCATGGGCAGGGCGGCGGCCGGCGCGGGCTCGATCAGCTCGCCGTCCACCCGCACCTCGAACGTGTCCGCCGCGACCTCGATCCGCGGCAGCGCGTCGTTGAGCGGCATGGCCGCCTTGCCGCGCCGCCGCACGTCCGCGACCGGCGCGAGCCGCCGCCGCACGGCCAGCCGGTCGGCGAGCCCGGACTCCAGCGCGAGCGGCGCGACGAAGTGCAGCGACGTGGCCGCCGCGGTCACCGGCGCGGCCCCGAACATGGGCCGCGGCAGCACCGGCTGCGGGGTGGGGATGGAGGCGTTGGCGTCGCCCATCTGCGCCCAGGCCACCACGCCGCCCTTCAGCACGAGGTCCGGTTTGACGCCGAAGAAGGCCGGGTCCCACAGGACGAGGTCGGCGAGCTTGCCGCGTTCGACGGAGCCGACCTCGCCGTCCAGGCCGTGCGCGACGGCCGGGCAGATCGTGTACTTCGCGACGTAGCGGCGGGCGCGCAGGTTGTCCGCCGGGCCGTCGCCGAGCGCGCCCCGGCGGCCCTTCATGACGTGCGCGGTCTGCCAGGTGCGGATGATCGTCTCGCCGATGCGGCCCATGGCCTGCGAGTCCGAGCCGATCATGGAGATGGCGCCCAGGTCGTGCAGCACGTCCTCGGCGGCCATCGTCGTCGGCCGGATGCGCGACTCGGCGAAGGCCAGGTCCTCCGGGATCGACGGGTTGAGGTGGTGGCAGACCATCAGCATGTCGAGGTGCTCGTCGAGGGTGTTGACGGTGTGCGGCCGGGTGGGGTTGGTGGAGGAGGGCAGCACGTTGGGGTAGGCGGCGACGCGGATGATGTCGGGGGCGTGGCCGCCGCCCGCGCCCTCGGTGTGGTACGCGTGGATCATCCGGTCGCCGATCGCCTTCAGCGTCGACTCGACGAAGCCGGCCTCGTTCAGCGTGTCGGTGTGGATCGTCACCTGCACCCCCGAGGCGTCGGCCACGCTGAGGCAGGCGTCGATGGCCGCCGGGGTGGAGCCCCAGTCCTCGTGCAGCTTGAAGCCCGACGCGCCGGCCCGCAGCTGCTCCAGCAGGCCCTCGGTGCTGACCGTGTTGCCCTTGCCGAGCAGCGCGAAGTTGAGCGGGTAGGAGTCGAGCGACTCCAGCATGCGGCCGAGGTACCAGGCGCCGGTCACGGTGGTGGCCTTGGTGCCGTCCACGGGCCCGGTGCCGCCCCCGACGACCGTGGTGACACCGGACCCGATGGCCTCGTCGAGGAGCTGCGGGCAGATCAGGTGGACGTGGGAGTCGACGGCCCCGGCGGTGAGGATCTTGCCGTTGCCGGACAGGATCTCGGTGGACGGGCCGATCACCAGGTCCACGCCGTCCATGGTGTCGGGGTTGCCGGCCTTGCCGATGCCGTGGACGCGGCCGTCGCGGACGCCGACGTCGGCCTTGACCACGCCCCAGTGGTCGAGGATGACCGCGCCGGTGATGACCAGGTCCATCGCGCCCTCGGCGCGGGTGGCGCGGGCCTGCCCCATGGACTCGCGGATGACCTTGCCGCCGCCGAACACCGCCTCGTCGCCGGCGCCGGCCGGGCCCATCGACAGGTCCTCGGTGACCTCGATGAACAGGTCGGTGTCGGCGAGCCGCACCCGGTCGCCGGTGGTGGGGCCGTACAGGGCGGCGTAGCGGGCCCGGCTGATCTCAGTCATCCAGCGGCCCCGCCCACTCCGGCCGCAGGCCGGGGACGATCCGGTTGCCGGCCAGCGGCACCAGCGTGACGTCGCGCTCGACGCCCGGCTCGAACCGGACGGCGGTGCCGGCGGGCACGTCCAGCCGCTTGCCCCACGCCGCGTCCCTGTCGAACTCGAGCCCCGGGTTGACGGCGGCGAAGTGGTAGTGCGAGCCCACCTGGACGGGCCGGTCGGCGGTGTTGACCACGCGCAGCGTCGTCCGCTCGCGGCCCGGGTTGAGCGGGTGGGCGCCCTCGGGGTGCGCGTACTCGCCGGGGATCACGGGATCGGCCTGTGCACGGTGACGAGCTTGGTGCCGTCCGGGAAGGTGGCCTCGATCTGCACGCTCTCCAGCATCTCCGGCACGCCCTCCATGACGTCGGCCCGGCCGAGCACCGCCCGGCCGGCCTCCATCAGCTCGGCCACGGTGCGCCCGTCCCTGGCCCCCTCCATGAGGAACGACGCGATGATCGCGGTAGCCTCGGGGTGGTTGAGCCGCAGGCCCCTGGCCTGCCGCTCGCGCGCCACCCCGGCGGCGACGTGGATGAGCAGCCGCTCCTGCTCGTGTGAGGTAAGCCGCATGGCCGGACCCTAGGAAGCGGCGGTTTCCGGGCTGTTGCCGGGGGATGTCGGGTCTGTTTCGCGGTGCGGTGAACCGCCACATGACGGATTAAGTGCACTTGTGAACAGTCGGCAAACGCGTATTAACGCCCGGGATCCACCCGCGAAATCTGCCGGGGTCACCTTTCTCGCAGAACCGGTCGGCAGGAAGGAACCGCCGTGCGCATCTCCCGCCCGATTGTCTCAGCCGCCCTCCTGTTAGCCCTCGCGGCCTGCGGGTCCGACGCCCAGCCGGCCGCCGGGCAGCACGAGATCAAGGTCGGCCTCCTCCACTCCCTCAGCGGGACCATGGCGATCAGCGAGGTCACCGTCCGCGACGCCGAGCTGCTGGCCATCGACGAGATCAACAAGGCCGGCGGCGTGCTCGGCAAGAAGCTCGTTCCCGTGGTCGAGGACGGCGCCTCCGACTGGCCCACCTTCGCCGAGAAGGCCACCAAGCTCATCAGGCAGGACAAGGTCGCCACCGTCTTCGGCGGCTGGACCTCCGCCAGCCGCAAGGCCATGCTGCCGGTCTTCGAGCGCTACAAGGCGCTGCTGTGGTACCCGGTGCAGTACGAGGGCCTGGAGAGCTCGCCGTACATCTTCTACACCGGCGCCACCACCAACCAGCAGATCATCCCCGGCCTGGACTACCTGAAGGAGCAGGGCAAGAAGAAGCTCTTCCTGGTCGGCAGCGACTACGTCTTCCCGCGCACCGCCAACAAGATCATCAAAGCGTACGCCGCCGCCAACGGCATGCAGATCCTCGGCGAGGAGTACACCCCGCTCGGCCACACCGAGTACTCCACCCTCGTCAACAAGGTCGTCCAGGCCAAGCCGGACGCCGTCTTCAACACCCTGAACGGCGACAGCAACGTCGCCTTCTTCAAGCAGCTCAAGAGCGCCGGCGTCAGCGCCGAGGCGATGCCCGTGCTGTCGGTCAGCGTCGCCGAGGAGGAGGTCACCGGCATCGGCGTGGACAACATCGCCGGCCACCCGGTCGCCTGGAACTACTACCAGACCACCGACACCCCCGCCAACGAGGCGTTCGTCAAGGCGTACAAGGCCAGGTACGGCGCCGACAAGGTCACCTCCGACCCCATGGAGGCCGGCTACAACGCCGTCTACCTGTGGGCCGAGGCCGTCAAGAAGGCCGGCACCACCGAGGTCGAGGCCGTGAAGAAGGCCGCGCCCGGCATCTCGCTCGACCGCCCCGAGGGCAAGGTCACCATCGACGGCGAGAACCAGCACATGTACAAGACCGCCCGCATCGGCATCATCCAGCCCGACGGCCTGATCAAGCAGGTGTGGGACTCCGGCGAGCCGATCAAGCCGGACCCGTACCTCAAGGGCTACGCCTGGGCGGCCGGGCTGGCGGCCTCCTGATGACGGCCTTCGTCAACCAGCTGCCCATCGGGCTGTCCATCGGGGCGGTGCTGCTGCTCATCGCGCTCGGGCTGACGTTCACGTTCGGCCAGATGGGCGTGATCAACATGGCGCACGGGGAGTTCATCATGGCGGGCGCGTACACCGCGTTCCTCATCGGCGACCTCGTGCTCGCGCTGCCGGCGGCGTTCCTGGTCGCCGGGGTCATGGGGCTGATCCTCGAACGGGCCGCGATCCGGCACTTCTACGGCCGCCCGCTGGACACGCTGCTGCTCACCTGGGGCGTCAGCCTGGTGCTCCAGCAGCTCGCCCGTGACCTGTTCGGCGCCCCGAACGTGCAGGTGCCCGCGCCGTCCTGGCTGGCCGGCGGCGTGGGCATCCTGCCCTACAACCGGCTGTTCATCATGGCGCTCGCCGTGGCCGGCGTGGTCGCGGTCTGGGTCTACCTCAACCGGACCGCGCTCGGCCGGCGCACCCAGGCCGTGGTGCAGAACCGGCGGCTCGCCGCCACCAGCGGGATCGACGCCGGGCGGGTGGACATGCTGACCTTCTTCATCGGCTCCGGCCTCGCCGGGGTCGCCGGGGTGGCGCTCACGCTCATCGGGCCGGTCGGGCCGGCGCTCGGCACGTACTACATCGTGGACGCCTTCCTCGTCGTGGTCGCGGGCGGCCTCGGGCAGCTCCGCGGGGCGGTGCTGGCGGCCGTCGGGCTCGGGCTGCTCAACTCCTACGCCGAGTTCTGGTCGGACGCCTCACTGGCCAAGGTGATCGTGTTCGCCGTGATCATCGCGTTCCTCCAGGTCCGGCCGCAGGGCATGTTCGTGATGAGGTCGAGGGTGCTGACGTGATCAGACGGAATCTGCCGTTCGCCGCCGTCGCGGTGGCCGCGCTGGTCGTCGCGCCGCTGCTGCTGGAGCCGTTCCGGCTGGGGCTGCTGGCCAAGTACCTCTGCTACGCGATCGTCGCGCTCGGCATCGGCCTGGCCTGGGGCAAGGGCGGGATGCTCACGCTCGGGCAGGGCGTGTTCTTCGGGCTCGGCGGCTACGCGATGGCGATGTACCTCAAGCTGACCGAGGCCGGTCCCGGCGGGCTGCCGGACTTCATGGTGTGGAGCGGCGTCGAGGACCTGCCCGCGTTGTGGACGCCGTTCGCGAACCCCGTCTTCGCGCTCGCGACGGCCGTGCTCGGGCCGATGGCGCTCGCGGCGCTGCTCGGCACGCTGGTGTTCCGGCAGCGGGTGCGGGGGGCGTACTTTGCGATCCTCACCCAGGCGCTGGCCGCCGCCCTGGTCATCCTGCTGGTCGGCCAGCAGGGGCTGACCGGCGGCACCAACGGCATGACGAACTTCTTCGAGCTGTTCGGCCAGGACCTCGCCGACGACTCCACCCAGCGCGGCCTCTACCTGGTGACGGCGGGCGTGCTCGGCGTGCTCTACCTGGCCACCCGGCAGCTCGTGGCCGGCCGCTTCGGCCGGCTGCTGGTCGCCGTGCGCGACGGCGAGGACCGGGTGCGCTTCCTGGGCTACGACCCGGCGCTGGTCAAGACCGTCACCTTCGTGCTGTCGGCGGGCATGGCGGGGCTCGCCGGAGCGCTGTTCGTGCCGGTCGTCGGCATCATCTCGCCCGCGCTGCTCGGCGTCGTGCCGTCGCTGGAGCTGGTGGTCGCGGTGGCGGTCGGCGGGCGGCACGCGCTCGCCGGGGCGGTGCTCGGCGCGGTCGTCATGGGGTACGCCAAGACCGCGTTCAGCGAGCAGTTCGCCGACGGCTGGCTCTACCTCCAGGGCGCCCTGTTCATCCTGGTCATGACGCTGGCCCCGAAGGGGATCGCCGGCCTCCTCGGGAGGGTGCGACATGCTCGAACTACGTGACGTGCGGGTGGAGTTCGACGGCTACCGGGCGCTCGACGGCGTGGACCTCACCGTCCCCGAAGGCGAGCTGCGCTTCCTCATCGGGCCGAACGGCGCGGGCAAGACCACGCTCATCGACGTCATCACCGGCCTGACCAGGCCGGTGGCGGGGAGTGTGCGCTTCGCCGGGTACGACCTGGTGGGCCGCAAGGAGCACCACATCGTCCGGCTCGGCGTGGGCCGCACGTTCCAGACCTCGGTGGTGTTCGAGGAGCTGACCGTGCTGGAGAACCTGGACCTGGCCGCCTCCTTCCGCCGGCCGCTGTGGTCGCTGGCCCGCCGCACCCGCGGCACCACGCAGGCCGTCGCCGAGGCGCTGGAGCGGACCGGCCTCGAAGAGCTCGCCGAACGTTCAGCCGGCGTTCTCTCGCACGGCCAGCGTCAGTGGCTGGAGATCGGGATGCTGCTGGCGCAGCGGCCCCGGCTGCTGCTGCTGGACGAGCCGGTGGCCGGCATGTCCGGCGAGGAACGCGCGCGCACCGGCCGGCTGCTCACCGAGATCGCCGAGGACCACACGGTGATCGTGGTCGAGCACGACATGGAGTTCCTGCGGCGGCACGCCTCCACCGTGACCGTGCTGCACGAGGGCAAGGTGCTCGTGGAGGGGTCGGTGGACCAGGTCAGCGCCGACCCGCGGGTGCAGGAGGTCTATCTGGGGAGGAGACCGAGCGATGCTGCTGTCGGTGAACGATCTTGAGTCCGGGTACGGGCGGGCGCGGGTCCTGTTCGGAGTGTCGCTGGAGGTGGGCCCCGGTCAGCTCGTCTGCGTGATGGGCCGCAACGGCGTCGGCAAGACCACCCTGCTCAACACCGTCATGGGCGTGCTGCCGGCGACGGCCGGCCGGGTCTCGTTCGACGGCCGTGACGTCACCGGGCTCAAGCCGCACGAGCGGGTGCGGCTCGGCATGGGCTACGTGCCGCAGGGCCACGCGTGCTTCCCGCAACTGTCCGTGCAGGGCAACCTGCTGGTCACCGCCGAGGCCGCCAAGCAGCCGAAGGCGGCCGTCGACGAGGCCCTCGACCTGTTCCCGGCGCTCAGGCCCATGCTCAAGCGGAGCGCCGGGCACCTGTCCGGCGGCCAGCAGCAGCAGCTCGCCATGGCCCGCGCCCTGGTCACCCGGCCCCGGATGCTCATCCTGGACGAGCCCACCGAGGGCATCCAGCCGTCGATCATCCTGGAGATCGAGGCCGCCATCGAGCGGCTGCACGCCGCCGGGCTGGCGGTGCTGCTGGTCGAGCAGTACCTGGACATCGCGCTGCGGCTGGCCGACCGGTTCCTCATCCTCGACGCCGGGCACGTCGTACGGACGGGGGACGCCGAGGAGCTGCAGGGTGAGGAGGTGCGCCGGCTGCTGGCGGTCTGATCAGCCGGAGAAGGAGACGATGCCGGGCAGGTAGCGGGTGTTGCCGTTCTCGTCGCCGCTGTGCTGCCGGCCGGTCATCACCTCGCCGGTGCCTCCCCACCAGGCGTGGTTGCTCTCCCGCATCCAGCTCGACCAGCCCTGCTGGGTGATCTGCACGGCCTTGCCCTGCCAGAAGACCAGAGCACGGTAGTAGATCGTGTCGCCGTTCTCGTCGCCGATATGCCAGATGCCGGAGATGGCGCTGTTGGCGGGGGCGACGTAGTTCGAGCTGCTCTCCTTGGTCTTGGTGCCCCAGATGTCCAGCTTCAGCACCGTCGCCTGGACGCCGTCGATCCAGATCTGGCCGCAGCGGAACGTGGTGTCGCCGTTCTCGTCACCGCGGTGCTCGCGGCCGATCAGCACCTCGTTGGTCGCGCAGTGGAACCTGCTGTCCGCCTGCTTCAGCGTCACGGGCTGCGAGGGGCGGATCTCGATCGAGGCGGCCGCCGCGGGGGCGGTGGGGAGCAGGGCGAGCGCGGCCGCCGTCGCCAGCGCCGCCATGATGCTTTTCTTGATCATGGGATCAGCTTGCGCGGCGGCTCTTGTCGCTCACTGGAGAATGAGTGGGATCAGCCTCCCAGCAGCGCCAGCAGGCTGCGGGCGTTCGCCGCGCCCTGGCCGTCGCCGGTCTGCTCGAAGACCTCCAGCGCCGCCCTGGCCAGCTCGCCCGCGCGGCCCGGCGCGCCCTCCGCCCGGCCCACCCTGGCCAGGGCCAGCAAGGCGTGCGCGTCGAGCAGCCGGTCGCCGAGGCGCACCGCGATGCCCCTGGCCCGCTCGGCGGCCGCCCTGGCCTCGGCCTTGGCGCCCTGCGCCAGGCGCACCGCCGACAGGTCGAGGAGCGTGTCGGCCTGCCGGTGCCGGTCGCCCAGCTCGGTCAGGCGCTCCACGGCGTCCAGCAGGCGGGCGGCGGCCTCCTCCAGCCGGCCCGCCCGGCGCAGCACCGCGCCGAGCACCCGCTCGGCGTCGGCGGCGTCGCGCTGGTTGCCGGCCGCCTCCAGGCAGGCCAGCAGCGCCCGCTCGGCCTCCTCCAGCCGGCCGCGCTCCAGATGCACCCGGCCGAGGCGGCGCCTGGTGTGGTTGACCTCCCGGGTGCGGCCCTGCCGCAGGAACATGCCGAGCGCCAGCCGCAGCCGCTCGTGGGCGAGGTCCCACTCGCGCTCGGCCAGGCGCAGGTCGCCCTGGTCGAGCAGGATCAGCGCCTCGCCCCGGTCGTCGCCGGCCCGCCGGGCGGACTCCAGCGCCCGCCCGCTCACCGCCCGCCAGTCGTCGAGGTAGCGGTGGCGCTCCAGGAAGGGCGACAGCAGGTGCGCCAGCCGCCAGCACGGCTCGTCGAGCCCCGCCTCGTGCAGGTCGGCCACCAGGCTCACCAGGAAGGGCCGCTCGGCCTCCAGCCACTCCACCGACTCCCTGATGTCCCTGGTGGCGACCGTCGTCGCCGGGTCGCCGGACACCAGCGAGAAGCGTGAGGCCTGCACCCGGGCCAGCGCCAGCGCCGACACCTTCGCCAGCACGCCGGGCAGCGGCTGCTCGCGGGCGAACAGCCGGGTCAGGTCGTGCAGCCGGTAGCGGACCTGGCCCGCCACGTCCACGCCGTGCGTCTCCAGCAGCCCCGCGTCGACCAGCGCCTCGGCCCCGCCGCCGAGCTGGTCGGTGAGCCAGTCGGCGAAGTCGGGGGCCGACAGCGCGCCGAGGCCGCGCAGCGTCAGCTTGGCCGGCTCGGGCAGGCCATCGTAGCCGATGGCGAACACGCTGCGCACCGTCTGGTCGCCCGCGTGCAGCCCGTCGAGCCGCTTGTGCTCGTCCTCCAGCAGCCCCACCAGGTAGTCGGCGGTCCAGCTCGGCCGGGCGGCCAGGCGGGAGCCGGCGATGCGCAGCGCGATCGGCAGGCCGCCGCAGAAGCGGGCCAGCCGGCGCAGCGCGTCGTCGGCGGGCCGGCCCGAGCTGGTGGTCAGCAGCTCCAGCGACTCCTCCGCGCCCAGCACGCCCACCGACAGCCGGGTCGCGCCGGTCAGGCCGCCCAGCGACGAGCGGCTGGTCACGACCGTCGGGCAGGACGTCAGCAGCGGGCGCACCTGGGCCTCGTCGGCGGCGTTGTCCAGCAGCACCAGCAGGCCCCGGTTGGCCGTGTAGGTGCGGAACAGCCGGCCGCGCTGCTCCAGCCCCGCCGGGATGGCCTGCGCCGGGCAGCCGAGCCAGCGCAGGAAGTCCTCCAGCACGGCGGCGGGGGCCGTGGTCTCGCGCAGGTCGGCGTACAGGATGCCGTCGGGGAACGACGCGCGCGCCCGCCAGGCCGCGTGCACCGCCAGCGCCGACTTGCCCGCCCCCGCCTGGCCGTGCACCACGACCTGGCCGCCGATCACCCGGTCGAGCAGGTCGGCGCGGCCGGTGAAGGCCTGGATGTCGGGCGGCAGCAGCACCGGCGGGCCCGCCGACACGTGCAGCGACACGTCGTCGTGCAACATGCGGTGGTAGAGGAGCTGCAGCTCCGGGTCCGGCTCGATGGCGTGGCCGCCGTCGAGCTGGTCGCGCAGCACCGCGTACGCGGCCAGCGCCTCCACCCGCCGCCCGCTGCGGTAGAGCGCCAGCATGTACTGGCCGCGGAACCGCTGCCAGAGCGGATGCTGCTTGGTGAGCCGCTTCAGCTCGGCCAGCAGCTCGCGGTGCCGGCCCGCCTCCAGATCGGCCTGCACCCGGCGCTCCAGCGCGAGCAGCCGCAGCTCCTCCAGCTCCTCGCGCAGTCGCCGGGTCTCCACCCAGCGCTCGCCGTCGGGGTCCACGTCCTCCAGGACGGGGCCGCGCCACAGCGCCAGCGCCTCCTCGTACGCGCCCCGGTCCACCAGCAGGCGGAAGCGGTCCACGTCCACCTGCTCGTCGCCGATCGCCAGCACGTACGCGCCCGACACGGTGGTGATCACGTCCTTGCCGAGGAGCTGGCGGAGCTGGCCCACGTACCCGCGGACCAGGGAGTCGGAGCGGTCGCCGCCCTCGCGCGGCCACAGCAGCCGGCGCAGCCGTTCCACGGTCAGCGGGCGGCCCGCGTTCAGCAGGAACATCGCCAGCAGGTCGCGGTGCTTGGGGGTGGTCGGCGTGCGCACGTGGTCGCCGTCGCGCACGTCGAGCGGCCCCATGATGCGAAATTCCACTCGGCCTTCCTTCGGAGGGGGGATCTCGATCAGAATGGCACACTTGATGGCTCCGCTCACTCCCTCTGACCCCCACAGGTTGGGGCGCTACTGGCTCGCCGGCCGTCTGGGCGCCGGCGGCCAGGGCGTGGTGTACGAGGCGTACGGCGAGGAAGGCGAGCGGGTCGCCGTCAAGGTGCCGAGGTTCGACGGGCCCGAGGCGCGGGCCAGGCTCGCCAGGGAGGCCGCCGCCGCGCGGCGGGTCGCCTCGTTCTGCACGGCCAGGGTGATCGAGGCGCAGGTGGACGCGGCGCCGTTGTTCATCGTCAGCGAGTACGTGCCCGGCCCCAGCCTGCGGCAGGTCGTCGCGGGGGCGGGGCCGTACGACGCGGGCGCGCTGCGCCGGCTGGCGATCGGCGTGGCGACCGCGCTGACCGCCATCCACCAGGCCGGCGTCGTGCACCGCGACCTCAAGCCGGACAACATCATCCTCAGCCCCGACGGACCCCGAGTGATCGACTTCGGGGTGGCGCGGGAGGCCGGCCCCACCACTACCGGGCCCGCCCTGGGCACGCCCGCGTACATGGCGCCCGAGGTGCTGACCGGGCACGCCGCCACCCCGGCGGCCGACGTGTGGGCGTGGGCGATGGTCGTGCTGTTCGCGGCGCGGGGGCGCGACGCGATCGAGGCGGGCGAGCCGATGGCGGTCGCCGGGAGGGTGCTGGGGTTCGCGCCGGGCCCCGGCGAGCTGCGCGACGAGCTGCCGGACGGGCTCGCGCCGCTCGTCGCCGCCGCCCTCGCCGCCGACCCGGCCGCCCGGCCCGCCGCCCGCGACCTCCTGCTCCGCCTCCTCGGCGACGCCCCCTCCGGCGATCCGCTCGCCCAGGGCGGCGCCCTGGCCGGATCGCTCAGCGGCGACGGCGCGCCCGCCCTGGGCACGGTCGCCGAGGAGCTGTACGCCGAGCTGAGCGAGCCGGAGCGGGCGAGCGCGCCCGAGGTCTTCCTGCGCATGCTGGACGGCGACACCCTGCGCCCGGTGCGGCGCGACGAGCTGCCGGAGAGCGCGGACGTGGCCGGCCTGCTGGCGGTGTTCACCGCGGCGGGCCTGCTGACGCGGCGCGGGGACGGCTACGAGCTGGCCGCCCCCGGCCTGGTCCAGGCGTGGCCCCGGCTGCGCGACTGGGCGGCGGCCAACCGCGACGGCCTGCCCGTCCACCGTCGCCTGGCCGAGGCCGCCGCCGAGTGGGACCGCCACGGCAGGAGACCCGCCGACCTGCCGCAGGGCGCCGTCCTGGACCGCACGCTGCAGTGGGCCGCCGCCGAGCGCAAGGACCTCACGCTGGCGCGGCGCGAGCGCGACTTCCTCGACGCCGCCGCCCGCCAGGCCCGCCGGCGTGGCAGGAGGCGCAACCTGGTCGCCGCCGCGCTGGCCGTGCTGCTGGTGGCCGCGCTGGGCGGGCTCGGCGCCGCCGAGTACCTGCGCAGGGAGACCGGCCGCCAGCGCGACGACGCCCTGGCCAGGGAGCTGGCGTTGCGCGCGGACGGTCTGCGGGAGCTGGAGCCGGTCCTCGCGCGGCTGCTGTCCGTGGCCGCCTGGCGGCTCGACCCGGCGCTGCCGGAGACGCGGGGCGCGCTGGCCGACGCGGCCTCCCAGGCCATGATCGACGCGTTCACCGCCCCCTACGTGAACTCCCAGAGCGTGCAGGCGCTCAGCCAGGACGGCCGCACGCTGGCGTCCGCCGACGCCGGGACCGCCCGCGTCTGGGACGTCGCCACCAGGCGCCCGCTCCACGAGCTGTCCGGCCTGCCCGCCGACGTGGAGCGCCTGGCCGTGACCGGCGACGGCCGCCTGCTGGCCACGCTGGACCCCGAGGGGGTGCGCCTGTGGGACACCGCCACCGGCCGCCCCGCCGGCGGCCGGTTCGCCCGTGAGGCGTACGCGGGAGTGCTCGGCCGCCTGGACTTCGACCCGGCCGGCCGGCTGCTGACCGTGCCCGAGGGCGCGGCGAGCCAGCGCTGGTACGACCTCGCCACCCGCCGGCGGCTCGACGCCCCCTCCGGCGCGGGCCTCGACGCCATCAGCGCCGACGGCCGCTACGGGTTCGTCTCGGAGGGCTCCGGCGAGCAGGCCGAGCTGTGGGACCTGACCCGCCGCCGGCGGCTGCCGGCCCCGTGGCTGCCGGGCCGGGGCGTCAGCGTCCAGGCCGCGTTCAGCGCCGACGGCACCACGCTGGCCGTCGTCGAGGACGTGCCCCGCCACGACAAGCCCAAGATCCACGTCTACGACCTGGCCACCGGCGACACGATCCTCAACGACGAGGGCGGCCCCGGCCAGACGGTCGCCTTCACCCCCGGGGACCGCTTCGTCGCCCTGCACGCCGTCAACACCCTGCTCACCCTCTGGGGGCGCGGCAGCAGGAGGATCGAGTGGCGGCGCGAGCTGCTCCACACCGTCGACCAGGTCCGGTTCGACCCCGACGGGCGGACCGTGCGGGTCCTCGGCGAGGGGATCGTCAAGACCATCGACGTCTCCGTGCTGTCCGACCGGCCGCTCGCCGGCGGCGACGCCCGCGTCCTGCCCGACCCGTCGGCCCGGGTGGTCGCCGTCAAACGCCCCGGCACGCTGGAGCTCCTGGACGCCGCGACGGGTCGCCGCCTGGCCGCCCCGCTCACCTGGCCGGGCGAGGACGAGGTGATGGCCTTCAGCCCGGACGGCACCCGCCTGGCCGCCGCCGCCGGGAAGTCGGTGCGCGTCGTGGACGCCCGCTCGGGCCAGGTCCTGTCCTCGTTCGGGCTCGTCACCAAGGGGGCGACGGAGGTCTACGCGGCGGCCTTCGGGCCCGGCGGCCACACCCTGGCGCTGTCCGTCATGGACGACGACAGCCAGGACCGGCTCGAACTGCGCGACCTCGACCACGCGACCTCCACCGCCACCTCCCTCCCGGCCACCGGCCTGCTCGGTTTCCGTCCCGACGGGCGCCTGCTGGTGGGCGAGACGGCCCCCCACCTGGTCGACCCGGCGCGTCTCACCACCCTGCCCGGCGACCCGGAGTCGCTGCGCCTCGACGGGTCGTCCGCCTTCAGCCCGGACGGCCGCCAGGTGGTGTTCACCGGGCCGGACCGGCTCTCCCTGTGGACCGGCGACCTGACCCGCCGCCTGGCCACGTTCGCGCTGGTGCCGTACCTCGACGCCCGCCTCGTCGCCTGGTCGCCGGACGGGCGCGTGATCGCCACGTACGAGGGCGGCGAACGGGTCCGCCTGTGGGACGCCGCCACACGGCGGCCGATGGGCGTGGTGTTCGACGGCCAGGGCGACCCGACCGCGTCCGGCACCCCCTGGCTGGGCTTCTCCGCCGACGGCCGCACCCTCCACAGCCTCGCCGAGGACGGGACGCTGCGCACCCACGACCTGTCCGAGCCGCGCATGGCCGCCACCGCCTGCGAACGCGCCGGCCGCACCCTCACCCCCGGCGAATGGGCCCGCCACCTCCCCGGCGTCACCCCCTTCGACGTGTGCCCCTGATGAAGACCCCTGGCCCTCCACCTGGCCGGGCGGCCCCGCCTCACCAGGCCGCGAGCTGAAACCAGACGGCCTTGCCCGTGGGCGTGGCCGTCCATCCCCAGTCGCGGCTCAGCAGCCCGACGATGCCGAGCCCCCGCCCGCCGTCGTCCCACACGCTCCCGGCCCCGGGAACGGGCGGCTCCGGGCAACGGTCGTGCACCTCCACGGTCAGCAGCCGCTCCTCCCTGATCACGACGATCCGGGCGGGAGCGTGCGGCAGAGCGTTGGTGGCCACCTCGGAGACCAGCAGCTCGGCCGTCTCACCGGTCGTGCTATCGGCGCCCCAGTCGTCGGCCAGGTCGCGGACGAATCTCCGGACGGAGCCGACGCAGCGGGGATCGGGCGGCATCCACCGCTCGCCCAGCACGTCCGAAGCCGCAAGACGAGCCCTGGCGAGCGCCTGACGTTGAACTGCGGGCGAGGGAGGGCACATGACCGACTTCTACGCGCCTCAGGCGATCTGGGGACGGGAGCTCCGGCACTACCGCAAGACCGCCGGCCTCACCCAGGGGCAACTCTCGGAACGCATCCACTTCAGCGAAGGGCTCATCAGCGGGGTCGAGACGGGCCAGCTCCCGGCCAGCCCCGAGTTCGCCGAGTCCTGCGACAAGCTCCTAGAGACGGGCGGCGCGCTGCGACGGCTGCTCGACTGGCGGAAGGGGCAAGTGTTCCCGTCCTGGTTCGGCCGATGGCACGAGAAGGAGCAGGTGGCCGTGGGGTTGCGGACGTATCAGCCACTGTTGATCCCGGGCCTGTTGCAGACCGAGCGGTACGCCCGCGCGTTGCTGCGCGGCGACGAGGCGGCAGTCGAAGGCCGCATGAAGCGGCAGGCGATCCTCAGCCGTGAAGAGCCTCCTCCGCCCATGGCCCGATACGTCATCGACGAGGCCGTTCTGTACCGAGCCGTCGGCGCGCCCGACCTGATGCGAGAGCAGCTGGCCCGGCTGCTGGAAGCCGTGGGCGAGCGGTTGAGCCTCCAGGTCGTGCCGCACGAGCTTCACTCCGGCCTGATGGGCGGGTTCGTCGTGGCGACGCTGGAGGATGGCACGGACGTTCTCTACGTCGAAACAGCCGTACGCGGCATCACCACAAGCGATCCAGAAGACGTGGTGCTGGGTATAGAGCGATTTGATGCCATCCGCACCGAGGCTCTGCCCCAGGGCATGTCTCTTGACCTGATCAAGAAAGCGGTGGAGGAAAGATGGACCTGACGAAGGCGCAGTGGCGCAAATCCAGCTTCTCCGGCGACAACGGCGGTGAGTGCGTCGAAGTCGCCGAGCTGCCCGATGCCGTCGCCGTCCGCGACTCCAAGGACCCCGGCGGCCCCAAGCTGTTGTTCACCCCCGCCGAATGGGACGCCTTCCTGGCCGGGGTCAAGGCCGCGGAGTTCGATCGCCGTCCGCCCAGGCCATAGCGGTCTGCACGATCTCCTCCAGGCGGCCGCTGTGGGCGCCGCGCCAGTACACCTGGCCGCAGTCGCGGCACCGGCCGTAGGCGTCGTAGTGGCGTCTCGTGCCCGACTCAAGGAGCGGCGCGACCTCCTGCTTCTCGACCGGGTCCAGCTCGCCGTTGCAGGCCGTGCAGCGGGTCCACGGGCGGAGCGGCGGGGAGAAGCGGTCGAGAAGGTCGCGGAGCTGGTCGGCGGGGTCGGAGCCGCGGACGTACGCGCCGAGCCAGAGCGCGCGGCGGCGCAGCAGACCGCGGTCCTGGGTGAGCAGGACGCGGCGCTCGGCGTTGGCCTGCACCACGAGCGCCGGGTCGTCCATGTCGTTGTGGTAGGCGGTGTCGATGCCGAGCAGGCGCAGGCGGCGGGCCAAGGTGCCGAGGTGCACGTCCAGCAGGAAGCGCGGCCCGGCGGGGAGCCGCTGGGGGCGGGGGACGGGCGGGACCTCCGCCACCTCGCCGGGCGCGAGCTGGTGGGAGGCGGGCACCGGGCGGCCGTCCACGGTGAGCGGGCCCACCTCGGTCAGCGGGATGCCGGCCGACTCGACGTGGTGGCCGAGGGTGGAGGTGCCGTCGGGCGTCACCTCGTGCCACTCCCGCCGGCGGCTCACGGGCAGGAACATCCTCAGCTCTGGGGCGATGCGCAGGCGAGCGGTGGTCACAGGCTCCATTCTGGGCCAGCGGATAGCGTGAGTTCATGTCCATTACCCGCCGAACGCTGCTCGGGCTGCCCCTGGCGGCGGCGGCGTGCTCGGGCGGCGGGACGCCGGCGGCGGAGCTGCGGCTGGTGACGGGGCAGGCGGGCGGCGCGTACGGGCAGCTCGGCGACCGGCTGGCGGCGGAGCTGCGGCGCGACGGCCTCCGGGTGAAGGTGCTGCCCACCGCGGCGAGCGTGCAGAACCTGACGATGATGGCCGAGGGGCGGGCCGACGTCGGGTTCGCGCTGGCCGACACCGCCGACGACGCGATCAGGGTGCGGCGGCAGGCGGTGTCCGCGCTCGGCCGGGTCTACATGAACTACGTGCACCTGGTGGTGCCGGCCGGGTCGGCGATCACCGGGGTCGGCGGGCTGGCCGGGCGGCGGGTGTCGATCGGGGCGCAGGGGTCGGGGACGGCGGTGACCGCCACCCGCGTGTTGTCCGTGGCCCGGCTGGAGCGCCCACCGGAGCTGCGGCGGCTGGAGCTGGACGCGTCGGTCGCGGCGCTGCGGGCGGGCGAGGTGGAGGCGTTCTTCTGGTCCGGCGGGGTGCCGACGCCCGCGCTGGAGGCACTCGGCGGGGAGATCCGGCTGGTGCCGCTGGACGCGATGGTGACGGTGCTGCGGCGCGAGTTCGGCCCGGTGTACGAGCACGGCACCGTGCCCGCGGGCGCGTACGGCGCCGCCCGGCCCGTGGCGACCATCGGCACGCCCAGCTACCTGATGTGCCGCACGTCGCTGCCGGCCGACGTGGCGTACACGATCCTCGACACCGTGTTCCGGGCCCGCGACCGGCTGCAGGCGCCGTCCGCGCCGGGCGGGCGGCTGGACCCCCGCTACGCCATCGGCACCGGCGTGGTGCCGCTGCACCCGGGCGCGGTCCGCTACTACCGCTCCGTCTACGGCTGACCCGCGGGGCTGTCCCAGCCGGAGACGAACCAGCTCACCTCGCCGGTGTCCGGGTCGTAGGCTCGCCGCCTGAGCGTGCCGAGGTTGCCCCCGTAGACGTGCAGGCCGACGGTGGGCCCGTCCCCGGCGGCCTCGACGGCGTGGACGTCGTCGTCGGTCGTGCAGCACACGGTCACCTGCCCGCGCCGCCACACCTGCTCGCCGGCCGGCGTCAGGGGCCGGCCCGGCTCGACCGGCTTGACGTAGCGCGTCTCCCGTTCGGCGCCCGCGTACACCCCGGCGACGCCCCACGTCTCGTGGCCGTGCACCGGGGTGCGCCGGCCGGCGTCCCACACCACCGACACCAGGCACCAGGATTCGTCGGGCGCGATGTGGAGGGGATAGTTGACGTGCCGGCCGGCGACGGGCCGGGTGACCTCCGGAGGCAGCCGGTGGCCGCCGGCCAGCAGCCCGGCCAGCAGGTCCGCGACCCGGGCGGTCAGCTCATGCTCGTCGTGGACCTCCCGCACCAGCGCGTCGACGTCGCGGATGAAGGTCTCCACGGCCGTCACCGGCCCTTGGCGGTGAAGGTCAGGTGGGTGACGCCGCTGGGCGTGGAGACCGCCTCGATGTCGTACGCCTCCTCCAGCGACTCCAGCCCGTCCCAGAGCCGCACGCCGCGCCCGAGCAGGATCGGCACCTGGACCACGTGCATGTGGTCGACCAGGCCCTCGGCGACGAAGTCGCGGATGATGGTGGGCCCGCCGCCGAGCCGCACGTCCAGGCCGCCGGCCGCGTCGCGGGCCTGCTTGAGCGCGTCGGCGGGGGAGGCGTCGAGGAAGTGGAAGGTGGTGCCGCCCCGCATCTCGATCGAGGGGCGCGGCCGGTGGGTGAGGACGAAGACCGGCGAGTGGAACGGCGGGTTGGGGCCCCACGCGCCCCGGTAGCCGGGGTCGTCCTGCCAGCCGGGCGGCCCGAACTTGCCGGCGCCCATGATCTCGGCGCCGATGCCCTGGCCGTGCATGGTGGCGAACGCGTCGTCGGCGCCGGTGCCGCCGCCCTCGCCGCCGCCCATGGCGTACCAGTAGTGGGTGGCGAACATCCATTCGTGCAGCCGCTCGCCGGCGTGCCCGAACGGGCGGCCGGGGGCCTGGCCCTCGCCGGTGCCGAAGCCGTCCAGCGAGATCGCGAAGTTGTGCACGCGCAGCCTGCTCATGATCGGTGTCCTCCCGCTGAACTGTGTCCCTGAGATACTGTGTACGATAGAGACGGTTATCCGGGAAGACAAGAGGGAGAACGGCGATGCCGGTCAACGGGAGCCAGAAGGCGATGGCCGACCTGCTGTGGGGCCTGCGCAAACCGTCCAGCAGAGGCCCCAGGCCCGCCTTCGACGTCGACCGGATCGCCCGCGCCGCCGTCGCGGTCGCCGACGCCGACGGGCTGGAGGCGGTCTCCATGCAGCGCGTGGCCGCCGAGCTCGGCTTCACCAAGATGGCCTTGTACCGCTACGTCAACGACAAGGCCGAGCTGGTCGCCGTCATGATCGAGGCCGCGGTCGGCGCGCCCCCCGACCTGAGCGGCGTGACCGGCTGGCGGGCCGAGCTGGAGGAGTACGCCCGGCAGCTCTCCGCCGTCTGGCGGCGGCACCCCTGGCTGCCGTCGGTCACCACCGGCGACCGGGTGATGGGCCCGCGCGAGACCGCCTGGCCGGAGAGCGCCCTCGGCGCCCTGGCCGGCACGCCGCTGACCGAGCGCGAACGCCTGGACGTGATCACGCTGGTGTCCAACCACGTCCGCGCCACCCACGCGGCCGCCACCCCCGGCACCCAGACCTGGACGGACGGCGCCGCCGCGCCGATCATGCGCGACCTGCTCCTGCGCAACGCCGACCGGTTCCCGCTGCTCGCCGGCAACCACGCCACGACCCCGGCCGGCACCGTCGGGGACTTCGGCCTGCGCGTCATCCTCGACGGCCTCGAACAGGCCATCGCCCGGCGCGCTACGGAAGACGCAGCTCGACCGTGAGGCCGTGCGGGTCGGCCGGCCGCAGCGCGAGGCCGGCGCCGCAGGCGCGGGCCAGCTCGGCGGCGATGGCCAGGCCGAGGCCGCTGCCCGGCACGTTCGCGTGCGTGCCCGACCGCCAGAAGCGGCCCAGCGCCTCGGCCCGCTCCTCCTCGCTCAGCCCCGGCCCGTCGTCGGTGACCCGCAGCACGCCGTCCGCCAGCGTGACCGTCACCGTGCCGCCCGGCGGGACGAACTTCTGGGCGTTGTCCAGGGCGATGTCGGCGATCCTGGCCGCCGCCTCCGGCACCTCGCCGTCCCCGGGGGCGACCAGGCGCAGGCCCTTGGCGGCGTACACCTCGCGCCACACCGCCAGCCGCGGCCCCAGCGCCACCGGACGGGACTCCAGCCCGGCCCCCGCCTCCACCTTGGCCAGCGCCAGCAGGTCCTCCACCAGCAGCGCCAGCCGGTCCAGCTCGGCCAGCGCCTCCTCGTACTCGGGGCCGCCCTCGGCGCGCAGGTGCGGCTCCAGGTTCTCCAGCCGTAGCCCGAGCACGGTCAGCGGGGTGCGCAGCTCGTGCGAGGCGTCCGCGACGAAGGCCCGCTGCCGCTCCATCGCGCCCGCCACGGCGTCGGCCATCGCGTTGAAGCGCTCCTCCAGCCGCCGCAGCTCCGACGGCCCCGCCCCCGGATGCGCCCGCGCGTCCAGGCGGCCGCCCGCGATCGCCCGGGTGGTGCGGTCCAGCTCGGTGACCGGGCGCAGGATCCAGCGGGCCAGCCGCCGGGCCAGCACCGCGCCGAGCCCGAGCGCGGCCAGCGCGCCGAGCGCCAGCGCGCCCCACACCAGCGACACGTCCAGCCGGGCCCGGTCGGTCGGGGCCTGGAGCAGCACCACGCCCGAGAGCTGCGCGTCGCGGCCGGCCGGCTCGGCCAGCAGCACCCGGGACGGGCCGAACGGCGTCAGCGCCGGCAGCTCCTCGGTGGTGCGGCCGGACAACGCCAGGCGGGTGGCGTCGCGGTCGTCGCCCGCGAAGGAGCCCGCCGCCACCCGCACCGAGCCGTCCCGGTCGCGGACCCGGACCGCCGCCCCGTACAGGTCGGCGTACCGGCGCACCTCCTCGACCAGGCCCGCGTAGTCGCCCTCGCGCGCCGCCTGGTCGGCCAGCTCCGCGAAGCGGGTGGCGTCGGCGCGGCGGTCGAGGAGCAGCCGGTTGGTGCGGTGCGAGGAGTACGCCCAGCCGAGCGGCACGGCCAGCGCCGTGATCAGGGTCGCGATCAGCGCCGTGAACGTGACCACCAGGCGCGCGTTCACGCCGCCGAGCCCAGCCGGTAGCCCGTGCCCCGCAGGGTCTCCACCAGCCCGGGCCGGCCGGTCTTGGCGCGCAGCCCGGCCACGTGCACGTCCAGCGACCGCGACGCCGACAGCAGCGGGTCGCCCCAGACCTCGTCCAGGATCTCCTCGCGGCTGCGCACCACGCCCGGCTCCCTGGCCAGCACCGCCAGCACGTCGAACTCGCGCCGGGTCAGCACCACCGGCTCCCCGGCCACCGTGACCTGCCGGGTCTCCAGGTCGATGCGCACGTCGCCGACCCGCACCACGTCGTCGCGGCGCGGCCGGGGACGGGTGCCGCGCCGCACCACCGCCTCCATGCGGGCTATCAGCTCGGCCGTCCGGAACGGCTTGACGAGGTAGTCGTCGGCCCCCGACCGCAGGCCGCGCAGCACCTCGCGCTCCTCGGTGCGGGCGGTCACCACGATCAGCGGCACCGCCGACACCCGGCGCAGGCGGCGCAGCACGTCGAGGCCGTCCATGTCGGGCAGGCCCAGGTCGAGCAGGACGAAGTCGGCGCCCCCCGCCAAACGGAGGGCGTCGACGGCGAGCCCCGCCCGGGTGACCTGGTGGCCGTGCCGGGCGAGGGCGGTGGTCAGCGCGGCGGCGAGCCGATCGTCGTCCTCGACCAGCAGAACTCGCATGCTGCCAGGTTAGACGCGTTCCGGCACGGCCTCCGCCGCCTGCCGCTCGGCCCGGGACAGGGCGGCGTCCCTGGTCTCGCGCATGAACAGGTACACGAGGAGCGAGACCGCGGCGCAGCCGGAGACGTACCAGAAGAAGCCGGACTCGACGCCCGCGTCCTTGAACCACAGCGCCACGTACTCGGCGGTGCCGCCGAACAGCGCGTTCGCGATCGCGTACGGCAGCGCCACGCCGAGCGCCCGCACCCCCGTGGGGAACAGTTCGGCCTTCACCACCGCGTTGATCGAGGTGTAGCCGGTCACGATGACCAGCCCGGTCAGCGACAGGACCAGCGCGCCCCCGAACCCGCTCGCCCCGCCGAGCGCCGTCATCAGCGGCACCGTCCCGAGCATCGACCCGATCCCGAACGTGATCAGCAGCGGCCGCCGCCCGATCCGGTCCGACAGCGCCCCGGCGAGCGGCTGCAGGCACATGAAGACGAACAGCGCGCAGAAGCTCACCAGCGTGGCCGTCTCCTTCGGCAGGCCCGCGGTGTTCGACAGGTACTTGGTGAGGTACGTCGTGTACGTGTAGTACGCCACCGTGCCGCCCATGGTCAGGGCGATCACCAGCAGCGCCTCCTTCTTGTGCGCCAGCAGGCCGCGGATCGTGCCCCGGCCCTCGGTCCCGTCGGCGCGCTCCTCCTCGTCGTACGCCTCGGTCTCCAGCAGGCTGCGGCGCAGGTAGAACACGACGGCGGCGGCCACCGCGCCGACCACGAACGGGATGCGCCAGCCGTAGGAGCTCAGCGCCTCCTTGGTCATCGTGTTCTGCAGGATGATCTGCAGGCCGAGGCCGACGAGCTGGCCGGCGGTCATCGACACGTACTGGAAGCTGGAGGCCAGGCCGCGGCGGCCGCGCGGGGTCGCCTCGGTGAGGTACGTGGCGCTGGCCGCGTACTCGCCGCCCACCGACAGGCCCTGGAGCAGGCGGGCCACGACCAGCACCAGCGCGCCGAAGTAGCCGACCGACTCGTACGTGGGCGCGATCGCGATCAGCAGCGCGCTGGCCGACATCAGCGTCACGGTGAGCGTCAGCGCCGCCTTGCGGCCCTTGCGGTCGGCGTAGCGGCCGAGCAGCCAGCCGCCGAGCGGGCGCATGAAGAAGCCGACGGCGAAGATGGCGGCGGTGTTGAGCAGCTTGGCCGTGTCGTCGCCGTCAGGGAAGAACGCCGCGGCGAAGTAGACGGCGAAGCTGCTGTAGACGAACCAGTCGTACCACTCGACCAGGTTGCCGACGGAGCCGCCGGCCACCGCCTTCCACGGCACGCGGGCCCTGCTGACGTCGGGGCTCACTGGGGTACCTCCTGGGGCCGGGGGAGTGCTTGCAGGTCAGAGCCTCACCCCAGAAGGATGTTCGGACAAGGGAGGCGGCCCGAGATCTAACGTCCGCTTAACATCGCCGCCTTACGGAGGAAATATCACCGCAACGGGGGGTTGGCGTTCTTCGCCCGTTCCAGGGCGAGGTCGGCCCACCACTGGCCTGCCTCCGGCGCGACGACGCCCCGCTCAGGGTCCTTCTCGCCGGTCGTGCCGCGCCGGCACCGGCCGTCGGAGCTGCCCGGACGGGCGATCCACAGATAGGCGTCCACCAGCTCGTCGCCGGTCTCGGTCGTCGGACGGTCGCCGACGCCCCTGCCGGGCGGGTTGCACCAGGTCTGCGGGTCGGCGTAGTGCCGGGCCGGGGACCAGGAGCCCTGGCCGTTGCGCGCGGTGTCGAGGACGAAGTGCGGCAGCTCGGCCGGTTTCACCGTGGCGTCGGGCGGGCAGGCGGCACGGCCGGCCCGGCGGAGGGCGACGCACGCCGAGAGCTGCTTCCCGGACGCGACCGCCTTCTCCGTGCGCTGATAGGCGGCGGTGTTGAGGAAGAAGCCGTCGGCCTCGTCCACGCCCGCCTTCAGCAGCCGCTCGGCCATGAGGTCGGTCGGAGGGTAGAGGCCCTGGCCGCCGTCGAGGTAGACGGCGGTGCGCGGGTTCGCCTTCAGGCTCCGGGCGGCCGCGCGGACGTCCTGGTAGCGCCGCTCGGCGGAGCCCTGGGGGTCGCAGTCCTTCGTGCCCGGCAGCTTGACCAGGCTGCCGGGCTCCAGGACGACCACGGCCGGCGCCTCGCCGATCTGGCCCGCGATGCCCTTGATCCAGCTCTGGTACGTCTCCAGCTCGGCGACGGACGCGGAACGGCAGTCGCTGCCCGGCATGCGGTTGATCAGGAAGACGGGGACGGCGCTCCCGCGCGCGGCGTTCTCCACGGCCGCGGCCACCTTGTCGCGGACCTCCGGGGCGCCGAGCCGGATGGCGTGCGGGACCTTGGCCAGCTTGTCCATGAGGGCGGCGTCCTCCGGGCGGTCGGCGCGCCACAGCTCGGCCTGCTTGGCGGCGCCGGGCTCGTCGGGGGAGTAGAAGGCGACCGGGCCGCCGGCGCGCAGCGGGTTGCCCGGCGCGGACGCCTGCCCGGACGAGCGGGTGGCCGCCCGGGTCGCCCCGGCCGTCGTGCCGCCCGTCGCCCCGCCCGTCGCCCCGGCCGTCGCCCCGGCCGTCGTGCCGGCCGTCTGGCGCGGGGCCGGGGAGGCGTCGGGGGAGCCCGCGCCCTGCCACACCAGCGCCGCCGACACCCCGGCCGCCGCCACCACGACGGCCGCCGCCCCGGCCAGGACCCTTTTCCGCCGCCGGCTCCCGTCCCCACCGTCGCCCGCCGCGACGGCGGGCGACGCGCCCGGACGGCCGGGCCCGGAGCCCGCCGCCCCCGGCTCGGTCCCTCCTGCCTGCCCGCCACCGGGCGCCCCCGCCTGGCGGCCACTCGCCGCCCCCGCTTGCTCGCCACCCGCCGCTCCCGTCGGCATGGCAGGAGTGGAGGGCATAGAGGAGGAGGCGGCGGGCGTGGAGGGAGTGGCTGGTGTGGACGGGGTGAGGCCCCGCGTGCCCACGTCGGCCCGCTCGGGCTGGGTGGACGGGGTGGCGGGCGTGGGGGCGGCCGGCGGGGGGACGCCCGGTGGCAGGGCCGACGGGTTGGCGGCGCTCAGCCGGTCCAGCAGCTCCTGCGCCGTCGGCCGGTGCGCCGGGTTCTTGGTGAGCGCCGCCTCCACCAGCTCGCGCAGCGGCCCCGGCAGCCCGCGCAGGTCCGGCGGCCCGTTGACGATCCGCAGCAGGACCGTCGGCACCGACCCCGTCCCGAACGGCGACCCGCCCCCCGCCGCGAACGCCACCGTGCACCCCCACGAGAAGATGTCCGACGGCGGCCCCACCCGCGACCCCGACACCTGCTCCGGCGACATGTACGCCGGCGTCCCCACGATCGCGCTGCTCATCTCCGTCCCGGCGAAGCGCGCGATGCCGAAGTCGATGACCTTGGGCCCCACCTGCGAGAGCAGCACGTTGGACGGCTTGAGGTCGCGGTGCACCACGCCCGCCCCGTGGATGGCCCGTAACGCCACCGCCACCGCCGCGGCCAGCCCGTCCAGCGCGGACCCGCGCAGCGGCCCGGACGCCCGCACGGCCTCCCCGAGGCTCGGCCCCTCGACGTACTCGGTGACCAGGTAGGCCGTCTCGCCCTCCACGTCCGCGTCCAGGACGGGCGCGGTGCAGAAGCGGGCGACCCGCCGCGCGGCCGCCACCTCACGGGCGAAGCGGCGGCGGAAGCCGGGGTCGGCGCTCATCCTGGCGTGGATCAGCTTGACCGCCACCCGGGTGCCGTCCGGCCCCTGGCCCAGGTAGACGGTCCCCATGCCGCCCTCGCCCAGCCGGCCCAGCAGCGCGTACGGCCCGGCCTGGCGCGGATCCCCGTCGCGCAACGCCTCCAAGGTCATAAACCGTCAGGTTAACCTCCCTGTCAGGACCACGGGAGGGGGTCACAGCTCCAGACGCCAGGTGTGCCACTCGTCCAGCAGCCGGAACCCCATCGCCTCGTTGATGGCCAGCATGTGGGCGTTGGAGGTGGCGTTCCAGGTGATGACGCGTTCGAGATGCGGCTCGCGCTCGCGCAGCCACAGCAGGTTGGCGAGCTTGACGAGCAGCCCCAGGCGGTGGCCCCGGTGCTCGCGCAGCACCGCCGTGTCCGCCTGGCCGCCCCAGCCGTCGGCGCGGTCGGCGCGCAGGAAGATCCGCGTGTAGGCGGCGGGCGCGCCGTCGGCGTCGCGGCGCGCGATCGTGGTGTAGCAGGTCTGGCCGCCCGCGGCGACGCTCAGCTCGCGCTCGCGGACCCGCTCGGGCGTGTACGCGCTGGCCTCCACGGCGGCGTCGCGCGGGGCGTCGTTCATGCCGTCGAGCAGCGTGACCAGGTCGTCCAGCCACTCCGGGCCGGCCGGCCCCACCCACTGCTCCAGCGAGTAACCCGGCACCCGCGGCACCATGGCCTCCAGCGCCGCCCAGTCGGCCGTGCGCAGGTCGAGCGTGCGGCGGGCCTCGCTGACCGAGGTCGTCATGCCGTGCGCCCGCGCGAACCGCGCGCCGACGCCCGTGCTGGGCGTCTCGGTGAACAGCAGCCGCCTGCCGTGCGCCCGGGCCCGCCCCACGGCGTGCGCGAACAGCTCGCCGCCCAGCCCGCGCCCGCGCCGCTCCGGCCGCACCACCAGCGGGTACAGCACCGCCGCCTGGGTGTTGTCGAGGAGCGGCAGGCCCAGCCCGTAGCCGCCCGCCACCTTGCCGTCCTGCCCGCCGCTCTGCCCGCCGCCCTGGCCGTGCCCCTGCCCGCCGCCTTCCGTCACCGCCCACAGCTCCACCCGCTGGTCCGGCCGCTCGACGCCGAAGCTCTGCCGGAAGCGGGGCAGCGCCATGAGGGGGCCCGGATCGTGGGCGTTGGCCGCCACGTACGCGTCGTGCAGGTCCGCGACCAGGCTCTCGTCCTGGCCGAGGGGGATGGGCTGGATGCTCATCCGACCAGCAAAGCGCACCCGCGACGGCCCCGGCCACCGCATTTCCCCGCCCTACTGGCGGTAGTTCTCCACCTGCCCGGCCGGGCGCACCGCGGCCCCGTCCGGGTCCTCGCCCGCGCCGCGCCGGGCCCGGCGCTGCCGCAGCAGGTCCCAGCACTGGTCGAGAGCCGTCTCCAGCTCCTTGACCCGGTTGTGCTCCTCGTCCGTCGTCACCTCGCCGGCCGTCAGCTTCTCGCGCAGCCGGTGCTCCTCGTCGACCAGGGAACTGATCCTGGTCAGAATCTCGTCGTCACGCATGCGAAGACTCTAATCCGAACGTGATAGAACACGCCCTATGTCTGGTATCGCGCTGGTAAGGAAGCCCGGCCCCCGCATCGCCGAGGGCATCGTCACCCACCTCCAGCGCGAGCCCGTGGACCCCGTCAAAGCCCTCGACCAGCATGACGCCTACGTCGCCGCGCTGGAGGCGGCCGGCCGCCGGGTCGTGTACGCCGACCCCGCCGACGACCTGCCCGACGCGCCGTTCGTCGAGGACACGGTCGTGGTGTCGGGACGGGTGGCGGTGCTGACCCGGCCGGGCGCGGCCGAGCGGCGGCCCGAGGTGGAGTCCGTGGCGCGGGCCGTACGCGACCTCGGGCTGAAGACCGTGATGATCGCCCGGCCCGGCACGCTCGACGGCGGCGACGTGCTCCAGTCCGGCCCCGTCGTGTACGCCGGCCGCTCCGCCCGCACCAACGACGAGGGCATCGGCCAGCTCACCGCCCTGCTGCCGGAGCGGCGCGTCGTGCCGGTGAACGTGCGCGGCGTCCTGCACCTGAAGTCCGCCGTGACGGCCCTGCCCGACGGCACGCTCATCGGCGACCCCCGCCACGTGGACCTGCCCGGCCTGCTGGTGCCGCCGGAGGAGCCGGGCGCCCACGTCGTGCCGCTGGACGGCTCCCGCGTGCTGCTGGCCGCCTCCGCGCCGCGCACCGCCGCGCTCCTGGAGAGCCGCGGCCTCGACGTGACGACGGTCGACATCTCGGAGTTCGAGAAGCTCGAAGGCTGCGTGACCTGCCTCAGCGTGCTCGTCGACGACTGATCTTCTCGCTATGTGAGAAGCGGGACTGCGCATCGCGGGACGTCTGGTAGCGTTCATGTCATGCTGCGCGGGCTCCTTCTTAGCTGCCGCGGCGGGGGCCTGTAAGGCCGGCTCCCTCGCCGCGGAGCCAGTCATGCGCGTCGGCCGCTTTCTTCCGAACCGTCCGACGAGGAGCGAACCGACATGACCGCCCAGCAGCCCAGCCAGATGCCGATCCATCGCTACCAGCCGTTCGAACCCGTCCGGCTGACCGACCGCACCTGGCCCGACAAGGTCATCACCAAGGCGCCCCGCTGGTGCGCGGTGGACCTGCGCGACGGCAACCAGGCCCTGATCGACCCGATGGACTCCCACCGCAAGCTCCAGATGTTCGAGCTGCTGGTACGCCTGGGCTACAAGGAGATCGAGGTGGGCTTCCCGGCCGCCTCGCAGACCGACTTCGACTTCATCCGGAAGATCATCGAAGAGGGCCGCATCCCGGACGACGTCGTCATCCAGGTCCTGACCCAGGCCAGGCCCGAGCTGATCGAGCGCACCTTCGAGTCGCTGGAGGGCGCCAAGCAGGCCATCGTCCACCTCTACAACTCCACCTCCACCCTGCAGCGCCGGGTCGTCTTCGGCCAGGACAAGGACGGCATCACCGCCATCGCCGTCGAGGGCGCCAAGCTGGTGAAGAAGCTGGCCGACGCCAGCGACGTGGACGTCTACTTCGAGTACTCGCCGGAGTCGTTCACCGGCACCGAGCTGGAGTACGCCGTCGAGGTGTGCGACGCCGTCAACGAGGTGTGGCAGCCCACCCCCGACCGCAAGGTCATCATCAACCTGCCCGCCACCGTCGAGATGGCCACCCCCAACGTCTACGCCGACCAGATCGAGTGGATGAGCCGCCACCTCAAGCACCGCGACTCGATCGTGCTGTCGCTGCACCCGCACAACGACCGCGGCACCGCCGTCGCCGCCGCCGAGCTGGGCTACCTGGCCGGCGCCGACCGCATCGAGGGCTGCCTGTTCGGCAACGGCGAGCGCACCGGCAACGTCTGCCTGGTCACCCTCGGCATGAACCTGTTCTCCCAGGGCGTCGACCCCGAGATCGACTTCAGTGACATCGACGAGATCCGCCGCGTCACCGAATACTGCAACCAGCTGCCCGTGCACCCGCGCCACCCGTGGGGCGGCGAGCTGGTCTACACCGCCTTCTCCGGGTCCCACCAGGACGCCATCAAGAAGGGCTTCGAGCACCTGGAGCGCGACGCCGCGGCCGCCGGGGTGCCGGTGGACGACTTCGCGTGGGCGGTGCCGTACCTGCCGATCGACCCCAAGGACATCGGGCGCTCGTACGAGGCCGTGATCCGGGTCAACAGCCAGTCCGGCAAGGGCGGCGTGGCCTACATCATGAAGGCCGACCACCAGCTCGACCTGCCGCGCCGGCTGCAGATCGAGTTCTCCAAGGTCGTCCAGGCCCGCACCGACACCGAGGGCGGCGAGGTCAGCCCCGCGGAGATGTTCGAGATCTTCCGCGACGAGTACCTCCCCAACCCCGCCAACCGGTGGGGCCGCCTGAGCCTCATGGCCCACCGCCACGAGTCCACCGTCGACGACAAGGACCGCATCAGCGCCGACGTCCGCCTCGACGGCGAGATCCGCGAGATCAGCGGCACCGGCAACGGCCCCATCTCGGCCTTCATCGACGCGATCGCCGGCGTCGGCATCCAGGTGCGCGTCCTCGACTACGTCGAGCACGCCATGAGCGCCGGCAGCGACGCCAAGGCGGCCTCCTACCTGGAGTGCGAGGTGGACGGCCAGGTGCTGTGGGGCGTCGGCGTCGACGCCAACACCACCACCGCCTCCCTCAAGGCCATCATCTCCGCCGTCAACCGCGCCGCCCACTGACCTCTCCGCATCCGGGACCCCGCGCTTTCTGCGCGGGGTCCCTGTGCGTGCGGCCGGCCGCCGGCCCACTCGACAGGCTGATCGCGGGGTGAACGTTGTGTGACCCGGGGGTGAAGTCTATGCTCGTTAGAGAACGCAGCGTTCTCTAATGAGGAGGCGTCATGGGGTGGGTCGTGACGGGGCTCGTGCTGGCCATGTTGCTCGCGGCGCTGGACCAGACGATCATGGCGCCGGCGCTGCCGGCCGTGGCGGGCGAGCTGGGCGGGCTCGACCAGATGCCCGCCGTCGTCACCGCCTACCTGGTCGCCGCCACCGTCGTCATGCCGGTCTACGGCAAGCTCGGCGACCGGTACGGGCGCAAGCGGACGTTGCAGGTGGCCGTCGTGGTGTTCGTGACCGGGGCCGTGCTGTGCGCGTTCGCCGGGTCGATGCCGCAGCTCATCGCGTTCCGGGTGGTGCAGGGCGTGGGCGGCGGCGGGCTGATGATCGGGGCCCAGGCGACCATCGGGGAGCTGGTGAGCCCGCGCGAGCGAGGCCGGTTCCTCGGCTACTTCGGGGCGGCGTACGTGGTGGCCGCCGTGGGCGGGCCGCTGATCGGCGGGTTCGTCATCGACCGGGCGAGCTGGCGGTGGATCTTCGCCATCTACCCGCCGCTCGGGCTGCTGGCACTGGTGCTGATCACCGTCACGCTGCGGCTCCCCCGGCCGGAGGGACGGCGGCAGCCGCTGGACGTGGCGGGCGCGCTCGCGCTCGGCGCGGTCGTCGTGGGCGTGGTGCTGACCGGGCAGACGCGCAACCCCGCCTTCGCCGCGCTCGCGGCGGCCGGGGTGGTGGCGTGGCTGGTCAGCGCCCGGTACGCGGCCGACCCGATCCTGCCGTTACGGCTGTTCCGCGAGCGCGCGTTCGCCGTGCCGGTCGGCATCAGCCTGGTCATCGGGTTCGCCCTGTTCGGGACGGTCACGTACATGCCCGCCTACCTGCAGATCGCGCAGCGCGCCAGCGCCACCAGGGCCGGGCTGCTGGTGACCGCGCTCATGGGCGGCGTGCTGCTGTCCACGGTCGTGAGCGGCCGGCTGATCACCAGGACCGGCCGCTACAAGCCGTTCCCCGTGGCCGGCACCGCCGTCGCCGCCGTCGGGCTGGGGCTGATCGGGCTCACGGCCGGGTCGCCGCCGGCGCTGGCCGCCTCGATGCTGCTCGCCGGGCTCGGCGTCGGGATGGTCATGCAGGTCATGGTGCTGGCCGCGCAGAACGCCGTCTCCTACGGCGACCTCGGGACGGCCACCTCGGCGGTGACGTTCGTCCGGCAGATCGGGGCGTCGGCCGGGGTCGCGGTGGTCGGCGCGCTGATCACGCTGCGCTCCGGCATCTCCGCCACCGAGACCCCGGCCGCGCTGCCCGACGGCGTCCGCGCCGCGTTCGCCACCGCCGTGCCGCCCGTGTTCGCGGCCATGGCGCCGCTGCTCGCCGTGGCCTTCGTGCTCGCGCTGGCGCTGCCGGCGCGGCCCCTCCGCACCACCGCGTACGCGGACGAAACCCCCGTGAAGGAGACCTCGTGAAACTCGTCGCGCCGCTGGACGCCGTCGGCAGGGACGACCTGCCCCTCGCCGGCGGCAAGGGCGCCAACCTGGGCGAACTGGTCAGGAACGGCTTCCCCGTGCCGCCCGGCTTCGTCGTCACCACGCACGCCTACGAGCTGGCCGCCCGCGAGGACGCCGGCCTGCCCACCGATCTGCCCGCCGAGCTGCGGCAGGCGATCACCGACGCCTACGCGGCGCTCGGCGGCGGCCCCGTCGCGGTGCGTTCGAGCGCGACCGCCGAGGACCTGCCGGGGGCCGCCTTCGCCGGGCAGCAGGACACCTACCTCAACGTGGTGGGCGAGGCGGCACTGCTCGACGCGGTCCGCCGGTGCTGGGGCTCCCTGTGGACGGAGCGCGCCATCGCCTACCGGGCGAGACTCGGCATCGACGACGCCGAGGTCAGCATCGCCGTGGTCGTGCAGCGCATGGTCGAGCCGGACGCGGCGGGCGTGCTGTTCACCGCCGACCCGGTCAACGGCGAGCGCGAGCGGATCGTCGTCGAGGCGGGCGCCGGGCTGGGCGAGGCGGTGGTGTCGGGCCTGGTGACGCCCGACCGGTACGTGGTGAGCCGCGACGGCCGGATCGCCTACCGGCCCGGCCGCAGCGAGGTCGTCGTCCGCAGCGCGCCGGGCGGCGGCGTCGTCCAGGAGCGCGGCAGCGGAGCCGGGCAGCGGCTGCCCGACGCCGTGGTGACGGAGCTGGCCGGGCTCGCGCGCCGGGTCGCCGCCCACTACGGACGGCCGCAGGACCTCGAGTGGGCCTACGCGGCGGGCCGCCTCCACCTGCTCCAGGCCCGGCCCATGACCGCCCTGCCGCCGCCCCCGGTCGGCCGGCTCAACCCCCTCCGCCGCCGGCTGGCCGCCGTCCTGCTCGAATACCTGCCGGTCCGGCCGTACCCGATCGACATGACGACCTGGCTGCCGTACGGGCCGGCCGGGCTGATGGGGCGGGTGACCGGCGCGTTCGGGATACGGCGCGGGTTCGAGGGGTTCCTGCGCGAGGAGGACGGCGTCGTGTACGCGCTGACGCCGCCGTCGCCGCGCCCGTCGGCCCGGGTGCTGACCGCGCCGTTCCGGCTGGGGGCCAAGGCCAGGCGGTACGACCCCGCGCGCTGGACCGAGGACCGGCGCTTCACCGGCTACCTGGCGGCCGTGCGGCGGCTGGCCGGCCGGGACCTGGGCGCGATGCCGTGGGCCGAGCTGATCCGCGTGCCCCGGCAGGCGCTCGACCTGGTCGCCCCGGTCGCCGACCTCAGGATCGACTACCTGCCGCGCACCGGGCTCGCGCTGCTGCGCCTGCTCGTGGCGGTCAAGGTGCTGGGGCGGCGGCCACTGTTCGGCGGGCTGCTGGCCGGGGCGGTCACCCGGACGAGCGAGGCGAACCGGGCGCTGGAGCGGCTGGCCGAGCTGGCGGTCACCACAGGCGCGCTCAACGGCGACCCGGCGGGCGGTGACGCGGGTTCCGCTGACGCGGGCGTCGGCGCGGCGCCTGCGGGCGGGCTGTCCGTGGCGGCGCTTCCCGGCGCGTTCCGGGAGGCGTTCGAGGAGTTCCTGCGCGAGTACGGCCACCGCGAGACCTCCAGCCCCATCCTCGTCACCCCGCCCTGCTGGGCCGACGCGCCGGAGACCGTGCTCGGCCTGGTCCGGATGCTGGCCGCCCACCCCGCCCCGCCCGCCGCGAAGGACGACGCGCTCGACCGGCTGCTGGCGCACCCGCTCCTGCGGTCGCCGGGGCGGGCCGCGCGGATGCGGCGCTGGGTGGCCGCCGCCCGCGCCGGGATCGCCTTCCGCGAGGACAGCCACTTCTTCTTCACGTTGCCGCAGCCCGTCCTCCGCCGCGCCCTCGTGGAGCTGGGCCGGCGGCTGTGCCGCGCCGGCGTGCTCGACCGGCCCGAGGACGTCTTCCACCTGCGCCTGGAGGAGCTGGAGGCGGTCACCGACGAGACGGAGCTGACCGGCCCGTACGGGACCAGGCTGCGCGCGGCCGCGCGGGCCCGGGCGGCCAAGCGCGAGGAACTGGCGGGCGTGCGACTCATCGACCCCGCCGCCGTCTTCCCGCCCGCGCCGGCCGGCGGAGCGCTGGCCACCGGGTCGCCGGCGAGCACGGGAACGGCCACTGGGCCGGTCAAGGTGATCAGGGACCCCGCCGAGTTCGGCAAGCTGGCGGCCGGGGACGTGCTGGTCTGCCCCTACACGAACCCGTCCTGGACGCCGCTGTTCCAGCGCGCCGCGGCCGTGGTCGTGGACAGCGGCGGCGCGGCCTCGCACGCCGCGATCGTGGCCAGGGAGTACGGCATCCCGGCCGTCATGGGCACCGGCACGGGGACGTCCGTGCTGGAGGACGGGCAGGTCGTGACCGTGAACGGCGACGCAGGAACGGTCGTCCCGGCTGCTTAGGATGCCTGCCATGGTCACCGATCACCGCAAGCTGCCCCGCCGCCGGGGCGAGGCGCTGCACGCCGCGATCTACCGGGCGACGCTCGACGAGCTGGCCGAGAGCGGCTACGCCGGGCTCACCATGGAACGGGTGGCCGAGCGGGCCAGGGCGAGCAAGGCGTCGCTGTACCGGCGCTGGCCGTCCCGGCTGGAGCTGGTGACGGACGCGGTGCGTTCCGTCCTGCCCACCCCCGAGTCGGTGCCTGACACCGGTGAGCTGCGCGGGGACCTGGTGGCGATGCTCGGCCAGGCGGCGCAGGTGTTGTCGGGGCCGGCGGGAGAGGCGCTGCGGGGGCTGCTGGGGGAGGCGTTGAGCAGCGGGTCGCCGGTCAACGCCATGCGCAGGACGTCCCAGGGGATGGGGCGGAGGACGATGGAGGAGGTGTTGCGGCGGGCGGTCGAGCGGGGGGAGGTCGATCCGGAGGCGATCACCCCGCGCCGGCTCGACGCGGGGCACGCGTTGCTGCGGCACCACTTCCTCTTCAACGGCACCCCCATCCCCGGCGAACTCGTCGTGCAGATCGTGGACGAGGTGCTGGTGCCGCTCTTCAGGAGAGGGTGAGGAGCACCCCCATCCCCGGCGAACTCGTCGTGCAGATCGTGGACGAGGTGCTGGTGCCGCTCTTTCGGAGGGGGTGAGGCCACCATGGGCGGGGGTGGGGGCGGTGGTCAGGGGGTGGACAGGCCCAGGTGGGTGGCGGTGAGGCGCATGGCGTGGTCGAAGGCGGTGCGGCGGTCGTCGATGGTGTTGTTGAACTGGCCGAACACCTCGAAGTTCACCCACCCGTACAGCGCGGTCCAGGCCGACGCGGCGGCCCAGATCACCTCGTCAGGCACGCCCGGCATCAGCGCCCGCAGCCCCGCCCCCTCCCCGGCCAGCTCGGGCGGCGGGACGGGCAGGCCGGCGGGCAGCCGGACGGCCCCGGCCCGGCAGGCGTCGGTGACGAGCGTGCCGAGCACGGCGACGTCCCGCACCCGGGCCGCCACCGTGTCCTGCGGCGCCTGGTAGCCGGGCACGGGGGAGCCGTAGAGCAGCGCGTACTCGTGCGGGTGTGACACCGCCCAGCCGCGCACCCCGTGGCAGGCGGCCAGCCAGCGGCCGGTGAAGTCGTCGCGGGGGCAGGCGGCCTCGGCCTGTTCGACGGCCTCGCCGAGGGCGTTGTAGCCGTCGACGATGAGGGCGGTCAGCAGGTCGTCGCGGCTCGGGAAGTAGCGGTAGATGGCCGAGGAGACCATGCCCATCTCCCGGGCCACCGCCCGCAGCGACAGGCCGCCGGCGCCCTCGGTGGCGAGCTGGCGGCGCGCGATGTCGGTGATCTCTCTGGTGAGCTCGGCCCGGACGCGTTCTCTGGCGGTGCGGCTGGCTGTCATGCACCGCAGGTTACCAGAGCGGTGCGAGAAAACGAGAGCACTGCTCTTGACGAACACCGCTCCCTTGAGAGAGCATTGCTCTCGTAAGCGAACGGCAGTCACGCACCTCCTGGAGTCCCCGATGAAGCACGCCAACATGGCCCTGATGTTCTTCCTGGAGCTCGGCGTGCTCGCCGCCGTGGGCTACTGGGGCTTCACGCTGAGCGCGAACTGGGGCGTGAAGCTGCTCGCCGGGCTCGGCGGCCCGGCGCTGTTCGCCCTGGTGTGGGCGCTGTTCGCGGCGGGCGGCGGCGCGAACGCCACCTTCCCGCTCACCGGCCTGGCCCGCGCCGCGCTGGAGATCGCCTGGTTCGGCGGCGGCGCGCTCGCGCTCTACGCCGCCGGCGCGATCACCCCCGCGGTCGTGCTGGCCGGGCTCTTCATCCTCAACGCGGTCCTCCGCCTCGTCTGGAAGCAGGTCTGATCATGGGTAAGCACGTCGTCGTCGGATCCGGCCAGGTCGGCACGCACCTGGCCGCCAAGCTCATCGACCAGGGGCACGAGGTCGTCGTCGTGACCCGCTCCGGCAGCGGTCCGGAGGGCGCGACCAGGGTCGCGGCCGACGTGGCCGACCAGGCCAGGCTCATCCAGGTCACGAAGGGCGCCGACGTCCTCTACAACTGCGTCAACCCCGCCTACCACCGCTGGCTGAGCGACTGGCCGCCGATGGCCGCCTCCTTCCTGGCCGCCGCCGAGGCGAGCGGCGCCGTGTACGTGATGCTCGGCAACCTCTACCCGTACGGCCCCGTCACCGGCCCGATGACCGAGGACCTGCCGCTCGCCTCGCCCGACCCCAAGTTCCGCGTCCGCGCCAGGATGTGGGAGGACGCGCTCGCCGCCCACCGGGCCGGCCGCGTCAGGACGACCGAGGTGCGCGGCTCCGACTACTTCGGCCCCGGCGCGAGCGACCAGTCCTACCTCGGCGACCGTTTCCTCCCGGCGCTCCGCGCGGGCAGGACGATCCAGCTCGTCTGGCCCGCCGACGTCCCGCACAGCTGGACGTACCTGCCGGACGTGGCCGACGCGCTCATCGTGGCCGGCCGCGACGAGCGGGCCTGGGGCCGCCCCTGGCACATGCCGACCGCGGAGCCGATGACGTTCCGGGAGGTCGGGAACCGGATGGCGGCCCTGCTGGGCCGGCCCGCGCCGCGGATGGTGCGCATCCCGTGGCCCGTGCTGCGGGCGGCCGGGATGTTCTCGCCCATGATCGGCGAGCTGTCGCACACCCGTTACCAGTTCATCGCCCCGTACGTGCTCGACTCCACCGCCTTCCAGCAGACCTTCGGCGTCGCGCCCACCCCCGTCGACCAGGCGCTGAAGGCTACGCTCGACGCGTGAAGACAGCCATCATCGGCCTGGGCGACATCGCGGAGAAGGCGTACCTGCCCGTGCTCGCCGCCCAGCCCGCGCTCGACCTGCACCTGTGCACCCGCAACACCGCCCGCCTGGACCGGCTGGGCGACGCCTACCGCGTCGCCCGCCGGTTCACCGACGTGGACGAGGTGATCAAGGCGGGCGTGGAGGCGGCCTTCGTGCACGCCGCCACCGAGGCCCACCCGGAGATCGTCGAGCCGCTGCTGGCCGCCGGGGTGCACGTCTACGTGGACAAGCCGATCGCGTACACGCTGGCCGAGTCCGAGCGCCTGGTGCGCCTGGCCCGCGCGCAGGGCAGGTCGCTCATGGTCGGGTTCAACCGCCGCCGCGCCCCCGGCTACGCCGCCCTCGCCGGGCTGCCCCGGCACCTGGTCGTCATGGAGAAGAACCGCGACAACCACCCCGACGACGTCCGGCGGGCCGTCTTCGACGACTTCATCCACGTCGCCGACACGCTGAGGTTCCTGCTGCCCGCCCCAGTCACCGGCACCTCGATCCGCACCCGCGTCCGCGACGGCCGGATCGAGCACATCGTGCTCCAGCTCGACGGCGACGGCTGCACCGCGATCGGGGTGATGAACCGGGTCAGCGGCGCGAGCGAGGAGTCCTGCGAGGTGATGGGCGACGGCGTCAAGCGGCGCGTGGTCAACCTCGGCGACGTCGTCGACTACCGGGGCGGCGAGGTGCTGACGCGGCGGCCCGACTGGGTGCCGGTGGCCCGGCAGCGCGGCATCGAGCAGATCTGCGTGGAGTTCCTGGCCGCCGTCCGTGAGGGCCGGGTGCTGGACGCCGCCGACGCCCTGGCCACCCACGCGCTGTGCGAGGAGGTCGTCAGCGCGGCGGCGTGACCCGCATCGCCCGGTCGGCCCTGGCCAGCATCCGCTCGAAGGGCCGGCCGCCGAGCCGGGCCAGCACCGTGTAGCCCTTGGCGTCGCTGAGCGGGCTGGACGACGACACCACGCCCGCGATGGCGCCGCCGTACAGGGCGGGCCCGCCGCTGCCGCCCGCCGCGGCGTGGCAGTTGCGGGTGACCATGAGCCCCGGCCCCTCCGAGATCCCCTCGACGGTGTCGCCCAGGCACCGGTAGAGCTGCAGCCCGGGATAGCCCTTGCCGGCCGGGTACCCCAGCAGCTCCAGGCCGCGCAGCGCGGTGCCCCGCGTGGTCGGCATCGCGCGCAGCCCGCGCCCGGTCACCGCCTCCAGCGGCCGCTCCCGCCGCACCACGCCCACGATCCCCACGTCGTACGGCAGCAGCTCCGTCGAGTACGGCCGGTTGCGCCACCGCGCCGGCACCCACGTGCGCACCGCCGGCCACACGCCGAGCCGCGCCCGCCCCTGCTCGTAGCCGGGCAGGAAGGCCAGCTTGGCCAGCAGCCGCCCCTGGTGGTACAGGCAGTGCGCCGCGGTCAGCACCAGGCTGCGGCTGCGCGAGCCGAGCACGGTGCCGCCGCACATGACGTCCTTGCCGGTCGCCGGGTCCCGCCCGACCAGCACCCCGGTCAGCCGCCGCGCCCCCGTATAGGGAGGCGGCACGGGGGCGTACCCCAGACGGTCGCCGTGCGGTGTGAGCACCCGCGGGACGGGAATGTTGCGTTGCGACACCTCGGCGACGGCGCTTGGATCGAGCAGGACCAGGGACAGCACCAACCTGAGCACCCTTCAACAGTTAGCAGAAGATGATCAGGGCACTGACCTGCGACATCCGGGTTTACTAACTTGTGTACTGGGCACCGAGGGCGCGCAGCCGCCGGTGCGCGTCCTCGTAGACCGCGCTCTCGCCGAGGTACGCCTTGGGCATCTTGGCCACCATCGTGTAGTTCGTGTCGCACACGTTGCCCACCGGCGCCTGCCCGGCCTGGCTGACGAGCTGGTAGGCGTCCAGGGTGTCCAGGCCGGTCAGCTCGGCGGCCCAGGTGACCAGGTCGTGCTGGCTGATGCGGTAGGCGTCCTCCAGCGGGCGGGCCGAGCCGGTGGACATCAGGTGCAGGTCGTCCTCCAGCCGCGGCCACGGCGTGACCACGCCCTTGATCAGCTCGACCGCGACCACGGTGTTCATGGCCGACTCGACCGCCGTGCCGCACACCTCGCCGTGGCCCTGCCTGGCGTGCCCGTCGCCGATCGCGAACAGCCCGCCCTCGACGTTGACGCCCAGGTAGACGGTGACGCCGGCGCGCAGCTCGGGGGTGTCCATGTTGCCGCCGTGCGCGTCGGGGGTGATCGACATGCGGGCCTCGTTCGCGCCGGGGGCGACGCCGACCGTGCCGTGCATGGGGTCGAGCGGCAGCTCCACGCTGAAGTCGCTGTTCCTGGCGTGGTAGACGGCGACGCCGCGGCCGAGGTCGAGGTCGTAGCGCCAGACCCGCTCCTCCAGCGGCGGCTGGAGCGTGGCCGTGGTGTGCGTGCTGGTCAGGGCCCCGAAGTGGGGGAACGTCGTGGACACCGCCCAGTCCCTGGCCGGGGTGATCGAGACGAAGTGCAGGGCGAGGGTGTCGCCGGGCTCGGCGCCCTCCACGTGGAAGGGCCCGGTCACCGGGTTGAGGTAGGGGAACTCGCACACCTGGGACGGCAGGTCGCCGGTGGTGCGCACCCGGCCGCCGAAGCAGTCCTCGGTGTAGAGCTCCAGGATCGTGCCCGGCCGCACCTTGCCCACCGCGGCCCGGCCGCCGAAGGTGTAGCTCAGGTCCTCGGGCGAGGGGTGGTAGGACACGACGTTCACACGACCTCCTTGGGGAGCACAGGCCGGCGGCCCGTCAGATAGGTGATGGCGAGCACGACCAGGCCGAGCGCCAGCCACAGGCCGCCGACCCACTGGGCCGCCACGTTCTGGTTGATGACCACGGCCACCAGGACGACGAAGCCGACGACCGGCACGATCAGGTGCGCCAGCAGGTTCCCGCTGCGCCGCCTGATCAGGTAGTACACCACGACCGAGACGTGCAGCAGCAGGAACGCGAACATCGCGCCGAAGTTGACCAGCGAGGCCAGCTCCCCGATGCCGTTCTCGCGGGTGCTCATGTAGATCCCGAGGACCAGCGAGATGGCGGCCACCACGAACGTGGCGTTCACCGGCACCTTGTGCTTCGGGTCCACCTTGGCGAGGAACGACGGGAGCATCCGGTCGCGGGCCATCGCGAACAGCAGCCGCGACGTGGCCGCCTGCGCCACCAGCGAGTTGGCGAAGCCCCAGGCGACGGCGGTGGCGACGGCGGTGAGCACCGACAGCCAGTGCCCGCCGGCGAACTCGGCCGTGTCGTAGAAGGCGCTGCCGGCCGGGTCGCCCTTGGCGATCAGCGCGGCCCGGTCCGGGGTGAGCAGCGCGGCCACCCACGTCTGCACCACGAACAGCACCGCGGCCACGGCCAGCGCCGCCACCATGGAACGGCCGAGCCGCCTGGCGTCCTCGCGGTTCTCCTCGGCGAGCGTGGAAATGCCGTCGAAGCCGAGGAACGACAGCACCGCGACCGACGCCGCGGCCAGCACCACGCTCCAGCTGAACCCGGCCGAGTCGAACAGCGGCGTGATCGCCCCGGTCTGCGCCTTGCCCTGCGCCAGCGCGACCACGCCGACCACCAGGAAGATCGCCAGCACGGCCAGCTCGGCGACCAGCATGATCCGGGTGATGCGGGCGGTCATCTGGATGCCGAGGTAGTTGACGACGGTGTTGAGCACGACGAACGCGGCCAGCCAGGCCCACACCGGGACGGCGGGCACGAAGGAGTTCATGGCCGCGCTCGCCACCAGGTAGAGCAGGGACGGCACGAGCACGTAGTCGAGCAGGATCGCCCAGCCCGCGACGAACCCGACCGGCGCGCCGATGCCGCGTCCCGCGTAGGTGTAGACCGAGCCGGCCATCGGGAAGGCGCGGGCCATCTGCGCGTACGACAGCGCCGTGAACGCCATCGCCACCAGGCCGATGACGTAGGCCAGCGCCACCATCCCGTGCGAGACGGCGAAGACGTTGCCGAAGATGCCGAACGGCGCGATCGGCACCATGAAGATCAAGCCATAGATCATGAGGTCGGCGAATCCCAGGGACCGCTGTAGTTCCTGGCGGTAGCCGAACTCCTCGACGGTGCTCATGGACGGCTCCTAGCTGCGTCAGGGGGCGCTACGCACCTTAGAGCCAAAGCTTTCTACAGAAAAGGTTTCTCCAGAAAGAATTGCAGGCCGTCGGCCCTGCCGAGGTGCACCGCGTGGCGCACCTGCCGGTCCCGCAGCGTGAGCCGGCCCCGCGCGCTGGTGATCGTGGCGCCGTCGGCCACCGCGTCCAGGGCGGGCACCGCCAGCGTCCCGGCCCGCCCGGCGAGCGCCGCCAGCATGGCGACCGCCTCGTAGCAGCCGTGACCGTGCGCGTTCAGCATGGGCGCGTCGGGGCCGAAGCGGGCCGCGTACCGCTCGGCGAAGGCGAGCGCGGGCTCGGTGGCGAGGTCGCGGAAGTAACCCATGGACGCGTACAGCTCGCCGGTGCCGTCGCCGCCGATGCCGAGCAGGCCGTGCTCCTCCAGCGCCCCGCACAGCCGGGCCGCGCCCAGGCCGGCGGCGGCGTAGGCCCGGTTGAAGGCCACCAGGTCGCTGCCGATCAGCGTCAGCAGGATCGCGTCGGGCCGGGCCCCGGCCACCCGCTCCAGCCAGCGCGTCGCCTGCCCGTAGCCGGCCAGGCCCTCGCCGACCACCTCCGCCCCGGCCGCGCGCAGCCGGCGCCGGACGGCCGCGTGCACCAGGCGGGGCCAGACGTAGTCGTTGCCCAGCAGGTACCAGCGGCGGGCCCGGCGGGTGCGGATCAGCCAGTCGACGGCCGGGTCGAGCTGGCGGCGCGGGGTCTCGCCGAGGAAGTAGACGCCGGGGGCGTGGCCGCCGCCCTCGTACGGGGGCGCGTACACGAACGGCACCCGCCCGGCGATCGCCCCGACCACCTCCACCCGCACGTCGCTGGCGTGCGTGCCGGCGACCGCCTCGACCGTGCCGGACGCGACCAGCCCGGCGACCTCGGCCGCCACCTCGCGGGCCGCCCGGCCGCCGTCGACCAGGACCAGCTCCACCGGCCTGCCGAGCACCCCGCCGGCCGCGTTCAGCTCCTCGGCGGCGAGCACGGCGCAGTTGATCGCGCACGGGCCCACCAGGCCGAGCACCCCGGACACGGGCACGACCAGGCCGATCCTGATCGAGCCCGAGGGAAGGAGCCGCGCTTCGAGAGGATCGACGACCACCGCCACGCCGACGAGTATCCTCCGGGATAGCTCCCCTATGAAAGGACCTTGTCCATGAACGACTCCGGTCTCGGGTCCTCACTCGCGTACCTGCTGAGCTGTGCGGAGCGGAGCGTCACCCGGGGCCTCGCGGCGGCGCTGGCCGGTGAGGACGTCACCGTCGAGCAGTGGCGCATCCTGCGCGCGCTGGCCGACGGCCGGGGGCACTCGATGGGCGAGCTGGCCGAGGCCGTGCTGATGCCGCACCCGACGCTGACCAAGGCCGTCGACCGGCTGATCGACCGGGCGCTGGTCTACCGGGGGCCGTCGAAGGGCGACCGGCGGCGGGTGGCGGTCTTCGTCTCCGACCGGGGGGCCGAGCTGCTGGCCCGCACCGACGGCGCGGTGGCCGAGCACCACCGGCTCATCGCCGGGGCGTTCGGGCAGGAGCGCACCGAGCGGCTGATGCGCGACCTGGAGAGCCTGCTGGCCGCGCTCGACCACGCCGAGCTGCGGGTGTGACGGCGCGGATGACGGCGGGTGTGACGGGCCGCCGGGCGGCGGCCCGTCACACCGCGGATCACGGGTAGAGCCCGCGCATCTGGTGGGCCTCGGCCACCCGTCCGACGCCGATGACGTGGGCCGCCTGGCGCAGCGTGAGCCCGCGGGCCGCGGCCAGCGTGCGCACCTCGGTGAACGCGTTCTCCATGAGGTCGCGCAGCTTGATCTCGACCTCGCCGGAGCTCCAGGAGTAGGCCTGCATGTTCTGCACCCACTCCAGGTAGGAGACGATCACCCCGCCGGCGTTGGCGAGGATGTCCGGCACCACCGTGGTGCCGCCGGCGGTCAGGATCTCGTCGGCCTCGGGCGTGATCGGCCCGTTCGCGCCCTCGACGACGAGGTGGGCGCGCACCCGGGGCGCGTTGGCCGCGGTGATCGCGCCCTCCAGCGCCGCCGGGACCAGGACGTCCACGTCCAGCTCCAGCAGGTCGCCGAGCGGCAGCTCGTCGGCGTGCGGATAGCCGCGCACGCTGCCGTTCTCCGTGGCCCAGGCCCGGACCCTGGAGACGTCGAGGCCGCTGCGGGCGTACACGGCGCCGCCGGCGTCGGAGACGGCCACGACCTTGCAGCCGGCGTCGGAGAGGTACTGCGCGGCCAGCGCGCCGACCTTGCCGAAGCCCTGCACGGCGACCGTCGTGCCCTCGGGCGAGCGGCCGAGCGCGGCCAGCGCGGCGATCTGCACGCCCCGCGAGGTCGCGCCGGTGCGGCCGAGCGAGCCGCCCAGCGTCATCGGCTTGCCGGTGACCACCCCGGGCACGGAGTAGCCGGCGCTGACGCTGTAGGTGTCCATGATCCAGGCCATGGTCTGCTCGTCGGTGCCGACGTCGGGGGCCGGGATGTCCTTCTCCGGGCCGATCAGCGGCAGGATCTCGTTGACGTAGCGACGGGTCAGCCGCTCCAGCTCGCGGGTGGTGAGCGTGGCCGGGTCCACGGCGACGCCGCCCTTGGCACCGCCGTACGGGATGCCGACCAGCGCGCACTTCCAGGTCATCCACATCGCGAGCGCGGTGACCTCGTGGATGTCGGTGTCGGGATGGAAGCGGATGCCGCCCTTGGCGGGACCGCGGGAGACGTTGTGCTGGACGCGGAAGCCCTGCACGACGTCGAGTCGTCCGTCCTCGCGCCGCACCGGGACCGAGACGGTCAGCGAACGGCGCGGCGTCGCCAGCACCGTGCGGAGCCCGTCGTCGAGCCCCAGGTGCTCGGCAGCCTGGTGGAGCTGGTGGAGAGCGGAGTCGAGGGCCTGTCGGCCCGGGGTGATCAGGGCCGGCGTCTTTGACGGCACCATGATGCTCATGGAAGAGATTCCTCCTGGTATGCACGCCCGTTTTCGCGGGGAAAGCGCCATTGCTTCCCACTTAGGGCGATGTTGTGTCGATCATCCTAGGGCGGGGCGTTTGAGCTTGCCAGTGGTTGGAAGAGATCCAAGCCGTTGATCGAGTCGCTGCCGACCGTGCCACTCTGGCAGGCTTGGCCCCGACAAAGTGCCGAAACACCGGAACGGGGGGTCGGATGCCCGCACTCGTGGTGGGGCCGATGCTGCGACACGTCGATTCTCATAGCGCCTCGATCTGGGTGGAGACCGCCGAACCCTGCACGGTCGCCGTCGAGGCGGGCGGCAGGGCTTACCGGTCGCCTACCTTCACCGTGCACGGACACCACTACGCGATCGTGGATCTCATCGAGCTCTCCCAGGATATCGCGTCGTATTCCGTCACGCTCGACGGGGAGCAGGTATGGCCACCGGCGGGTCGGCCGCCCAGCCGCATCAGGCTGGTGCCCCCCGACGGGGCCCGCCGGGTGGCGTTCGGCTCGTGCCGCACCAGCGTGCCGCACGACGCCGCGACCGTGCGCACCCACGGCGAGGACGTGCTGCGCTCCTACGGCCGCCGCCTGTACGAGGCGCCCGACGAGGAGTGGCCCGACCTGCTGCTGCTCATCGGCGACCAGGTCTACGCCGACAGCCCCTCGCAGGACATGCTGGCCTTCATCCGGGCCCGGCGCAGCACCGCCCCGCAGGACGAGATCGCCGACTTCGAGGAGTACGCCGAGCTCTACCGCCAGGCCTGGACCGAGCCCGACATCCAGTGGCTGCTGTCCACCGTGCCGACCGCGATGATCTTCGACGACCACGACCTGCGCGACGACTGGAACACCTCCCAGCCCTGGCGCGAGCAGATGGCCAGGACGACCTGGTGGCGGCGCCGGGTGATCGCCGGGCTCGGCGCCTACTGGGTCTACCAGCACATCGGCAACCTCTCGCCCGACGAGCGCGCCGCCGACCCGCTCATGCGCACCCTGCTCGACCTCAACGGCGGCGACGGCGCGGCCGAGCTCGACGCCTTCGCCGAGAAGGCCGACGCCGAGCCGAGCAGCAACCGCTGGAGCTACGCCCGCGACCTCGGCGGGGCCCGGCTCATCATGGTCGACACCCGGTGCGCCAGGCAGCTCACGCCCGGCGACCGGCGCATGCTCGACCCCGACGAGTGGGCCTGGCTGGAGGAGCAGCTCGCGATCCCGGCCGAGCGGCTGATCATCGGCTCGTCGATCCCGTTCCTGCTGCCCGAGGGCGTGCACGGCGTCCAGAACTGGAACGAGGCCCTCGCCGACGGCAAGTGGGGCCCGGCCGTGCGGCGGTGGTCGGAGAAGTTCCGGCAGGCCATCGACCTGGAGCACTGGGCGGCGTTCCGGCGCTCGTTCGAGGACCTGGCCCGGCTGCTGATCAAGGTCGGCAAGCCCGTGATGATCATCTCGGGCGACGTCCACTACTCCTACCTCGCCCAGGCGAACAAGGGGCAGGTCTACCAGATCGTCTGCTCGCCCATCCGCAACCCGCTCAGCCGCCTGCTGCGCTGGGCCAACGTCGTCACCCAGTTCTCGATCGCCACCCTCGTGGGCGGGCTGCTGGCCCGGCTGGCGGGCGTGCCGCGGCCGCCGTTCCGCTGGCGCGTCACCAAGGGCCCGTTCTTCCAGAACGCGATCGCCACCCTCACCCTGCCGGACGAGGTGGCCTGGTACGAGTCCAGGAACGACACCCTGCGCCAGATGGACTCCGTCCGCCTGACGCAGGGCCGCCTGACGCAGGGCCGCCCGCGGCGCTAGCTAGCCCTTGTTCCTGAACTCGTAGACGGCGTCGGCGAGCTGGTCGATCGCCCACACGAGGTCGTCCTCGCGCACCACGATGGGCGGGGCCAGCCGGATCGTGGACCCGTGGGTGTCCTTGGCCAGCACGCCCCGCTTCATCAGCGCCTTCGACAGCTCGCGGCCGGTGGCGAGGTCGGGGTCGACGTCGACCCCGGCCCACAGGCCGCGCCCGCGCACCTCGACCACGCCCTTGCCGACCAGCTCGCGCAGCCGGGTGTGCAGCACCTCGCCGAGCTTGGCGGCGCGGGCCTGGAACTCGCCGGTGGCGAGGATCTCGATGACGGCGTTCGCCACCGCGCAGGCCAGCGGGTTGCCGCCGAAGGTGGAGCCGTGCTGGCCCGGGTGGATGACGCCGAGCACGTCCCGGTTCGCGGCGATGGCCGACACCGGCACGACGCCGCCGCCGAGCGCCTTGCCGAGCACGTAGACGTCGGGCACGACGCCCTCGTGGTCGCAGGCGAACGTCTGCCCGGTGCGCCCCAGCCCCGACTGGATCTCGTCGGCGATCATGAGGATGCCCTCGGCCGTGCACAGGTCGCGCACGTCGCTCAGGTAGCCGTCCGGCGGCACCAGCACCCCGGCCTCGCCCTGGATCGGCTCGACCAGCACCGCCACGGTGTTCGCGTCGACCGCCGCCCGGATCGCCTCGGCCGACCCGTACGGCACGACCCGGAAGCCGGGCGTGTACGGCCCGAAGCCGTCGTGCGCGTCGGGGTCGGTGGAGAAGCTGACGATCGTGGTGGTGCGGCCGTGGAAGTTGTTCTCCATCACGATGATGTTCGCCCGGTCCGGCTCGACGCCCTTGACGTCGTAGCCCCACTTGCGGGCCACCTTGATGGCGGTCTCGACGGCCTCGGCGCCGGTGTTCATGGGCAGGATCAGGTCCTTGCCCGTGAGGTCGCCCAGCCCGGCGCAGAACTGCGCGAACTGGTCGTGGTAGAAGGCGCGGCTGGTCAGGGTCAGCCGCTGGAGCTGGTCCTGGGCGGCCTGGATGATCTTCTCGTTGCGGTGCCCGAAGTTCAGCGAGCTGTAGCCGGACAGGCAGTCCAGGTAACGCTTGCCGTCCACGTCGGTGACCCAGGCACCCTCGGCCTCGTGGATCACCACGGGAAGCGGATGGTAGTTGTGCGCGCTGCGGCGCTCGCTCAGCTCGATCAGCTCTGCGCTGCTGGTCATGTCAGTTGTCCCCCCTGATCTCCAGTGTGCAGCACTTCGGCCCGCCACCCGCCTTGCGCAACTCCGACAGGTCGACCGGGATCACCTCGTACCCGCGGCGCTTGAGCTCCAGCTGCAGGCCGGAGGCCTCGGCGTTGATCACCACGTGGGTGCCGTCGCTGACCGCGTTCAGCCCGAGCACCTCGGCGTCGTCGGCGGTGGCGAGCACCGCGTCGGGGAACATCCGGCGCAGCACCTCGCGGCTGCCCGGCGAGAACGCCTCAGGGAAGTAGGCGACGTTGCGGCCGTCGAGCGGGAACAGCGCGGTGTCGAGGTGGTAGAAGCGCGGGTCCACCAGCGTCAGCGACACGACCGGGCGGCCCAGGAACTCCTGCGCCTCGCGGTGGGCCACCACGTCGGTGCGGAAGCCGGTGCCGGCCAGCACGACCTCGTCGAGGGTCAGGAAGTCGCCCTCGCCCTCGTTGACGTGCTCGGGCTCCAGCACCGGGTAGCCGCGCTCGGCGAACCAGCGCAGGTAGGCCGGGCCCTCCGGGCCGCGCTGCGGGAAGGCGAAGCGGGCGCCGTAGACGCGCCCGCCGACGACCAGCGCGCCGTTGGCGGCGAAGACCATGTCGGGCAGGCCCTCGACCGGGTCGATGAGGTCGACCCGGTGGCCGAGCTCCTCGTAGGCCGCCTTCAGGCCCTCCCACTGCCGGACCGCGACGTCGCGGTCCGCGCCGGCCTCGGGATGCATCCACGGGTTGATGGCGTACTCGACCGCGAAATGATCAGGGCGGCACATCAGGAAGTGTCGGGGCATGCGGGATCTCCGTCGCGTCCAAGCGGGCTCATCGGGGGTCGGAGACAGCCTAGGAACCGCGTTTGCGCAGGCCAAGCGCCTGGCATTGCGTCCTCGCGCGGGATCGTTGCGTCTTTCAGCCTGTGCGGCTCGAATCGTTGCGTACGAGGCCGGGAGGGGCGTCGACCAGGCGCGACAGCACGATCGCGCTCTTGGTCCGCACCACGAACGCCTCGGCCGCGATGCGCTCGATCACCCGCTCCACGTGCCGCACGTCGGTGGCCCTGATGTGCAGCAGCGCGTCCGCCTCGCCGGTGATCGTGGCCGCCCCGACCACCTCGGGGAACTTGGCGACGGCCAGCGCGATGTCCGACGGCTTGGTCTTGCCCTGGCAGAACAGCTCGACGTACGCCTCGGTGGTCCAGCCGAGCGCCTGCGGCGCCACCCGCGCGCTGAACCCGGTGATCGCGCCGCTCTCGCGCAGCCGGTCCACCCGGCGCTTCACCGCGGACGCGCTCAGCCCCACCTGGTGGCCGACCTCCGCGTAGGTCGCCCGGGCGTCGTCCACGAGCGCCGCGATGATGTCACGATCGAGCCGGTCCAGTTCCACGGGCCTTGTATACCGCCTGGCCAGGCTGGCGCGCGACGAGCCGGGCGCGGGAGACTGGCGTTCGCCACCATCGAGGCGCTGATGAAGGGGTTTCCACCGTAATGAGCACCGCAGCCTTCCCCGAGGGTTTCGTCTGGGGAGTGTCGACCTCGGCCTTCCAGATCGAGGGGGCGACCTCGGCGGACGGCCGCGGCCTGTCCATCTGGGACACCTTCTCCGCCGACCGGGCCGAGGCGTGCGACCACTACCACCGCTACCGCGACGACGTGCGGCTGATGAAGGACCTCGGCATGGCCGCCTACCGCTTCTCGGTGAGCTGGCCGCGCATCTTCCCCGACGGCGCGGGCAAGCTCAACGAGGCCGGGCTCGACTTCTACGACCGGCTGCTGGACGCGCTGCTGGAGGCGGGCGTCACCCCGTACGCCACCCTCTACCACTGGGACCTGCCCCAGGCGCTGGAGAACGCCGGCGGCTGGCCCGAGCGCGACACCGCCCGCCACTTCGCCGACTACGCGGCGGTCGTGGCCCGGCGGCTGGGCGACCGGGTGGACACCTGGTTCACGCTGAACGAGCCGTGGGTGGCGGCCTTCCTCGGCTACGGCTCCGGCATCCACGCCCCCGGCCGCAAGTCGCCCGCCGAGGCCTTCCGCGCCGCCCACCACCTGCTGCTCGCGCACGGGCTCGGCACGCAGGCGCTGCGCGCCGCCGGGGCGGCGAAGGTCGGCGGCGTGCTCAACCTCTCGCCGGTGCTGACCCCCGGCCAGGTCGGCGACCCGGGCCGGCCGCTGTCGGAGGAGGACGCCGAGGCCGTGACCAGGATCGACGCCCTGGCCAACCGGCAGTTCCTGGACCCGATGCTGCGCGGCGCCTACCCGGCCGAGCTGCTGCCGATCGTCGAGCGCACCGCCGGCCTCGGCCACGTCCACGACGGCGACCTGGAGACCATCGCCCAGCCCGTGGACCTGCTCGGCGTCAACTACTACACCCCGCTCGTCGTGCAGGCGCAGCCCAGCGAGCCCGCCGACCCCGCCTACCCGGGCAGCGAGGGCGTGCTGTTCTGCGCCGTCCCGACCGCGGTCACCGCCATGGGCTGGCCCATCGTCCCCGGCTGCCTGCAGCTCGTGCTGCGCCGCCTGGCCGCCGAGTTCCCCGGCGTCGACCTGATGGTCACCGAGAACGGCGCCGACTTCGTGGACGTCGTCACCGGCGACGGCATCCACGACGTCGAGCGGATCAGCTTCATCGAGGAGCACCTGCGGGCGGTGCGCGCGGCCGTCCAGGAGGGCGTGCCGGTGCGCGGCTACCTCGTCTGGACGCTGCTGGACAACCTCGAATGGGCCGACGGCTACCAGCGCAAGTTCGGCCTGGTGCACGTCGACTTCGCCACGCAGCGGCGGCGGCTGAAGGACAGCGCCCTGTGGTACCGCGACGTCGTCCGGCGCAACGGGCTGCTGGACGTCCCGCCGAAGCGGCCCACGCTGGAGACCGTCGCCGCCCGCGCCCGGGTCTCGCGCGCCACCGTCTCCCGGGTCGTCAACGGCGAGTCGTCGGTCCGGCCCGAGGTGCGCGAGACGGTGCTGCGGGCCATCAAGGAGCTCGGGTACGTGCCCAACGCCGCCGCCCGCAGCCTCGTCACCCGCAGCACGAACGCCGTCGCGCTGGTGCTGTCGGTGCCGCGCCAGGGCGGCGACCGGCTCACCGCCGCCGTCGTCCAGTACGTCACCAGCGTGCTGGAGGGCGCCGGCAAGCAGATCACGCTGATGCTGGCCGACACCGCCGAGAGCCACCGGCGCATCGTCCAGCACGTCGAGGCCCGGCTCGCGGACGGCGTCGTGCTGCTGCCGCCCGACCGCGGCGACACCCTCGCCGAGCGGCTCTCCCGCACCGGGGTGCCGGTCGTGCTGCTGGGCAAGCCCGCGATCGCGTCGCTGGTGCCGTACGTGGACGTGGACAACGCCGGCGGCGCCGAGGCCGCGACCGAGCACCTGCTGGCCGGCGGCCGCCGCCGCGTCGGCATGGTCTGCGGTCCCTTGGAGCTGGTCGCCATGCAGGACCGCCTGGCCGGGCACCGCGCGGCGCTGCGGCGGGCCGGCCGCCAGCCGCTGCTGGCGCCCGCCGAGCTGACCCGCGGCTCGGGCGCGGCCGCCACCCGGCAGCTCCTCGGCGACGAGCCCGCCCTCGACGCGGTCTTCGCCGCCACCGACGAGCTGGCCCTCGGGGCGCTGCAGGCGGCCCGGGAGGCCGGGCGGCGGGTGCCGGAGGACCTCGCGGTCGTCGGGTTCGGCGACGTGGACGCCGCCTCGGCGGTCGTGCCGGGGCTGACCACCGTCCGGGTGCCGGTGGCCGATCAGGCGCTGGCGCTGGCCCGGCTGCTGCTGTCGCGGCTGGAGGGCCGGCACACCGAGTCGGTGGTGCTGCCGACCCGGCTGGTCGTGCGCGAGTCGTCCTGACGGGGGTCCGGTGACCTCACCCTCGCGGTCCCTGCCCGCCGCCTAGCATCGGAGGCAGGACCCGCGGGGAGGGCACATGCGCTTCAGGCACCGCAAGCAGCACCAATCCTTCGAGGCGGGCGAGGTCAGCCGGGTCACGCCCGTCGTCGCCTACGACGGTGACCTCTACCGCCCGCCCGACTGGGCGGGGCGCCGCCGCGACGAGCGCGACCTCGGCCGCGCCCACGCCACCGAGGGCCAGCTCGACACCCTCACCCTCCAGACCGGCAGCGTGCCCCGCTTCCACGAGCTGGAGGACGAGCGGCTGGAGGAGCTGGCCCGCCTCGACGAGCGCACCGACCAGGAGCTCCAGGTGGCGCGGGCCGAGTTCGAGGCCCAGAAGATCCGGCTGGCGGAGTCGCAGCGCGCCTTCACCGAGGCCCGCCGGGCCCTCGACGACAGCCAGCGCCGCGTCACCGAGCTGGAGCAGCCGAGCCGCCGCCCCGGCGACGGGCGGCCCAGCTCCATCGCCGTCTCCGGCAGCCGCTGGCCGGTCGTGCGCCGCTGGCTGCCCGCCGCGCTGCTGCTCACCCTGCTGGTGGTCGTCGAGGTGCCGATCCTCTACCAGGTCATCCTGAGCTGGGGCGACAGCGTCGCGATGACCGCCCTGCTCGCCGCCGGCGCCGCGCTCATCATGCTGGTGGCGCCCCACATGTACGGGCGGGCGTTCCGCGCCTGGCAGGAGCACGGCAGCCCGGCCCAGGGCCGCCGGCTGCTGATCGGCGTGGCCGCCGTCTGGCTGGGCCTCATCGTCGCCGTCGCCGTGCTGCGCCGCGACGCCCTGGTCAAGCCGCTCGTCGTGGACGGCCAGGACATCGGCCCCACCTCCGCGGGCGTCTCCCAGCTCCCCACCATGGTGCTGCTGCTCGCCCTGCTCATCGCCACCGCGCTGATCGCCGCCGACCTCGGCCGCCGCATGCACAACCCGAACGACCGCCGGCTGCGCGAGCTGCGCGCCAAGCGCGACGCCGAGGCCCGCGTCCTCGCCGAGGCCCAGGCCGCCTACCAGCGCGACACCGGCTACGCCGAGAGCATCGCCCAGTACCTCCAGGCCGCCGAGCGGCGCCGGGCCGGCCGGCTGCGCCGCCTCGACAGCGGCTTCGACAGCCTGGCCACGGCCTACCTCGGCGGCGTGGTCGAGGGGCTGAGGGACCCGGAGGCGGCGAGCTGGGCCGAGCGCATCGTGCACCACCGCCGCTCCACCCGCTCCTGACCTCCGGGTCCTCTCCTGGGGCGTCAGGAGGTCGAGAAGGTGAACCAGTTGACGTTGACGAAGTCGGCCGGCTGGCCGCTGCTGAAGGTCAGGTAGACCGTGTGCGTGCCGGTCACCCCGGCGATGTTGGCCGGGACCGTGCGCCAGCTCTGCCAGCCGCCGGTGTTCGCGATCGCGAAGTCGCCGATGGGGGCGGCCGTGGGGCTGTCCAGGCGGACCTGCACCAGGCCGCTCACGCCCGCCGCCGCCCCGGACGCCACCCGGGCCCTGAACTGCGTGGCGGCCTGCGAGCCGAAGCTCACGCCGTCGTAGCGCAGCCAGTCGCCGTTCGCGATGGCCCCGACGTTCTGGCCGCCGCCGGTGTCGGTGGTGGTCTCGACGATCGTGCCCGACTGGGCCTGGTAGCGCTCGGCCTGGATGGTGGAGCGGGCGTCCACGCCGCCGGGCGAGGTGGGAGTGGTGGTCGGGGTGGGCGTGCCGCCGCCGGCGCCGCTCTGCCACACCGCGACGTAGTCCACCACCATGGGGCGGCCGGACACGGTCGCGGCGGTCGGGGTCGAGCCGCCGAGGGCGTTCGGGAACGCGCCGCCCATGGCCACGTTGAGCAGCAGGAAGTAGCCGGCGTGGCCGGTCATGTCGCTCCAGGTCGTGGCGTCGAACTGGGCCTGGCTGACGCTGTGGAACTGCTGGCCGTCCACGTACCAGCGGAGCTGGTTGGGGCTCACGCCGCGGTCCCACTCGAAGCGGTAGGTGTGGAAGGCCGACTGGCAGGTGGAGCCGGGGCAGGCGCGGCTGGCGCCGAGGCCGGTGGTCTCGTTGCACGGGCCGCCCGGGTTGACGCCGCAGTGCAGCACGCCCCAGACGGAGTTGATGCCGTTGACGTTCTCCATGATGTCGAACTCGCCGATGCCCGGCCAGTTCCAGTAGTTCCCCCGGTACGGCGCGCCGAGCGCCCAGAACGCCGGCCAGTAGCCGAGCGCGGCGTCGCCGGTGACGTTCGGCATCTGGATGCGGGCCTCGATGCGCAGCACGCGGCCGTCGGCGGGCTTGAAGTCGGCGCGCCGGGTCTCGATGCGGGCCGAGGTCCACTCGCCGGAGCTGCTGCGGAGCGGCGTGATGCGCAGGTTGCCGGAGCCGTCGAGGCTGAGGTTGGAGGTGCTGGAGGTGTAGTTCTGGATCTCGCCGGTGCCCCAGTTGGCCGGGCCGCCGGGGTAGTTGTGGCCGGTGTCGACGATCCAGTTGTCGGCGGACGGGAGGGCGCCGGCGGCGCCGGTGAAGTCGTCGGACCAGACGAGTGACCAGCCGGACGGGGTGGGTGGCACGGCGGCCGAGGCGCTGACGGCGGCGTCGACGAGGAGGCCGGTGAGCGCGGCGAGCGCCGTGAGCACCGTGGCCACGGGCGTCAGGCGGCGCCGGGGCCCGCGTGTTGTCGTTGTCATGGGCGCGTCTCTCCTGTGGGGGGCGCGGGGAGGCGGGAGACAGAGAGCGCTCTCTGAAAGCATCTGAGCACACCGCTCACTCGTCGTCAAGCCGGGTGTGAGAGCGCTCTCCCTAGAGGAGGTCCACGGTGGTCGCGCCCGCCGACTCGAACGCCTCCCGCCAGAACGCCTCCAGCAGCGGGAACCGGTCCGGGCTCGACGTCTTCTTGCGCAGGAAGCCGTGGACGGTCACCGCGTAACCGGTCAGGTCGGGCAGCAGGCGCGCGTCCCGCAGCTCCTTGATCTTCTGCTTGCGGGCCGCCTCGCTCAGGTCCAGCTTGTTGATGTCCAGGTCGCCGCGGTTGTTGATCAGGTCGCTGAAGACCGCGATCTCGTGCGGGCGGTCCGGCTCGCGTCGCGCGGTGAGCTGCTTGACCAGGTAGCGGAGGGCGCCCAGCACGTCCGAGCCCTGGCCCTCCGTGGGGCAGTCGAACAACGCCATCGCCCGGGGCAGCGCCTCCTGGACGCGGTGGGCCCGGACCCGGTCCTCGACCACCGGGTTCTCGTTCGGGTTCTCGGCGCGGGTGGCGGCGATGGGGAGGGGGTCCTGGCGGCAGGTGCTGCTCTCCGAGCTGCCGGTGACGGCGGCGAAGGCCATCCAGTCGCAGTTCGCGGCGAAGGCGGGCAGCTTGGAGGTGACGTCGGCGCGGGAGGTGGCGGGGTCGGCGTAGCTGGTCGAGTCGACGATCACGCCGCAGATCGAGCGGGCCTCCGTCCCGCAGCCGGCGGCGATCCCGGCCGTGCCCGCCATCAGCACCGCCGCCAGCACCGCCCGCGACCCCGCCCGCGACCCCGCCCGCGACCCCGCCCGCGACCCAGCCCGCGACCCAGCCCGCGAAACCGCCCGCGGGATCGCCTGCGGCACTGCCCGCGGCACCGCCCGTGCCGCCCGCCGTCCGTCGCGTGCTCGCGCGGCGGGGCCGCCGTCGTCCTCCGGGGGCGGTGTCACGCGTCCTCCTGGCCGCGTGGCGGGCCGCCCGTGGAGTCCCACAGGTCGGAGTCCGGTTTGCCCGGCTCGTGATCGGGATCGGGATCGGGGTCGGGGTCGGGGTCAGGGGGCGAGGCGCGGTGGCCGTTGGTGCCCCGGTGGCCGTTGGCCCGGTCGAGCTCCGGGCGCGGCGGCTCGGCGGGCAGCTCGCGCGGCAGGACCTCGGCCCGCCACACCTCGATGCGCTCCTCCACCTCCCGCAGGATGCGCCCCAGCTCCTCCCGCCCCGACGTCCCCGCCGCCGTGCCGCCGGTCGGCTCGATCGCCATGACCTCGCCCTTCCACAGGGACGGGATCTCCTCCCTGCGCGGATGGGCCTCCAGCACGCCCCCCTTGTACGCCGCGACGAGCTGCTCGGCGCGGGCGTACACCGCCTCCACCTCGTGCTCGCGCTCGATCAGCGCGCTCTCCCACTCCTGGCGCAGGTGCTCGATGCGGGCCCGCGCCCGCTGCACCCCGGCGTCGGCCTCCTCGACCGCGGCCCGCCGCCTGGCCTCCTCCCGCCGCGCCCGCGCCTCCTCGACGGTGATGAACCCGTCGGCGGCGCGGCGTCCGTCCGGCGGGACCGGCTCCGGGCGCGTCCCCGCGCGACCCAGCTCGCGCAGGATCTCCTCGCGCGCCCCCAGCGCCCGTTCCAGCAGCGCCGTGCGCACTGCCGCGAGCCGCCGGTCGATGTCGCTGACCTGCTCGCGGGCCCGGGCGCGGACCTCCGTCACGTACGCGGGCTGGAAGTCCGGATCGGTGAACTCGTTCAGCGGGTGCAGGCGCGCGTCCCGCATGCCCCGCCGCCGCGCCTCCTCCCGCTCGGCCGGCGGGCCGTCCCGGGTGAACGACCGCGGGTCCCGCCTGAACAGCCGCGACAAGAACGCCATCCGCGTCTCCTGGCTCCGGGTCTCCTGGGGCGCCGGCCGGACCGGTCCCGGCGCGCGCCCTGTCCCCAGCGTAGACGGCGGTCGCCGGAAGTGGCGGGGACGTCACCCAACGATGCACCAGAAAGGCGGACAAAACGGACGGCGCCGCACCCGTGGTGCGACGCCGTCCGGAGGCAGCAGGAGGATCAGCCCTTCTCGGCCTCGCCGGTGGCCTGCTCCATGGCGTCCTCGGGGGACGCCTCCAGGTCCTGCTCGGCGTCGGCGCCCGCCTGCGCGGAGGCCTTGTCGAGCCGCACCCAGCTCGTCACGCTCTCCACCGCGAACAACACGAACAGGTAGGCCGTCAGCACCGCCAGCACCGGCGTCACGACGCCGAAGGCCGCGCCCGCGCCGATGATGAGCAGCCGCAGCTCCCAGCCGAGACCCGCGCGGAACACCCAGGCGGGCGGCCAGATGCTCTGCCGCGTGCGGTAGACGGTGTCGTAGGTGTGGTAGCCGACCACGTACACCAGCACGAACAGCAGCCACTTCGGCGCGTCGGCGGCCAGCCCGATCGCGATCGTGGCCAGGAACTCGGTGCCGCGCAGCAGCGGCGGCGTCAGCCAGTCGAAGCGGCCCAGGTGGTCGCGCGCCGCCGTCGGCAGGATGAGCAGCAGGGCGATCGCCACGGGCACGAGCAGCACGGGGCCGGGCTTCAGCAGCCCGGCGGCCGTGACACCGGCCACGGCGAGCAGCGCGACCAGCGTGGCCGGGACGGGCGGCAGCCCCGGCCCCAGCCGGGGGGCGAGCGCCTGGGCGAGCGGGCCGTCGTCGCGGTAGGCGAGCAGGCGGGCGGTCTGGATGCGCCGGCGCTCCTCGTCGGGGTCCGGCGTGGGGGTGGCCATGGCCTGCGGTTGGGTGATCATACGAGCGACCTCATGAGGCGTCCGGTGAGGGTGTAGGCGGCGGCGACGGAGCCCCAGATCACCAGCGTCAGGAAGGTGATCCGGGCGTCGAAGAGGGCGGCGGTGATCGCGATGGCCGCGAACCGCTCGCCGATGGGGAACACGATCATCTTGCGTGCCCAGTGGACGGCCCGGAACCGGCCGGCCTTGGTCCACATCTTGAGCACGCCCCGAAGACCCTGGCTGCGCTCCTCCCGGCGGCGTGACAACGCCGCCCGCAGGTCGCGGTCGTGGGGGGCGTCCAGCGCCACGGTGGGCAGCTTGGCGGGCGGCTTGCGGCGGTTGGCGACGCCGAAGGAGAAGTCGAGCAGGTGGCGTACGGACTGCAGGCCCAGCGCGGCCAGCGCGAGGATCCAGATGTCCTCGCCGTTGCCCGCGATCACGTAGCCGACGGCGAGCCCGGCGAAGACGACGTACTCCTTGAACCGGTCGAACGTGGCGTCCAGCCAGGCGCCGAGCACGCCGAACTTGCGGGCGTAGCGGGCCACCTGCCCGTCGACGCAGTCGAAGACGAACGCGAAGTAGATCAGCACGCCGCCGAGCACCATCCACGGCCGGTCGCCGGTGGCGAAGCAGGCGGCGGCGGCGATGCCGAGCGCGATCGAGATCAGCGTGACCTGGTTCGGCGTCAGCCCGCGCCGGGCCGCCCAGCGGGCGATGAAGCGGGAGTAGGTGGAGACGAAGAACGTGGTGAAGAAGCCGTCGGCGCCCTTGACCGCGTTGTTGAGCCGGGCGCGGTCCTCGTCCATGGCGGCCATCTCGGGCCCGGCCTCGTTGACCTCCTCCTGCGTGGTGACCCGGCGGTAGAACAGGTCGCGGCGGCCCCTGATGCCGACCGAGACGCCGCTCCGCACCAGGCCGAACACGACGAGCTGCACCAGGTCGTCGTCCGGGCCGAAGGTGTCGGCCAGCGCCGCGAGGTCGCGGCAGGTCTGCGCGAGCACCGGCGCGTTGCGTGCGCTGACGTGCAGCGGGCCGAGCAGCACCGCGTTGGGGCGGGTCACGCCGTGCGTCGCGGTGCCGACCGAGACCACGCGCGACTTGCCGACGCGGGCCCGGACCGGCAGCCCCTCGACGCGGTTGAGCCCGATCTCCGGCTCGGCCTCCTCGATCGGGACGGCCTCGGTCTCGGGCTCGGGGCTGTCCTCGGGAGCTTCCTCCTCGGCGACGCCCTGTCTCGGCTGCTTGGCGACGAGCGCCAGCGCTCCGCGCTTGGTCTTGGTGATCTGGTAGATCAGCTCGTCGTGGACGACCGAGTTCTCGGGGACGATGAGCAGGCTCTCCGTCGCCGACTCTGCGACCTCGGCCAGCGCGTGCAGGGCGGCGGCCACGTCGTCGGAGGCGATGGTGGCGGGCCGCGGGTCATAGGAAGCGAGCTGGCTGCGCAGCCGCTCGGCCACGGAGGGTGCGCCGGGCAGCGCGGCCAGCCTCAGGCCGGTCGGAGAGGTGTCGGGGCCGGGCGAGGCGCCCAGCAGGACCACGCGGGTCATGACTCCCTTTCGAGGCGGTAGCGGGGGGTTGAACAACGGGTAATGCGGGGACAGGCGTCAAAGTCTAGTGAGAGTGACGCAAAGTCGCGTCATCCGAGCATGCCCGTAACGGCGGACCTCCCGGTACGGAGTAGGGCCGTAAGATGTCCGAGTGAGTCTCTACCGTGACGAAGGCGTGGTTCTGCGGACGCAGAAGCTCGGCGAGGCCGACCGCATCGTCACCGTGCTGGCCAAGCGCACCGGCAAGATCCGCGCCGTGGCCAAGGGCGTGCGCAGGACCACCTCGCGCTTCGGGGCCAGGCTGGAGCCGTTCACCCACGTCGACCTGCAGCTCCACACCGGCCGCACGCTCGACGTGGTCACCCAGGCCGAGACCCTGAGGCCCTACGGGGAGACGCTCGCCGCCGACTACCCGCGCTACACCGCCGGCTCGGCCATGCTGGAGACCGCCGACCGGCTCACGCACGGCGAGAAGGAGCCCGCGCTGCGGCAGTTCCTGCTGCTCGTGGGCGGGCTGCGCACCCTCGCCGACGGCTCGCACGAGCCGCGGCTGGTGCTCGACGCCTACTTCCTGCGCTCGCTGGCCGTGGCCGGCTACGCCCCGGCCCTGGAGGCGTGCGCCAAGTGCCAGGCCCCGGCGGTCAGGGCGTTCGCCATCGTCGCCGGCGGCGTGGTGTGCGGGGCGTGCCGCCCGTCCGGGGCGACCGTCCCGGCGGGGGAGACGATCGGGCTCATGACGGCGCTGCTGCGCGGCGACTGGGCCACCGCCGACGCCTCCGAGTCCCGCCACCGCAACGAGTGCAGCGGCCTGGTCGCCGCATACCTGCAATGGCACCTCGAACACGGAATACGCTCTCTCCGACACGTCGAAAGGGAGCCAGCGTGAACGTCCGACCTCCGTCGCCGCATCCGTCCGGGGCCACGCCGCCGCCGATCCCGCGCGAGCTGGTGCCCCGGCACGTGGCCATCGTCATGGACGGCAACGGCCGCTGGGCCAAGGCGCGCGGCCTGCCGCGCACCGAGGGGCACAAGGCCGGCGAGTCCTCGCTGTTCGACGTCATCGAAGGCGCCCTCGAGCTCGGCATCCCCTACCTCAGCGCCTACGCCTTCTCCACCGAGAACTGGAAGCGCTCGCCCGACGAGGTGCGCTTCCTCATGGGCTTCAACCGCGACGTCATCAGGCGGCGGCGCGACGAGCTCAACGCCATGGGCGTACGGGTGCGCTGGGCGGGCCGGCCCGGCCGGCTGTGGAAGAGCGTGATCTCCGAGCTGCAGGCCGCCGAGGAGATGACGGTCCGCAACCGCAAGCTGACGTTGCAGTTCTGCGTCAACTACGGCGGCCAGGCCGAGATCGTCGAGGCGGCGCTCCGGCTGGCCGAGGACATCGCGGCCGGCCGGGTCAAGCCCGGCAAGGTCGACGAGAAGGTGTTCGCCCGCTACCTCGACGAGCCCGAGATCCCCGCGGTCGACCTGTTCCTGCGCTCGTCGGGCGAGCAGCGCTTCTCCAACTTCCTGCTGTGGCAGTCGGCCTACGCCGAGATGGTCTTCCTCGACCGGCTCTGGCCCGACTTCGACCGCCGTGACCTGTGGGAGGCGTGCGAGCTGTACGCCAAGCGCGACCGCCGCTACGGCGGGGCGGTGCCCAACCAGGTCACCTGACCCCGAGGCAGCCCGGCAGGTCAGGCGCTCCCGTGTGGCAAGGTGTCACCCTTTGGACACCTATCGCTTCCGCCTCTTCCGGCGCAGCATGCGTGGATCGGCTCAGGAGGGGGCGGTCGTGCGCAGCGACGAGGGCTTGCCAGATCACCGGCGGTTGTTCGGCGACGTGGACGCGGGGGAGGGCGACGCGGGCAGGTCGGTCCTGTCGCCCGCGGCGTACCTGGTGGAGCTGCTGCGGCTGGCGGAGGCCGCGGGGCTCGGGCCGGCGCTGCTGGAGCGGCGTCCCGACCTGCGGGACGTGGTGCTCGACGGGGACCACACCTTCACCGAGGTCCCGTACCTGGACGTGGTCAACGGGGCGCTGGAGCGGCTGCTCGGCGAGGACCCGGACGGGACGCTGCGGGGGCTGCGGCATCCGTTCGGGCTGCCGTTCTCGCTGCACGACGCCCGCTTCCGCCGCTACCTGAGTGAGGCGGGGGTGGCTCCGGAGGAGCTGTACCGGCTGTTCGCCGAGCCGGTGGACGACGACGTGGCGGCCAGGGAACGGCTCGGGCTCACCGCGGCCGACGCCGGGCTGATCGTGACGCCGGTCGCGGACGAGGCCGGGCTGCGCGAGGCGTACGGGCTGGCCCCCGGCGAGCCGCTGGACGCGCTCCAGGACGTGCCCCGCTTCCTCGCGGCCACCGGCCTGGACGCGGCGGGCCTTCGCGCGCTGCTCCTCGGCGACGGCCTCCGCCCGGCGGCCGGATTGTTCGTGCACCAGGGAGAGCCGGTCGCCGTCGCGCCGGACGAGCGGCGGCTCGTGCTCGGCGACGGGACGCGGCCGGTCCCGCCGGAGTGGTACGACCGGGCCGCCCGGCTGGTCCGCCTGGCGCTGCGGACCGGCCTGCCCCTGCCCGACCTGGACCTGGTGGTGACGGCGTGCGCGGGCGGCCGCCTCGACGCGGCCGCCCTGCGCGCCCTCGCGGTCGCCGTGCGGCTGCGCGACGAGCACGGCCTGACCCTGGCCGAGGTGTGCCGCCTGGTCGCGCCGCTCCGTCCCGACGGCCTGGACCTGCTGCCGGAGCCGTCCGGCGACGTGCTCGCCCCCCACCAGGGCGACTACCGCGCGGCCCTGGCCAGGGCGCTCGGCCTGACGCCGGCCGAGCTGGCCGAGATCGTCACCCGCTACCGGCGGCGCTACGACGCGCTGGAGCCGAGCCCGTTCGACCGGGGCGGCCTCGGCACGCCCGCCCTCGCGCTGCTGTGGCGGGCCGGCCGGCTGGCCGGACTGCTCGGCCTGCCCGTGGGGGAGCTGTTCGACCTGGTGGAGGCACTGGAGCACGACCCGTCGCTGCGCCGCTACGGCACCTTCGGCGTGCTCGGCGGCGCGGGCGCGGAGACCGCCGACTGCTACCGCGTCCTGGAGGCGGGCGACCCCGCGGCGAGCCTCTGGCTGGTGCAGACGTTGTCGGCGGTGGCGGCCTGGATGCAGGGGGCCGGGTTCACGACGGGCGACCTGGCGGCGCTGCTGGGGAGCGGGCCGGACGACGCCGACCTGCTCCCCGTGGTGTCCGGCGTGCCGGCCAGGCTCGCGCCGGTCGCGCTGACGCCGGAGTCGCTGCGCTCGGGCCGGTTCGGGGCGCGGGCCGCCGCGGTGCTGCACGACGTGCTCACCGCCTACGACGACGGCGTGGTCTCGCCCCGCGAGCCCCGGCTGCTGCGGCTGGAGGAGACGCGGGTGCGGGCCGCCGCCTACGACGCGGTGACCGACCTCGGCGTGCTCGTCCAGGAGGACTTCCTGGGGCTCGGCCTGGAGGAGCGGCTGGCCGCGAAGGTCCACGGCGCGCTGGTCAGGCGCGGCGTCGTGCGGGACGGGCTGCTCGACCCCGGCCGGCTGCGGGACGACCTGGGCGGCGGCGGTTACGCGGCCGTGCGGGAGCCGCTGTTCAAGCTGATCGGCACGCTGATCAACGGCGAGGCCGTGCTGTACCCGTCCGACCTGGGCGCGCTGGCCGACCTGGACGAGGGGCGGCGGGCCGAGCTGTACGACAACCTGGTCTTCAACGGCTACCTCGACCCGGACGGCACGCTGCGGCGGCCGGAGTTCTTCGCCGACCACGACAACCTGGCCGGCTTCCAGGTGGACGCCGACCTCGCCGACGTCACCCCCGCCGCGCTGGCCGTGCTGCGCGACCGGATCGCGCGTTACCGCGCGGAGCCCCTGGAGCTCGACCCGGCGATCTTCGACGGCCTGCGGCTCGGCGAGGCGCGGCTGGGCCGGCTCGCCGAGAGCCTGCGCTTCAACGGCTACCTCGCCCAGGACGGGACGTACGCGGACAAGGCGGCGCTGGAGGCGCTGGAGCCGGACGCGTTCGGGCTGGCCGTGGAGTTCTACCCGCATCGGCGGGAGATCCTGGAGGCGATGCGCGGGCAGGTCGCCGCCTTCCGCCGCGGCCTGTACGCCGTCACCCCCGCCGACTTCGCCGAGGCGGCCGACGAGGCGATGGCCGGGCGGGTGCTCGACGCGCTCGCCGGATACCTGCGCGAGGGCCGGGTGGCCGACGAGACCCTGTTCGACGGACCCGCGGCCGGCCGGGCGGGCGGTTCGAAGGGCGAGGCCACAGACGGCGCAGACGGCGCTGACGGCGCGGACGCCACAGACGGCGCTGACGGCGTGGACCTCGGCCCGTGGTTCACCCCCGCCGAGCGCGCCGTGATCGTCGCCCGGGTGGCCGAGGTGCTGGCCGACCAGCGGCCGTACCGGCTGGACCCGCGCGCCCTCGCCGCGCTCGGCTTCACCCCGGACGAACGCGACGGCCTGGTGGCCATGCTGACGAGCCGCGGCGACCTGACCCCCGCGCTCGCGGTGCCGCTCGACCGCCTGGCCTACTTCGCCGACCCCGGCAACGCGCCCGGCTACCGCCTGCCGGGCCTGGAGGACTACGGCGAGGAGCTGTTCGACCTGCTCCGCGCGGCGGCCGTGGAGCTGACGGCGGCGCTCGCCGAGATCGGCGACCGGCTGGCCGAGCTGGCCGCCGCCCAGCGCGCCGCGCTCGCCGAGGCGCTCGGCGACGCGCTGGGCGTGCCCGCCGCCACGGCGGGCGCGATCGCCGAAGGGGTGACCGGCGGCCCCGACCAGGCGCTGGACGTCCTGGCCGGGCCCCTCCTGGAGGCGGCGGACGACGGCGGGCTGCGGGCCGTCCCCGCCGACCCGCACCTGCGGGCCGCCCTGCGCCGGGTGCGCCGCTTCGCGCTGCTGGCCGCCAAGCTGGGCCTGGACGCCACCGGTACCGGCGTGGCCTTCCAGGACCAGGACCTCGCGGGCAAGTTCCCCGAGCCGCTGGCCGCGCCGCCCGGCGTGGAGCGCTTCGACGCGCTGCTCGCCGGCCGCGACGGCCTCATCCACGCCTTCGCGGGCGCGTTCTGCTGGACCTACGCGGCCGGCACCTACGAGCCGGCCGGCTCCCGCCCGGTGCCGCTCGCCGCCCTGTCGCCGCACTTCGCCGGCTTCACCCGGGTGGACGCCGCCTTCGCGCTGCCCGACGGCACCGAGTGGATCGTCGGCAGGGGCGGGGACGGCCGCTCGCACGCCTTCACCCGGCCGCCCGGCGAGCTGCGCTGGGCCGCGCGCGAGCAGGTGTGGGGCGCGGTCCGCAACGCCTTCGACGACGCCTCCCGCGTGGACGCCGCCTTCGCCGACGCCGACGGCCGGGTCTACCTGTTCCGCGGCGACCAGTACGTGCGTTACTCCGGGCCCGGCTACGACCACGCCGACGAGGGGTATCCCCGGCCGGTCGCCGAGTGGTGGGAGGACCGCGGGGGCGTGCTGCCCCCGGCCTTCCGCGCCGGCGTGGACGCCGCCTTCCAGGCACCCGACGGCGGCACGCACGTGTTCGCGGGCGAGCGCTGGCTCGCCACGGGCGGCGCCGACCGGCCCCCTGACGCCGACCGGGCCCTTGACGCCGCCCGGCCTCTCGACGCCGCCCGGCCGATCGGCGAGCGCTGGGGCCGGGTGCGGAATGCCTTCGACGGGGCGGCCCGCGTGGACGCGGCCTGCGCCGACGGCCCGTCGTGCCTGCTGTTCGCCGGCGACCAGGTCGTGGCCTGCTCGGGCGCGCTGGAGGACCCCGGCCTGCGCGCGGACGCGGGCCACCCGAGGCTGGTCACAAGCCGCTTCCCGGGCCTGCCCGCCGGGTTCGAGCGCGACCTCGACGCCGCCTTCACCGCCGCCGACGGCGTGACGCACCTGTTCAGGAACGGCCTGACGGTGGCGCTGACCGGCGGGACGCCGGAGCAGCCGGTGCCCGTGGCCGAGCGCTGGGGGCTGGTGCGCCCGCTGTTCGACGGCGGCGTGGACGCGGCCTTCGCCGGGCTCGACGGCCGCACGTACGTCTTCGCCGGCGACCGGTACGTCCGCTACTCCGGCGGCGACTACACCTACGCCGACCTCGGCTACCCGCGCTCGATCGCGGGCGACTGGGGCGGCCTGGACCGGGTGGACGCGGCGTTCGTCATGGACGGCGGCACGTACCTGTTCGGCCAGGGCGGCCTGCTGTTCGAGCTGCCGCCGGAGGAGGACGTCGGCGAGGAGGCCGGGCGGCCGTCGCCGGCGCTGCGGCGGCGGCTCGCCGACCACGGCCTGACCGCGTCGGCCGTCGAGCCGGCGGAGGAGGGGGAGTGGCGGGTGACGACGCTGGAGGACGTCGTCGTCGTGCTGCGGCGCGACGCGGCGGGCCTGCGGGCCCGCGCCGACGGCCCCTTCTACGTGCGCTACTCCACCAGGGACTACACCCGCCCGGACGACGGCTACCCGAAGCCGCTGTCCGGCAACTGGTGGAACCTGCCGGACGGGCTGGAGTTCGGGCCGGTGGACGCGGTGTTCACCGGCGCGGACGGGCGCACCTACCTGTTCTCGGGCGAGCGGTTCGTGGCGCACGACAACCGGCTGCGCTGGTGGTCGGAGCCCCGGACGCTGCGCGAGGGCTGGGCGAGCCTGCCCTTCGCCCGGGTGGACGCGGCCTTCACCGGGGTGGACGGCCGCACCTACGTCTTCTCCGGCGACCGTTACGTGCGTTACTCCGGCGGCGACCTCACCCGGGTGGACGACGGCCATCCCGCCTCGGTCCCCGCTCACTGGGGACGGGTGCCGTCCAACCTGGCCCGTACGGGGACCGTGGACGCCGCCCTGGTCGCGGACGGGCGCACGTACCTGTTCTCCGGCGACCAGTACGTCCGCTACACCGGGCAGGACTACGCCCACGTCGAGGACGGCTACCCGCGCGCCCTGTCCGAGCTGCGGCACGAGCCCGGCCTGGGCGCGCTGGACGTCCCCCTGGACGGGGTGGACGCCGCCTACGCCGACCGGCGCACGGCGTACCTGTTCCGGGGCGGGCGCTGGCACGCGGTCTCGCAGGAGGCGTACCGCCGCTACGCGGACCTCGGCCCGGTGCGGTGCGCGTTCAGCGAGGACGGCCGGCCGGTGGTCGAGCGGGAGAGCGGCTGGGCGCGGCGCTCGGCGCTGGAGGGCGTCCAGGCGGCCGAGGCCCCCTACCTGCCGCGCGTGCTGCGCGAGGTGCCCGACGCCTACCGGAGCGGGCTGGACGCCGTGCTGCCGGGCACGGACGGCACGACGTACCTGTTCAAGGGGGCGTCCTGCTACGACACGCGGCTCGCGGCGGAGTACCCGCTGGCCGAGGAGTGGGGCAGACCGCGTAACACGATTTATCAAGACAACAAGGTGGATGCGGCGTTCGTTGGCCGGGACGGGCGCACCTACCTGTTCTCCGGCGACCAGTACGTCACCTACACGAACGCCGACGGCCCCGCCGACGGCGACCCGCGCCCGATCGCGCCCGACTGGGGCGGCCTGACCGCCGTCACCCTCGCCTACGTCCGCGACGGCCGCACCTACCTGTTCGAGCCGCCCGCCCCGGACGGCTCCCTGCGCCACCTCGTCCTCGACGGCGACCACTACGCCGACCCCGGCGAGCCCCGGGTCGCCGGCCCCGGCTTCTGGCAGGTCCCCGAGGAGTACGGGCTGACCGGGCCGCCGCGCGCCGTGCTGGCGGAGCAGGGCACGACGCTGCTGCTGTACGACGCGCAGGCGGTGCCCTACGACGAGGCCACCGGCCGCTGGTCGCCGCCGCGCCCGCTCGACCGGATCTGGCGCGGCCTCGGCACGGGGCTGCGCACCGCGTTCACGGCCGCCGACGGCACGACCTACTTCTTCCTCGCCGACCGGTACGCCCGGTTCGACCCCGACCGTGTGCTGTCCCCGTTCGCCCCGATCCGCGAGCGGTGGGGACACACCCCGAACCCGTTCGCGCCCGACGCCGGCGCCGCCCGCGTGGACGCGGCCGTGGTGGTGCGCGGCGGGACGACGTACCTGTTCTCCGGCGACCGCTACGTCCGCTACAGCGGCCCCGACTACCGCTACGTGGACGAGGGCTACCCGAAGCGGATCGTCGGCGGGCTGCGGCGGGAGCCGGCGTTCGTGAACCTGCCGGAGTCGTTCGACGAGGAGGTCGCCGGGCGGCTGGAGGCCGGCCAGGCGCGGGCGCTGGACGCGGTGCTCTGCGACGACCGCACCGCCTACCTGTTCACCGGCGACGCCTGCCACGCGGTCTCGCGCGAGCTGACGGCCACGTACGAGCTGGCCCGGCTCGGCCGGGTCCGCAACGCGCTCGCCGAGCGGCGGCGGGTGGACGCCGCCCTGGTCGCGGACGGGCGCACCTACCTGTTCTCCGGCGACCAGTACCTCCGCTACTCCACCCCCGGCCAGGAGCACTGCGACGACGGCCACCCGCGCGAGATCGCCGCCGCGCTGCCCGCCGAGCTGGGCCTGCCCGAGCTGCCCGCCCCGTTCGGGTACGGCCTGGACGCCGCCTTCCGCGCCCCCAGCGGCGAGATCCACCTGTTCAGCGGCCCCCTCCACCTCGGCGGCGGCCAACCGGGACCGGGTCCGATCGCCGGCGTCTGGGGACGGGTGCGCAACGCCTTCGCCGACGCGGGCGGCTCCGACCTGGACGCCGCCTTCGTCGCGCCCACCGGCGAGCTGTACGCCTTCAAGGGCGGCCAGTACGTCCGCTACCCGCCCGGCGACCCGCTCCGCGCCGAGGAGGGCTGCCCGCGCGCGGTCACGGCCGGCTTCGGCGGGCTGCCGCCCGGCTTCGCGGCGGGCCCGGACGCCGCCTTCGTCTTCGAAGGGGCGACGTACCTGCTCAAGGGCGACCAGTACGTGCGCTACCCGGACGCCTCCTACGCCCGCCCGGACCGCACCTTCCCCCGGCCCTTCCGCGACCGCTGGGCGGCGAGCGCCGACTACCGGCTGGCCGACGTGCACACCATCGCGCGCTTCGCCGAGCTGGCGAGGGCCCGGCCGGGGCTGGCCGCGTTCCTGCTGACCGGCGCGCGCGAGGTGCCCGACCCGTACGCGACGCTGTCGGAGCTGTTCGGCTGGGACGCGGGCGAGGTGCGCTGGGCCCGCCGCCACGGCGGCCTGCTCACCCCGGTCACGGACGAGGAGGAGCGCTTCGAGATCGAGTTCGTGCTGCGCCTGGCCGAGGTGTTCGCGGCCGCCGACCGGCTGGCCGCCGCGCCGTCCATGCTGCACGACCGGGTGTGGGCGCCCGCGTACGGGCCGGACGGCTCGCCGGCGGCCGCCGCCGACGCCCTGTACGAGCTGCTGCGCCGCGCCCACCCCGGCGACTGGCCCGCGCTCGCCGCGCGCCTCGGCGACGAGCTGAACCTGCGGCGGCGCGACGCCCTCGTGCCCGCCGTGCTCGCCGTGCGCGGCGGCCCCGCCGACCCTGGCGGGCCGCAGGACGCGCGCGACCTGTACGACCGCCTGCTCCTCGACGTCGGGACCGGCGCCGCCGCCCGCACCTCGCCGGTCCGCGAGGCCGTCGCCGCCGTCCAGCTCCACCTGCACCGCTACCTGCTCGGCCTGGAGCGGCCGGACCCGCCCGGCGAGAACGGCGGGGACGGCGGGGACGGCGGGGACGGCGAGGAGACCCGGCGGCGGGTGCGCGCCTGGTGGGCGTGGCTGCGCGACTACCGGCTGTGGGAGGCCAACAGGAAGGTCTTCCTCTACCCGGAGAACTACGTCCGGCCGGAGCTCCGCCCGGGTAGGACGCCCGCCTTCCGCGCCCTGGAGAACGACCTGCTCCAGGGTGAGATCACCGAGGAGGCCGCCCAGCGCGCCTACAAGCGCTACCTCGACGAGTACACCGAGGTCTCCCGCCTGGCCATCGCCGGCGGCTACGTCTACCGCGAGGACGGCGCGCCCGCCGGCGCCCGCAAGCTCGTCCTGTTCGGCCGCACCCGCACCGAGCCGCGCCGCTACTACCACCGGATGGCCGCCTTCCGCGACGACGGCCGCCTGTCCGCGACCTGGGAGCCCTGGTCGAAGGTGGACGTGCAGATCGACGCCGACCTGGTGGACCCGGTGCACGCGTTCGGCCGGATCTTCGTGTTCTGGACCGTGCTGGACACCGTGCCCCCCGAGCGGACGTCGAGCACCACCATCACCACCCGCCCCGAGGGCGCGGGCCAGCGCGTCTCCGCGCCGCCGCTCACCTACCGCGTCAAGATCTACTACTCCTTCCGCAACCTCGACGGCGCGTGGGTGCCCGCCCAGCTCCTCCCGCTGGACGAGCGCGCCGCCGCCCCCGTCTCCGACGTGCGGCTGTACGTGCAGGCCACGCGGACGGTCCCCGGCGGCCCGCCGGGACGGCACGACGCGATCCTCGTCACCTGCTCCTACACCGTGCACCCGCCCGACGGACGGCCGCGGCCCGTCCACTCCGGCATCACGCTCACCCCCGAGCTGTACGCCGTCCGCGCCGACGACGTGCCCCCGCCGCCGCGCGCCGCCCGCCTGGACCGGATCTTCGCCGAGCCCGACGCCGGTCTCGTCCCCGACGCCGCCGTGGTCCGGCTCAACATGCCCGCCGACAGCCAGGACGGCCCCTGGATCAGCGTGGACCACAAGGGCGGCAGCTTCCTGTGCCGCCCCGTCCTGCCCGCCGACGCCGCCGCGCCCGAGCTGCCGCTGCGCGGCAACCCCGACAACCTGCCGGTCGCCCGCGTCACGGCCGCCGCCGAGCTGCCCGACGGCACCCGCTGCTTCTTCGACGACCGGGGCCGCTACCTCGTCGTCGCCCCCGGTCAGCGGGCCGCCGACGCCGCCTGGGCCGACACCGCCTCCCGCTGGGGCCTGGCCGGCACGCCGCTGTACCGCGGCGGGCAGGTGGACGCGGCGCTGGTCCGCCAGGACCACACGTACCTGTTCGCCGGGCCGCTCTACTACCGCTACACCGGCCCGCCGTTCGGCGAGCTGGACGCCGGCTACCCCCGGCCGCTCGCCGGCAACGCGGAGAACCTGCCCCGCTGGGACCGCGTCGACGCCGCCTGCACCGCGCCCGACGGCACCGAGATCTTCCACTCCCGCGAGCACGGCACCGTCCGCTCGCCCGCCCTCGACCGGCCGGGGCCGCCCGGCTGGGGCCTGCCCGACGACACGGCGATCGACGCCCTGCTCGTGCTGAAGAGACGCCTGTACGTGTTCACCGGCGACTCCTACCTGCGCGTCAGCGGCGACGCCGGCCCCGACCCCGGCTACCCCAAGCCGCTGGCCGGCAACAAGGAGGGGCTGCCGCAGTCCGGGCCGGTGCGCGCGCCGTTCCCGGCCGGCGACGGCGCCTGCTTCTTCGACACCGCGGCCGGCACCTGGTCCGGGCCCGGCGGCTCCGGCCCGATCCGCGCCCTCGGCCTGGTCCGCGAGGGCGCGCTCGGCGCGGTGGACGCCGCCTACGTCGCCGCCGGCGCGCTGTACCTGACCAGCGGCGCCCGGATCGTCCGCTACACCCTCGACGGATCGGCCGTGCCGGACGTCGCCGACGACGGCTACCCCGCGCCGCTGTCCGGCCCGATCGACGCCGTGATCGTCCGCAACGAGGTCCGCTACGCCTTCCGCGGCGCGGACTACGCCGCCTTCGGCCCCGCCCCCGAGCCCGGGCCCGGCCCGCTCGACCTCGCCCCGGTCGCCGGGAACTGGGCGGGCCTGCCCGACGGCTTCGCCGGCCGCCGCACCGCGGCGCTCGACGGCGGCGACCTCTACCTGTTCCTCGGCGACACCTACGTCAAGTACGCCCGCGACGCCGGCGACCGGCAGGCGCAGCGCCCCTACGAGTACGCCGGCCTGCCGCACCAGGTGGTCCGCCTCACCTCCAGCACCGCCTACCGGCTCAACCGGGCGCTGCTGGTCGGCGGCGTGCCCGCGCTGCTGTCCCCGGAGACGCAGGAGAGCGACGAGCTGCCCGCCTTCGGCACCGGCGAGTCGTCGGCGACCGTCATCCGGGTGCGTGACGCCGTCGCCCACGCCGGCCTGCCCGACAGCTCCCACCTGGACTTCCAGAGCGCCAACGGCGGCTACTACTGGGAGATCTTCTTCCACGCGCCGATGCTCATCGCCCAGGCGCTCAACGCCGCCCAGCGCCACGAGGACGCCCGCCGCTGGCACGACTACGTCTTCGACCCCACCCAGGCCGCCCGCTACTGGCGCTTCCTGCCGTTCCTCGCCATGGACGTGGCCGCGCTCGCCGGGGCGATCCGCGCCGCCCTGGACCGGCTCGGCGACGGCGGCGCCGCCCTGGCCGCCGCGCTCGCGCCGGTGCTCGCCACGCTGGACCGGCTCGTGCCCGCCTTCCGCGGCCTGGAAGAGCTGTCCGGCGAGGACGAGGCCGTGCTCGCCGGCTACGAGAGCACCGGCCTCGCCGCGGTCCGCCAGGCCCTCGCCGAGGCCGGCGGCGACGCCGCCCTGCGGGCCGGGCTGGGCGAGCTGGTCGAGCTGGTCGCCCGGCTGGGCCGCCAGCACGCGCTGGCGGGGGACCGGCGGCGGCTGCTGGAGGCGTACCTGGAGGACCCGTTCGACCCGCACGCCATCGCCGCGCTGCGGCCGCTCGCCTACCGGCGGGCCGTCGTCATGGCGTACGTGGACAACCTGCTCGACTGGGGGGACACGCTGTTCCGCCGGTTCACCGCCGAGAGCGTCGACGAGGCCAGGCTGCTCTACGTCCTCGCCCAGGACCTGCTCGGCCCGCGTCCCGGGCGGATCGGGCCGCGCGCCCTGCCTCCGGCCACCGGCTACGCGGGCCTCGCCGTGGACGGCGCCGGGCTCGACGCCGAGCGGGCCGAGCTGACCAGGGACGGCCTGCTGCTCCAGGGCCCCGGCGAGGTCCACCGGGGCGTCGCCGACCCCTACTTCCACGTCCCCGGCAACGAGGTGTTCGCCGGCTACTGGGACCGCGTCGAGGACCGGCTGCGCAAGATCAGGCAGTCGCTGGACATCATGGGCGTGGGCCGGCCGGTGCCGCTGTTCGAGCCGCCCGCCGACGTGGCCGCGCTGGTGGCCGGGACGGCGGCGGGGCTGCCCGCCGCGCAGGTCGCCGCCGCGCAGGCCGCGCCGGTGCCGCACTACCGCTTCGGCTACCTGTTCAGGAAGGCGCAGGACGTCGTGGACCAGGTGCGCCGCCTGGGCTCCGACCTGCTGTCGGTGCTGGAGCGGCGCGACGCCGAACAGCTCGCCCTGCTGCAGAACCGGCAGGAGAGCGGCGTGCTCCAGCTCACCCGCGCCGTCAAGGAGGCGCAGGTCCAGGCGGCCGCCGAGGGCGTGCGCGAGCTCCAGGCCGCCCGCCAGGGCGCCGAGCAGCGGGTGCAGCACTACGACATGCTGCTGACCGACGGCATGTCGCCGCTCCAGCTCGCCCGCCTGGAGCTGCTCGGGCTGAGCGCGACCGCGCACTTCACCGCCAGCGGGCTGAAGATCGGCTCGGCCATCGCGCTCGGGCTGCCGCAGGCGCTGATCGGGCCGTTCATCGCCGGGACCGAGTTCGGCGGCAAGCAGGTCGGGTCCTCGCTCGACAAGGGCGCCGACGTCACCAACCTGGTCGGCGAAGGGCTCAGCACGCTCGGCGAGGCGCTGGCGCTGCGCTCCGACTTCGAGCGCACCGTCCAGGAGTGGACGCTCCAGCTCGCCCTCGCCAGGAGCGACGCCGAGCAGCTGGACCACCAGCTCGCCGCCGCGCGGCAGCAGCTCGCCGCCGCCCAGCAGGACCTGCGGGTGCTCCAGCAGGAGACGGCCAACGCCGAGGAGATCGGCAGGTTCCTCAAGGACAAGTTCGGCAGCGCCCAGCTCTACCAGTGGATGGCGGGCCGGCTGACCGGCGTGTACGCCCAGGCCGCCACCCTGGCCTGGGAGCTGGCCAGGTCCGCCGAGCGCGCCTACCAGTACGAGCGGGGCGACCTGACCGCCTTCATCCGGCCGTCGTACACCGACGGCGGGCACCAGGGCCTGCTTGCGGGCGAGGCGCTGGCGCTCGACCTGGAACGCCTCGGCAAGGCGTACGCCGAGAGCGACCGGCGCGGCCTGGAGATCGTGAAGAAGGTGTCGCTGCTCGGCCTCGACCCGCTCGCCCTGCTCACCCTCAGGGACACCGGGACGTGCGAGTTCGCCTTCACCGAGGCGTTGTTCGACCGCGACTTCCCCGGCCACTACCGGCGGCGGCTGCGCACCCTGTCGGTGGCCTTCCTGACCGCCGACGGGCCGGTGGGCCACTACGCCACGCTCACCCAGCTCGACGGCAAGACCGTGCTGGAGCCCGACCCGAGGGCCGTGCGGTTCCTGCTCGACCCGAAGGGCGCGCCGCCGTCCTCGCTGCGCGCCGACTGGCGGGGCGGGCAGCAGATCGCGCTGTCCGACCTGGAGGAGTACCGCGACAACAACGGCCTGTTCGAGCTGCGCCTGGACGACGAGAGGTATCTGCCGTTCGAGGGGTCGGGGGCGGTCTCGCGCTGGCGGCTGGCGTTGTCGGCCCGCTCCGCGCCCGCGCTGCGCGACGTGGTGATCACCGTCAAGTACGAGGCCATCCAGGGCGGGGACGCCTTCGCCGGCGCGGTCAGGGGGATGCTGAAGCCGTACCCGGCGGCCCGCCACCTCGACGTGGCGGACGTCTTCCCCGACCTGTGGGAGGCGTTCACCGGCGACGACGGCGCCGCCGAGCTGACCCTGCCGCTGACGGCCGCGATGCTGCCCGGCCTCAGCGGCCGGCAGATCACCGGCCTCGCCGCCCTCTACGACCCGCCCGGCGTCGCGGCCCGCTTCCTCGTCGGGGGCGACCGGCGGCTCGCGCTCGACCCGGGCCGGCTCGTCCCCGTCACGCTGCCCGTCGTCGGCGGCCCCGGCCTGCGGCTCGTCCTGGACGGCGACGTCGCGGCCGGCAAGGCCGCCCTGTCCGATCTCGGCCTGGTGATCGCCTACCGGGCCGCCGTACCGTAGGAGGAGGCGGCATGCCCGCGCGCGGCCAGAACAACTCCCGCAAGAAGACCAGGAAACGGTCGCCGAAGCCGCCCGGCGTGCACCCGCCCCCGGCGCCGATCACCAAGTCGAAACGGTCGGCCCCGCCGGCCGTGGTGGCGCTCGCCCCGCCGCCCGCCCGCCGCGCCTCCTTCAAGCAGGCCGACCAGGACGTGCTCAACACCGCCTTCGCCGCCTTCTACCACAGCGACGGCAGGCGGCGCACCATCAGCACCGGCAGGGTGAAACGGCGGCTCTACAGCTTCATGGGCAAGGGCGGCCCCGGCTATCTCACCCAGGCCGTCACGAAGGGGGAGTTCGACACGCTCGTCAACCAGGGGAAGGTGGGCAAGGACTACACGGTTCAAGCCCAGGACAGCTCGGTCACCAACGACGTCGCGCTGGCCAAGGGCGACTACTTCCACGTGATCAGCGAGCACTACACCGGGAGCAAGGCCGACCGGCAGGCCACCGCCCGCCGCATCATCGTCAACGTCAAGGACCAGCGGGCCGCGCTGGCGGCGTCCCACGCGCTCGCCGCCCTGTTCACGGACCGGTCGCTGGACCCCTACTTCCGCTCGTTCAAGGTGTACCTGTCCGCCACGCCCGACCCCAACCAGAAGGTCAAGTACGACAAGCTCGTCGTCTACTACCAGCGCCCCCCGGGGAACGGGCCCGACACCGTGGGCGACCAGATCACCGGCGCGCTCAAGAAGGCGGTGCCGGAGACGGACCGCGACCCGAAGGTCAGCGCCTTCTACGCGATCCTCGCTCCCGGCCTCGCCTGGGCGCAGGAGCCGAAGTACTACCTGAAGAACGTCCAGGGCAGCTTCACCGAGAGCCGCAGGGACATCATCGCCAAGGTCATCGAGGACAACCCGGCGGTGACGGACGAGAACGCGTTCGCCGTCCTGGTGGAGGACGCCTTCCAGAAGGCGGGCGTGGACCCGCGGGCCCCGCACCGCCACCTGTGAGCGCGGCGGGTCAGCCCGCCGCCTCCAGCCCGCTGCGGTAGCGTCCCGGCGCGGTGCCGAACTCGCGCTTGAACGCCTTGGCGAAGGCGAACTCCGAGGCGTACCCGCTGCGCTCGGCCACCGAGCGGAGCGGCAGGTCCGACTCGCGCAGCAGCCGCGCCGCCGTCGTCATCCGCCACCACGTCAGGTACGCCAGCGGCGGCGCGCCCACGGTCGCGGTGAACCGCTGCGCGAACGCGGCCCGCGACAGCCCGGCCACGGCCGCCAGCGACTGGACCGTCCACGGGCGGGCCGGGCGGGCGTGCACGGCGCGCAGCGCCTCCATGATCCGCGGGTCGCGGAGGGCCGCCGCCCAGCCGGTGTCCTCGCCGGCGGGGCGGCTCTCGTACCAGGCGCGCAGGAGGTAGAGGAGCAGGACGTCGAGGAGCGCCCCGGCGGCCGCGTCCGCGCCGGGCCCGGGGGAGCCGCCCAGCTCGCCGGCGAGCAGCGCGATCGCGCCGCGCAGCGCGGGGTGGTCGTCGCCGGCCGGGATGAGCATGACGTCGGGCAGCTCGGTCAGCAGCGGGTGCAGCCGCGACTGGTCGAGCCGGTACGCCCCGCACAGCAGCTCCGTCACCGGCCCGCCGCCGCCCTGGGTCAGCGACTCGGCCGGCGGCGTCGCCGGCGTGTCGGCCAGGCCGTGGCCCAGCTCGCGGGGCAGGAACACGACGTCCCCGGCGCGCAGCGCGACCGGCTCGCCCCGCGCCGGCAGCAGGTGGCATTCGCCCCGCAGGACCACGTGGAACCCGGCGCCCTGCTGCGGCCGGAAGCGCACGCCCCAGGGGGCGCGGACCACGGTGCGCGAGGCGTGCGGGCGGCCGGTGCGCATGGCGGCGAGGGCGTCGCTGAGCACGTCCATGACCACCACGCTAACCCCGCCTCCCGCCCGTCCCCGCCCGTTTCCGCGCGGCCCGGACGATCGGACATGACCGCCGGAGCCTGGGACATGGGAGCCCGCCCGGCCGCCTCCTAGCGTGAGCGGCGACGCATCTGGAGGAGGTCCACGAGATGAAGATCGCTGTGCACGGGGCGAGCGGGTTCACCGGGCGGCTGACGGTCGCCGAGGTCCGGCGGCGCGGGTTCACGCCGGTGCTGGTCGGGCGCGACGCGGGCCGGCTGCGCAAGGCCGCCGCGGAGGCGGGGGCGCAGGACGCCGAGCTCCGGGTGGCCGGGCTGGACGAGCCCGGCGCGCTCGCGGACGCGCTGCGGGACTGCGCCGCCGTGGTCAACTGCGCGGGGCCGTTCACGCTGCTGGGCACGCCGGTGATCAGGGCCGCGCTCGCGGCCGGGGTGCACTACCTGGACACCACCGGCGAGCAGGGGTACCTGAAGCGGGTGCTGGAGGAGTTCGGCCTGGCCGCCGAGCGGGCCGGGGTGAGCGTGGTGCCGGCCATGGCCGACGACGGCGGCCTCGGCGACCTGATCGCGCACCTGACGGCCGAGCGGGCCGGGCCTGAGGTGGCCGACCTGCTCATCGCCGACCTGCGGCGGCCGGGCGCGGTCTCGCGCGGCACCGCCCGGTCGATGGCGTCGGTGTTCGCCGAGGGGGCCCTGGAGTACGCCGGCGGCGCCTGGCGGCCGGCCGTCCCCGGCGACGCGGGCACGATGGCGGTGCCGGGGGAGGACGGCGAGACGCCGGTGACGGCCTTCGCGCTGCCCGGCGTCGTGACGATCCCGCGGCACGTGCGCGCCGGCCGGGTGCGGAGCGCCATCCGCGCCGACGTCGCCGCCCTGTTCGGCGCCCTGACGGCGGACGTCGTGGACTCGGTGCCCGAGGTTCCCGACCCGGCCGCGCGCCTCGCGGCGCGCTGGCTGATGCTGGCCGAGGCCACCGCCCCCGACGGGCGGCGGGCGCGCGGCTGGGTGTCGGGGCTGGACGCGTACGGGATGACGGCGGTGATCGCCGTCGAGGGCGCCCGCCGCCTGGTCGCGGACGGGGCCCGCCCCGGCGTGCTCACCCCCGCGCAGGCCTTCGACCCGGCCGCCTTCCTGTCCCACCTGGCCGCGGCCCACGACGTCACGTGGCAGGTGACGCAGGAGCCCTGAGCCTCCGGAACCGCGGCGGAAACCTGCCCGACACTCCCGGATCCGGATTGTCGGCTTAGATGGGGGGATGAGCGTCCACGACGTCGCCCGGCAGCTCCCTGCCGTCCCCGTCCTCCGCGACCGCTGCCGCGCCATGGCCCTGCTGGACGCCGTCCTCGGCCCCGACTGGCCGTGCCACGACCACGACGCCTCCTGGGGCCCGGACACCGAGATGGCGCTGTGGGACAACGGCTCCGGCGACGAGTACTCCATCGCCTTCACCCCCGCCGGCGCGTACGTGCGCGGCTTCGCCCACGAGTCGCCGCTCAGCCCGTGGGCCGGGCCGGAGCGGCGGGTGTGGCCCGGCGTGCTGGACGACGTCCCCGAGGTCTTCCGCGACCAGGTCACCGAGCCGGCCTTCCACTTCGAGGGCGTCCCCAGCGTGACCGTGTGCCTGTGGCGGACGCACGGGGACGACCGCTGGCGGCACGGCGAGATCGCCCTCCCCGCCGGCGGCGGCCCCGGCGCGGACGGCGCCGACGACCTGTTCGCGCTGCTCACCGCCCCGGACCCGGCGGAGGCGTACCAGAAGTGGGCCGCCGACCACTGGGAGCACCCGGTGCCGCTCGCGGCGGTCCGGCACGTGTTCGCCCTCGCCCCGCTCACCGAGGACGTCGTCCGCGCCCTCAACCCGGACCTGACCCTCGCGGACCTGGCCCCGGCGCTGCGCCGCGCCGGCCTCTCCTGACCCGCGCGTCAGGAGCCCGCCGGGCCCGCGCCGCCGCCGAACACCTCGCCGACCAGGCGTGCCAGGGACTCCTGGAACTGCCGCGCCAGGGACATGGCGGCGTCGTCCACGTAGGTGAGCGAGGCGGTCAGCGTGGTGGCGCCGTCGGGGGTGCTGTACATGAGGGCGGCGGAGCCGGCGTTGCCACCGTTGTGGTGGTAGATGGTGCCGTTGGGGGTGTCCTGGGCGAACAGGCCCAGGCCGTAGCCGGCCTTGGGGTGCGGGCTGCGCATCTCGGCCAGCAGCGGGGCCGGCAGGAGCCGGCCGCCCATCAGGGCGGAGACGAAGGTCCGCAGGTCGGCGGTCGTGGAGATCATGTCGCCGCCGGCGGAGATCCAGGACGGGTTCTGCCGGGAGACGTCCACGACGTGCTCCTGGCCGGCGGCGTCCTGGTAGCGGTAGTAGGCGTGGGCGTGCGGGCCGGGGATGTCGGTGTCGGTGCCGGGCGCGTGGGTGTGCGTCATGCCGAGCGGGGCGAGCACGAGGCGCCGCAGCTCGTCGGCGAAGGTGGCGCCGGTGACGCTCTCGATCAGCAGCCGGGCCAGGACGTAGTTGGTGTTGGAGTAGCTCCAGTCCGTGCCCGGCGCGAAGCGGGCGGGCTTGGCCAGGGCTAGCCGGACCAGGTCCTCGGGCCGGTAGGTGACGAAGCGGTTCTCCACCCACTCCTGGCCCGACCAGGGGATGCCGGGGACGACGGTGCCGTCCTCGTAGTACTCGCCGGTGTGGTTGAACACGCCGCTGGTGTGCTGCAGCAACATCCGGACAGTGATGCGCGGGTCCAGCTCGAAGCCGGGCAGGTGACCGGCGGCCGGGTCGTCCAGGCCGAGGCGGCCCTCGGCGACGAGCCGCAGGACCACGGTGGCGACGAACGCCTTGGTGACGCTGCCGACCCGGAACAGGCCGCCGTCGGGTGGCGGGGTCGTGCCGCCCCGTTCGCTCACTCCGGCGACGCCGGTCCAGGCGCCGTGCTCGTCGTGCACGCGGAGCTGCACGCCGAGGAACCCGGCGTCGACGAACTCCTGAACGGCCTTACGCAGCTCGGGGCGGTCGTTGGTGGTGGTCATGGCGGGCACTCTCCTCAAACTCGTTTCCGACAACGGAAACGCTACGTTGCTTTCCTATTTTAGGCAACGCAATCGTTGCGTGCATGACGCGTTATACCAGCTCATCGGAACGAAATCGTTGCGGAAGGATGCGAGGTAACGCAACGCAACGCCGACGCGCTGTTGCAATGGGCTGTGGGTGAACGCTAAGGTGCGGGCATCGTCACGGACCACGGAGGAGATCGCGATGCCCGGAGGCAGGCTCACCCAGCACGACCGCCAGCAGATCGCGCTGGGGCTGGCCGACGGCCTCGCCTACGCCGAGATCGCCCGCCGCCTCGGCCGTCCCACCTCCACCGTCACCCGCGAGGTGATGCGCAACGGCGGCCCCACCGGCTACCGCGCCGACCTCGCCCACCGCGCCACCGAACGCCGCACCCGCCAGCGCCGGCCCGCCCCCCGCGACCCGCGCACGCCCCCGCAGCCGCACGGCCGCGACCCCGAGGCCGTGCGCGAGTACGAGGAGCTGTTCACCACCGTCCTCATGGCCTCCGGCCTGCCGAAGATGATGGCCCGGGTGCTGGGCTGCCTCTACACCACCGACACCGGCAGCGCCACCGCCGCCGAGCTCGCCGCCCGCCTCCAGGTCAGCCCGGCCACCATCAGCAAGTCGATCACGTTCCTGGAGAGCCAGAACCTCATCCGCCGCGAGCGCGACCAGCGCCGCCGCGAACGCTACGCCGTGGACGACGAGCTCTGGTACCAGTCGATCGTGTCCAGCGCGCGGGCCAACGACCGGCTCGTCCGGACGGCGCGGCAGGGCGCCGCCGTCCTCGGCCCCGGCACGCCGGCCGGCACCCGCCTGGAGAACATCGCCCGGTTCATGGACTTCGTCACCGAGCACCTGGTCCGCGCCGCCGAGCAGGCCCGCGAGGTCCTGCACACCCGCGCCGTCCCGCGGGCCGGCGAGCCCGGGCCCCGCTGAGCCGCCACCCCCTCCTGGGGGCGGCGGCCCGCGGGCCTCGAAGGCGTGGCGTCGCTACAGCCCGGCGACGACGTCGGCGAGGCGGTCCACCTGGCCCGGGTCGCGTCCGTAGCAGTAGAGCATCACCTCGTCCGCGCCGAGGTCGGCGAAGCGGGCGACGGCCTCCCGGATGCCGCCGGGCGTGGTCAGCATCTGGCCGACCAGTTGCTCGGCCCGCCCGGTGAACGCGTAGTACGCGCCCATGGCCGCCCGGGCGTCCGCGACGACGTCCGCACCGCCGAGCGCCACATTGACCTGCGCGACGATGCGCGGCGCGCCGTCGCGCCCGGCCTCCCGCCAGAAGCGGCGGACGGTGTCGATGAGCGGGCCGGCCCACGACGGGGCGGCCGCGGCCAGGAACCCGTCACCCCAGCGGGCGATGCGCGCCAGCGCGGCCGGCTGGAAACCGCCGAACAACACCTCGGGGCCGCCGGGCCGGGCCGGCGCCGGGCCGACGGGCCCCACGCCGTCCCCGTACGGCTCGCCGGACCACACCCGGCGCATGACCGCCATCTGCTCGTCCAGCCGCCGCCCGCGGGTGCGCAGCTCGACGCCGGTGACCTGGTGGTCGTCCGCGCGCCCGCCGACGCCGAGCCCGAGCACGAACCGCCCGCCGGACATCCGGTCCAGCGTGGCGGCCTGCTTGGCCAGCAGCACCGGCTCACGCAGCGGCGCGAGCAGCACCTCCGTCTGCACCCGCACCCGCGTGGTGGCCCCGGCGACGGCGGCCAGCGCGACGAGCGGCTCGGGGTTGCCGTAGACCAGCCGGTCGAGGAGACCGAGCGTGGAGAAGGGCCCGGCATCAGCGCGGCGGGCCCAGTCGAGCAGGGCCGGGGGGTCGCTGATGGGCAGGCCGATACCGACGTTCATGGAAGGAACCTCCTGAGAAGGGCATGCGAAACCGATGCCGCCCCTCAGGGACCACCGGCCCGTTCCGGCCGGAGACAGGACTCCCGTTCTGCGGCGCACTTCTGGGAGCTCCCGATCAGAGTCCTCCCACCCTAACGCACCGGACGTTCGTGTGGCGTTCCAGCACCGGTCAGGACGAATACGGCTAATTGGTTTGCCGATGCCGGTCCGGGCCGGTAGGAATCTTGGGTGCTGAAAGGTAACAAGGTCGGGCTCAGGGCCCGGCACGACGAGGACATCCCGATCCTGCGGGCCGAGCTGTACGACGACGTGGTCAACTCCGCGCGGGCCGAGTCCGGCCCGTGGCGGCCGATCACGCCCGGCGCGAAGGACCCGCGGCTCGTGGTGGACGACACCGAGCAGCGCAGCGTCCCCTTCTCCGTGGTGGAGCTGGACGGCGGCACGCTGGTCGGCACCGCGACGCTGTGGGGCATCGACATGCACAACCGGTGCGCGCACATCGGGCTGGGGCTGCTGCCGTCCTGCCGCGGCAAGGGCTACGGCACGGACGTGGTCGCGGTGCTGTGCCACTACGGCTTCGTCGTGCGCGGCCTGCACCGGCTGCAGATCGAGACGCTGGCGGACAACGCCGCGATGCTGCGCTCCGCCGAACGCAACGGCTTCGTCCGCGAGGGCGTGCTGCGCCGCTCCAGCTGGGTGATGGGGGAGTTCCTGGACGAGGTGCTGCTCGGGCTGCTCGTCGAGGACTGGAAGCCGGTCACGGCGGGCTAGAGCCGGCATGGCGCGGCAAGGCGGCCGGCGGTGACGGCCGGCAGGCCCCCGCCGGGGCCCACTTGGGGTCAGGCGCGGCGGCGGGCGCGGTAGGCGGCCACGTGCATGCGGTTGCCGCACGTCCGGCTGTCGCAGTACACCCGCGACCGGTTCCGCGACTCGTCGACGAAGACGCGCGAGCAGTCGGGGGCGGAGCAGGTGCGGAGGCGTTCGCCCTCGCCCTCGACCAGCAGGTGCGCGAGGGCCACGCCGCAGTCGGCGGCCAGGTGCTCGGCGAGGGAGGAGTCGGCGGCGAAGTAGTGGACGTGCAGCGGGTGGCCGTCGTGCTCGGTCAGGCGCGGCGTGATGCGGGTCTCGGCGAGCAGGGCGTTCAGCGTGCGCACGGCCGTCGCCTGGTCGGGGGCGGTGAAGACGCGGTGGAAGGCCTCGCGCACCATGCGGACCTGGCCGAGGTCGCGGGCCGTGAGCTTGCCGACCCCGCTCACCTCGCGCGACTCGACCAGCGCCTCCAGGTCGGTGAGGCCGGCCAGGCCCTCGTCGCCTCCCGTGGAGGGCGAGGTGTTGACCAGCTCGACAACGGTGGCCAATGCATGCACCATGTCATGGCCAAACGGCATGTTGACTCCTGTCCGCGCCGGGTTCTAGCGTGGTCGCACTGTATCTCCTACGAGCACGTGCGGGGGTTTCCGTGAGCGCACACCGCCGTATCGTGATCATCGCGATCGCCGGCGCGCTCGTCATCTCCACCTCCGCGCCGCTCGTGCGCCTCTCCGGTGTATCGCCGGCGACGTCGGCGTTGTTCCGCTGCGTGTACGCCGTCCCGCCCATGCTGGCGCTGGCCTGGCTGGAACGCCGCCGGCTCGGCCCGCTGCCGCGCAGGACGACCCTGCTCGCCTGGGCGGCCGGCCTGACGTTCGCCTTCGACCTGCTGTTCTGGCACCACGCCATCGCCTACGTCGGCGCCGGTCTCGCCACGGTGCTCGGCAACCTCCAGGTGTTCCTGGTGGCGTTCGCCGCCTGGGCGGTCTTCGGCGAGCGGCCGTCGGGGCGGCTCATGGTGGCGACGCCGGTGGTGTTCGGCGGCGTGGTGCTGATCTCCGGGGTGTTCGACAGCGCGGCGTACGGCAGCGACCCGGTCATGGGCGTGCTCGCGGGGGCGGCCACGTCCGTCTCGTACGCGGCGTTCCTGCTGCTCATGAAGGCCGGCTCGGACCGGGCGGCCGGCCCGCTCGCGCACGCGACCGCCGTCGCCGCCGTGGCGATCGCGGCGCTCAGCCCCCTGTTCGGCGGCGCGGACCTGGCGCCGGCCTGGCCGGCGCACGGCTGGCTGCTGCTGCTCGCGCTCGGGCCGCAGGTGCTGGGGTGGTCGCTCATCACGTTCTCGCTGCCGCGCCAGCCGGCCGCGCTGACCGCGTTGCTGCTGCTGGTGCAGCCCCTGACCACGGTGGCGCTGTCGGCGGCGGCGCTCGGCGAGCGGCCCTCGCCGTGGCAGCTCGCCGGCTGCGCGGTGATCGTGCTGGGGGTCCTGTACGGCTCGCGCCGCGCCCCTCAGCCGGCGCCGGACCCGGACGGCGAGCAGGACGCGCAGGTGCCGAACACCTCGACGGTGTGAGTGATCTCGGTGAAGCCGTGCTCGCTGCCCACGGCCTCGGCCCAGCGCTCGACCGCCGGACCGGCGACCTCGACGGTGCGCCCGCACTTGCGGCACACCAGGTGGTGGTGGTGGACGTCGCTGGCGCAGGCCCGGTAGACGGACTCGCCGTCGTCGGTGCGCAGCACGTCGACCTGACCGTTGTCGGCCAGCGCCTGGAGCGCCCGGTAGACGGTGGTCAGGCCGATCTTGGCGCCGTGCAGGCGCATCTCCGCGTAGACGTCCTGGGCGCTGCGGAACCCTTCGCTCCTGCGCAGGGTGTCGTGCACGGCGTCGCGTCTCGTCGTCATGTGACCTCCTCGACGCGCATGGTTGGACCCACTCTCGACTCCTCGTCGCTCCGGCCTCGCCGTACGAATTTACCGACAGCGAGGGCCAGGACGAAGCCGGCGAGAGCGATGAGCACGATCGCGGCGCCCGGCGGCACCTTGACGGAGACGGTGGAGGCGAGCAGCCCGCCCACCGAGGCGAGCACCCCGAACACCATGGCCGTCGCCATCGTGGCCCGGAAGCCGCGCGTGAGCTGCTGGCTGGTCGCCACCGGGATCACCATCAGCGCGCTGACCAGCAGCAGCCCGACCACCCGCATGGCGATGACGACGGTCAGCGCGGCGGTGACCGCGATCAGCAGGCTGAGGAAGCGGACGGGCAGGCCGCTCGCGCGGGCCATCTCCTCGTCCTGGCAGAGCACGAACAGCTCCCTGCCGAAGATCAGCACGACCGCGATCACGGCGACGGCCAGCGCGCCGATGACCCAGATGTCGGCCGGCGTGACGCTGGCGATGGCGCCGAACAGGTAGGAGTTGAGCTTGGCGTTGCTGCCGCCGGGCGCGACGGCCATGAGCATGACGCCGCCCGCGATGCCGCCGTAGAACAGCAGCGCCAGCGCCACGTCGCCGCTGGTGCGCCCGCGCGCCCGGACCAGCTCGATGGCCACGGCCCCGACGACGGACACGATCACGGCGGTCAGCACCGGCGCCGTCCCGGTGAGGAAGCCCAGCGCGACGCCGGTCAGCGCCACGTGCCCGATGCCGTCGCCGAGCAGCGCGAGGCGGCGCTGCACGATGAACGTCCCGACGGCGGGCGCGCACAGCCCCACCAGCAGCGCCGCGACGAGCGCGAGCTGGAAGAGCTGCTCCCGCAGCAGTTCGAAGATCATCTCGGTTCCCCCTGCCACCCGGTGAGCGGCCCGGCCACCGGCTCGGCGGCGTGCCGGTGCTGGTGCTCGTGCCCGGGACGCGCGCACTCGCCCTCGGGACGCGGCGGGCGGCCGTCGTGCGCGACCCGGCCGTCCCTGATGACGACGCCGCGGGTGATGATCGGCTCCAGCGGGCCCAGCTCGTGCGCGACCAGCACCACCGTCCTGCCGGCGAGCACCAGCTCGGACAGGGTGTCGGCGAGCAGGTGCTGGGTGTCGGCGTCGACGCCGGCGGTGGGCTCGTCCATCACGTACGTGTCCGGCTCGCCGGCCAGCGCGCGGGCGATGAGCACCCGCTGCTGCTGGCCGCCCGACAGCGACTGGACGGGGTCGCCGGCCCGGCCGGTCAGCCGGACGGCCTCCAGTGCCGCGGCCACCGCCGCCTTGTCGGCCGGGCTGGTGCGGCGCAGCCGGCGCTGCCGGGCGATGCGGCCCGAGGCGACGACCTCGCGCACGGTGGCGGGCACGCCGCCGCCGACCTGGAGGCGCTGCGGCACGTACCCGATGCGCCACCAGTCGCGGAAGCGCGCGGGCGGGCGGCCGTAGATCAGGGTGGTGCCGCCGGACAGCGGCGTGAGCCCGAGCAGGGCGCGCACCAGCGTGGACTTGCCCGAGCCGTTGGCTCCCAGGAGGGCCACGACCTCACCCGGGCAGACGGTGAGGTCGATGCCGCGGAGGACCGGCTTGCCGTCGTAGGCGACCCGGCCGCCGGTCATCGCGAAGGCCGTTTCGCTCATGCCGTACACCCCAGTGCTGTTTGAAGTGTTTTGAGGTTATCGCGCATGGCGGAGACGTAGTCGCCGGAGGGATTGCTCTCCAGCGGGTCGAGCACCGCGGTCCTCGCGCCGACCTCGTTCGCCAGCACCTCGGCGACCTTCGGGCTGACCAGGGCCTCGGTGAAGATGGTGGTCACGCGCTCGGCCTTGGCCAGCTTGGCCACCTCCGACAGGCGGGCGGGGGAGGGCTCGGTCTCGGGGTCGAGCGTGATGCCGACCTGCTTGAGCTTGTAGCGGTCGGCCAGGTAGCCGAACGCCTCGTGCGCCGTCACCAGCGTCCTCGTCGTGCAGATGCCGAGGCCCTTGCCGAACTCCTGGTCGAGGCCGGTCAGGGTGGCGGCGGTGCGCGCGGCGCGGTCCTTGTATCCCTGGGCGTGCGCGGCGTCGGCGGCGGCCAGGCGCTCGCCGAGCTCGGTGGCGACGGTGGCCATGCGGGACGGGTCGAGCCAGAGGTGCGGGTCGTAGCCGACCTCCTCGTGGCCGTGCTCCTCCTCCTGGCCGTGCTCGCCCTCGCCCTCGTGCTCACCGGCGGGGATGGTGGTGACGGCGGTGGCCGCGTCGAAGCTCTTGCCCTGGTCGACGGCGTCGTCCACGGCGGGCTGGACACCCTTGACGTAGACGGTCAGCGCGGCGTCCTGGAGGTCGCTGACCTGCTGGAGGCCCAGTTCGAGGTCGTGCGGCTCGACACCGGGGGCGGTGAGGCCGGTCACGTGGACGTCGGATCCGCCGACCTGCTCGGTCAGCCATTGCAGCGGGTAGAAGGCGGCGACCACCTCGGGCTTGCCGTCGGCGGCGGGGGCGACCTCGGTGGTGCCGGAGCTGCAGGCTGTGGCGCTGAGCAGGGCGCCCGCGGTCAGCAGACCGAGCGCACCCAGCCGGGAAAATCCTGACATCATGGGAGTCAGTATGCGCCAAAATGAAAACGGTTGTCAAAATCCTGATCAGGGTCGGGATGCCGGACGGCTTGCCGGGGGGCATGCGCGGGGCCGTTCGGCATCCCGTTCATCACCCCGGTGAACGCGCGCCGGCGGAGCCAGTGCCGGCGCTGGGAGTGACGTCAGGGGCGCGCAGGCGGTGCTCGCCGGTGTAGACGTTCATCGAGGTCCCGCGCAGGAACCCGATCAGCGTCAGCCCCTCCTCGGCGGCCAGTTCGGCGGCCAGCGACGACGGCGCGGACACGGCGGCCAGCACCGGCACCCCGCCCATCACCGCCTTCTGCACCAGCTCGAACGACGCCCGCCCGGACACCATGAGCACGCACCCGCGCAGCGGCAGCCGCCCTTCGCGCAGCGCCCAGCCGAGCAGCTTGTCCACGGCGTTGTGCCGGCCCACGTCCTCCCGCACGCACAGCGGCTCGCCCTCGGCGGTGAACAGCCCGGCGGCGTGCAGGCCGCCGGTCCGGTCGAAGACCCGCTGGGCGGCCCGCAGCCGGTCGGGCAGGCCCGCCACGACGGGCTGCCGCAGCGTGACGGGGTCGCCGGCGGCGCTCCAGCGGGCCACGGTGCGCACCGCCTCCAGCGACGCCTTGCCGCACACGCCGCAGGAGGAGGTGGTGTAGAAGTTGCGCGGCTCGGGGCGCGGCACGCCGGGCGCGAGCCGCACGTCGAGCACGTTGTAGGTGTTGCCGCCGTCCGCCGTCGCGCCCGCGCAGTAGCGGATGGCGGCGAGGTCGCCGGGCGCGCTCACCGCCCCCTCGCTGACCAGGAAGCCGGCGGCGAGGTCGAAGTCGTCGCCCGGCGTGCGCATGGTGACGGTCAGCGGCACCCCGTCGAGCCGGATCTCCAGCGGCTCCTCGGCGGCCAGCGAGTCGACGGTGCGCAGCCGCGCCGCGTCCTTGACCTTCAGGACGCGGCGCTTGGCCGCGACCCTAGACATAGCCGTACCCGAAGCGGCCCTTCACGCAGAGGTTGCCCTTCGTGACGGGGTTGTCGTGCGGCGACGTCACCTTGACGATCTTGTTGTCCTGGACGTGCAGCGTGAGGTTGCAGCCCACGCCGCAGTAGCTGCACACCGTCGTGGTCTCGCTCTGCCGCGACTCGTCCCAGGTGCCCTCGGCCCGCATGTCGAACTCGGTCCTGAACGACAGCGCGCCCGTCGGGCACACCTCGACGCAGTTGCCGCAGTAGACGCAGGCCGAGTCGGTGAGCGGCGCGTCGAACTCGGTGGAGATCGTCGCGTCGAAGCCCCGGCCCGCGACCGCGATGGCGAAGGTGTTCTGCCACTGGTCGCCGCAGGCGTCCACGCACTTGTAGCACAGGATGCACTTGCTGTAGTCGCGGACGTAGAGGTCGTTGTCCACCTTGGCGGGCTGGGCGACGGTGGCCGCGTCGGCGCCGAAGCGGGCCGGGTCGGCGCCGTACTCGGCGGTCCACTCGGCCGCGCGCGGCGTCGTGGACAGATCGACGGACGAGCCGAGCAGCTCCAGCACCACCTTGCGGCTGTGCCGGGCGCGCTCGGTGCCGGTGCCGACCTTCATGCCCGCCTCGGCCTTGCGCGAGCAGGCGGGGGCGAGGGTGCGGGCGCCCTCGACCTCGACCACGCACACCCGGCAGGCGTTCTTCGGGGTGAGCGTGTCGCCGTAGCAGAGGGTGGGGACGTCCTTGCCCGCCGCCCGGCAGGCGTCGAGGATCGTGGCGCCCTCCGGCACGCGCACGGTCTCGCCGTCGATCTGGACGTCGATGAGCCGCCGGGGCGGCTGGAGCGGGATCATTCGTACACTCCCAGGCGGTCGATGGCCGATTCGACGGCGTTCCAGGCGGTCTGCCCGAGGCCGCAGATCGAGGCGTCGCGCATGGTCCGGCCGACCTCGCGCAGCAGCAGCAGGTCCTCGTGGGAGACCCGCCGCGACAGCCGGTGCAGCGCCTCCTCCTGGCGGACGGTGCCCACCCGGCAGGGCACGCACTGGCCGCACGACTCGTCGCGGAAGAACGCGGCGATGCGCAGGATCAGCCGTTTGAGGTCCACGGTGTCGTCGAGGACGAGCACGACGCCGGAGCCGAGGGTCGCGCCGGCGTTCCTGGTGCCCTCGAAGGTGAGCGGGATGTCCAGGTCCGTGACGAACGCCCCGGCCGCGCCGCCGAGCAGCACCGCCCGGGGCGTGCCGGTGGTGCCAGCCAGCTCCAGCAGCTCGCGCAGGGTCGCGCCGAACGTCAGCTCGTACACGCCGGGCCGCTCGACCGCGCCGGAGACGCAGAACAGCTTGGGCTCGGCCTCGGCGTACACCGGCGCCCCGCGCTCCAGGATCGGCAGCACGTTCACCAGCGTCTCGACGTTGTTGACCACGGTCGGCTTGCCGAACAGGCCCTTCTCCACCGGGAACGGCGGCTTGCTGCGCGGCTCGCCCCGGTAGCCCTCGATGGAGTTGAAGATCGCGGTCTCCTCGCCGCACAGGTACGCGCCCGCGCCGAGGCGCAGCTCGATGTCGAAGGAGAAGCCCTTGCCGAGGATGTCGGTGCCGAGCAGGCCGCGGGCGCGGGCGGTCGCGATGGCGTGCCGGAGCCGGGCGGCCGCCCGCGGGTACTCGCCCCGCAGGTAGAGGTAGCCCTTGGGGCACCCGGTCGCGTACGCCGCCACCGTCATGGCCTCGACCAGCGCGTACGGGTCGTTCTCCATGAGCACGCGGTCCTTGAACGTGCCCGGCTCGCTCTCGTCGGCGTTGCACACCAGGTAGTGGGGGTGGTCGGGCTGGCGGGCCGTCGCGTCCCACTTGCGGCCGGTCGGGAACGCCGCGCCGCCCCGGCCGACCAGGCCCGAGTCCAGCACCTCCCTGATCACCCCGGCCGGGCCCAGCTCGAAGGCGCGGCGGAGCGCGAGGTAGCCGCCGGTGGCGCGGTAGTCGTCCAGGCTGCCGGGGTCCACCCGGCCGGCGCGGCGCAGCAGGACCAGGCCGTCCTGCCCGGCCTGCGGCACGGCGGCCACGGCCGGGGCGTCGCCCGGCACGTCGAGGTGCGGGCCGCCGCCGTCGGGGCTGGGCGCGCCGGCCACGGCGTCGGCGGGGGTGCGGGCCATCTCGTCGGCGTCCGCCGGGGCGTACACCTCGGCGCGCGGCGGCCGCCCGGCCTCCAGGGCGAGCGCGGCCGGGGCCCGCTCGCACAGGCCGAGGCAGGGGCTCTCCTGCCAGGACCCGCCGGGCGGGCCGAGGCGCTGCTCCACCTGGTCGCGCAGCCGCTGGCCGCCCTTCGCCTGGCAGGCCAGGTCGGTGCACACGTGCAGCACCCGCTTCGGGCGCGGGCTCAGCGAGAACAGCGAGTAGAACGTCGCCACCCCGTACGCCTCGGCCGGCGGCACGGTGAGCCGCCGGCAGACGTAGTCGAGCGCGCCCTCGCTGATCCAGCCCACCCGGTCGTTGACCGCGTGCAGCGCGGGCAGCAGCAGGTCGCGCCGGGGCTCGGACCGGGCGGCGAAGCGCAGGTCGGCGGCCGACCTGGCGCCGCCCTCCCAGCCGCTGGCGGGCGGCCCGAGCACGGCGTCCACGGCCGCCCGCTCCTCCTCGGACGGCTCGGCGTCACGGAATCGGATGTCCATGCCTCACCCGGCCTTCACGAGCTTCTCGACGCGGACCGCGGCCGCCTTGAACTCCGCTGTGCCCGCGATCGGGCAGGTCGCCTCGATGGTGAGCGAGTTGACGTCCACCTCGTCCGGGAAGTGGAAGGTCATGAACACGAGGCCCGGCCGCAGCGCCGGGTCGATGAAGACCGGCGCGGTCACCGAGCCGCGGCGCGAGGTGATCCGCACCTCCTCGCCGGCGCGCACGCCGAGGCGTTCGGCGTCCTCGGGGCACAGCTCGATCGTCTCGCCCCTCCGCAGCGGCGAGGCGAACCCGGAGGACTGCACGCCGGTGTTGTAGGAGTCGAGCCGGCGGCCGGTGGTGAGCCGCAGCGGGTACTCCTCGTCCAGCAGGTCGACCGGCGGCGAGTGCTCCAGCACCGCGAACGGCGCGGGCAGGCCCCGCTCGGCCGGGTCGTCGGCCCAGAGCCGCCCGTGCAGGTACGGCGGCTCCAGCGCGTCCTCCGACGGGCACGGCCACTGGATGCCCTGCAGCTCGGCGAGCCGCTGGTAGGTCATGCCGCGGTGCTGCGGCGACAGGGCGCGCAGCTCGTTCCAGACCTCCTCGGCCCCGTCGTAGTGCCAGTCGTGGCCCATGCGGCGGGCCAGCTCGCACATGATCTCGATGTCGTCGCGCGCCTCGCCCGGCGGTTCGAGGGCCTTGCGCACCCGCTGCACCCGCCGCTCGCTGTTGGTGAACGTGCCGTCCGCCTCGCACCAGGCGGCGCTGGCGGGCAGCACGACGTCGGCCATCTGGGCGGTCCTGGTGAGGAAGATGTCCTGCACCACGAGGTGGTCGAGCATGGACAGGCGCTTGACGCAGGCCAGCGAGTCGGCCTCGGACTGCACCGGGTTCTCGCCGATGAGGTAGCAGGCAGTGATCTCGCCCTCGGCCATGCCCTCCAGCATCTGGGTGAGGTTGCGGCCGTAGCGGGGCTGGATGGAGGTGCCCCAGGCGCTCTCGAAGCGGGCCCGCAGGGCGGGGTCGAGGATGTCCTGGAAGCCGGGCAGGCGGTTGGGGATCGCGCCCATGTCGCCGCCGCCCTGCACGTTGTTCTGGCCGCGTAAGGGGGACAGGCCGGAGCCGTAGCGGCCGACGTGGCCGGTCAGCAGGGCCAGGTTGATCAGCGCCCGGACGTTGTCGGTGGCGTTGTGGTGCTCGGTGATGCCGAGCGTCCAGCACAGCTGGGCCCGGTCGGCGCGGGCGTAGGCGTGCGCCAGCTCCCTGATCGCCTCGGCCGGGACGCCGGTGACCTGCTCGGCCGCGGTGAGCGTCCACGGCTCGACGCACTCCTTGAACTCCTCGAAGCCGGTCGTGGCCCGCTCGATGAACGCCCGGTTGTGCAGCCCGGCGTGGATGATCTCGCGGGCGACGGCGTGCGCGAGCGGGATGTCGGTGCCGACGTTGAGCCCGAGCCAGAGGTCGGCCCACTGGGCGGTGCCGGTGCGCCGGGGGTCCACCGCGAACATCCTGGCGCCGTTCTTGATGCCCTTCAGCACGTGCTGGAAGAAGATGGGGTGGGCGTTGCGGGCCGCCGACCCCCACATCACGATCACGTCGGTGTCCTCCACCTCCTGGTAGGAGGACGTGCCGCCGCCGCTGCCGAACACGGCGGACAATCCGGCCACGCTGGGGGCGTGGCAGGTGCGGTTGCAGGAGTCCACGTTGTTGGTGCCGATGACCACGCGGGTGAACTTCTGGCCGATGTAGTTCATCTCGTTGGTGGAACGGGCGCACGACAACATCGCGAAGCAGTCGGGCCCGTGCCGGGCGACGTTGCGGCGGAAGCCCTCCGCCGCGCGGTCCAGCGCCTCGTCCCAGGTGGCTCTGCGCAGCACGCCGTTCTCGCGCACCAGTGGATGGGTCAGGCGGTCGTAGCTCATGATCCCTCCATTCTGTATACAGGCTACGGTATTCCAGGCTAAACCGCACGGACCAGGTTCGCGTTCAGCAGGTCGCTGACCGCGTGGATGGCCCGCAGCGTCGGGACGTCCGCGCCGGTCAGGTCGGCCAGCTCGACCACGGCCGCGAGGAGCACGTCCAGCTCCAGCGGCTTGCCCTTCTCCAGGTCCTGGAGCGTGGAGGTCTTGTGCTCGCCGGCCTTCTCCGCGCCCCGCAGCCGGCGCTCGATGGAGATCCCGGGGTCGCAGCCCACGCGGCGGGCCACGTCCACGGTCTCCCGCATCATCGCGACGACCAGCTCGCGCGCGCCGTCGTGGCGGCAGATGCCGGCCATGGTCGCGCGGGCCAGGGCGCTGATCGGGTTGAAGGCGATGTTGCCCATGAGCTTGATCCACACGTCGCGGCGCAGGTCGCGCTCGACGGGGCACTTCAGGCCGCCCGCGACGGCGGCCGCGCTGAAGGTCCGGCACCGGTCGGTGAGCTCCCCGGTGGGCTCGCCGATGGAGAAGCGGGTGCCCTCCAGGTGACGGATCACCCCGGGGCTCTCGATCTCGGTGGCCGCGTAGACGACGCAGCCGATGGCGCGAGGCAGGGGCAGCGCGGCCGTGACCGCGCCGCCCGGGTCGACGCTCTCGATGCGGTAGCCCTCGTAGGGGCCCTTGAGCCCGTGGAAGTACCACCACGGGATGCCGTTCTGCGCGGCGATGATGCTCGTGGTCGCGTGCAGCAGCGGCTCGATCATGGGGCCCGCCGAGGCGTAGCTGTTCGCCTTGAGGCCCAGGAAGACGTGGTCCACCGGCCCGACCTCGGTGGGGTCGTCGGTGGCATGGGGGTGGGCGGTGAAGTCGCCCCTGGGGGAGAGCACCCGCACACCGGCGCGGCGGATCGCCCGCAGGTGCTCGCCCCTGGCGATGAGGTGCACCTCGACTCCCGCCCGGTGCAGGGCGGCTCCCACGTACGCGCCGATGGCGCCGGCGCCAAGAACAGCGACCTTCATGCTGCGCGCTCCGTTCTCGCGTCGGATTGTGCATTCGGTATACAGTATGGAAAAAGGCCGGTCAAGGAGCTTGCGGATGACCGTGGTGCGGCATGATCCAGTGGTGGAAGCGATGTCATGGGAGGCCGCCCGGCGCGTGGCCGCCGCGAACGCGAGGCCGCTCGGGGCCGTGCCGGTGCCGCTGCCCGAGGCGCTGGGGTGCCGGCTGGCCGGGCCGCTGCGGGCCCTGGTGCCGGTGCCGGGCGTGGACGTCTCCGCGATGGACGGCTACGCGGTGGCCGGGGCGGGCCCGTGGCGCCTGGCGGGACGGGTGCTGGCCGGAGGCGCGGCGTACCCGGGGGAGCTGGCGGACGGGGAGGCGGTGGAGATCGCCACCGGCGCCCCGGTGCCGGCGGGGGCGAAGGCGGTGCTGCCCTACGAGCTCGCCGAGGCGGGCGCCGGCCTGGTGGACGGGCCGGCCGAGGCGGGGCGGCACATCCGGCGGCGCGGCGAGGACATCCCCGAAGGGGCCGCCGTGCTGGGGGCGGGGGCCGAGGTGACGCCGGTCGTGCTCGGGCTGGCCGCGGCGCTCGGGCACGACGACCTCCTGGTCCGGCCCCGGCCCGGGGTGCTGGTGCTGGTCACCGGCGACGAGGTGGTGCACCGGGGGCTGCCCGCGCCCGGCCGGGTCAGGGACGCCATCGGGCCGTTCCTGCCGGGGCTGGTGGCGTGGGCGGGCGGGCGGATCGCGGACACCCTCCACCTGCCGGACGGGCCGGAGCCCCTGCGCGCCGCCCTGGCCGCGCCGGGGGCGGAGGTCGTGGTGGTGTGCGGGGCGTCGTCCAAGGGGCCCGCCGACCATCTGCGGGCCGTGCTCGCCGGCCTCGGGGCAGAGGTGCTGGTGGACGGCGTCGCCGTGCGGCCGGGGCACCCGCAGGCGCTGTTCCGGCTCCCGGGCGGCCCGCTGGTCGCCGGGCTCCCCGGCAACCCGTTCGCGGCGCTCGGCGCGGCGCTCACGCTGCTCGTCCCGGTCCTGCGCCGGCTGGCCGGCACGCCCGCCGCCCGCGAGAGCGGCGCCCTGGCCGGCCCGGTGCGGGCGCATCCCCGCGACACCCGCCTGGTGCCCGTCCGCCGCTCGGCCCGCGGGGCGGTGCCCGTGGGCCACGACCGGCCCGGATCCCTGTGGGGAGCGGCCCTCGCGGACGCCCTGGCGGTCGTCCCGCCCGGCTGGGACGGCGAGCAGGTCGAGCTGATCGAGTTGCCCTGAGGGGCTGGACAGGCCGATCGGGACGGAGTAACCATTGCCTTCATACGGTATGCAGTATGCGGAAGACAGCCGGAAAGGGTGGCATCGAATGTCGGAAACGATCTCTGGCGGTCATCTCGTGGCCAAGGCGCTCAAGGCCGAGGGCGTGGACGTGATCTACACGCTCTGCGGCGGCCACATCATCGACATCTACGACGGCTGTGTCGATGAGGGCATCGAGGTCATCGACGTCCGCCACGAGCAGGTCGCCGCGCACGCCGCCGACGGATACGCCCGCATCACCGGAAAGCCCGGCTGCGCGGTCGTCACCGCCGGACCGGGCACCACGGACGCGGTGACCGGCGTGGCCAACGCGTTCCGCGCGGAGAGCCCGATGCTGCTCATCGGCGGCCAGGGCGCCCTGAGCCAGCACAAGATGGGCTCGCTCCAGGACCTGCCCCACGTGGACATGATGACCCCGATCACCAAGTTCGCCGCCACGGTGCCGAGCACGGAACGGGTGGCCGACATCGTGTCGATGGCCTTCCGCGAGTGCTACCACGGCGCTCCCGGGCCGTCGTTCCTGGAGATCCCGCGCGACGTGCTCGACGCGAAGGTGCCGCTGGAGAAGGCGCGCATCCCCGAGCCGGGCCGCTACCGGGCCTCCACCCGGCAGCAGGGCGACCCCGAGGCCGTCGAGCGGCTGGCCGACCTGCTGGCCCACGCCGAGAAGCCGTGCGTCCTGCTCGGCAGCCAGGTGTGGACCTGCCGGGCCACCGACGCGGCGATCGACTTCGTCCGGGCGCTGAACGTGCCGGCGTACATGAACGGCTCCGGGCGCGGCACCCTGCCGCCCGGCGACCCCCACCACTTCCAGCTCAGCCGCCGCTACGCCTTCACCGAGGCCGACCTCATCATCATCGTCGGCACCCCGTTCGACTTCCGGATGGGCTACGGCAAGCGCCTGTCCCCGACGGCCACCGTCGTGCAGATCGACCTCGACTACCGCACCGTCGGCAAGAACCGCGACATCGACCTCGGCATCGTCGGCGACGCCGGGCTGATCCTGGCGGCCGCCGCGCAGGCCGCGAGCGGCCGGATCGGCGACGCCGCCGCCAAGCGCAAGGCGTGGCTGGACGAACTGCGCGCGGTCGAGACCGCCGCCTACGACAAGCGGCTGCCGCGCCAGCACTCCGGCGCCCGGCCCATCGACCCCTACCGGCTGGTGCACGAGATCAACGAGTTCCTGACCGAGGACACCATCTACATCGGCGACGGCGGCGACATCGTCACCTTCTCCGGCCAGGTCGTGCAGCCCAAGTCGCCCGGCCACTGGATGGACCCCGGGCCCCTCGGCACGCTCGGCGTCGGCATGGCCTTCGCGATGGCGGCCAAGCAGGCCAGGCCGGACAAGGAGGTGCTGTGCCTGTTCGGCGACGGCGCCTTCAGCCTCACCGGCTGGGACTTCGAGACGATGGTCCGCTTCGACCTGCCGTTCATCGGGGTCATCGGCAACAACTCCTCGATGAACCAGATCAGGTACGGCCAGGCCGCCAAGTACGGGCAGGACCGCGCCCGCGTCGGCAACACCCTCGGCGACATCCGCTACGGCGAGTTCGCCAAGCTGCTCGGCGGCCACGGCGAGGAGGTGCGCGACCCGGCCGAGATCCGCCCCGCGCTGGAGCGGGCCCGCGAATCGGGCAAGCCCTCGCTCATCAACGTCTGGGTCGACCCAGAGGTGTACGCCCCCGGAACCATGAACCAGACCATGTACAAGTAAGGGCGGATCACATGAAGGCTCTCGAAGGCGTCCGCGTCCTCGACATGACCCACGTGCAGTCCGGCCCGTCGTGCACCCAGCTGCTCGCCTGGCTGGGCGCGGACGTGGTCAAGCTGGAGGCCCCGACCGGCGACATCACCCGGCAGCAGCTCCGCGACGTGCCGGGCGTGGACAGCCTCTACTTCACGATGCTGAACTGCAACAAGCGCAGCATCACCCTCAACATGAAGAGCGAGCGCGGCAAGGAGATCTTCACCGAGCTGGTGAAGGACGCCGACGTGCTGGTGGAGAACTTCGGGCCCGGCGCGGTCGACCGCATGGGCTTCCCCTGGCCGCGCCTCCAGGAGCTCAACCCGCGCCTGGTCTACGCCTCCATCAAGGGCTTCGGCACCGGCCGGTACGCCAGGTTCAAGGCGTACGAGGTGATCGCGCAGGCCATGGGCGGCTCGATGAGCACCACCGGCTTCGAGGACGGCCCGCCGCTCGCGACCGGCGCCCAGATCGGCGACTCCGGCACCGGCGTCCACGCGGTGGCCGGCATCCTGGCGGCGCTCTACCAGCGCGAGCGGAGCGGCCGCGGGCAGCGCGTGCAGGTGGCCATGCAGCACGCCGTGCTGAACCTGTGCCGCGTCAAGCTCCGCGACCAGCAGCGCCTGGCGCACGGCCCGCTGCGCGAGTACCCCAACGAGACCTTCAACGGCGAGGTGCCGCGCTCGGGCAACGCCAGCGGCGGCGGCCAGCCGGGCTGGGCGGTGCGCTGCGCGCCGGGCGGCCCCAACGACTACATCTACGTCATCGTCCAGCCGGTCGGCTGGAAGCCGATCGCGTCCATCATCGGCCGGCCGGAGCTGGCGGAGGACCCCGAGTGGGCGACGCCGGAGGCCCGGCTGGCGAAGCTGGACAAGATGTTCCAGCTCATCGAGGAGTGGACGATCCGCCACGACAAGTGGACGGTGCTGGACCGGCTGAACGCCGAGAACATCCCGTGCGGGCCGATCCTGTCCACCCGGGAGCTGGTGGAGGACGAGACCCTGCGCGAGGAGGGCATCGTCGTCGCGGTGCCGCACCCCGAGCGCGGCGAGTTCGTCACCGTCGGCAGCCCGCTGCAGCTTTCCGACTCGCCGGTGGAGGTGCGCACCCCGCCCCTGCTCGGCGAGCACAACGAGGAGATCTACGGCCAGCTCGGCGTCGGCTCGGAGGAGCTGGCCGAGCTCAAGGCGAACGGAGTCATCTAGGTGGACCCCAGGGAAGTGATCGAGCGGGCGCGCGCCGAGGGGCGGACCGCGCTGACGGCTCCCGAGGGCCGGCTGCTGTGCGAGGCGTACGGCATCGCCACCCCCGGCGAGGGGCTGGCGGGCTCGGCCGGCGAGGCGGCGGAGATCGCGGAGAAGATCGGCCTCCCGGTCGTGCTGAAGATCGTCTCGCCGGACATCCTGCACAAGACGGACGCGGGCGGCGTGCTGGTCGGCCTGCGGACGGCCGAGGAGGTGCGGGAGGGCTACGGGACCGTCCTCGCCAACGCCCGCGCGTACAACCCCGGCGCGAAGATCGACGGCGTCCAGGTGCAGCAGCTCGTCGGCGGCGGCCACGAGGTCATCGTCGGCGCGGTCACCGACCCGACCTTCGGCAAGGTCGTGGCGTTCGGGCTCGGCGGGGTCCTGGTCGAGGTGCTGAAGGACGTGACCTTCCGGCTCGCCCCGGTCTCGGGTGACGACGCCCTCGCGATGCTGGACGACATCCGGGCGGCGGAGGTGCTGCGCGGGGCCCGCGGCGCCGAGCCCGTGGACCGGGCGGCGCTGGCCGGGCTGATCGAGCGCGTCGGCCGGCTGGTCACCGACCACCCGGAGATCGCCGAGGTCGACCTCAACCCCGTCTTCGCCGACGCCCGCGGCGCGGTGGCCGCCGACGTGCGGATCATCGTCGGCGACCGGCCGGAGGAGGTCCGCCGGCTGCCGCGCGAGGAGATCCTGCGGCAGATGACGCGCATCTTCAAGCCGCGCTCGGTCGCCGTCATCGGCGCCTCCGCCGAGAACGGCAAGATCGGCAACTCGGTCATGCGCAACCTCATCGACGGCGGCTACCGGGGCCGGATCCTGCCGATCAACCCCAAGGCCGACGAGATCCTGGGGCTGCCCGCGTACAAGAGCATCGCCGACGTGCCCGGCGACGTGGACGTGGCCGTCTTCGCCATCCCCGCCAAGTTCGTCGCCGCGGCGCTGGAGGAGGCGGGGGAGAAGGGCGTGGCCGGGGCGATCATGATCCCGTCCGGGTTCGCCGAGACCGGCAACGCCGAGGGCCAGCGGGAGATCGTGGAGATCGCCCGGCGGCACGGCGTGCGCGTGCTCGGCCCCAACATCTACGGCTACTACTACACGCCGGAGAACCTCTGCGCGACCTTCTGCACCCCGTACGACGTGCGCGGCAGCGTGGCGCTGACCTCGCAGAGCGGCGGCATCGGCATGGCCATCCTGGGCTTCAGCCGCACCACCAGGATGGGCGTGTCCGCGATCGTCGGCGTCGGCAACAAGGCCGACGTGGACGAGGACGACCTGCTGACCTTCTTCGAGCAGGACGACAACACCAAGGCCGTCGCCATGCACCTGGAGGACCTCAAGGACGGGCGCGGCTTCGTCGCGGCCGCCCGCCGGGTGGTCAGGGAGAAGCCGGTCATCGTGCTCAAGGCCGGGCGCACCGCGATGGGCGCGCGGGCCGCCGGCTCGCACACCGGCGCGCTCGCCGGCGACGACAAGGTCTACGACGACATCCTGCGCCAGGCCGGCGTGGTCCGCGCCCCCGGGCTCAACGACATGCTGGAGTACGCCCGCGCGCTGCCCCTGCTGCCCGCGCCGCGGGGCGAGAACGTCGTCATCATCACCGGGGCGGGCGGCTCCGGCGTGCTGCTGTCCGACGCCTGCGTGGACGCCGGGCTCACGCTCATGGACATCCCGCCCGACCTGGACACCGCCTTCCGCGCCTACATCCCCCCGTTCGGCGCGGCCGGCAACCCCATCGACATCACCGGCGGCGAGCCGCCCTCGACCTACGGGAACACGGTCCGCCTCGGCCTCGCCGACGAGCGCATCCACGCGCTCGTCCTCGGCTACTGGCACACGATCGTGACGCCGCCGATGGTCTTCGCCGAGCTCGTCGCCCGGGTGGTGGCGGAGGAGAAGGAGAAGGGCAACGTCAAGCCGGTCGTGGCGTCGCTGGCCGGCGACACCGAGGTTGAGGAGGCCTGCGAGTACCTGTTCGAGCACGGCGTGGTCGCGTACCCGTACACGACGGAGAAGCCCGTGGCGGTCCTCGGTGCCAAGTACCGATGGGCCAGGGCTGCCGGACTGCTGCGCTAGAGCCAGGCGGAGCAGGACGGGGCGAGGGGGCTCATCGGGGCGCACGAGGAAGGCAACAAACCCCCCAGGAGGTCCGTAGGTGGACACATCGAACACACCACCGGCGACGGCCACGCCGCCGGTCGAGGATCAACGAGTATGGAAAGCGGGCCGGCTCGAGCCGATGCCCATCAGGAAGCTGCCGGACGCGCCGCCCTCGGTGCACGTGCTCGGGCCGACGGTCTTCCTGATCGCGCTGGGCGTGGGCATGGGCGAGTCGTACATGTGGCCGCGGCTGGTGCTGCTGTTCGGGCCGGAGATCAGGTGGCTGTTCCTGATCGGCGTGACCCTGCAGGCCGTGGTCATGCTGGAGATGGCGCGCTACGCCATGGCCACCGGGGAGAGCATCTTCTCCGGCGCGGCCCGGGTGTTCAAGCCGCTGATGTGGTTCTTCTTCGTCGTCGCCATCGCCGTCTACATCTGGCCGGGCCACCTGTCGGCCGGCGCGGCCGCCTTCGAGGAGATCACCGGCGTCCCGTGGGTGGCGACCGCGGTGGCCGGGCTCGTCTTCGTCGGGGTGATCTTCACCCTCGCCAAGGTGATCTACAACCTGCTGGAGGTCGCGCTCTCGCTGCTGATCGGCACGCTCGTGCTCGGCACCGCCGTGGTCGCGGCCATGGTCGGCTCCTGGGGCGACGTGGCGACCACCCTCAGCGGCATGTTCTCCTTCGGCTACCTGCCGCCGGAGGCCATGACGTCCACCTGGTTCCCCGTCATCGTCGGGGCCTGCGCCTTCGCTGGCCCCTCGGGCATGCAGCAGATGTGGTACACGCTGCACCTGCGTGACTCGGGTGCCGGCATGGGCGCGCACCAGCCGCAGGTGCGCGGCCTGCGGCACGCGGGCGAGGAGGAGGAGCGGCCGGCCCGCGGGTTCATGTTCGACACCGACGACCCGGCCGAGATGGCCAAGTGGAAGGGCTGGCGGCGCTGGGTCACCTTCGACGCCATCCTGCTCTTCTGGGGCATCACCATGCTGGTCACGATCTCCTTCACGGTGATCGCCCAGTCGGCGGTGCGGATCGACCCGGCCGTGCGCACGGCCATCCAGGGCGACGACCGGGAAGTGGCGTTGAGCGCGATGTCCAACGCCGTCTCCTCGGCGGGCAGCTCGGTGCTCGGGGCCGTCTTCCTCGGGTTCATCGCGCTGATCGGCCTGAACGCGACGCTCGGCCTGTTCGACTCGTTCTCGCGCGGCCAGGCCGACATGACCTTCCACTTCGTCCCCGGGGCGAAGAAACTGGGCATGTCCCGGCTCTACGCGATCTTCCTGTGGGGCGTCATCCTCTTCGGCATCCTGATCCTGCTGTTCGGGCCGGCCGACGGGCCGAGCGGGATCCTCGACACGCTGGCGTTCCTGTCGACGTTCGCTATGGGGGCGTACTGCGTGACGCTGCTGCTGGTGAACAACCGCATGCTGCCCAAGCCGATCCGGCCCAGGTGGTGGTCGAACGCGATCATCGGCTTCGGCGCGGTGTTCTACCTGGGGATGCTGTTCTACAGCCTCTTCGCCTTCGGCGTGGTCGTGGGCTGATGGACAGACGGCACAGTTTCGAACTCGCCCTCCCGGGGGCGACCATCGGAGCCGTCGCCGGTGCCATGGCCGGTGGGCTGACCCTGTTCGCGGGGGCGCCCACCGGACTGGCCGCGCTGGCGGCACTGGCGCTGGCCGCGCCGCTCGCCCTGTTCGGCGGGCTGTACGGCGTCCTCGTCGGGCACGGCGTGCTCCGGCCCGGCACCTTCGGGCCGGCCGGTCTCTACTGGATGGCGGCCTTCCCCCTGTCCCGGCTGCTGCAGGAGAGCGTGGTGGGCCTCGGCATGGCCGACGGCGTGCTCGCCTTCCTCGCCTACCAGGCCATGGTCAGCCTCGGCTTCGCCATCGGCTTCGTCTGGCTGCACGAGCGGGTCATGCCGTACTGGCTGGCGCGCCGCGCGGACGTCAACCCGCGAGCGGCGGAGCTGCTCGGCGTCTACGTCAGGTACGCCACTCTGCTGCGCGCCAGAAAGAAGGGAAGCAGGCGGTGAACCTGCCCCTCTGGATCTGGGCGGCCACCATCGGGGGGTTCGCCCTCGTCATCGCGGTCGACTTCTGGATGGTGGCCCGCAACCCGCACGAACCGTCGATGCGCGAGTGCGTCGGCTGGGTGTCGTTCTACGTCGCCCTGGCCGCGGCCTTCGGGGCGGGGCTGCTCCTGCTGTCCGGCCCCGGGCACGGCGGGGAGTTCTTCGCCGGCTGGATCACCGAGTACTCGCTGAGCGTGGACAACCTCTTCGTGTTCCTGCTGATCATGAGCAGGTTCCAGGTGCCGCGCCAGTACCGGCAGAAGGTGCTGCTCATCGGCATCGTGCTGGCGCTGGTCATGCGCGGGGCGTTCATCGCGGCCGGCGCGGGGGCGGTCCAGCGCTTCGACTGGCTGTTCTACGTGTTCGGCGCCTTCCTCGTCTACACGGCGTGGAAGCTCATCGGGCACGAGGACGAGGAGGCGGAGTTCTCCGAGAACCTCGCGCTGCGGACCGTGCGCCGGGTGCTGCCGACCACGGACACCTACCACGGCGCCCGCCTCACCGTGCACCACGGGCGCCGGACGGTGACCCCGATGCTGATCGTGATGGTCGCCATCGGGACCACCGACCTGCTGTTCGCGCTCGACTCCATCCCGGCCATCTTCGGGCTCACCAAGGAGCCCTACCTGGTGTTCACCGCCAACGCCTTCGCCCTCATGGGGCTGCGGCAGCTCTTCTTCCTCATCGGCGGCCTGCTCGACCGGCTCGTCTACCTGAGCAAGGGGCTGTCGGTGGTGCTCGCCTTCATCGGGGTGAAGCTGATCATGGAGGCGCTGCACCACGACGGCGTGTCCTGGGCGCCGGAGATCCCGATCCTGGTCTCCCTCGGCGTCATCGTCGGGACCCTCGCCGTCACCACGGTGCTGAGCCTGGTCAAGTCGGCCCGGGACGCCAGGAGGGCGAAGGAGCCCGAGCCGGTGAAGCGCTGACCACGCCACGGCGGGGCGTCGTCCTCCTGAGGCGCTCTCGCCGCGGCCCGTCAGTGCCGCGGACTCCGGTGGACGTCGTGCTCGGCGGCCCACCGCCGCAGGTAGCGCTCGGCGTCGTCGGCCGAGTGGTGCTTGCGCAGGGCCGTGCTCAGCCCGAGGCCGAGCATGCGGCCGTCGGCGGGCCAGCCCGCCGGATCCGCGAGGAGAAAGCGGAGAAACGCTCTCATGGTCATGCACCTCCCATCCGTGCGGCTCCATCCTCTTCCCGAGGTGTTTCGGAGCGGGTGTCGCGGTGTGAACGTCAGGTCAAGCGGCCCTCAGCCCGCCGTGCGGCGACGCCGGCGCACCGGCTTCGGCGCGGGCTGGACGGGCTCCTTCTCCCGCTGCGCCATGTAGGACTCGCGGGTGTGCTCGGTGTGCTCGCGCATGATCTGCGCCGCGCGGCCCTCGTCACCGGCCTCGATGGCGTCGATCAGGCTCGTGTGCTCCTCCCAGGAGGCCATGCCGCGCCGGCGGGCCACCGGGGTGTGGTACCACCGCACCCGCCTGGCCACCTGGCTGGTCAGCTCGGCCAGCACCTTGTTGCCGGACAGCGCGGTCACCAGGGCGTGCAGCTCGGAGTTGGTGGCCACGGCGGCGTCCACGTCGTCGGCCTCGACGGCGGCGATGCCGCGCGCGCAGAGCGCGCGCAGCCGTTTCACGCCGTCGCGGTCGGCGTGCTGGGCGGCCAGCCGCGCCGACTCGGTCTCCAGCAGCGCCCGTACGGCGAGCAGCTGGTCGGCCTCCTCTACGGTGGGCACGTGCACGAACGCGCCCTGGCCGGGATGCAGGTCCACCCAGCCCTCGCCGCTGAGCTGCTGAAGGGCCTCGCGCACCGGCTGCCTGGAGACGCCGAGGAGGTCGGCCAGCTCGCTCTCGACCAGGTGCTGGCCGGGCTTGAGCTGGCCGGAGACGATCAGCTCCTGGATGGCCTCGATGACGCTCTCGCGCAGCGTGGCGGGGCGCTGGATCTTGGCGGCCGCCGGCTGACCGGCCTGCTCCGACAGCAACATGGTCACCTCTCCAGGAGCCGTTAATGGTTTTTGGTCGACTGCCTACAGCATACCGTTCGCCGCGCCAACGCGGCCGGTGAACCTCGTCACAGGGGTGGTCAGGCGGGCAGCGTGACCGGCAGGCCGGGCAGCCGCAGGCGGAGCGCGGCCAGGGCGGGCAGGGCCGCGAGCGCCGCGGCGACCGGCAGGGCGGTCGCGGGGGCGCTCAGCGCGGCGGCGGCCAGCACGGCCGCGCCGGCGCCCGCGAGGGCCTTGGCGCTGTAGACGACGGCGTGGATCTCGCCGTGCCGCTCCACGCCGAAGAACTCGCGGACGAGGCTGGCGAGCAGCGGGTAGAACGCCCCGCCGCCCAGCCCGGCGGCCACGGCGCCGAGCCACAGCAGCACCTCCCGCCCGCCCGGATGCGGGGCGGCGGGCGGCGCGACGGCGGCCGTCAGCAGGAGCTGGCCGAGGGCGAGCGAGCCGAGCACGGCGGCCAGCGTGCGGCGCCGGCCGAACCGCTCCGAGCAGCGCATCGCCAGCGACCGGCCGGCGCCGTTCAGCGCCACCAGCACCGCCACCGCCGCCCACGACCCGGTCGCCGCCACCACGACCACGTCGGCCACGGACACCGCGCCCGCGCAGGTCAGGATGAGCGCGAGGGCGGGCAGCGCGCGGGTGCGCAGGGCCTGGGGGAGGAGGAACTGGCGGGCCGCGTCCGGGGTGACGCGCAGCCGGGCCGCGTCCAGGGCGTAGGTGCGCGGGTCGAGGTCGCCGGGCCACCACAGCGCGGGGGCCGGGCGCAGCCGCCGCGCGGCCGCCCCGACGGCGACGGCGGCCACGGCCGCGGCGGTCAGGAACGCGGCCGGCGTCGCGCCCGGGGCGAGCCCGGCCCACACCAGGAACGGGACCGCGCCGTAGCCGAAGGCCCCGGTGGCGAGCCCGACCCGGGCGGCGGCCCGCTCCGGGTACCAGGAGGCGACGACCTCGCAGCACACGCCGTAGACCAGGCCCGCGCCGAGGCCGCCGAGCAGCGCGTACCCGGCGAACGCCACGACCCCCGCCATCACCGCCCCCGCCGCCGCCCCCGCCGCCGGCCCGGCCAGCCCGGCGGCGGCCAGGCCGGTCGCGCTCAGCGCCGCGCCGGCCGCCAGCGCCGGGCGTACGCCGAGCCGGCCCCGGCGCACCAGGCGCAGCGCGGGCAGCGCGCCCGCGGCCTGGCAGGCGATCCAGGCGGCGAGCAGGGTGAGGCCCGCGCCCTCGCGGGCGAGGAGGGCGGCGAAGCCGTACTGGAGGGGGCTGATCGCCGCCATGGCGGCGAGGGCGAGCCGGAACATGCGGGTGCGGTCGGCGGGGACGGGCCCGGGGAGGTACGTGCGCCCGCGCCAGTCTCGGATTGCATTCTCCATACTGTATGGAGTATCCCGCTCTCGGATTCCTGTCGAGGCCCTGGACGGAGAATATTCCATACGGTATACCGTAGACAAAGGAGGCTCGCATGGACCTGTACGAACACCAGGCGAAGGAGCTCTTCGGGCGGCACGGCATCCCGGTACCGCGCGGCGCGGTCGCGGCCACCCCGGCCGAGGCCCGGGCGATCGCGGCCGAGCTGAACCAGCCCGTGGTCATCAAGGCCCAGGTCAAGACCGGCGGACGCGGCAAGGCCGGCGGCATCAGACCGGCCGCCGGGCCGGCCTCGGCCGAGCAGGAGGCCGCCCGCGTGCTGGGCATGGACATCAAGGGACACCGCACGCGCCGCGTCCTGGTGGAGGCGGCGACGGTGCCGTTCGAGGAGTACTACGCCGCCTTCCTGGTGGACCGCGCCGAGGGCGGGTTCCTGGCGATGGTGTCCGGCCAGGGCGGCATGGAGATCGAGGAGCTGGCGGCGAGCGACCCCGACGCCGTCGTCCGGCTCCCCGTGGACCCGGTCACCGGCGTCGACGCCGGCACCGCGCGGCTGCTGGCCGCCAGGGCCGGCCTGCCCGAGCAGGCCGCCGAGGCGCTGGAGCGGCTGTGGCGGGTGCTGGTCGCCGAGGACGCCCTGCTGGTCGAGGTCAACCCGCTCGTCTGCACCACCGACCAGCGCATCGTGGCGCTCGACGGCAAGGTCACCCTGGACGGCAACGCCGCCTTCCGGCACCGGCGCGACCTCGCCGAGCCGTCCGACGGCGGCCTGGAGGACCGCGCCCGCGCCAAAGGGCTCAACTACGTCAAGCTCGACGGCTCGGTGGGCGTCATCGGCAACGGCGCGGGGCTGGTGATGAGCACCCTCGACGTGGTGGCCGGCGCGGGCGCGGCCCCGGCGAACTTCCTGGACATCGGCGGCGGCGCCTCCGCCCAGGTGATGGCCGACGGGCTGGAGATCATCCTGGCCGACCCGGACGTGCGCTCGGTGCTGGTCAACGTCTTCGGCGGCATCACGGCCTGCGACGCGGTGGCCAACGGCATCGTCACCGCCCTCGAACTCCTCGGCGAGCGCGGCCGCGGCCGGCCCATCGTCGTGCGCCTGGACGGCAACAACGCCGAGCTCGGCCGGCGCATCCTCGACGAGGCCCGGCACCCGGCCGTCCGCCAGGTCTCCACCATGGACGGCGCCGCCGCCACGGCGGCCGGACTCGCGGCAGGGGCGTGACAGATGGCGATCTTCCTCACCAAGGACAGCCGGGTGCTCGTGCAGGGCATGACCGGCGCGGAGGGCACCCGGCACACGGCCCGCATGCTGGCCGCCGGCACCGACGTGGTGGCCGGGGTCACCCCGGGCAAGGGCGGCCGGTCGGCGGACTTCGGCGAGCGCACCGTCCCGGTGTTCGGCTCGGTGGCCGAGGCGGTGGAGGAGACCGGCGCGGACGTGTCGGTGGTGTTCGTGCCGCCGCGCTTCACCGGCGGGGCCGTGGAGGAGGCGGTGGCGGCCGGGGTGCCGCTCTGCGTGGTGATCACCGAGGGCGTGCCGGTGCACGACACCGTGCGCTTCCGCGCGCTGGCCCAGGGCCGCACCCGGATCATCGGGCCCAACTGCCCCGGCCTGATCAGCCCCGGCCAGTCGTCGGCCGGCATCATCCCCGCCGACATCACCTTCGCCGGCCGCATCGGCCTGGTCTCCAAGTCCGGCACGCTCACCTACCAGCTCATGTACGAGCTGCGCGACCTCGGCTTCTCCACCTGCGTCGGCATCGGCGGCGACCCGGTCGTCGGCACCACGCACATCGACTGCCTCCGGGCGTTCCAGGACGACCCGGGCACCGACGCCATCGTCCTCATCGGCGAGATCGGCGGCGACGCCGAGGAGCGGGCCGCGGCCCACATCGCCGGGCACGTCACCAAGCCGGTGGTCGCGTACGTGGCCGGGTTCACCGCTCCCGAGGGCCGGACGATGGGGCATGCGGGCGCGATCGTCTCCGGCTCCTCCGGCACCGCGCAGGCCAAGAAGGAGGCCCTGGAGGCGGCCGGCGTGCGCGTCGGGAGGACCCCCTCCGAGACCGCGCGGCTGATGCGCTCGGTGCTGGCGGGTGCGCGGTGAGGTTCAGCGTCAACGCCTCCATCCTGCTCACCGGCCTGCCGCTGCTGGAGCGGCCGGCCGCCGCGGCCAAGCACGGGTTCGACGCGATCGAGCTGTGGTGGCCCTTCGACGGGCCGGACCCGTCCGGGGCCGAGCTCGCCGCGCTGCGCGGCGCGATCCGGGACGCCGGGGTCCGCCTGACCGGCCTCAACTTCGACGCCGGCGACATGGCGGCGGGCGAGCGCGGCCTGCTGGCCCGCCCTGACGGCTCGGGCCGCTTCCGCGCGAACGTCGGGCCCGCCGTCCGGCTGGCCGGGGAGCTGGGCTGCACCGTGCTGAACGCCCTCTACGGCAACGGCCCCGGCACCGACAGGGAGCTGGCCGTCGCCAACCTGCGCCGGGCCGCCGACGCCGCCGCCGGCATCGGCGCGACCGTGGTCGTCGAGGCGCTCAACTCCCACGAGAACCCGCACTACCCGATCACCTCGTCGGCGGCGGCGTTCGCGCTGATCGACGAGGTGGACCGGGAGAACGTGGCCTTCCTGGCCGACCTGTACCACCTGCACCGGATGGGCGAGGACGTCCTCGCGCTCATCGACCGGCACGGCGCCAGCCTCGGCCACGTCCAGGTCGCCGACGACCCCGGCAGGGGACGGCCGGGCAGCGGCGACATGCCGTACCCGGAGATCTTCGCCCGGCTGTCGGCCGCGGGCTACCGGGGACACGTCGGCCTGGAGTACCGGCACGAGGGGCCGGGCGCGTTCGACTGGAGGCACGCGTGAACATCGGCTTCATCGGACTCGGCATCATGGGCAGCCCCATGGCCGCCAACCTGCTCAAGGCGGGCCACACGGTGTGCGGCTACGACGTCAGCGCCGCGCGCGTCGAACAGCTCGCCGCCCTCGGCGGCAAGGCCGGCACCGGCGTGGTGGACGCGGTCGGCGGCGCCGACGCGGTGATCACCATGCTGCCCGACTCCCCGCAGGTCGAGGAGGTCGCGCCGCTCGTCGTCGAGTACGGCCGCCCCGGCCTGCTCTACGTCGACATGAGCACGATCAGGCCCGAGACCTCCCGCCGGGTGGCGCGCGAGGCCGCGGCCGCCGGCGTGCGGGCCCTCGACGCCCCGGTCAGCGGCGGCGAGCGCGGCGCGGTCGACGCCACCCTGTCGATCATGGTGGGCGGCGACCGGGAGGCGTTCGAGGCCGCCCGCCCGCTCCTCGGCACGCTCGGCACCACCGTCGTGCACGTCGGCCCGGCCGGGGCCGGGCAGACCGTGAAGGCGGCCAACCAGCTCGTCGTCGGCGGCATCTACGGCCTGGTGGCCGAGGCCATCGTGCTGCTGGAGGCGAGCGGCGTGGACCCGGCGGCCGGCCTGGACGTGCTGGCGGGCGGCCTGGCCGGCTCCCGCATCCTGGAGCTCAAGCGGCACACCATGATCAAGCGGGAGTTCGCCCCCGGCTTCCGCATCGACCTGCACCACAAGGACATGGGCATCGCCGTCGCCGCCGCCCGCGAGGCCGGGGTCGCGCTGCCGCTCACCGGCCAGGTCGCCCAGCTCGTCGCCGCCGCCAGGGCGCAGGGGCACGGCTCGCTCGACCACTCCGCCCTGCTCAAGGTCGTCGAAAGGCTGAACGGATGAAGCGGATCCCCTGTATGGAGGCCGTGACGGCGGTGCTGGAGTCGGAGGGGGTGGACACCGTCTTCGGCATTCCCGGGGCGGCCATCCTGCCGCTCTACGCCGCGCTGCGGAAGAGCTCCGTCCGGCACGTCACGGTCCGCCACGAGGAGGGCGGCACGCACGCCGCCGACGGCTGGGCCAGGGTCACCGGGAACGTCGGCGTCTGCATCGGCACCTCCGGCCCGGCCGGCACCAACATGATCACCGGCCTCTACACCGCGCTCGCCGACTCGATCCCCATGATCTGCGTCACCGGCCAGGCCGTGACCTCCAAGCTGCACCAGGAGGCGTTCCAGGCGGTGGACATCGTGGAGGTCGCCCGGCCGGTCACCAAGTGGGCGGTGCAGCTCAAGGAGCCCGCGCAGGCGCCGTGGGTGTTCCGGGAGGCGTTCCGGGTCGCCCGCTCGGGGCGGCCCGGCCCGGTGCTCATCGACCTGCCGCTCGACGTGCAGCGCGGCACCTGCCGGTACGACCGCGACCTCGACGCCCCGCTGCCGGTCGAGGTGCCGCGCCCCCTGCCCGCGGCGCTGCGGCGGGCGCTGGACCTGCTGGAGGGCGCCCGGCGGCCGATCCTGCTGGCGGGCGGCGGCGTGATCATCGGCGAGGCCGCCGAGGAGCTGCGGGCGCTCGCGGAGCACCTCCAGGTGCCCGTGCAGGTGACGCTCATGGGCAAGGGCGCCTTCCCCGAGGACCACCCGCTGTTCGCCGGGATGGCCGGCGTCCAGACGCAGACGCGGTGGGGCAACGCCGCGTTCCTGGACAGCGACCTGGTGCTCGCGGTCGGGGCCCGCTTCGGCGACCGGCACACCGGCGACCTCGACGTCTACCGGCGCGGGCGCACGTTCATTCACGCCGACATCGAGCCGACGCAGCTCGGCCGGGTCTTCGAGCCCGACCTCGGGATCGTCGGGCACGCCCGGCCGGTGCTGGCCGGGCTGCTGGAGGAGGCGCGCGCCCGCGGCGGCCCGCGCGAGCCGGGCAGGTGGCCGCGCCGGGTGGCCGGCCTGCGCCGCACCATGAACCGGCGCGACGACTTCGACGACGTGCCGATCAAGCCGCCCCGGGTGTTCAGGGAGCTGAACGGCTTCTTCGGCCGCGACACCACGTTCGTCACCGCCATCGGGCTCTACCAGATCTGGTCCGGCCAGTTCCAGACGACGTACCTGCCGCGCCGCTACCTGGTGTGCGGGCAGGCCGGGCCGCTCGGCTGGGAGGTGCCGGCCGCGATGGGCGTCAAGTGCGCGCACCCGGAGCGGCAGGTGGTGGCCGTCGTCGGCGACTACTCCTTCCAGTTCCTCATGGAGGAGGTCGCGGTGGCCGCCCAGTACCGCATCCCGTTCGTCATCGTCATGATCAACAACGAGTACCTGGGGCTCATCAGGCAGGCCGAGCTGCCGTACGACATGAACTACGCCGTGGACCTGCACTACGGCGAGGGCGGCATCGACCACGTCAAGGTCATGGAGGCGTTCGGCTGCCCGGCGCGCCGCGTCGAGCTGCCCGGCGACCTCCGCGACGCGCTCGCCTGGGCGAGCGCCGAGTCGGCCCGCGAGCGGCTGCCGGTGCTGGTGGAGGTGATGGTCGAGCGCGAGGCCAACGCCGCCATGGGCCCCGCCCTGGACGCGGTCAAGGAGTTCGAGCCGCTGCCCGAGCTCATCACCGCCGACTGGTCCGACTGAGGAGGGAACCGACATGCGGCTCAAACCGGGTACGGCCTGGCGTGACGCCTACGACCGCTGCTGCGCGGCGGCGCCCGAGGCCTTCCACGACGACCGGGTGCTCAACCACTGGGGCGGCATCTGGCAGCGCGACGGGCGCCCGGTGCCCGGCTTCTCGCCGCTGGACGGCACCGCCATCGCCGGCCCGCCCCGGCTGGACCGGGCGGGCGCCGGCCGCGCCGTCGCCGGGGCCGTGGAGGAGCACCGGCGCTGGCGGCACGTCCCGCTCGCCGAGCGCAAGGCCATGGTCGCCGCCGCCGTCGAGTCCATGGCCGCGCACCGCGACCTGCTCGCCCTGCTGCTGGTCTGGGAGATCGGCAAGCCGTGGCGGACCGCCCGCGCCGACGTGGACCGCTGCCTGGACGGCGTGCGCTGGTACCTCGGCGAGATCGACCGCATGACCGCCGGGCGCACCCCGCTGCCCGGCCCGGTCAGCAACATCGCGAGCTGGAACTACCCGATGAGCGTGCTCATGCACGCCATGCTCGTGCAGGCGCTGGCTGGCAACGCGGTCATCGCCAAGACCCCGACCGACGGCGGGCTGTGCTGCCTCACCCTGGCCTGCGCGCTCGCCGTCCGCGAAGGGCTGCCGTTCACGCTGGTCAGCGGGGGAGGGGCGGACCTGTCGCCGGTGCTGGCCGGCGGGCGGGCGCTCGGCTGCGTGTCGTTCGTGGGCGGCAGGGACGCCGGGGCGAAGGTCGCCACCTCCCTCGCCGACGTCGGCCGGCGGCACGTCCTGGAGCAGGAGGGCCTCAACTGCTGGGGCGTGTGGGAGTACGGCGACTGGGACACCCTCACCCGCCAGATCCGCGCCTCCTTCGACTACGCCAAGCAGCGCTGCACCGCCTACCCGCGCTTCGTCGTGCAGCGCGCGCTGTTCCACGACTTCCTGCGGGCCTACCTGGCGGCGGTGGACGCGCTGCGCTTCGGCCACCCGCTCGCCGTGGCCGACCCCGAGGACCCGCTGCCCGAGCTGGACTTCGGGCCGCTGATCAACGCCTCCAAGGCCAAGGAGCTGGCCGACCAGGTGGACGAGGCGGTGGCGCGGGGCGGGGTGCCGGTGCACCGCGCGTCCCTGGCCGCCGGACACTTCCTCCCAGGCCAGGATTTATCCGCCTACTTCGCCCCGACCGCCCTCCTCAACCCGCCTCCCTCCTCACCACTCCACCACGCCGAGCCCTTCGGCCCGGTCGACACGATCGTCCTGGTCGACACCGAGGCCGAGCTGCTGGCCGCCATGAACGCCAGCAACGGCGCGCTCGTCGCCACCCTGTCCTGCGACGAGGAGCGGACCTTCCACCGGCTCGCCCCCCAGGTGCGCGCCTTCAAGGTCGGCCACAACCGGCCACGGTCGCGCGGCGACCGCGAGGAGCTGTTCGGCGGGCTGGGGGCGTCGTGGCGGGGCGCGTTCGTCGGCGGCGACCTGCTGGTCAAAGCGGCCACCTCGGGCCCCGACGGCGAACGCCTCCCCGGCAACTTCCCCCACTACACCCTCCTCCCCTGACCCCGCCCACCCGCCCTCGCACCCTGTGGGGGCGGGCCCGGGCGTCAGTCCGTGACGTTGAGGCGGGCGCGGACGCGGGCGAGCAGGGGCTCGGGCAGCGGCGCGTACCCGTACAGGGACAGGTACGACTGCCCCGCGTCCCCCGCCGTGTAGCTGAGGAAGGAGCGCACCACCGGGTCGGGCTCGGCCGCGCAGGCGATCTCGTACGTGACCATCACCAGCGGGTACGCCTCCGGCACCCGGGCCGCGTAGCCGGCCGTCACGACCAGGTCGCGCCCGACCCGCGCGCCCCGCACCGCCGCGCTGGCGCTCTCCGGCGACAGGGCCGCGTACCGCCCGGCGGCGTTGCGGAGCCGGGCGGTGCTGAGCCGGGCGCTCCCGGCGAAGCCGTACTCGACGTACCCGAGGGAGTCCCTGGTGTGCTGGACGGCCTGGGTGATGCCGCCGGAGCCCGCGACGCCGCGTCCCGCGCCGGTCCACCTGGTGTCCGGCCGGTGCGGCCAGCGGCCGGTGGCCCTGAGGTAGGCGGTCAGGTTGTGGGTGGTGCCGGAGCCGTCGGAGCGGTGGAAGACGCGCACGGCCGCGTCCGGCAGCCGCCGGCCGGGGTTGTCGGCGGCGAGCTGCGGGGCGTCCCACCGGGTGATGCGCCCGGTGAGGAGGCCGGTCAGCGTGGCGGGGGAGAGCTGCAGGTCCGGCACGGACGGCAGGTTGTAGACGATCGCGACGGGCCCCACCACCATGGGCAGGTGCTCGGCCCGGCCGCCGCACCGCCGGTCGGCCCGTCGCTGCTCGCCGGCGTTCATCGGCACGTCGGAGCCGGCGAACGCGGTGCGGCCCGCGACGAAGTCGGCGATGCCGGCGCTCGACCCGTTGGCCCGGTAGCGCACGCGCAGCATCGGGTGGAGGCGCTGGAACTCGGCGCGCCAGGCGTCCATCGCGCCTTTCTGCGCGGTCGAGCCCGAGCCGGTGATGGACGCGGTGACCGGCGGCGGCTCGCCGGTGACGTCGCCGCGCGACAACATCAGGGCCACGCCCACCCCGGCGGCGCCGGCGGCCAGGACGGCGGCGGCGATCAGCACCATGGTCGGCTTGCCCACCCGCCCAGGCTAAGAGGCCGCCTCCGGCGAGCGGCGGAGCGACCGGCCGTAGGCGGCGACTTTACGATCGGCCGCCCGTCAGCCCGGGAGCAGCCCGAAGCGGGTCGCCGCCAGGAGCGCGATGAACACGATCATGGCGACCCGCAGCACCCTCCCGCCGGGCCGCAGCGACGGCCACGACAGGTACGCCAGCCAGGCGATGAACACCAGCACGACCAGCGCCGCCGCCCCGCCCAGCGGGTTGGCCACCGCGAGCCCGGTCAGCAGCAGCACCACCAGCAGCAGCGGCGGCACCCACCTCGGCACCTGCGTGAAGAGGTACGCCATCGGCACCGCGCTCCGCCGTTCCACGGCCTTGCGCAGCCCGCCCGCGCCCTCGGTGAAGAACCGCTCGCCCTGCGGAAGCGGGCGCTTGTTGTCAGAGGCCACGTGCAGAGCCTACGGGAGAGGGCACGCCTTGTGGCCGCCGCGCCTCTAGGCTGTTCAGGTGCTCGCCGTGATCCGATACACCGTTCCAGAGTCCCAGTCCCAAGACTTCGCCAAGCAGGGCCAGACCATCCTCGACACGTTCGCCGCCCAGCCCGGCTTCCGGCGGGGCCGTCTGGCCCGATCGGTCGACGAGCCCAATCTGTGGGCCCTGGTCACGGAATGGGAGGGCGCCGGGTTCTACCGCAGGGCGCTGTCCGCCGCCAGGATGGTGATGTATCCACTGATGATCCTCATGGTCAACGAGCCCAGCGCGTACGAGGACGTCTACACGCAGGACGGGGCGTAACGCCACAGAGCGTTACTCGCGCGCGAGACCGCGCGCCCGTCCCCTAAGCTGGGATCTCATCACTTTCACACTCGCCGACCTCCAGCCGGAAAGAGAATCAACCAAAATGGCACGACGCACCGACGTCATGGACACCATCGTCAGCCTCGCCAAGCGCCGCGGGCTCGTCTACCCGTCGAGCGAGATCTACGGCGGACTTCGCGCGTCGTGGGACTACGGTCCTCTGGGTGTCGAGCTGAAGAACAACGTCAAGCGGCAGTGGTGGCTGTCGATGGTCCAGGCCCGCGAGGACGTCGTGGGCCTCGACTCCTCGGTCATCCTGGCGCCCGAGGTGTGGCGGGCCAGCGGCCACGTCGAGACCTTCACCGACCCGCTCACCGAGTGCCTGTCCTGTCACAAGCGCTTCCGGGCCGACCACCTGACCGAGGCGTACGAGGAGAAGAACGGCCACGCGCCCGAGGGCGGCCTGGCCGACATCACCTGCCCCAACTGCGGCAACAAGGGCACCTTCACCGAGCCCCGCCAGTTCAGCGGCCTGCTCAAGACCTTCCTCGGCCCGGTCGAGGACGAGTCGGGCCTGGCCTGGCTGCGTCCCGAGACCGCGCAGGGCATCTTCATCAACTACCTCAACGTGCAGCAGTCGGCGCGCAAGAAGATCCCGTTCGGCATCGGCCAGGTCGGCAAGTCCTTCCGCAACGAGATCACGCCGGGCAACTTCATCTTCCGCACCCGCGAGTTCGAGCAGATGGAGATGGAGTTCTTCGTCAAGCCCGGCACCGACGAGGAGTGGCACCAGTACTGGATCGACGAGCGCTACCGCTGGTACTCCGACCTCGGCATCAACAAGGACAACCTGCGCCTGTACGAGCACCCCAAGGACAAGCTGTCCCACTACTCCAAGCGCACGGTCGACATCGAGTACCGCTTCAACTTCGCCGGCTCGGAGTGGGGTGAGCTGGAGGGCATCGCCAACCGCACCGACTTCGACCTGACCGCCCACTCCAAGGCGTCGGGCGTCGACCTCAGCTTCTTCGAGCAGGACACCGGGGAGCGCTACGTCCCCTACGTCATCGAGCCGGCGGCCGGCGTCGACCGCGCCACGCTGACGTTCCTGCTCGACGCCTACAGCGAGGACGAGGCCCCCAACGCCAAGGGCGTCATGGAGAAGCGCACGGTCATGCGGCTCGACCACCGGCTCGCGCCGGTCAAGGCCGCGGTGCTGCCGCTGTCGCGCAACGCCGACCTGTCGCCGAAGGCGCGCGACCTCGCCGCGCAGCTCCGCCGCCGGTGGAACGTAGAGTTCGACGACGCGGGCGCGATCGGCCGCCGCTACCGGCGCCAGGACGAGATCGGCACGCCGTTCTGCATCACCGTCGACTTCGACACCCTGGAGGACCAGGCGGTGACGATCCGCGAGCGCGACAGCATGGCGCAGGAGCGCATCGCGATCGACGGCGTCGAGTCCTACCTGCGCCAGCACCTCAACGACTGATCCCGCCGCACGTCGCACGTCGCACGCAGGGCCGCTCGCCGCACGGCGGGCGGCCCTCGCCGTTCCCGGCCGCGGGGGCCGCGGGGGGCCGCAGTCGCCGAGCCCGCAGGCGCCCCGGCCTCAGGCCGCCCGCCGGGCCGCGCCGGCGGCAGAGCGCCCGGGTGAGCAGGAACGCGACCACCGGCAGCACGAACACCGCCACCCGCAGCCCCACGATCACCGCCTGGTAGGTGCCGGCCGGCACGGTCAGCAGCGCCGCGGGCGCGGGCGGCGGCGCGGCCGGCCCGGGTGCGGCGGTCACGGCGGGCGGGGCCGCCGAGACCCACGTCCCGGCCCAGAGCACGGTGAAGAAGGTCAGCACCGCGACCCCGAGCCCGGTGCGGACCGGCGCGTCCGAGGGCCGGTCGAGGAGCTGGTGGTGCCCGGTGTCGCCGGTGCGCCGCCGCTCCAGGAACGGGTAGGCGAGCAGCACCAGGAAGAACGCCGTCAGGACCGCCATCGGGATCCAGAGCCCGACCTGGAGCACGTACCCGCCGACGGGGATCTCCCAGGCCGGGGTGAGGCGCAGCGCGCCGTCCAGCACCCCGTAGTACCAGAACGGCTGCGCCGACGGCGGGGCCGCGCCGGGCGTGTACGCCCCGTGCTCCCACACCGGGTTCACCCTGACCAGGGTGGCCAGCAGCGTGATCGCGCCCATGGTGAACAGCGCGGTGGCCCCGTTCTTGATCGCGAAGTAGGGGAAGAACGGCCCGCCGGTCACCTTGTCCTCGGCCGTCGCGGTGGCCTTGCGCTCGGTGTGCTTCTGCCGCCAGGTGAGGATCAGCGCGTGCAGCGGCACCGCGGCCAGCAGGATGCCCGGGATCAGGATGACGTGGGTGAGGAAGAGCCGCGGCACGGCGTCGCCGGGGAAGGCGCCGCCGAAGCCGAACGCCGACAGGTACGTGCCGATCAGCGGCACCGACAGCAGCAGCCCCTGCGCCTCGCGCAGCCCGCTGAAGGCGAGCTGGTCGCCCAGCATGGACACGCCGATGAAGCTGTTGGCCAGCACCATCACGAACAGCACGACGCCGAGCAGCCACGTCAGCTCGCGCGGCTTCCTGAACGCGCCGGTGAAGAAGACCCGGCACAGGTGGGCCACGATCGACAACACGAACACGGTGGCCGACCAGTGGTGGAGCTGGCGCATCAGCAGGCCGCCGCGCACCTCCAGACTGATCTCCCGCACCGAGGCGAAGGCGACGTCCGGGTTGGGCTTGAAGAACAGCGTCAGGAACGCGCCGGTCAGCAGCAGGAACACGAACGAGTAGAGCGCCAGCTCGCCCAGCAGGAACGACCAGTGGCTGGGGAACAGCTTGCGGAGCTGCGGCCGCAGCCAGCGGGCGAAGGGCAGCCGGTCGTCGAGGTAGAGCGCCGAGCCGCGCGCCGCGCGGGCGGCTCCGGCGACGGCCGTGGCGCGCCGCCTGGGCTTGGTAGGAGTGGCCATGGGCGCCTCCTGGCGAGGGGGTGATCCGATTCTGCACCCGCTCCGCTGCTTTCACAAGAATTGGTTTATACCAATTGGTCTAATCCAATTTTCGGCTAAGTCGCCGTATAATTGGATTAGACCTCTCGTGAGGCTTCCACCTGCAGAAACGATGACCTATGCAAGGAGTGCAGTTTCATCATCAAATTCGCCGGTAGAGTCCGGCTCAGAGGCGCGTTGGATTGGAGCTGTGGTGGCCAAGTACGTTTACGACTTCACCGAGGGCAACAGGAATCTCAAGGATCTTCTCGGCGGTAAAGGCGCGAACCTCGCGGAGATGACCAATCTCGGGCTGCCGGTTCCCCCCGGATTCACGATCACCACCGAGGCGTGCCGCCACTACCTGGCGGAAGGCGCCGTGCACGACGGTCTCGACCAGGAGGTGGCCGAGCACCTCAAGGCGCTCGAGGAGCGCATGGGCCGCAAGCTCGGCCAGGCCGACGACCCCCTGCTCGTCAGCGTCCGCTCCGGCGCGAAGTTCTCCATGCCCGGCATGATGGAGACGGTGCTCAACATCGGGCTCAACGACGAGTCCGTGCACGGCCTGGCCAAGCAGGCCGGCGGCAACGAGCGCTTCGCCTGGGACTCCTACCGCCGGCTCATCCAGATGTTCGGCAAGACCGTGCTCGGCATCGACGGCGACCTGTTCGAGCAGGCGCTCGACGCGGTCAAGGGCCGCCGGCACGACACCGACCTGGACGCGGGCGAGCTGCAGCGGCTGGTGGAGACGTACAAGGGCATCGTGCGGGAGCAGACGGGCAAGGACTTCCCGACCGACCCCCGCGAGCAGATGCGGCTGGCCATCAACGCGGTCTTCGACTCCTGGAACGCCCCGCGCGCGATCCTCTACCGCCGCCAGGAGCGCATCCCGGCCGACCTCGGCACCGCCGTGAACGTCATGGCCATGGTCTTCGGCAACTACGGCGACGACTCCGGCACCGGCGTCGCCTTCACCCGCGACCCCGGCACCGGCCGCCAGGGCATCTACGGCGACTACCTGCAGAACGCCCAGGGCGAGGACGTCGTCGCCGGCATCCGCAACACGATCCCCCTCGAAGAGCTCGAACGCCTCGACAAGACCTCCTTCGACGAGCTCGTGCGCATCATGGAGACCCTGGAGACGCACTACAAGGACCTGTGCGACATCGAGTTCACCATCGAGCGCGGCAAGCTCTGGATGCTCCAGACCCGGGTCGGCAAGCGCACCGCCGCCGCGGCCTTCTGCATCGCCACCCAGCTCGTCGACCAGGGCCTCATCACCCTCGACGAGGCCGTCACCCGCGTGACCGGCGACCAGCTCGCCCAGCTCATGTTCCCCCGCTTCGACGGCGGCGCCGAGAAGAAGAAGATCGCCAAGGGCATGAACGCCTCCCCGGGCGCGGCCGTCGGCAAGGCCGTCTTCTCCTCCGAGCGGGCCGTGGAGCTGTCCGGGCAGGGCGAGGAGGTCATCCTGGTCCGCCGCGAGACCAACCCCGACGACCTGGCCGGCATGATCGCCGCCAAGGGCATCCTCACCAGCCGCGGCGGCAAGACCTCGCACGCGGCCGTGGTCGCCCGCGGCATGGGCAAGACGTGCGTGTGCGGGGCCGAGGAGCTGGACGTCTCGACGGCCGAGCACCGGTTCACCGCGCCCGGCGGCGTCGTCGTCGACGAGGGCGACGTGATCTCCATCGACGGCACCTCCGGCGAGGTGTTCCTCGGCGAGGTGCCGGTCGTCGCCTCGGCCGTGGTCGAGTACTTCGAGGGCGCCGAGCCCGACGACGAACTGGTCAGGGCCGTGGACCGGATCATGCGCCACGCCGACGCCCAGCGCCGTCTCGGCGTGCGGGCCAACGCCGACACCCCCGAGGACGCCGCCCGCGCCCGCCGCTTCGGCGCGCAGGGCATCGGCCTGTGCCGCACCGAGCACATGTTCCTCGGCGAGCGCCGGCAGCTCGTGGAGGACCTGGTGCTGGCCGCCACCGACGAGGAGCGCCAGGCGGCCCTGGACGCCCTGGAGCCGCTGCAGAAGTCCGACTTCATCGGCATCTTCCAGGCCATGGAGGGCGCGCCGGTCACGATCCGGCTGATCGACCCGCCGCTGCACGAGTTCCTGCCCGACATCACCGACCTGTCCGTCAAGATCGCCACGTCGCAGGACGTCACCGACAAGGACCGCGCGCTGCTGGCCGCCGTCAAGCGCCTGCACGAGCAGAACCCCATGCTGGGCCTGCGCGGCGTGCGCCTCGGCCTGGTGATCCCCGGCCTGTTCGCGATGCAGGTGCGGGCCATCGCCCAGGCCGCCAAGGAGGTGCCGGGCGCGCGTCCCGAGATCATGATCCCGCTGGTCGCGGCCGTGCAGGAGCTGGAGTCCGTACGCGAGGAGGCCGTCAGGATCCTCGCCGAGGTCGGCGTGGAGGCGCTCATCGGCACCATGATCGAGGTGCCGCGGGCGGCGCTCACCGCGGGCCAGATCGCCGAGGCCGCCGAGTTCTTCTCCTTCGGCACCAACGACCTCACCCAGATGACCTGGGGCTTCTCCCGCGACGACGTCGAGGCCGCCTTCTTCTCCCGCTACCTCGACCTCGGGATCTTCGGCGTCTCGCCGTTCGAGACCCTGGACAGGGAGGGCGTCGGGCGGCTGGTGCGCATCGCCGTCGAGGAGGGCCGGGCCACCCGCCCCGACCTGCACATCGGCATCTGTGGCGAGCACGGCGGCGACCCCGACTCGGTGCACTTCTGCCACGACGTGGGGCTCGACTACGTGTCCTGCTCGCCGTTCCGGATCCCGGTGGCGCGGCTGGAGGCGGGCCGGGCCGCGCTCAGCGACACCGACTCCGACACCCGCTGACCGGCGCGCGGGGAAGGGGCCTGTCCGCTTCAGGACGGCCCCCTTCCCAAGCGCGCGCCGGCGGCGCACGCTGAGCGCAGGGGGCCCGTGAGCCGAGAAGGCGGTAGCGGTGCCGAAGTCGACCTTGGGGAAAGTGATCGTCCTCGTGCTGGTGCTGGGGTTCGTCGTCTACGCGGCCAAGAAGCCGCAGAGCGCGGCGCAGACCGTCCAGGACGCGGTCAGCGTGAGCACCAACGCCCTGCTGACCTTCGGCGACGGGGTCGGCACGTTCCTGGAGAACCTCCAGGGCTGAGCCGCGCGGTCACGGCGCGGCGGCGGGCAGCTGGGGAGCGGAAGGCTGGGGAGCGGGAGGCTGCTCCACCGGCACGTAGTCGTGCCGCATGCCGTGATCGCCCAGCCAGCGCCGCAGCCCGGCGACGGCCGCCGGGTTCGCCGCGACCTGCGCCGCGTACTCCGCCAGCGCCACCTCCTCGCCGTCGTCGAACAGCAGCCGCGCCGGCCCCGACCACGACAGCGTCCAGCGGGCCTGGCCGAGCTGGATGAGCACCGCCTCCAGCGCCTGCCCCAGCACCCCGGCCAGCAGCGTCTCCGACGGGTTCCAGCCCAGCTCCAGCAGCCGCGCCTCCAGCTCGGCCTGCCGCCCCCGCGCGATGGCCTCGAAGGCCGCGTCCAGGTACGGCTGCGCGGCCCCCATGACCCGCTGCCCGGCGACCGCCAGGTCGTGCAGGGCCTCGGCGTTGCGGCCGGCGTACATGCCCTGCGCCACCAGCTCCTCCCACGGCACCGGCCGCAGCGCGGTCAGCGCCTCGGGCGTCCACATGGAGTTCTCGACCGCCTGCACCGCTACGTTCGGGTCGGCCAGCAGGGCGAGCGCCGGGCGCGGGTCGGGGACGTGCTGCGGCTCCGGCAGGCGCTCGATGGCGGCCAGCCGCTCGGCGAGGCCCGGGTGCGAGTCGTACGGCGAGACCTCCTCCGGCTCGGCCCCCAGCCTGGCGAGCTGCGCTTGCCGCTCCGGGTCGCCCATCATGCGCTGGAAGCCGTCGAACACGGTCGCCGGCCGCGCCCCGCCCGCGCCGGTCAGCGACAGGTACGCGTTGACGTACAGGTCCCAGCCCAGCGCGGTCGCGTGGATCTTGGTGAGCGCGCCCGCCATGGCCTGCCGCCCGCTGATCGACACCGCGAACTCGTCGGCCTCCAGCTCCTGCCGGCGCGAGACGGCCTGGGAGATCCGCAGGTACAGCTTGGCGTACCAGGTGAACACCTTCTGGATGAACGGATGGTTGCCGAGGCCCTGGACGGTGGCGATGAGCGAGACGCGGCCCCGGTAGACCGGCGCGCCCAGCCGCGTGTGCGCGCCGCTGTAGTGGCCGAGCTCGTGGCCGAGCACCGCGCGCAGCTCGTCCACCGTGAGCTGCTGCAGCAGCGGCAGGCCGATGAACATGCGCCGCCGCGTCGCCCGCAGCCCCAGCCAGCGGGTGTCCTCCGACACCGCGGCGTTGACCTCGGCGACCAGCCGGATCTCGTCCGGCGGCGCGGTGCGCACCCGCCGGGCCAGGTCCTCGACCGTCTGCCAGAGCACGGGCTCGTGCTCGCGGCCGACGGCCACGCCCGGCTGCTCGCCGCCCTGGCGGCGGCTCACCATGAACAGGGCCCGCACCAGCGCGCCCGCGGCCAGGGTGAGCACGATCGCCAGCTTGAGCGCGCCGGCGTGGAAGTCGACGAGGAGCAGGACGTCGAGGAACACCGCGGCCGCCAGGACGAGGCCGACCAGGACGTAGAAGCCGGCGAGCAAGAAGAAGGCCAGCACCGCTCGGAACGCTGTGGTCATGGGGAAGGACTCCCGGGGAAGGGGTTCTCGCGAGGCTCGACACTAGCGGAGACATGAAACTGGATAAAATCGCTGAACCAATGCCGTACTACGACGAGCACGACCAGGAGCGTTGGGTTCCGGAACCTCCCGGCAATCCGGAACGATCCGCGTTCGAACGCGACCGCGCCCGCGTTTTGCACAGCGCCGCACTCCGCAGGCTCGCCGCCAAGACCCAGGTGGTCGGCCCCGGCGAGCACCTCGGCGGCGGCCAGCACATCCCCCGCACCCGGCTCACGCACTCGCTGGAGTGCGCCCAGGTCGGCCGCGAGATGGGCGCCTCCCTCGGCGTCGACCCCGACCTGGTGGAGACCGCCTGCCTGGCCCACGACCTCGGCCACCCGCCGTTCGGGCACAACGGCGAGCTGGCGCTCAACCGGCTCGCCGCCCCCTGCGGCGGCTTCGAGGGCAACGCCCAGAGCCTGCGCCTGCTCACCCGTCTGGAGGCCAAGGTGCTCGCCGAGGACGGCCGCAGCGCCGGGCTCAACCTCACCAGGGCCGCGCTCGACGCCTCCGTCAAGTACCCGTGGACCTGCGACAAGGGCGCCAAGTTCGGCGTGTACGACGACGACCTGCCGGTCTTCAAGTGGATCAGGGAGGGCGCCCCCGAGGGCCGGGTCAGCTTCGAGGCGCAGATCATGGACTGGGCCGACGACGTCGCCTACTCCGTCCACGACCTGGAGGACGCGCTGCACTCCGGCCACGTCACCCCCGAGGCGCTGCGGTCGCCCGCCGAGCGCAGGCTCGTGTGCGAGACCACCCGCACCTGGTACACCCCCGGCGCCGACCTGAACGAGCTGGAGGAGGTCTTCGCCCGGCTCATCGCCGACCCGCTCTGGCCGCGCCGCTTCACCGGCTCCCTGCCCGACCTGGCCGGCCTCAAGGCGCTCACCAGCGGCCTCATCGGCCGGTTCTGCCGCTCGGCCCAGGCCGCCACCGCGCAGGCCGTCACGGCCTCCTCCGGGGCCGGGCGGGAGCACCAGGCGCGCCACCGCGCCGACCTGGTCGTCCCGCACGCCACCCGGCTGGAGTGCGCGCTGCTGAAGGGCGTCACCGCCCACTACGTGATGACCACCGAGGACCACCACGCCAACCAGGCCCGCCAGCGCGACCTCATCACCGAGCTGGCCTCGCTGATCACGCTCGGCGCGCCCGGCACGCTGGAGCCCGCCTTCCGGCCCGCGTTCCTGGAGGCGGCCGACGACGCGGCCCGCGTCCGGGTGGTCATCGACCAGATCGCCTCGCTCACCGACACCTCGGCGGTCGCCTGGCACCGGCGCCTCACCAGGTGAGGCCGCCCGGCGCCGCGGGGGCCGCCACCTGAGCCAAGTCGCTTTTCCGATCCCCGCCCCGGGCGGATACTGCGCGCATGGCCACATATGTGATCGTCGGCGGCGGGCTGGCCGGGGCCAAGGCCGCGCAGACACTGCGCGAAGAGGGCTTCGACGGCGAGATCGTGTTGTTCGGCGCGGAGCACGAACGGCCCTACGAACGGCCGCCCCTGTCCAAGGACTACCTGACGGGCAGGAGCGAGCGCGAGGCCGTCTACGTGCACGCCCCCGGCTGGTACGCCGAGCACGGCGTGGACCTCCGCCTCGGCATGCGGGTGACCCGCGTCGAGCCCGAGCACCACGTGGTCCGGCTCGGCAACGGCTCGCGCCAGCCCTACGACAAGCTTCTGCTCGCCACCGGCGCCGCCCCCCGCCGCCTGCCCGGCCCCGCCGCCTACCTGCGCACCCTGGACGACTGCGAGGCCATCAGGCGGCGCCTGGCGGAGGTGGGGAGCGTCCTGGTGATCGGCGCCTCCTGGATCGGCCTGGAGACGGCCGCCGCGGCCCGCGCCGCCGGCTGCGCGGTGACCGTCGTCGAGCCCGAGCCCACCGCGCTCAACCGGGTGCTCGGCCCCGAGATGGGCGGCCTGTTCGCCCGCCTGCACGCCCGCAACGGGGTGGACCTGCGCTTCGGCATCGCCGCCGCCGAGGTGACCGACACCGGCGTGCGCCTCAGCTCGGGCGAGCGGCTCACTGCCGACCTCGTCGTGGCCGGCATCGGCGCGGTGCCGGAGGCCGAGCTGGCCCGCGAGGCCGGGCTGGAGGTCGGCCTCGGCGTGCGCACCGACGCGAGCCTCCGCACCTCGCACCCCGACGTGTACGCCGCCGGCGACGTGGCCGAGTCCTACCACCCCCTGTACGGCCGCCACCTGCGCCTCGAACACTGGGCCAACGCCCTGCACGGCGGCCCCGCCGCCGCCCGCGCCATGCTCGGCCACGAGGTCGTCCACGACCTCGTCCCCTACTGCTACACCGACCAGTACGACCTCGGCATGGAGTTCTCCGGCGACATCGAGGGCTACGACGAGATCGTCTACCGCGGCGACGTGGACGCCCTGGAGTTCGTCGCCTACTGGCTGCGCGACGGCAGGGTCGTCGCCGGCATGAACGTCAACGTGTGGGACGTCGCGGACGGCATCCAGGAGCTCATCCGCTCCCGCGCCCCCGTCGACCCTAAGGAACTGTCGTCGGGTTGAGCGTGTTCTTGTCCGGGATCTCCACCTTGGCGGTCTTGCGCGGCGTGGGCCGGGGCGTCTTGCTCGGCGTCGGCGTCGGCTGCCGCGCGGCGCCGCACTGCACGGCGCACGGCGGCGTCTCGCCCAGCTTGGCCCGCAGCTTCAGCGTCTCCTCGCGCGGCGACAGCGTGCGGTTGCCCTTCGCCCACGCGTCGAGGTAGTCCCACGGCTCCACCATGCCGCGCCGCACCCACCAGTAGGCCGGCCCGGTCTTCCAGGAGATCGCGAAGTACAGGTTGGGGCCGGCGTCGCGGGCGTTGCCCGTGCGGCCCACCCGCCCGAGCACGTGACCCGCCTTCACCCGCAGGCCCGGCTTGACGTCGGCGGCCACCGAGTCGAGGTGGCCGCCCAGGTAGCGCACGCCGTCGTCGCCGACGATCGTGACGAACCGGCCCTCCCGGGCCGAGCCCTCGTCCGTGGACGGGCTCCACCTGTTCTGGACGTTGACCTCGTCCACGACGCCGTCGACCGGCGCCACGAACGCGCACCCCTGCCCGGCCCAGATCGTCGTCTTGGGCAGCACCAGCAGCTTGCGCTGGTAGCTGGTCTTACACCCCTTCACCGGGAAGGTGTAGGTGTACTTCGACAGCTTCGGCGGCGGCACCAGGACCGGCTCCTCGCCCTGCGGCGGCTGCTCGGCGGCGGCCTGGTGCTGGACCGACGGCGTGGGGCCTGGGGCGGTGGAGGCGGCCGTCGCGGTGGCCGGGCCCGAGGGCGCGCCGGAGGGCGGCGCGGTGGAGGGCGACCCGGCGCTGACGCCCGCCAGCCCCGTCGCCTGGGAGCAGGCGCCCGTCAGCAGCCCGGTCACCAGCACGGCGCCCGCGACGGCCGCCCATCGTCCGAGATGCCCCGATCGCATGATCTCCACCCGTGTCACCGTTTCCACGAACAACCTTTACCTTTGTAGCCGACCGGGGACCCCCGCCGAGCCGCTTTGCGGTGATCGCCCCGCCGGGGTGAGCCCATTCTGTCGGCAGGTGCGGGGAACGTCTCCGGGGCGGCATAGACTCACCGGCGTGGCTGGCCGGATCCGTGACGTCGACATCGCCCTCGTGCGCGAACGCTCTCCCATCGCCGAGGTCATCGGCGAGCACATCCAGTTGCGCAACGCCGGTGGCGGCAACCTGAAGGGCCTGTGCCCCTTCCACGACGAGAAGAGCCCGTCCTTCAACGTCACGCCCGAGCGCGGCATGTACTTCTGCTTCGGCTGCGGGGAGGGCGGCGACGTCATCACGTTCGTCGAGAAGATCGAGCACCTGTCGTTCAGCGAGTCGGTCGAGCGGCTGGCGCAGCGGGCCGGCGTCCAGCTCCAGTACGAGCAGGGCGGCTACGTCCCGCGGCGCGACCACGGCGAGCGGGCCCGGCTGATCGAGGCGCACCGGGCGGCGGCGGAGTTCTACGCGGGCAAGCTGTTCGCGCCCGACGCGGCGGCCGGGCGGCGGTTCCTGTCGGAGCGGGGGTTCGAGCGGGCCGACGCCGAGGCGTTCGGGGTGGGTTACGCGCCCAACGAATGGGAGGCGCTGACCCGTCACCTGCTGGGCCGCGGGTTCTCGGCGGAGGAGCTGGTCAAGGGCGGGCTGGCCAAGGAGGGGCGGCGGGGGCCGATCGACCGGTTCCGGGGGCGGCTGATCTGGCCGATCAGGGACGCGACGGGCGATGTGATCGGTTTCGGCGCACGGAAGTTGCTTGATTCCGATGACGGGCCGAAATATCTGAATACGCCTGACACGCCGCTTTACAAGAAGAGCCAGGTGCTTTATGGCATCGACCTCGCCAAACGGGAGATCTCCAAGCGCTCGCAGGCGGTGATCGTCGAGGGCTACACCGACGTGATGGCCTGCCATCTGGCGGGGGTGCCGACGGCGGTGGCCACCTGCGGCACGTCCTTCGGCGAGGAGCACATCAAGATCCTGCGGCGCTTCCTGCTCGACCAGGCCGAGTTCAGGGGCGAGGTGATCTTCACCTTCGACGGCGACGCCGCCGGGCAGAAGGCGGCGCTGCGGGCCTTCGCCGACGAGCAGAAGTTCGTGACGCAGACCTACGTCGCGATCCAGCCCGACGGGCTCGACCCGTGCGACCTGCGGGTCAAGCAGGGCGACGCGGCGGTGCGCGACCTCGTCGCCAGCCGTGAGCCGCTGTTCCAGTTCGCGATCAGGAGCACGATCTCCCGCTTCGACCTGCGCAGCAACGAGGGCAAGATCGCGGCTCTCGACGCCGCCGCGCCGATCGTGGCCGGCATCAAGGACGCCGGGCTGCGCAAGCGGTACGCGATCGACCTCGACCGGTGGCTCGGCTTCATGGACGAGCGGTTCGTCATGGAGCGCATCTCGGCGGTCGCCGGGGCGCAGCAGGGCCGCCCGCAGCGGGCCCCGCGGGCGGCGCCGGTCGATCCGGGCGTGCGGGTGGAGGCCGAGCTGCTCAAGCTGGCCGTGCAGCGTCCCGCGCTGCTCGGGCCGCGGTTCGACGCGCTCGACGCGCAGGCGTTCACCGCGGCCGACCACGTGGCGCTGCACCAGGTCGTGACGGCCGCGGGCGGGGTGGCGGCGGCCGGTCACGGCGGCCGCGAGTGGGTCGACCGGCTGCTGGAGCACGCCCACGAGGAGGGCCTGCGGGCGCTGGTGACCCGGTTCGCGGTGGAGCCGATCCAGGCCGACGCGCACGCCGAGGAGCGCTACGCGGCCGCGATGCTGGCCGCCCTGGAGGCCATCGCGGTCGACCGGGCCATCGCGCAGGTCAAGTCGCGCATCCAGCGGCTCAACCCGGTGGAGGAGCAGCAGGAGTACAACCGGCTCTTCGGCGAGCTGGTGGCGCTGGAGCAGCAGCGCCGGGTGCTGCGCGACCGGGCCGCCGGAAGCTGATCTCCCGGGTCCGGTCGATAACGGTTCGGCCGCGACTTCAAGCGTCAAACCCGGGTGGTTGACCAGGGAACTTGGCGCGTTCCACGATGGGACAAAGCAGGAGGACAACGGGCCTCGGGCAGCGAAAGAGTTGCGTCCGGCCGCGCGGTCCCGCCGGGCGCGAGAATGATGATCGCGTAATTGACTTTACCTTTCCTGATCAAACTGCGGCTAAACCTTATTCCGATCTCAATTCGGTAAGGGCCGGAGCCTTACCTTCGGTGACAAAAATGGGTCTGCCATTTGATGGAACCAATACTGCAGACTGTCTCCCGTGGGTGCATCGGTGCTGCCAAGTGGACCGCCATCGGTAGATCTTCAAGTGGCGGACCTCGTCGCGAAGGGAAGGGAGCGCGGGAGCGTAACCGTCGATGACGTCGCAGCCGCGCTTGACCGATCCGAGCTGCCGTCCGACGCGCTGGAGCGCGTCGTGCGGATGCTCGCCGAGAACGGCGTGGAGGTCCTCGAGCCCCAGGGCGACGAGGAATCCACCCGCGCCGATGAGGAAGACGTAGGCAAGCGGGCGCCGACCAGCGATCTGGTCCGTATCTACCTCCGGGAGATCGGCCGGGTGCCGCTGCTGACCGCCGAGGAGGAGGTGGAGCTCGCCAAGTCGATCGAGGCCGGCCTGTTCGCCGAGGACAAGCTGGCCAACGGGGTCTCGCGTCTGGCCTTCCCTGAGTTCAGGGAGCTCGTCTGGCAGGGGACGCGGGCCAAACAGCGGCTCATCGAAGCCAACCTCAGGCTCGTGGTGTCGATCGCCAAACGGTACGTCGGCCGCGGCATGCTGTTCCTGGACCTGATCCAGGAGGGCAACCTCGGCCTCATCCGGGCCGTCGAGAAGTTCGACTACACCAAGGGCTACAAGTTCTCCACCTACGCGACCTGGTGGATCCGTCAGGCGATCACCCGGGCGATCGCCGACCAGGCGCGGACGATCCGCATCCCGGTCCACATGGTGGAGACCATCAACAAGCTCGTCCGGGTCCAGCGCCAGCTCCACCAGGACCTCGGCAGGGAGCCCATCCCCGAGGAGATCGCCAAGGAGATGGACCTCCCCGTCGACCGCGTGGTGGAGATCCAGCGCATCGCCCAGGAGCCCGTGTCGCTGCAGTCGCCGATCGGCGAGGAGGACTCCGACCTCGGTGACTTCATCGAGGACGCCGACGCCGTCGTGCCCATGGAGGCCGCGGCCTTCATCATGCTGCAGGACCAGCTCGACGACATCCTGGCGACGCTGTCGGACCGCGAGCAGCGCATCATCCAGCTCCGCTTCGGCCTGGCCGACGGGCACCCGCGCACGCTGGAGGAGGTGGGCAGGGAGTTCGGGGTCACGCGGGAGCGCATCCGCCAGATCGAGTCGAAGACCCTCGCCAAGCTCCGCCACCCGACGCGGGCGCAGATGTTGCGCGACTACCTCGACTGAGGGCGTCCCAGACGCCCTGAGGACGGACGCACGGCCGTGAGCGGGCCGGGGCGCGGGTTCGCCGCCCCGGCCCGCTCGGCGTTCAGGAGCAGCCCTCGAACTGCGGGACCGCGATCGTGGTCAGGTTCAGCCCCGATGTGCCGAACCACTTGTGCAGCAGCTTCGCCGCCGTCCCGTCCTGGTACATGTCGGTGATCGCCCGGTTGACCTCCTCGCACCCCGGCACGTCGTCCTTGCGCAGCCCGACCCCGGTGCGCTGCTCGTTGAACTGGGCGTTGGCCAGCCGCAGCCCCGAGCCGTCCTGCTTGGCCAGGCCCGCCAGGATGACGTCGTTGGTGGTGACCGCGTCCACCTGCCGGCTCTTCAGCGCGCCGAGGCACGCCTTGTAGTCGGCGAACGGCACGAGCTGCGCCGCCACCTTGCGCTCGTCGGTCACCCGCTGGGCCGCGTTCGAGCCCTTGACCGCGCAGATGCGGTGCCCCTTGAGGTCGCGCACGTTCTTGAACGTCTCGTCCGGCCGCATCAGGATGTCCTGGTAGGAGATGTGGTACGGCCCCGCGAACAACACCTTGGCCTTGCGGTCCTGGTCGATCGTGTACGTCGCCAGCACCATGTCGGCCCGCCCGTCGAGCAGCACCTTCTCCCGGTCGGCCGCCAGCACCGGCATGAAGGTCCACCTCTTGCCGAGCTTGCGCGCGATGTAGCTCGCGACGTCCACGTCGAAGCCCTCGAACGTCCCGTCCGGCTTGCGGAAGCCGACCGAGGGCAGGTCCGGCCGGACCGCGATGACGAGGTCGTCCTTGTCGGCGATCGACTCCGCGCCGCCGCTCGCGCAGCCTCCGGCCGCCAGCGCGGCCACCAGGGCCGCCGTCACCGCCAGCACCCGCTTCACCGGTACTCCTTGAGTCGTGGCCACACGCCGGCGAGCACCAGCAGGCCGATCCCGCCGATGCCGAACGGCAGCAGCCGCCACAGGTTGTCGAGGACGTTCTCGCCGCGCCCGATGGCCCGCTCGAAGGCGTCCTCGTGCTGGCCGGCGAGGGCCACCACCGACCGGTCGTAGGCGTCGAACGCCTGCGTCGCCGCCGTCAGCCGCTCGGCCACCGCCTCGTTGGCGCGGCCGCTCAGCGCGAGCGAGCGGAAGGCGGTGTCGGCGGCCTGGAAACGCTGGTAGGCGTGGATGACGTCCTGGCCGCGCGGCCCGATCAGCTCCGGCCCCAGCAGGCCGAGGATCCGCTGGTCGCCCTGGGCCACCTTCGCCTGGTAGGTCTCCAGGTTGCCGGCCGCGACGTAGAAGACCGTCTGCGACTTGTCCAGGAACGTGTGCTCGTAGGTGTCGGCGCGCTCCTTGTCCAGCAGGTAGCGGCTCTGGTCGCCCTGCATGCTGTTGCTGACCGCGCGCGTCCTGGCCAGCGTCAGCACCGAGTCGAACCCGGTCTTCTTGGCCTCCCGCAGCGCGTCCTGGTCCTGCCCCAGCACGCTCACCCCGAACACCAGCGCCACCGCCGTCGTCACGGTGGCCACCAGCAGCGCCGGGCCGAACACCCGGCGGAAGCGCCGGGCCAGGAAGACCTGCAGCCACAGCAGGCAGCCCAGCGCGAGCAGCCCGGCCACCGCCACGGCGGCCCGCAGCAGCGGCAGCATGAGCGTCTTGTCGTCGTAGGTGCGGCGCACGATGGTGCCGTTCTCCAGCGTCAGGTTGTACGCCTGCGGCAACAGCACCAGCCGCATCAGATCGGTGGCCTGCCGGTAGGTCGCCACGACCTCAGCCGGCGGCGGGCCCGGCGCGTGCCTGGCCCGCTCGTCGAGCAGCAGCGCCTGGCCGGCCAGCCGCTCGTAGCGGCCGAGGCCGTCCAGCACCGACTGCACGGTCCGCCGCTCGGCCGGGTCGTCGCCGGAGAGCTGGAACGCCTTCAGCAGCGCCTGGTTGGCCTCCGAGCGGCGGCGCTCGTACTGGGCGAGGGCGTCGCGGCGCTGGGCGGGGTAGCCGTCGCCCATCACCAGCGCGTTGGCGACCTGGGCGTCCATGTCGCTGAGCGCCAGGTAGAGCCCGGCGGTCGCGACGACCTGCGGCCCGGCGTCGCGGCCGATGACCCGCAGCCCGTCGCGGGCGGTGGCGCTGCCCACCGCCAGCGCCGTGAACAGCAGCGCCAGCGCGGCGACGGTGACGCCGGTGATCACCCGGATCCGGCCGGGCACGGTGCGCCGCCTCCGGGGCGGCGCCGCCGCGGGCGGGGCCTGGACCATGGTCACGGCGTTCCCTCCCTGATCGTGATGACGGTCCACGCGCCCACGTGGATGCGGTCGCCGGGGCCGATCCTGATCGGCACGTTGACCTTGAGCGGCTTGCCGTTGACCTGGGTGCCGTTGGCGGAGCCCGGGTCCACCAGCGTCCACGTGCCGTCCGGCTGGGCCAGCAGCACGGCGTGCAGCCGCGAGACGCCCGGGTCCTCCGGCGGGCCGGTCAGGTCGATCTCGGGCGTCACGTTGCCGGCCCGGTTGCGCCGGCCGATCCGCACCTGCTCGCCGTGCAGCGGGAAGGAGCGCTCCGGGCAGTACGGCGGGAACGCGACGGCGTCGGCGTCCGGCCCGCCCTCGGCGATCACCTTCTCGTAGTAGGCGCGGTCGGCGGCCGTCACCGCCTCCCAGCGGGCCCCGGTGACGGGCGGCGGGAGGACCGCGCCGGCGCCGCTGTAGTCGTGGCCGCACACCTCGCAGAACTGCCCGGCGCGCGGCGTCCGGCAGACGGGGCAGCTCTCCACGGACCCGTCAGGTGCGGGCCCGGCGGTCTCCGGGGCGGGAGCGGCGGCGCCAGAGGGGACGCCAGAGGGGGCAGCGGCGGCGGCGGGGGCGGGAGCGCCCATCTGGGCGCCGCACACGTCGCAGTAGTCGTCGGCGCCCGACGCGTGCCCCTGCGGGCAGGTCGCCATCAGTTTCCTTCCTTGCGCAGCCTGCTGGTGCGCACAGAGCCGGTGTCGAGCTCGATCTCGTCGGCCTTGTCCACGTGCCTCCGCAGCCGGGCGGTGCCGGTGGCCGGGTCCACCTCGACCACCTTCTCCAGCAGCCGGGCGGTGTCCTCGCGGCCCGACTCGACGGCGAGCTCGCGGGCCTTGGCCAGGCGGGCGGTCGCGAGGTCCACGTCGCCGGCGGCGCGGGCGCTCAGCCCGTCCTGGATCAGGTCGTGCAGCTCGGCCTGGCCGGTGTAGTGGGCGACCTTGCGGTTGATGCGGGTGGACTGCGCCAGGTCGTCGGTCCACTGGGCGAGCACGTTGCCGCTGGCCAGGACGTCCCCGGTGTCGGGCCGGACCAGCTTGACCCAGCCGGCCCTGATCTCCTGGCCGATCTGCCCGGGCGGCACCTCCACGCACACGTGGTACTCGCGTTCCTCCGCGCCCCACGAGCCGGTCGGGTAGTCGCCGGTCAGCGGGTTGACGTCGGCGCGCTTGCCGGTCAGGTCCATCAGCACGGGCGAGACCTGCTTGACGAACTTCAGCCGGGCCGTCTGCGGCACCCACACCCGCAGCGCCAGCTCGGCCACGGTCTTGCCCATCGACGTCTGCGTGAGCCGGCGGAAGTACTCCGGCAGGTCGCCCTGGTCGCGGACGAAGTCGAACGTGCCGAGCATCGCCTCGGCCACCTTGCGCAGCTCGGCCGGCACCCAGTCGTCGCCGACGCCGAGGCAGTCCACCACGAACCGGCCGCTCCAGGCCGACAGCACCGAGGCGAACACCTCGGCGCGCTCGTTGTTCTGGCCGTCGGTCATCAGCAGCGCGTGCCGGATCGCCGACGGGTGCGCGGTCAGCAGGTGCCCGGCCAGCTTCAGCCACTCGCCGATCGCGGTGCCGCCGTGCGCCAGCAGCCGCTCGACGGCCCGCATCGCCTCCGCCCGGGTGGCGGGGGTGGCCTTCACCAGGTGCGGGTTGCCGCCCGGGTACACCATCCTGGCCTGCTCGGTGCCGGCGATCACCGCGAAGTGCACGCCGTCGCGCAGCGTCTGCACGGCGGTCGCGGCGGCCTGGCGGGCCTCGCGGATCTTGCTGCCGCTCATCGAGCCGGACGTGTCCACGATGATCACTTCGGCGGCCTCCGCCGGTGCGGACGCCTGCGCCGCCACGCCACCGGAGGAGCCGACCGTGAGGATGGCGTGCACCTCGCGGCCGTCCAGCGGCAGGTACTTGTTCTGGTCGATGGTCAGCGTGAAGGTGGGCTGGTCACTCACGTGCGTCTCCTAGGGGGATCAAGGCGATCGTGATGTTGTCCTGGCCGCCGGAGTCCAGCGCGTGCCGCAGCAGCTCGCGGGCCAGCTCCAGCGGTTCCCCCGTCTGCTCGGGGCCTCCGGGACCGGGAAGGGTGCAGCCGTCCAGGTAGCGCCACAGGCCGTCGCTGCACAGCAGCAGCAGGCCGGGCGCGGCCGGGGCGAAGTCGCGCACGTGCAGCGGCACATCCTCGGCGTCCGCGCCGAGCCAGGCGGTGATCTCGCCGGTCTCGATCGCGTCGTCCGTGGTCAGCAGCTCGGGGACGATCGGGGTTGCCGCGGTAGGTGGGGGCGCGGGCAGCCAGTACGCCCGCGTGTCGCCCGCCCAGGCGAGGCTCGCCCGGCCGTCCCTGACGACGGCCGCGAGGTAGGTGCAGGCGGGCGCGTCGTGCACGGACGTCGCGAGCTTCGACACCGCGCGCCCGGCCAGCTCGAACGCCTCCTCGTGCGGCAGCCCCCTGATGAGGGCCGCGCCCGCCGCCTCGACGGCCACTGACGACGCCTCGTCGGCCCGGGGTGAGCTGCCGACGCCGTCGCAGACCACGCCCACCACGGTCCGGCCGAGGGACAGCAGCGCGACGGCGTCCTCGTTCCTGCTGCGCCGCAGGCCCTTGTCGGTGACGGCCGCGGCGGGGCCGTCGTCCAGCACGGTCTCGGCGTGGTCGCGGCCGGTGGGCTGGCGCAGGCCGCAGCGCTCGCAGTAGCCCTCGGCGTCCACGGCGGCGGCCCCGCAGGACGCGCACGTGGGCGCGCCCAGCGTGTGGCCGCACTTCTCGCAGTAGAGGTACCCCTCGTAGACGGCGGTCCCGCACACGGGACACACCCCCGCGTCGGCGTCCGCCGGCCCGGCCGGTCCCACAGCGTCCGCCTGCCGAGCCGCAGCGTCCGCCTGCCGAGCTGCGCTCGGAGTGCTGTGCTGGATGTCCTCGCCCCGCTGCGGATCCATCACAGCCACGTCCTTGGTCTCACGGCGTTCGCCTGGTCGATGAGGGCGTGGCGTTCCTGGCGGGTGGCGGCGGCCACGGCGAGCCGGCGGTAGATGGACTCCAGCCGCCTGCGCAGCCCCGGCTCGGTGAACCTCGCCTCGGCGAGGGTCAGGTCCGGCGGCGGCGGATTGCCCTCCAGCCAGGCCAGCCCGCCGTGCAGCAGCTCGGCGGTGAGCAGGTCGCGGCGGCGGGCGTCCAGGTCGGCCAGGCGGGCCAGCCGGTCGGCCGCCGTCACCAGGTCCGCCGGGACGATCGCGGCCGGGTCCGGCCGGCGCGCCGCCGAGACGGCCAGCGCCACCTGCGCCGCCACCCGGTGGCTGGACGTGGCCGGCACCTCGTCCAGCACGCTCAGCCGGCCCGTCCTGGCCAGCCCGAACGCCGCGCTCACGTAGCCGTGGTCGGTGCGCCAGACCGTGTCGTACCAGGGGGAGGCGTGCTGGCCCGCGGACTCCAGCGCGTACGCCAGCGCCAGCTTGGGGGCGGGCTCGCCCGGCAGCAGCGACAGGCAGGCGTCGAACATCCGCACCGCCTCGTCGGCCTGCCGGGTGGCCAGCGCCAGCACGCCCCGGTACCAGGTGACGCGCCAGTCGCCGGGCAGCTCGGCGGCGAGCCGGTTGAGCACCACGGGGGCCTCGGCGGCGGCCTCCTCGGCCAGCAGCCGGGCCCGCATGAGCCGGGTCTCCGGCGTCTGCGGCATGGCGGCGAGCTGTTCGATCAGCTCCTTGCTGTCGCGGCCGAGCAGCCCGGCGAGCGCGCCCGCCGCCGGGTCGGCCGGGTCCACCAGCGGCACCGGCAGCGCGGCCGCGGCGTCCGCCGGGTCGAGCGGCGCGAGCACCGCGTCGCCGCCCTCGGCCAGCGCCGTGCCCACCGCGCCCCGCTCGGGCCCGAACAGCGTCGAAGGATGCGGGTACGGCACCCGGTCCTCCTGCGCGCACACCTCGCGCAGCACGCCGACGAGCTGCTCCTCCATCTCCCAGGCGCTCTGGAAGCGTTCGGCCGGGTCGTCGGCGGTGGCCCGGCGCAGCAGCCGGGTGAACGACGGGTGCCCGCAGTCCTGCGGCAGCGGCGCGGCCTTGCCGTTCTGCACCGGGCTGAACCCGGGGATCGCCAGCACGGCGAGGGTGCGCGCCACCGTGTAGAGGTCGGAGGCCACCGTCGCCGGCTGCGTGTCCAGCTCGGGGGCGTGGTAGCCGACGGTGGCCCAGGAGGTGCCGGGCGGCGAGCCGATCGGCTGCATCGCGCCGAGGTCGATCAGCTTGAGCTGGCGGCCCACCCGGATCACGTTGGCCGGCTTGAGGTCGCAGTAGACCATGCCGTTCTCGTGCAGGTAGCCGAAGGCGTGCAGGATCTCCCTGCCGTACATGAGGGTCTCGCGCAGCGGCAGCGGGCCCTGGCGGCGCAGCTCGTGCAGCGACTGGCCGCCGACATACTCCATGACGATGTAGCCGAGCCCGGCCGAGCGCTGGAAGTTGAAGATCTTGACGATGTTGGGGTGGTCGACGGTGGTCAGGAAGCGCCGCTCGGCCTCGGCCGCGGCCAGCGCCTCGGCGTCGTTGGTGTTGAGCAGGCCCTTCAGCACCACCCAGCGGCCGTCCAGGTTCTCGTCCGAGGCCAGGTAGATCCAGCCGAGGCCGCCGTGCGCCAGGCAGCCGAGCACCCGGTACTGGCCCGCCACCAGGTCGTCCTTGTCGAGCTTCGGCGCGAACGAGTACGGCGTGCGGCAGTGCGGGCAGAACCCGTCGGTCAGCCCGGGCCGGCCGCCCCGCGAGCGGCCCACGGGCTTGCCGCAGTCGGGGTTGGCGCAGAAGCGCTTGTTCTCCGGCACCTCCGGGTTGGCCAGCACGGCGGCGGCCGGGTCGCGGTAGGGCACCGACGGCAGGTCGGCGAGCGTGGCCAGCACCCCGGCCCGCGACCGGCCGCTGCTGACCGGGCCCGTCATGGGCCGGCTGACCGGGTTGGTGGCGGGGGAGGAGGGCTGGGTGGGCGGTGAGAGCGAGGCCGAGGGGGTCGCCGCGGGGGCCGGCGCGGCGGACGCGGCGTGCCCGCACAGGTCGCAGTAACCCTCCTCGATGGTGCCGGTGCAGCCGGGTTGCGCGCAGCGGGTCATGCTCTACCTCCGTGGATGGCGCGCTGGTAGTTCTCGACGGCCGCGGCCGCCTGGGTCAGGTCGCAGGGGGCGCTCCACAGCAGGGCGCGGGCCCGTTCGAACAGTTCGGCGGCGGCCGGGTCCTCGGCCAGGCCCTTGCGCACCGCCATGACCTGGCAGGCGCCGAGCCGGCCGCGCAGCTCGTCGCGCCGGCCGACCAGGCCGTACAGGGCCTTGGCGGTGGCCTGCGCCTGCTGGGCCGCCGCGCCGGCCTCCTCCTCCAGCCGGGCCAGCCGCTTGGCGCGCTGCACCCACGGGTCGGCCGAGACGTCGAGCGCGTCCAGCGCGCCGGCCAGGGCGTCGACCCGGCTGCGCGGCTGCGCCTGCGGCGGCAGCGCGATCTTGACGACGACCGCGCCGTGGGCCAGCCGGGCCTCGCTCTCGGCGGCCCGCACCCGGTCCAGCGCGGCCACCAGGTCCTCGCGGCGGCGGGCGAACTCCTGCTTGACGGTGAGCGCCAGCTCCAGCTCGGCGGCGGCGGCCGTCAGCCGCCGGACGGTCAGGTCGAGGTCCGGCTCGACGGCCGCGCCGAGCGGGTCCGCGACGACGTCGGCGCGTAACCGCTTCAGCTCGGCCTCGGCCGTGCCGAGCCCCGGCGCGCTCTCCCCGAGGGCGCTCTCCAGCTCGCGGACGCGGCGCAGGGAGGCGTCGGCGGCGTCGAGGCGGGGCAGCAGGTCGCTCCAGCGCTGGTCGATGTCGGTGAGGGCGGAGGTGACCTCGCGGAAGGCGGCGTCCATGCGGGTCACGGTCTGGTCGAGCGTCAGCCGCTCGTCCGGCGGCGGCAGCAGCGAACGCTGCTCGACCGGCTTGGCCGCGGCCCGCAGCACCACCGACGGGCCGGCCAGCAGGCCGGTGAGCTGTTCGAGCTGCTCGGAGCCGAGCCGGGCGCGCGTGGCCCTGAGCTGCTCGGCGTCGCGCAGCACGGCGCGGTAGGCGTCGTTCAGGCTCCAGAGCCTGGCCAGCGCCTCCTGCGCGGCCGCCCACCGGCGCTCGGTCGCCCCGCGCAGGGTGGCGCCCCTGAGCAGCTGGTAGGTGGTGTGGGATTCGAGATCGAGCAGGTCGCCGGAGATGCGGTCGCGTTCGTCGGCGCGGGCACGCAGCGCGTGCTCGACGCCTTCCCTGCTCATAGGTGGTCCCAGGCTCATCACGCTCCCCGCGAAGAGACCCCCTGTGCCCCGTTATACCGGCACAACGGAGGGTCTAGTCGCTTTAGTTCCTTTTGCTGCGAGGGTCGGGGGGACCCCTGACTTGTCCCTGATTCAACCCCGTGTCGCCTGCAATCGGCTTAACGATCTCTTAGCGTGATGAACATGGGACGCATACTTCTGATCATCGCGGCGGTCGTCGCCGCACTCGTACTGCTCGGCCCCCTCGTGGGGTTCGCGCTCACGCTCCTCAAGTGGGGGCTCATCATCGGCGCCGTCGCCTTCGGCGTGCTCTTCCTGTCGAAGTGGGCCAGAAGGACATAGCTTCTGAGAGGATCCGCAGTCATAGTTGGGTGATGGAGGCGCGGCCGGCGGTTGACGATGCCGCGCTCGGGCGCGAGGCGATGGCCGTGCTCGAGGCGAACTGGACGGGCTCTGGCACCGTGCCCGCCCCAGGGCTCTATCCCCACCAGTGGAGCTGGGACTCCGCGTTCGTCGTCATCGGTCTGGCCAGGCGCCGGCCGGACCGGGCCCGCGACGAGCTGCTGAGCCTGCTGCGCGGGCAGTGGGCGACCGGCATGGTGCCGCACATCGTCTTCCACACGCGGGAGGCGTACTTCCCCGGGCCGTCGGTGTGGCGCTCGCAGGAGCACGCGGCCGCGCCGCACGTCCTCACCTCGGGGCTCACCGCGCCGCCGCTGCACGGGCTGGCGCTGTGGTGGCTCTACCGGCACACCGGCGACGAGGACTTCGTGCGCGAGGCGTACCCCGCGCTGGTGGCCCAGCACGACTACCTGGCCTCGGCCCGCGACCTCGGCGGCGCCGGGCTGGCCGCGATCGTGCACCCCTGGGAGTCGGGCATGGACGACAGCCCGGCCTGGGACGAGCCGCTGCACAACCTGCCCGCCATCCGCTACGGCTACCGCGGCGTCGAGCTGGCCGAACGCCACCCCGACAGCGACCACGACCGCTACGTCTGGCTCGCCATGCGCTACCGCGACGCCGGCTACAGCGCCGACTACCTGCGCGAGGACCACCCGTTCGCGATCGAGGACCCGATGTTCAACGGCATCTGGCTGGCCTCCTGCCAGGCCATGGCCGAGCTGGCCCCGCTCGCGCGCGCCGACCCCCGCCCGCACGCCGAGCAGGCCGAGCGCATCAGGCGCGCGCTGGTCGAGCGCCTGTGGGACGGCTGCTTCTACGCCCGCGACCTGCGCGCCGGGCACCTCATCCGGGTCGCCACGGTCGGCGGGTTCGGGCCGCTGCTCGACCCTGGGCTGCCCGGCGAGCAGCTGCGGGCGGGCATCGAGCTGCTGGAGTCGGCCCGGTTCATGGGGGCGACCGGCTATCCGGTGCCGAGCTGCGAGATCCGCGCCGGGCAGTTCGACCGCACCCGCTACTGGCGCGGCCCGTCCTGGGTGAACACCAACTGGCTGCTGCGCCGCGCGGCGGCCGTGCACTCGCTCGACCACCTGGCGCAACAGCTCACCAACGGCACCCTGCGGCTGGTCCGGCAGGCCGGCTTCCGTGAGTGCTTCGACCCCTTCGACGGCAGCGGGCGCGGCTGCCGCGACTTCTCCTGGAGCGCGGCTCTCACCCTCGACCTGCTCGCCGATACCGTGGTGGAGTGAACATCTTCCGCCGCCTGCCCGCCGACCTGCGCCGATCGCTCGACCTCCAGAAGGGGGAGCGGGTCCTGACCTTCGCCGCCTCCGACACCGGCCACGTGGTCGCCACGAACCTCGCGCTGCTGCTCGCGGACGGCACGCGGGTGCCGTACGAGGAGGTCGACAAGGCGTCCTGGGACGAGCAGGGGCTCACGCTGGTCACCGTGGACGGCACCCGTCACGCCGAGCGCGTCGCCGAGCCGCGTATGCTGCCCGAGACCCTGCGCGAACGGGTCAACTCCACGATCGTGGTCAACAAGCACGTCAGCCTGCCCGGCAGGGGCGGCGTGCGGCTGGTGGCCAGGCGCCGGCCCGGCGGCGAGGTGCTCGGCTGGACCCTCGTCTTCGACGACGGCCTCGACCCGGCGGACCCCGGCCTGCGGGCGCAGGCCGAGCAGGCTCTGGAAGGCGTACGGCGCAGCATGGGTGTGTGATCGGGCACACACCCATGCGCACCCCCCTAGTACGTGATGCCCGACTCCCGTGACTTCTGTTCCAGGCCGTCGGCCTTGGCCACGTCGTCGTCCGGCCAGCCGGTGCCGCCGTCGTGGTGGGCGTCGCCGCCCAGGAACGGGATCCGCTGCTGCAGCGTGTCGCCCACCTTGGTCCTGGCCACGTCCGCGTACCTCGACGCCTGCGCGCCGACCACGCCCGCGACCTCCTGGACCCGGGGGTTGTCGGCCACGCGTTGCGCCGCGCGCTTGATCTGCTCGTAGCGCTCACGGCCCGCCCGGCTGCCGAGCACGTAGCCGATCGCCAGTCCAAGGGTGAATGTCATCCGATATCGCATTTCGCACCTCCGCTGTCACCGGGCCTACCCCAGTTACGATGCGACACGCACTCCAGGAGTGCGCTAATCTATTCATGCGCACGACGGAGGGGCCGCAAAGCCCAGCCGAGCAGCGTAAACAGGTCGATCCCGCGTAGCTCAACGGCAGAGCAGCCGGCTGTTAACCGGCAGGTTATAGGTTCGAGTCCTATCGCGGGAGCCACCAAAAGGTCGACAACGCAGGCCCTCCCACCGGTAACAGGTGGGAGGGCCTGAGTCGTTCGGGGGCCGTCCGCCGGGCGCGTCGCTACACTCGCTCGCCATGACGCGGTCATCCGGACGACTCGGGCTGCCTCGGCCTGATCGGCGGCCTGCCGCCGGTGCACAACCCGGGCCTGCCGTGGACGATGCCGGTCCTCGGGGCCGCCGCGATGGCGATCGGCCTCGGCGGGCTCGCCCTGGTGGTGGACGGGCTCACGGCATGATCGGCTCCTCGTGAGGCCGGCGGCGGCGGTCCTGGCGGCGGTGCTGCTGCCGGTCCTGGCGGGCTGCGGCAGCCCCGTGGACGAGGCCGCCGCCAGGACGCGGGTCGAGGCCGAGCGGATCGGCCGCGTCATGACCCTGGTCAACGCCCGGCGCTCGGCCGCCGACTACGCCAGGACCGCCGAGAACGAGCGCGGCCCCTACGACCTGCGGGTGCGCGCGCTGGCGGCCCGCGGCGACAAGTTCGAGGGAGGAGCCGTCGTGGTGCTCCAGATCACCGTCACGGGGACCTTCAGCGGGCGCTTCGGCGGCAAGGGCGCGACGGTCAGCGCGACCCGCTGCTACCGCTACACGATCGAGAACCGGACAGACGACGACGAACCGGAGGAGGTCGCCTGCCGCCGCTGACCGGGGCGGCGGCCTACGCGTGGGCGGGCTCGGCGGGCGGGCTTATGGGCGGCATAGGTCGCTGAAGATCACTTCGGGTGTCTTAAGTTCCGGTTCAGGCGGCCAGGAGGACCCTCCAGGTGTCACATTCACCTCGGGGAGGGAGACCCCCACATGAAGGTGCAGCAGCGCCTCGCGACCGTCGCGACCGCCACCGTGCTCGGGCTGGCCGGGCTCGCCGGCAGCGCGCTGGCCGACGACGGCGGCCCCGTCGTGGCCGGGCCGGACGGAACCGTCACGGTGCACGGGGACGGCCAGGTCAAGGTGCACGGGGACGGCCCGGTCAAGGTGCGCCCCGGGCCGGGAGCGCCGGGCGGGCGGATGGCCTGCCGGGCGCGGGGCGGCAAGGCCGTGAAGCTGTCCAGGGTCAAGGTCGCCGAGCTGGTCAAGGAGCGGGTCATCGACCCGGCGGAGGCCTGGGACCTGGCCTCGGACGGCGTCACCGTCGTCCCGGCCGACCAGGTGGTGGTCACGCTGCCCGCCAGGGAGCTGCCGCGCAGGGTCGCGGGCAAGCACTGGCGCTCCGGCCGCGGCGTCCACCTGACCTGCGTCTGGACGGAGTTCTCCGTCCGGTAGCGAGCCCGGCAGGCCCCCGCCCGCCGGGCAGGGGCCTGCCGGTCATTTCACCGTTCGTGAGGATACGGTCACACGATTTCCGCTTTCCCGGGACAAGCGCGGCATCGGCCCGCCAGGATGGGGACCGCCGGTCCCGCTGGGCCGGAGCCGCGTGAAGATCTGCGAGAGGTGGCGCGGAGAGGGCGCCGCCGCCAGGACGTGCCGCCGCGACCCGGAATCCGGCGGGGCGATCCGACGACGGAGAAGTGCTGACAGCCGCGTGCGTACCTGGATCAGGTCCCTCACCCCCTTCGACATGCCCGCCGCGCGGGGCCGCCCGGTGCCGGCCACCGACCCGCGCGAGGCGGACCGCTTCATCAGGCTCTACCACGCCGAGAACCCGGACGCGGGCGGCCCCCAGGCCCGGCTGCGCGACGTGGCCCGCGAGATCGCCCGCACGGGCACCTACACCCACACCGCCGACGAGCTGGTCTTCGGCGCGCGGGTGGCCTGGCGCAACAGCAGCCGCTGCATCGGCCGCCTCTATTGGCGCTCGCTCCGCGTCCGCGACCGCAGGGACGTCACGACGGCCGAGGGGGTGGCCCTGGAATGCGTCGCGCACCTGAGGGAGGCCACCGGCGGCGGCCGGATCCGGCCGACGGTGACGGTCCTGCCGCCGGACGCCCCCGCCCGTCCCGGGCCGCGCGTGCTCAACGACCAGCTCGTCCGCTACGCCGGCCACCGCGCCCGCGACGGCCGCGTCATCGGCGACCCCCGCAACCTGTGGCTCACCGACCTGGCGCGGACCCTGGGCTGGCGCGGCGGCACGGGCGGCAGGTTCGACGTGCTGCCGCTGATCATCCAGCCGGGGCTCGGCGACCCGCTGCTCTGCAACCTGCCCGGCGACGCCGTGCTGGAGGTGCCGCTGACGCATCCCGACTACGCGTGGTTCGCCGGGCTCGGGCTGCGCTGGCACGCGGTGCCCGCCATCTCGGACATGTGCCTGGAGATCGGCGGCGTCTGCTACCCGTGCGCGCCCTTCAACGGCTGGTACATGGGCACCGAGATCGGCGTGCGCAACCTCGCCGACCACGACCGCTACGACCAGCTCGGCGCGGTCGCCGCCCGGCTCGGGCTGGACACCTCCACCGAGCGCTCGCTCTGGCGCGACCACGCGCTGGTGGAGCTGAACGTGGCGGTGCTGCACTCGTTCGAGCGGGCGGGGGTGACGATGAGCGACCACCACACCGAGTCGCGGCGGTTCCTGACGCACCTGGCGAAGGAGGAGCGGGCGGGGCGGGTGTGCCCGGCCGACTGGTCGTGGATCGTGCCGCCGCTGTCGGGCGGCGCCACGCCCGTCTTCCACCGGTACTACGACACCAGCGTCCTCACGCCGGCGTTCGTCCATCATCGATGAGCCGCCGCCGCAGTGCCGCGGCCTCGCCCTCGGTCAGGCCGGCCGCGGCCAGGCGGCGCCCGGCCCCGTCGAGCGCGGACAGCACGGCGGCCCGCGCGGTCGTGCCCGCCCGGTCCAGGTACGCCTGGACGCGCAGGTCGTCGTCGGGCTCCCCGAGCAGGGCGTAGAGCGGGCGCAGCCGGCCGGCGGACAGCTCGTAGTCGGCGGCGATGTCCGCCGCGTCCGCGCCCGCGAGGGCGAGCAGCAGCAGCACGACCAGGCCGGTGCGGTCGCGGCCGGCCACGCAGTGCACGAGCACGCCGCCCGGGGGCGCCGCCGCGACGGCCCGCAGCACCCGCACGCACCGCTCGGCCCGGCGCTCCAGGAACGCCCGCAGGTAGAGCGGGGTGCCGCTGTGCTCGTGCCGCTCGCCGGGCTCGTGCAGCGGAGCCGCGACGACGGTCATGCCCGGCGGGCGCAGCCCGGGCGGCGTGCGGTGCTCGCCGGGCACCCGCAGGTCCACGATCGTCCGTACGCCGTGCGCGGCGGCGGCCCGCCAGCCGGCCTCGGTCAGCCGATCGGGGGTGTCGGCGCGCACCAGCGCGCCCCAGCGGGTGCGGAGGCCGCCCGCGACCGGCAGGCCGCCGAGGTCGCGGACGTTGTGGCAGCCGTCCCACGCGAGGTGCCGGGAGTCCATACCGGACACGGTACTTGCCGCCACGTGGCAGAACATGGTTCTGTTGGTGACATGTCGGAACTCGTGCTCGCAGCCGTCGACCAGGGCGTGCTCACCCTGACCTTCAACCGTCCCGAGACGCTCAACGCCTGGACGGACGCCATGGGCAGGCGCTACTTCGACCTGCTGGAGGAGGCCGAGCGGAACCCCGAGGTGCGGGCCGTGGTGGTCACCGGCGCGGGCAAGGGGTTCTGCTCGGGAGCGGACTTCAAGACCCTGAACGCCATCCAGACCGGCTCCTACGACGAGAAGCCCGACCCGCGCCCCAACACGTTCCCGACGAGCATCGCCAAGCCGATCGTCGCGGCCGTGAACGGCGCCTGCGCCGGGCTCGGCATGGTGCACGCGCTCGTCTGCGACCTCGTGTTCACCGCCGAGGACGCCAAGTGGACCACCGCGTTCCCGCGCCGGGGCCTGGTCGCCGAGTACGGGCTGTCGTGGGTGCTGCCGCGCGTCATGGGGCAGCAGCGGGCCATGGACGTGCTGCTGTCCGGGCGGGTGTTCACCGGGCGGGAGGCGTACGAGCTGGGCCTGGCCAACCGGGCCGTGCCGGGGGAGTCCGTGGTCGCCGAGGCGCAGGCGTACGCGCGGGAGCTGGCCGCCTACAGCTCGCCGGCGTCGATGGCGGTGATCAAGCGCCAGGTGTGGCGCGACTGGGACGTCACGCTGGAGGAGTCGGCGAAGACGGCCACCCAGGAGATGCTGGCCTCCTTCGGCCGCCCCGACTTCGCCGAGGGCGTGGCGAGCTTCCTCGAACGCCGCCCCCCGGCCTTCCCCGCGCTCTAGGGGGAGCCTCCTCAGGCGATCCGGTGCGCGCCCTTGGCGGGCGTGGCCGGCAGGAACCGCGGCGGCTGGAAGCCGCGCTCGGCGTAGGCGGCCGTGACGGAGTCCTGGACGGACCGCAGCCGGTCGTCGGCCACCAGCGCGATGGCCGAGCCGCCGAAGCCGCCGCCGGTCATCCGCGCGCCCCGGGCGCCGCCCCTGACGGCGGCCTCGACGGCGACGTCCAGCTCGGGCGAGGACACCTCGTAGTCGTCGCGCAGCGACAGGTGCGAGGCGTTCAGCAGGGCGCCGATCTCGTTGACGGCGCCCGCCCGCAGCAGGCCGATGAGCGCCTCCACCCGGTGGTTCTCGGTGACGACGTGCTGGGTGCGCCTGCGCTCGGCGCCGGAGAGCCGGTCGAGGGCGGCGGCGAGGTCGGTGACGTCGCGCAGGGCCGGGACGCCGAGCTTGCGGGCGGCCGACTCGCACTCGGCGCGGCGCTTGGCGTACTCGCCGCCGGCGTGCTCGTGGTGGACCTGGGTGTCGATGATGAGGATGCTCAGGCCGTGGGCGGCGAGGTCGAGCGGGATGGCGCGGGAGGCGAGCGAGCGGCAGTCGAGGAACAGCGCGTGGCCCTCCTCGCACAGCGCCGACGCGGCCTGGTCCATGATGCCGCAGGGCATGCCGACGAAGTCGTTCTCGGCCTTCTGGCTCAGCAGGGCGAGCTCCATGGGGCTGAGGCCGAGCTGGTGCAGGTCGTTGAGCGCGGAGGCGACGGAGACCTCCAGGGCGGCGCTGGAGCTGAGGCCCGCGCCCTGCGGGACGTCGCCGTCGATCGCGATGTCCGCGCCGGCGACGCGGTCGCCGAGCATCTCCAGGACGCCGACGACGTAGCGGGCCCAGCCCTTGGACTCCTCGTGGGTGGCGAGCGTGAGCGGCTCGCCGGGGGACTGCAGGGACAGGAGGCGGACGGTGCGGTCGGCGCGCGGGGTGACCGCGGCGCTCACGCCCCACGGCACCGCGAACGGCAGCACGAAGCCGTCGTTGTAGTCGGTGTGCTCGCCGATCAGGTTGACCCGGCCCGGCGCGTGCCAGACGGTCTGGGGATCCGCACCGAAGGCGGCGCGGAAAGCTTCAACAACGCGCATAATCCAACACTCCTCAACAAAGGCCCGACCGTAGACTAGCGCCATGGAGGAGCTTCTGGATCCAGGGCTCGGCCGGGTCCGGGTGTTCCTGATGCCCGACGACAACAAGCCGCGCAAGCTCAAGTACAACCTGGGCCACCGCAGGATCCTCGCCTTCGGCGGCGCGTACTCCAATCTCATCAGAGCGGTGGCCGAGGCCGGGCAGCGGCACGGCATCGAGACGATCGGCGTGATCAGGGGCGAGGAGCACCTGCCGCTCAACCCGGTCCTCGCCCGCGCCGCCGCCTGCGGCATGACCCTGACCTACCTCGACCGGGCGGCGTACCGGCGCAAGCACACCGAGGAGGTGCGCGCGGCCCTCCGCGCGCGGTGGGGCGAGGACGTCGCCATCCTCCCGGAGGGCGGCAGCAACGCGGCGGCCGTGCGCGGCTGCGCCGAGCTGCCGGGCGAGATCGGCGTCCCGTACGACGTGGTGTGCTGCCCCGTCGGCACCGGCGGCACCCTCGCCGGCCTCGCGGCCGGGCTGCCCGAGGGCAAGCGGGCGCTCGGGTTCGCGGTGCTGAAGGGCGGCGCCTTCCTCGCCGGCGAGGTGGCCAGGCTGCAGCGCGAGACGTACGGGCGGACGTGGGACAACTGGTCGATCGAGCTCGGCCACCACTTCGGCGGCTACGCGCGGACCACGCCCGAGCTGGAGGAGTTCGCCGCCCGGCACGGCGTCGAGCGGATCTACGTGGCCAAGATGCTCTGGGGCGTCCTCGACCTGGCCCGGCGCGGGGCCTTCGAGCCGGGCGCCCGCGTCGTCGCGGTGCTCACCGGGCGCCGCGACGACGCCGGGGCTCAGCCCTCCACCCCCGTCGCCGCGTGCGGCGCGCCGACCGGCTTGGACTCGGGCGAGCCGCGCTGGCGCAGGTAGATCGACAGCACCACCATCGACAACACGGCCAGCAGCTCGGACTGCCAGTTCTGCAGGCTGCGGTTCCAGAACTCGGGCGAGGTCACGTACGCGCCCCACGACACCGGGTCGCGCAGGTCGCCGAGGCGCTCGGCGTTGTAGGCGGACTGCCCGGCCACCGACTGGGCCAGCCACGACAACACCCAGATGAGCCCCATCACCAGGCCGAGCGAGTTGCTGAACATCCACAGCCGCAGCCCGCGCGCCTTGGCCCAGGCCGGCGAGTCGGCCTCGGCGTGCGCGCCGACCTGCTGCTCCTTGTCGGACTCGGCGCCGGCGTCCTCGACGGCCTTGGACTCGGTCGAGCCCTTCTGCACCAGCCAGACCGTGAGCACGATGTACAGGAAGAACTGCAGGTACTCCGACTGCCAGTTCTCCGCCACGTTCACGGCGAAGTCGGAGGAGGCGACGTACTTCCAGATCGAGATCGTCTGGTCGCCCAGGGCGCGCTGCTGGTCGTTGAAGTCCAGCATCCCGGCCACCGCCTGCCCGCCGAGGGCCAGCAGGAACATCACCAGGAAGGCCAGGGCCAGCGAGTTCTCCTTGATCCACTTCACAGTCTCGACCACCCGATGGCGAAGAACCACGCCAGCCCGACCACGATCAGGAGCGTGGTGATCGTGAACATCACCCGCATCAGTCCTCCACCTCGCACTCGTACGGCAGGTCGCGCACCGGCTCGCAGCCCGCGGCCCTGACCCGCCATCCGTCCTGGAAGCGATGCAGGAAGAGCGTGTCGCCGGCCAGCCGCACCTGGGCGTCCTCGCCCCACACGCTCACGTCGGTGACGGCGCCCCCGGGGCCCAGCTTCAGCTCGCGCAGCGCCTCGGCGCACGTCTGGCCGCGGTCGGGGAGCTTGTCGGCGGTCTTGGGGGCGAGCATCCCGCACGCGGCGTCGTCCTGGTCCGCGGCGAGCGCCGCGTGGAACCGCTCGGCCGCCCGCGCCGGGGCGGCCTGGTCCGGGGCGCAGCCGGCCAGGGCCAGCGCCAGCCCGAGGGCCGGCGCGATGAGCAGGATTCTCATGGATCGCGTGCTACCCGGCCGTCACTGAAACATGCTGTCTAGTGATCGAGCTGATCGAGCACGGGGCTGACCAGAGCGTTGAGCTCGCGGGCCAGCACGGTGACCGCGCGGCGGGCGCGCTGCTCGACCTCGTCGTGCGGGCCCTCCGGCTCCGGCGGCAGGTCGTCGAGCGGCAGCGGCGCCTCCACCAGCAGCGACGCGCGCAGGAACGGGATGCGGGCCAGGTCCTGCTGGGACGGCTCGACGTACTGGCCGAAGGTCTCCTGCCAGCCCAGCCAGCCGCGGTCGCGCCACCAGGCGCGCGAGCGGGTCAGCTCCTCCGGCAGCGGCGAGACCAGCCGCACGCGGGCGTAGAGCGTGCCGTCCCAGGTGTTGCGGTGGCAGGTCGCCTCCAGCACGCGGCGGTCCCACCGCACGTAGCCGGGGGTGAGCGAGGGCGGCGTGGCCAGCCGCCACGCGGCGCACGCGAACCTGACGGGGGCGATGTCCCCCCACTCGAACTCGTCCAGGTTCTTGCGCACGTGCACGGCGTAACGCCCGTCGCGGTCCCTGTCGAAGTCCTGGTCGATCCAGAACGCCTTGGCCATGGGACCCACGCTACGGCCCGCGCGCGGTCCCGGAGGCGCGGACCGGAGATCTCGGAATGCCCTGTGACGCAGGGCGACGGATGTGTAGCTTTTTCACATTGTCGGCTGACTTGGGAGTGAAGAATGGCGTCAGAACAGCTCGACGCGGCGATGGACTGCTGGAAGGCGGGAGAGCTCGACCGGGCCGCGGCGCTGTTCAGGCAGATCGCCGCCACGGGCGACCCGGAGGCGTCCCACCTGCTGGCCGGGCTGCTGCAGGAGCAGGGCGACCTCGACGGGGCCGAGGCCGCGCACCGGGCGGTGATCCAGTCCGGCGACCCGGTGTTCGGGCAGCGCTCGGCCATGGCCATGGGCATGATGCTGATCGCCGCCAAGGAGTGGGCGGCGGCCCACCGGGTGCTGACGATCGCCTCGGACGGGGCCGACTTCGAGGTGGCCGCGCTCGCCGACACCTCGCTCGTGCTCGTGTGCACCCAGCTCGGCGACGCGCCCGGCGCGGAGGAGGCGCTGGAGCGGGCCCGCCGCTGCGACAGCGCCGCCGTCGCCGAGCTGGCCGCCCGGCTGGAGCTGCCCGACTTCGACCAGGACCCGGCCACCGCCCGCGCCCGCTACGCCGCCGCCGAGGACGCCGACGACCTGCGCGACCTGCTGACCTGCGGCGACCCCGAGATCGTGACGCTGTCGGCGTTCCGGCTCTACCGGCTGCACGCCGAGGCCGGCGAGTACGAGGAGGCGCGGGCGGCCTGCGAGCACGCGATCGCCGTCGGCCACCCCGACCACCTGTCCATGGCGCACAACCTGCTCGGCGCCGTGCTGGTGGACCTGGGCGAGTACGCCGAGTCCGCGGCCGCCTACCGGGTGGCCGCCGAGGACCCGAGGCCCGGCGTCCGGCTGCCGTCGCTCATCGAGCTGGCCAAGGTCACCGCGCAGCTCGGCGACGAGGACGAGACCGAGGCCGTGCTGCGCCGGGTCGTCGCCACCGGCCACCCCGAGTACGCCGTGCAGGCCCAGGCGTGCCTGGCCCAGATGCTCGCCGAGACCGGCGACGCCGCCGGCGCGCTCGACGCGGCGCGGGCGGTGCTGGAGGCGGGCGAGAGCGAGTGGGCGGCGTTCTGCGTCACGCTGCTCGGGACGCTGCTCGACCGGGAGACGGGGGCGTACGAGGAGATCATGGAGCTGGCCCGGCTGGCGGCCGACCACCCCGACCCGGACGCCGCGTTCAAGGCCCGGCTGCTGCTCGACCACGGCGAACGCCGGCGCCCGCTCGCCGACCCCGTCGCCGAGCAGGCCGTCCAGGACGTGGACGCGGCGCTCGCCCGGCTCCGGGCCGGCGACCTGGACGGCGCCAGGGAGCTGCTGCGCGGGGCCGCCGACTCCGGGGCCGGCCGGCAGGCCGTGCGGGCCATGGTGGCGCTGGCCGAGCTGGAGCTGGGCGAGGGCGACCGGGAGCAGGCCGACGAGCTGCTGGCGTACGTGGCCGAGGGCGACGACCTCGTGCAGGGCTTCGCCGCCGCCTTCCTGCTGACCCTGCTGCGCGCCTCCGAGGACGGCGAACCGCACCCCGTCCTGCGGGCCGTGGTGGACCACCAGCGGCTCGGACGGGAGGAGGGGCTGGCCCGCTACCGCGCGGTCGCCGGCCACCCCGACCCGGACGTGGCGGCGGTGGGCTCGGCGGTGCTCGCCCAGGTGCTCGCGTCCTTCGGGTTCCCGCTGTCGGACACGTCGCGGCTCGTGGACCGGGCGGTGGGGGCCGGGTCGCCGCTGGCGCTGTCGTACGCGGCGGCGCTGGCCAGGGAGCTGCTGCCGGACCGGGAGGAGGTCGTGGAGCTGCTGCGGCGGGCCCGCGCGGAAGGGGACCCGGCGCTCGCCCCCTGGGTGGGGTACCAGCTCGGCGTGCTGGTGGAGGAGGACGACCCGGGGGAGGCGCGGGCGGCGTACGCGGCGGCCCTGGACGCTCCCCACCGCGGGCTGCGGAGCGAGGCGGCCGGGTCGCTGGCCGCCCTGTACGAGCGGCAGGGCGACCTGATCGCCGCCGCGCGGCTGCACGAGCGGGCCCTCGCACGGGAGGACGGGGAGGCGGCGGCCCGCGGCGCGTGGCTGCTCGGGCTCACCCGCATGCGCCTGGACGACCCGGAGGGGGCGCGGGCCGCCTTCGCCCAGGCCCGCGACCCCCGCCCGACACCCCCGCCCGGCCCTGGCGCGGCGACGGCGGGGAGCACGGGTGGCCGGATCGCGACGCTCGGCCGGTTCGCCCGCCGCCTCCTCGACGGCGACCACGCCGCCGCCCGCGCCGCCCTGGCTGAGCTGCGCGAGGGCGGCGACACGCTGCTGGCCGGCATGCTCGCCCTGGAGACCGCCCACTGCCGGCAGCGGCGCGGCGACCACGCGGCGGCCGGGGCCGCGCTCACGCTGGTGGCCGAGGCCGGGCATCCGGGCCTCCGCCAGGAGGCGCACTGCTACCTGGGGGCGCTGCGCGAGGAGACGGGCGACGCGGAGGGCGCGCTCGCCGCCTGGGACCGGGCGGCCGCGGGCGAGGACCCGGCGACGGCCGTCGTCGCGCTGAACGACCGCGCCCGCGTGCTGGCCCGCCTCGGCCGGCACGCCGAGGCCGCCGACGCCTGCCGCCGCGCGCTCGCCCTGGACGACGAGCGCCACCCCGGCACGGTGGCGCGCCTCGCGGACGCGCTGGTGGCGACCGGCGACCCGGAATCCGCCCGGGACCTGCTGACCGAGACCTTCGGCCCGGCCGAGGCCCGCCTCCGCCTCGCCACCGCCCTCCACACCCACGGCGACCCCCTGTCCGCCCTCGCCACCCTCAACGCCGACCCCGGCATCCCGGCGGGGCCCGCCCACCACGCGACCCGCCCGACGACCGGAAGACGACCGGCCGAAGGACCGGTGGGGGAGGAGCTGTCCTCGGTCACAGGGCCGCTGGCGCAAGGGCCGCTCCCGACCGGAGCGCCGACGGGCGAAGGGTTGCTCCCGACAGGAGGGCCGGTGGGCGACGGGCCGCTTCCGGCCGGAGCGGCGATGGGCGAAGGGCCGCTCCCGCTAGGAAGGCCGGTGGGCGACGGGCCGCTTCCGGCCGGAGCGGCGATGGGCGAAGGGCCGCTCCCGCTAGGAAGGCCGGGGGGAGAGGGGCCGCTCCCGGTCAGAGGCCCGGTAGGGGCGCAGTTGCCCCCAGCCGGGCGGTCGGCGGGGACAGAGCCGCGTCCGACCGTGGGGCCGGTGCCGCCGCCGGCCGGGGAGCCGGCCGGGGACGGGCCGCTTCCGGGCCGTGGGGTGACGACGGGGGAGTCGCTTGCGGGGGGTGGGTCGGCCGGGGCGGAGGCGCGGTTGCTCGGGGAGGTGCTGGCCCGGGTCGGGGAGGCGGCGGGGGCGAGGGCGGCGTTCGAGCGGGCCGTGCTGGCCGACCCCGTCACGGCCCCGCGCACGCTGCTGACAGCCGCCCGGCTGGCCGCCGAGGCCGGGGACACGGCGTACGCCCACGCCGCCTGGGAGCGGGCCGCCGAGCAGGACGGCGACCCCTGGGCCGCCGCCGTCGCCAGGACCCGCCTGGGGACGGCCGCCGCCGAGGAGCGCGGCTGGGTGCTGGCCGCCGACGGCGACCGGCCGGGCGCGCTCACCGCGCTCGCCGAGGTCGTCGGCTCGCCCGCGCTGGCGGAGCTGGTGCTGGCGCTGGACGACGGCGACGCGCCGGCCGCCCGCCGCCTGCTCGCCGCCCTCACCGGCGACGACCGGCGCGACGGCCTGTTCCACACCTTGCGCGCGGCCAGGGACACCGGGGACGGGACGACCGCCAGGCGGCTCTACCGGCTGGTGATCGAGCTGGGCGACCCCGAGGCGGTCGCGGAGGCGTACCTGTCGATGGGCGCGAGCTGGGCCGAGGACGGCCACCCCGGCCGCGCCGAGCTGTGCCTCCTGCCCGCCACCGAGCACCCCGCCACCGCCCACGCCGCCTGGCACGACCTGGCCATCGTCCGCCGCCGCCGGGGCGACCTGGACGGCTCGCTGGAGGCCCTGCGCGCCGGGATGCCCCGCACCGCGGCGGCGCTCGCCGACGCGCTGGCCGAGCGCGGCGACGCGCCGGGCGTGCGGCGGGCGCTGGCGGACGGCGCGGCGGCCGGCGACCTGGAGTGCCTGCGCCTGCTGGTCGCCCACCTGGTGGCCGGGCGCGACCCGAGGCCGCCGCGGAGGCGGCCGAGCGCGCGGTGGCCACCGGCGACCCGGAGACGGTCGCCGTGGGGTACGGCGGCTGGGGCGACGCCTGCCGGGACGCGGGCGACCTGCCCGGCGCGGCCCAGCTGTACCGGCAGGGGATCGCGAGCGGTTTCGCCCCGCTGGTGCCCGTCCTGCGGACGCGCCTGGCCGCGATCCTGTACGACATGGGCGACCGGGAGGGCGCGTACGAGCAGGCGGAGGCGGCCGTCGCGGCCGGGGAGCCGCAGGTGGCGGCGACCGCGCATCTGCTGGTCGGCCGCTGGCGGCACGGCGAGGGCGACCCGCTCGGGGCGGCCGAGGCGTTCGCCGCCGCCGCGCGCGCCGGCGACGGCCCTCCGGAGGCGGAGGCGATGGGGGAGCTGCGGGCGCTGGCGCGGCAGGCGTCCGGGCGCGGCGCCCACGACGACGCCGTGCGGATGCTCGACCTCATCGGCCCGCAAGCCGCCGAGCTGGCCCGTGAGCTGGGCGAGGAGTGCGACGACCCGGCCGCCGTCGGGGCGTACTTCGCGCGCACCGCGCGGGGCCCGTTCGCCGAGCTGCAGACCGCCGACCGGCTGACCGTGCTCGGCGAGCGCGCCGCCGCGCGGGAGATCTTCGAGCGGCTCGGCGAGCACGACGACCCCGACGTGCGCTTCGCCGCCGCCGGCAGGCTGCTGGAGCTGCTGGACGGCGAGGGCGACGACGAGGCGTTCTACGACCTGGCCCGGCGCCGCGCGGCCGACGCCGACAGCCCGGTCAGCGGCGTGTTCGGCAGCCTGCTCGGCATGTTGCAGGACAGCAGGGGCGAGACCGCGGAGTCGCTGCGCACGCTGCGCGAGGCGGCGGCCGGCGGCGCGCCGATCGCGCTGTTCACGCTGGCCCAGACGCTGGTGGGCGCGGGTCTGGTGGAGGAGGGGCGGGTGACGTACCGGCGGGTGCTGGACGCGGGCGACCCCGCCCTGGCCGCGCGGGCGATGCTGGCCCTCGGCCGCACCCACCACGACGAGGACGAGGACCTGGCCCGCGCCTGGTACACGCGCGCCGCCGAGTCCGCCGCGGCCCCCGGGGCGGATCCGGACGCCGAGCCGGCCGACGCGCGCACGGGCGCGCTGGCCGCGATGTGCCTCGGCGCGCTGGCCAAGCGCAACCGCGACTTCCCCGAGGCGCTGACCTGGTACCAGCGGGTCATCGACGCGGGCGACGCCGAGTCGGGGCTGGCCGCCGCCCACCTGGGCGAGCTGTGCTACTGGCTCGGCGACCGCGACGGCGCGCTGCGCTACTACGAGCTGACCCTCGGCCTGACCGAGGAGCCCGCGCTCGTCGCCGAGGCCGCCTGCCGCTCGGGCGAGATCCGGTACGAGCGCGGCGACGTCGACGCGGCCCGCCGCCTGCTGCGGGCCGCCGCCGACTCGGCTGACCCGTCCTTCGCCCCGCAGGCCGGCACCCTCCTCGCCAGGATCGCCCGGCTGCCGGGCGTCGAGCACTGATCGCCGTACGGGATCGCCATGACCCCCTTGCCGTCTATTGAATGACCAAATAGTCTCATCCAGTCAAACAAATGGGGTGAGACGGAATGGCCAAGGCCGGACGACCGCCGCAGGACCCGGCGCGCCAGCTCGAACGGGCGCACCGGATCCTCGACGCCGCCGCCGAGCTGATCGCGCGCTGGGGCTACGACAAGACCACGATCGACGACGTGGCCCGCCGCGCCGGCGTCGCCAAGGGCACCATCTACCTGCACTGGCGCACCCGCGACCAGCTCTTCGGCGCGCTGCTGCGGCGCGAGCGGGTGCGCCTGCTGGAGGAGGTCAAGGCGACGCGGCCGGCCACGCTGCACGAGCTGTTCGGCCGCTTCGTCCGCACGACGCTGAGCCGCCCGCTGCTGCGCGCGGTGCTGCTCGGCGACGACGAGGTGCTCGGCAAGCTGACGCGCATGAAGCGCACCAGCACCACCAGCCTGCAGCTCGGCCCGCACTTCGACGCCTACCTCGACCGGCTGATCGAGCACGGCGCGGTGCGCAAGGAGCCGGGCGACCACCTGATCGTGATCAGCTCGATCGTGTACGGCTTCGTGGCCCTGCCCGACCTGCTGCCCGAGCGCTCGCGCCTGTCCGGCGAGCGCATCGCCGAGCTGGTCACCGACACGCTGGAGCGGGCCATGAGCACCGGCCGCGCGCTGCCGGAGCAGGACAGGCGGGCCGTGGCACAGGCGACTTTGGACATTCTGGACGCCATGGAGGAGGTCGCCCGCCGTCAGCTGGCGGTCGCCCTCGGCGCTGAGGAGCGTGGGTGACGTGAAGGCTGTACTCCCTCTCGACGACGCGGCGGCCGATCTGGCGCTGACCGGCGGCAAGGGGGCCTCGCTGGCCCGGCTGGCGCGGGCCGGGCTGCCGGTGCCGCGCGGGTTCCACGTCACGACCGAGGCCTACCGGGCGTTCGTGGCCGGCTTCGGCGACGCGATCGACCCGGGCGACCCCGAGGCGACGGCCGCCCTGTTCGCCCGGCACGAGGTGCCCGCGGCCGTCGCGGCCGAGATCCGGCGGGCCTACGCGGCGCTCGGCGACGACGTCCCGGTGGCGGTGCGCTCCTCGGCGACCGCCGAGGACCTGCCCGGCATGTCGTTCGCCGGCCAGCAGGACACCTTCCTCAACGTGCGCGGCGACACGCTGCTGGAGGCGGTCAGGCGCTGCTGGGCGTCGTTGTGGAACGCCCGCGCCGTCGCCTACCGCGACCGGCAGGGCGTGCCGCACGAGGACGTGGCGCTGGCCGTGGTCGTGCAGGAGCTGGTGGACGCCGACGCGGCGGGCGTGCTGTTCACCGCCGACCCGGTGACCGGCGCGCTGGACGAGACCGTGATCAACGCCTCCTGGGGGCTCGGCGAGGCCGTCGTCGGCGGCGCGGTCACCCCCGACACGGTCGTGCTGCGCGAGGGCGCCGTGGTGCGCGAGCAGATCTCCGACAAGACCGTCATGACCGTCCGCGTCCCCGGCGGCACGGAGGAGCGGCCGGTCCCGGACGAGCTGCGCCGCGCCCCGGTGCTGACCGCCGCCCAGGCGGCCGAGCTGGCCGCGCTCGGGGCCCGGGTGCGCGAGCTGTACGGCGTCCCCATGGACGTGGAATGGGCCCGCCGCGCCGACGGCTCCTTCGCCGTCCTCCAGGCCCGCCCCATCACCGGGCTCAAGGTGCGTCCCGAGGAGTGGAACGACAGCCTCAAGGGCGAGTACCTGTGGACCGCCGGCAACCTGGGCGAGGCCATCCCCGACGTGATGACGCCGATCACCTGGTCCTACGTCCAGCTGTTCATCCACGAGGCCATGTCCGCCTCGGCGCTGCCCGGCTTCGACATGGTCGGCAACATCGGCGGCCGGTTCTACATGAACCTCAGCATCGTCCACACCATCGCCGCCGCCATGGGCATGAGCAAGCGGGCCGCCGCGACGGAGAACGTCTTCGGCAAGCTGCCGCCCGGCCTCGTCGTGCCGAAGGTGAACCTGTCGCGGTGGGAGATCCTCCGGCGGGTCGTGCCGATGGCGATCGGCCTGCAACGCCGCGTCAGGACGAACCTCAAGGCCATGCCCGCCTTCCTCGCCGGCTCCCGGTGGCGCTGCGAGGAGCTGCGCGCCCGGATCGCCGCCACCGGCTCCCCCGCCGAGCTGGCCGCCCTGTGGGAACGCGAGATCCTGCCGCACGTGGTCACCTCCTGCCGGATGCTGGAGGCCGCCGGCCGCCAGGGCGGCGCGACGCTCGTGTGGACCCGGGACCGGCTGCGCAAGATGATGGGCGAGGCCGACGCCGAGGCCATGCTGACCGGCGTCAACGCCGACGGCGGCCTGGCCAGCATGGACCTGCTCAACGGCCTGTCGCGGCTGTCCCGCGGCGAGATCACCCGCGAGGAGTTCGCCGCCGCCTACGGGCACCGCGGCGCGCACGAGTTCGAGGTGTCCGTGCCGCGCCCCGGCGAGGACCCGTCCTGGATCGACGCCCGCCTCGCCGGCCTGCGCGACCTGCGGGCCGGCACCGAGGAGCTGCTCGCCCGCCAGGAGCGCCTGCGGGAGGAGGCGTGGGCCCGCTTCGCCCAGCGCTACCCCGGCCAGGAGGCCAGGATGCGCGAGCGGGTGCGGCGCTGGGCGGGGGTCGTGCGCGACCGGGAGCGGACGCGCTCGGAGAACATCCGGGCCTTCTGGGTGCTGCGGGCGTTCACGCTGCGCGCCGGGGAGCTGACCGGGCACGGCGACGACGTCTTCTTCCTGCACCTGGAGGAGCTGCTGGGGCTGCTGCGCGGCGACGCCGCCGCCCTGGAGCGGGTGCCGGCGCGGCGGGCCGCCCACGAGCTGTACGCCGCGCTGCCGCCGTACCCGGTGCTGATCGTCGGCCACTTCGACCCGGTGCGCTGGGCCGCCGACCCCGGCCGGCGGGCCGACGTGTACGACGCCCGCGGCGGCCTGCCGCCGGTCAGCGACACGGTGAGCGGCTTCCCCGGCGCGCCCGGCGTCGTGGAGGGCGTCGCAAGAGTGATCGCCGGGCCGGAGGACGGCGACCGGCTCCAGCCGGGCGAGATCCTGGTGACCACGCTGACCAACGTGGGATGGACGCCGATGTTCCCGCGCGCCGCGGCCGTGGTGACCGACCTGGGGGCGCCGCTGTCGCACGCCTCGATCGTGGCCCGGGAGCTGGGCATCCCGGCCGTCGTCGGCACCGGCAACGCCACCATGCGGCTGCGCGACGGCGACCGCGTCCGGGTGGACGGCGAGCGCGGCACCGTCGAAGTGCTGACGTGAGGCCGCCGCCCGGTCCGCGGGCTACTTGACGCCGGGCATCAAGTACTTGATGATGGGCGTCAAGCAGCCGTGCCCGGAGGCCCCATGGACACCCGCACCACCACCCGCACCACCACCCGCGCCGACCTCGCCGCCGACCTCAGGCGGATCGTCGGCGCCCGCCTGCTCGACCCGCTCGACATCCTGTTCGGCGCGGGGGAGGAGCTGCGCGAGCGGCTCGGCGAGCAGGCCGACCAGTGGGCCGACACGCTGCTCGGCGACGACGACCAGGCCGCCGCCTTCACCGCCATCCGCCTCGTCGGCGCCCTCTACCCGGCCGACGGGCCGTTCGACCCGCCGCCCGCCTGGTGGGGCACCCCGTTCGGGCGGGCCGTGTTCCGCCGGGCGGGGCACCCGGCGGCCGACGCCGTGCCGTTCTCGGTGGCCGCGGCCGTGCTCGGCATCAGCCGCCAGGGCGTGCACGACCTGACCGTACGCGGCAAGCTCCAGCGCGACCCCGGCGGCGGCGTGACCGTCGCGTCCGTCCGCGCCCGGCTGGCCTCCCGCACCATCTGACTCCTGAAAGGACCAGCTCCGATGACCTTAGGTGGAACGTTCCAGCTCGCCGGTGAGCTGCCCGTCGGCCGGCTCGGCTACGGCGCGATGCAGCTCCCCGGCCCCCAGGTCTGGGGCCCGCCCGCCGACCCCGGCACCGCGCTCGCCGTGCTCCGCCGGGCCGTCGAGCTCGGCGTCACCCATCTCGACACCAGCGACGCCTACGGCCCCCACGTCGCCAACGACCTCATCAGGCAGGCGCTCCACCCCTACCCGGACGACCTGGTCATCGCGACCAAGGTCGGCGTCGTGCGCGACGAGTGGCGCTCGTTCGAGGCCGCCGCCGAGCCGGACGCGCTGCGCGAGCAGGTCGAGGAGAACCTGGCCCGGCTCGGCCTGGCCCGCCTCGACCTGGTCTACCTGCGGGTCGGCGGCGACGGCCTGCTCTTCCCCGCCGAAACCCCGTTCGCCGAGTCCTTCGGCGCGCTCGCCGACCTGCGGCGCCGCGGGCTCATCCGGCACCTCGGGCTGAGCGGGGTGAGCGTGGAGCAGCTCAAGGAGGCCGCCGAGATCGCCCCCGTGGCCGCCGTCCAGAACCGCTACCACCTGCTCGACCGGGGCAGCGAGGACGTGCTGCGGGCCTGCGAGGAGCGCGGCGTCGCCTTCGTCCCCTACTTCCCGCTGTCCGCCGGGCTGCTGCGGCCCGGCCTCGACACCTCGCAGCTCCCGCCCGGCATGGCGCCGACGGCCGGCCAGGAACGCGTCCTCGACGAGGTCGCCGCCCGCAACGGCGCCACCCGCGCCCAGGTCGCGCTCGCCTGGCTGCTCGGCCGCTCCCCGGTCGTGCTCGCCATCCCGGGCACCGGCTCGCCCGCCCACCTGGAGGAGAACGCGGCGGCGGCCGGCCTCACCCTGCCCGCCGACGACCGCGCCGCCCTGGACGCCCTGCACACCCTCTGACGGCGCTCAGCCGCCCACGTGGATGCCGGGGCGGCGGGCCGGGTCCTTCTCGGCGGCGCGCAGGATCTCGCGCACGACCGGCGCCGTGTCGCCGCGCCCCAGGATCAGGTAGCGCAGCAGGTGCAGCAGCGGCGCGCCCTCCGCCCACTCGAAGTAGCAGTGCGGCCGCACCCCGGTCGCGTCGCGCAGCGCCAGCAGGATCGCGGCGATCGCGTTGGGCGCGGCCGGGCTCTCCGCGCGCAGCACGCGGTGGCCGTCCACCTCGACGCCGCGCACCCGCAGCACGTCGCTGAAGCTGGACGGGTCGATGACGTCGATCTCCAGGAACAACACGTCGGCCCGGCCGGGCACCGGGTTCATGCCGCGCTGCTCGGCCTCCTTGGCGGCGTACTCGGCCTTGTCGCCCCGCTGCCGGCGGTTGGCGATGAGGTTGAGCGCGCCGTCGTAGGCGAGGGAGTCGGTGACGAAGCGGCGCGCGGCCTCGTCGAACTCGATGCGGTCGGCGCGCAGCTCGGTCGTCCGCGACACGCGGGAGACCAGCGAGATCACGATGATGCCGAGGATGAACAGCGCGGAGATGGTGATGCCGTCCGGCTTCTCCCTGATGTTCTCCACCAGCGCGTACAGCAGCACCAGCGTCAGCACCGTGAAGCCGGCGGCCGCGCCCCGCTGCCGCGCCCGGACCGCCGAGATCAGCACCGCGAACGCGCCGGAGACCATCATCGCCAGGATGCCGGTCGCGTACGCGCCGGCCTGCGCGTTCACGTCCGCGCCGAAGGCGATCGTGAGCGCGACGCAGACGCCGGTGTAGACCAGCACGACGGGCCGCACCGCGCGCCCCCACTCGGGGGCCATGCCGTAGCCGGGCAGGTAGCGGGGCACGATGTTGATCAGCCCGGCCATCGCCGACGCCCCGGCGAACCACAGGATGAGGATCGTGCTGACGTCGTACGCCGTGCCGAACACCTCGCCCAGCCGCACGTGCGCCAGGTACGCCAGCGCCCGCCCGTTGGCCTGCCCGCCCGGCTGGAACTGCGCGGCCGGGATGAGCACGGTGGTGACGAAGCTGGTGGCGATCAGGTAGACGCTCATGATCAGCGCCGCGGTGGTCAGCAGCTTGCGGGTGTTGGCGATGCGCGAGCCCAGCCGCTCCTCGGGCGTGGCCCCGCGCGCGGCCACCAGCGGCATCATGCTGACCCCGGTCTCGAACCCGGACAGGCCCAGCACCAGCAGCGGGAAGGCCAGCACCGCCGGCCCGACGACCCCGCCGAACCCGCCGTGCGAGGCGGTCAGCCCGTCGGCCCAGCGCGTCAGCGCGTCCGGCGTGGCCAGCACGTCGGCGATCCCGACGGCCACGACGACGGCGTTCAGCACGAGGAACAGCGCCACCAGCGGGATCGCCACCCCGACCGCCTCGGTGAAGCCCAGCAGGAACACCCCGCCCAGCACCAGCAGCAGCACCACGGTCAGGATGACCTCGTGCCCGTGCAGGAAGGCCGGGAAGAACGGGTTCTCCACGACGTGCACGGAGGCGTCGGCCGCCGACAGCGTGATCGTGATGATCCACGACGTGGCCACGAAGCCGAGCAGCACCAGCACGAACAGCTTGCCCCGCCAGAACGGCAGCAGCCGCTCCAGCATCGCCACCGACCCCTGCCCGTGCGGCGACTCCTTGGCCACCCGCCGGTACATCGGCAACATGCCGAGCAGCGTCAGCGCCACGATCAGCAGCGTCGCGAGCGGCGACAGCGACCCGGCCGCGAGCGCGGCGATGCCCGGCAGGTACGCCAGCGTCGAGAAGTAGTCGACGCCGGTCAGGCACATGACCTTCCACCAGGGCTGCGGCTTGGCGTGCCCCTCCTCCGTCTCCGGGCCGACGGGGTGGACCTGGTGCTTCAGCAGCCAGCGCGCCAGCCCACCGGACGGAGGCGCCGGCCGGGACGGACTGTCCACCACCGCCGGAACAGCAAGCTCACCGGTACCGCTCACCGGACTTCCTCTCCTCGTAATGTCGGACACCACCCTAGAACCCCGGCGCTAAATGAGTTGCCCCGGCACCGGGCCCTCTGATCTCCTTGCCGGAGATCCGGGAAAGGAGCAGACATGCGAGCGACTGTCGTGTCCATCAGCGAAAGAACGGCACTACTCGAAGGACATGACGTTCGTTGCGCACGCTCAACCTGGGAATCCTGGCGCATGTCGACGCCGGCAAGACGAGCCTGACCGAGCGGCTGCTGCTCGCCGCCGGGGTCATCGACGAGCTCGGCAGCGTTGACGACGGCAGCACCCGCACCGACTCGCTCGACCTGGAACGCCGGCGCGGCATCACCATCAAGTCCGCCGTGGTCTCCTTCGGCGTCGGCGACACCACGGTCAACCTCATCGACACCCCCGGCCACCCCGACTTCATCGCCGAGGTGGAGCGGGTGCTCAACGTGCTCGACGGCGCGGTGCTCGTGGTCTCCGCCGTGGAGGGCGTGCAGGCGCAGACCCGCGTCCTCATGCGGACGCTGCGCAGGCTCGGCATCCCCGCGCTGGTCTTCGTCAACAAGATCGACCGGCGCGGCGCGCGGCCCGCCGGCGTGCTCGCCGAGCTGGGCGGCAAGCTGGGGCTGCCGGTGGCCGCCATGGGGGAGGTCGCCGGGGCGGGCACGCCGGGGGCGGCGTTCGTGCCGTACGAGGGCGGCGGGCCGGGGCTGCTCGACGTGCTGGCGCTGCGCGACGACGCGTTGCTGGCGGCGTACGTGGCGGGCGGCGCGGCGGCCCTGCCGCCCGCCCGGCTGCGGGCCGCGCTCGCCGCGCAGTCCCGGCGGGGCCTGGTGCACCCGGTCTTCTTCGGCTCGGCCATCACCGGGGCCGGGGTGGACGAGCTGATCGCGGGCCTGCGGGAGCTGCTGCCCGCCGCCGAGGGCGACCCGGGCGGGCCGGTCTCGGGCGCGGTGTTCAAGGTCGAGCGCGGGCCGGCGGGGGAGAAGGTCGCCTACGCCCGCCTGTACTCGGGGACGCTGCGCGTCCGCGACCGGCTCCGCCTGCCGGGCGGCGGCGAGGCCCGCGTCACCGCGATCGACCTGCCGAACGCCGGCGACACCCCCAAAAACCCCGCACGCCGCGACGGCCGCCAGGGCCGCGAGGACCGGGACGGCCGCGACGGCCGCGTGGTCGCGGCCGGGCAGATCGCCCGGCTGCGCGGCCTGGACGCCGTCCGGATCGGCGACCCGCTGGGCGAGCCGCCGCCGCACGCCGCCGAGGGCCACTTCGCCCCGCCCACCCTGGAGACCGTCGTGCTCCCGGCCCGCCCCGCCGACCGGGGCGCGCTGCTGCTGGCCCTGACCCGCCTCGCCGAGCAGGACCCGCTCATCGGCCTGCGCCAGGACGACGCCCGCGGCGAGATCTCCCTCACCCTGTACGGCGAGGTCCAGAAGGAGGTCATCCAGGACACGCTGCGCGAGGAGGCAGGCCTGGAGGTCGCCTTCCGCGAGAGCACGACGATCTGCGTCGAGCGCCCGGCCGGCACGGGGGCCGCCGCCGAGCTGATCGGCAAGGACCCCAACCCGTTCCTCGCCACCGTCGGCCTGCGCGTCGAGCCCGGCCCGCCGGGGAGCGGCGTGACGTTCGGGCTGGAGGTGGAGCTGGGCTCGCTGCCGTACGCGTTCACGCGCACGATCGAGGAGAGCGTGCACGAGACGTTGCGGCAGGGCCTGCGCGGCTGGCAGGTGATCGACTGCGTGGTCACGCTGACGCACTCCGGCTACTACGCCCGGCAGAGCCATTCCGGCGGCGTCTTCGACAAGAGCATGTCGAGCACGGCCGGCGACTTCCGCAACCTGACGCCGCTGGTCGTCATGGAGGCGCTGCGGCGGGCCGGGACCGTGGTGTGCGAGCCGGTGCACCGCTTCACGCTGGAGCTGCCCGCCGGCACGGCGGGCGAGGTGCTGCCGGTGCTGGCCCGGCTCGGCGCGGTGCCGCGCGCGCAGGGGACGGGCCTGGTGGAGGGGGAGATCCCCGCGGCGAAGGTGCACGAGCTGGGGCAGCGCCTGCCGGGCCTGACCCGGGGCGAGGGCGTGCTGGAGACCGCCTTCGAACGCTACCGTCCGGTGCGCGGCCCGGCGCCCGCCCGGCCGCGCCTCGGCCCCGACCCGCTGGACCGCAAGGAGTACCTGCTGCGCGTGCAGCGCCGGGTGTAGCACTACCGAAACCCTTTTCGGTAAGATCGAACCGTAACCGCCCGCCCGCTCGCTGATCAGCGCCCGTGCTTCCGTGAACAACCACGTCATCCCGTATGCACCCCCGAACAGCGGCGCATTGACAGCCCCCGCTTTCTCGTTTACGTTCCCGAAAACCTTTTAGGTAGGGCTGGAAAGGCTGTTAGCGCTAACACGACAGGGAGCACACCCCCATGAGACGACGACGGGCGGCGGCCCTCGCCGCGGCACTCCTGCTCCTCCTCCTGACCACCGCGCGTCCCGCGCTCGCGGGCGCGCCGATCACCACCGCGATCTACACGGCCGACCCGGCCGCGCTGGTCGACGGCGACACCCCGCTCGGCCCCTTCCGCGACGCCAAGGGCGGCCCGCTGATCAGCGACAGCACCCCCGGCTCGTCGCCGCTCGACATCGACCCCACCGTCTTCACCGACGACGACGGCCAGGTCTACCTGTACCGGGGCTCCTCCTACGGCCTGCGCGCCGTCCGCCTCACCGCGAACATGACCTCGACCATCGGCTCCGTCATCACCCCGAGCGGCGTGACGAACTTCTGGGAGGCCCCCTGGATGTTCAAGCGCAACGGGGTCTACCACCTCGCCTACGCCGCCAACGACTCCGGCTGCTCGACCCCCGGCCACGCCTGCGTCCGCTACGCCACCGCGAGCGGCTCGTACGTCTCCCCGTGGGAGACGCCGGCCGCGGTCAACGACGGCCACACCCCGGCGAGCTCGGCCGACCACAGCCACGGCGCCTACGGCAACTGGAACCACCAGGGCACCGAGTGGGTCGAGTACCGCTGGCCCGCCGCCCAGACCGTGTCCCGCTCCGGCACCGCCGCGGACACCTTCAACGCCGTCACCTTCCCCCAGCTCACCACCACCCGGCTCCGGCTGTCCGTCACCTCGAGGACCGGATACTCGACCGGCGTGCTCGAATGGAGGGCCTTCTCGTGAGACGCGCAGTCCCGCTCGTCCTGGTGCTGGTCGCCGCCCTGCTCGTGGCGCCGGCCGCGCACGCCGACCAGACCATCGGCTACCCCGCCTTCAGCGGCCCCGCGGTCCCCGCGCCGCCCGCCGCGTTCACCGCCGGCGACACCATGCGGGCCATCTACGACGCCGAGAGCTCCGGCACCGACTTCTGGATGGACCGGCTGCTGGCCCGCCCCGGCAACGACCCCGCCGGCGCCTGGCTGATGACCCGCGGCCGGGCGCTGTTCATGAAGACGCACACGCCCGGCACGCTCGGCTTCGCCGGGCAGGTCGCGTACTGGGAGAGCATCAGCGACGACAACGCCTTCACCGTCGCCGTCACCCCCGGCACCTTCACCGAGCAGGTGGGCTCCCGCCGGCAGGCGCCCAGCCACTGGAGGAGCCGGCACACCAGCGGCTCGGTGACGATCGACCAGACCAAGTTCATCACCGGCGACAACGTGGCCGTGGCCAACCTCGCCATCACCAACGGCGGCTCCGCCTCGACCACGCTGCAGCTCCGCGTCACCTCGCCGTACGCCACCACCGGCAGCGGCGGCGAGCTGACCGGCCAGGTCAACGCCCGCAACAACCTCACCACGCTCTACCCGAGGCTCACCGGCGACGGCTTCACCGCCTCCAGCGGCGGCCTGAACCGCTCGGTCACCGTCGCCGCCGGCGCGACCGTCACGGTCAAGGTCGTCATGGGCTTCGTCACGAACGAGATCCCCGCCTCGCGCACCGAGTACGACGCCTACGCCGGCTACTCGCCCGCCACGGCCTTCGCCACCCACGTGCGCGCCTACAACCGCTGGTGGGCGGAGAACGTCCCGTACATCGACGTGCCCGAGCCGGGCATCAAGAAGAACATCTACTACCGCTGGTGGCTGATGCGCTACAACCACCTCGACGCGGACATCCCCGGCCAGACCTTCCAGTTCCCGACGTCGATGGAGGGCGTGCTCGGCTACAACAACGCCATCGTCCTGACGCAGCCCATGCACATCGACGACCTCAAGTACCTGCGGGACCCGTCCTACGCCTACGGCGACTGGCTGAGCGTCGGCCAGGTCTCCAAGAACGGCCGCTTCCTGGACAACCCGGGCGACCCGGAGAACTGGTCCAACAGCTACACCCAGTACATCGCCGAGGCCGCCTGGAAGAGCTACCAGATCCACGGCGGCCAGCCCGCCATCGCCGCCAACCTCGCCCGCTACGCCGAGCAGGACGTCAAGGGCCAGCTCGGCTACTACGACACCGACGGCAACAAGCTCATCGAGTACGACTGGGGCGCCCTGACCGGCAACGACGCCGACGCCGTCTCCTTCCACTGGAAGCCCGGCCGGATGGACCGCGCCGAGTCCGCCTACCAGTACAGCGGCGCCCTGGCCGCCGCCCAGGCGTACGAGGCGGCCGGCAACACGGCCAAGGCGAACGAGATGCGCACCCTCGCCGCGCAGATCCAGAACGCCATCGTCAGCGTGCTGTGGAACCCGAACCGCCGGCTCTTCGAGCACCGGCTGAAGTCCACCGGCGAGTGGGTGCCGTGGAAGGAGATCAACAACTACTACCCGTTCGCGGTCGGCGCGATCCCGGACACCGCGACGTACAAGCAGGCGCTGCGCCTGTTCGACGACCCCGCCCAGTACCCCGTCTTCCCCTTCTACACCGCCAACCAGGCCGACAAGGCCGCCTCGGGCACCGGCAGCAACAACTTCTCCACCATCAACTCCACCGTGCAGTTCCGCCTGCTGTCGTCGGTGCTGCGCAACTACCCGAACGAGTGGATCGACGCCACCTGGTACAAGAAGCTGCTCTACTGGAACGCCTGGGCCCAGTACATCGGCGGCGACACCCAGTGGCCCGACGCCAACGAGTTCTGGGCCGACTGGAACGGCTCGTCGATCACCTACCGCTCCTGGATCCACCACAACATCCTGGGCAGCGGCAACTGGACCGTGATCGAGGACGTCGCCGGGCTGCGCCCGCGCAACGACGCCAAGGTCGAGCTGTCGCCGATCGACATCGGCTGGTCCCACTTCGCCGTCAACAACCTGCGCTACCGCAACGCCGACCTGACCATCGTCTGGGACGACCCGGCCGACGGCGTCGTCCGCTACCCCGGCGTCCCCGAAGGCTACTCGATCTTCGTCAACGGCAGCCGGGCGGCCACCGTGTCGTCGCTGGTGCCCTTCACCTGGGACCCGGCGACCGGCGCCGTCACCACCGGCGGCGCCGTCACCTACCACGTCGCCGTCCCCGGCCTGCGCGCGCCCGCCCAGGTCGTGCAGAGCGGCGCCCGCATGGTGGACCTGCTCGCCAAGGCCGGCGTGGACCTCACCGCCGACCTGCCCAACCTGGCGGCCGGCGCCACCGCCACCGCCTCCACCACCGCCTCGGGCAGCTCCGTCGCGGGCGCCGTGGACGGCTTCCCGATCAACGAGCCGTTCTGGGGCGGCACCACCGCCGGCCAGGACTGGTACGAGCTGAACCTGGGCAGCGCGCGCACCCTCAACGAGGTCCGGCTCTACTTCAAGGACAGCCGCCCGGCCGCCGCCACCTACCGGGCGCCGGCGTCCTACGACGTCCAGTACCTCGATGGCGGCACCTGGACGAGCGTGCCGAACCAGGTCAGGACGCCGGCCGCGCCGCGCGCCAACTACAACCTGGTCCGGTTCCCCGCGGTCACCGCCCAGCGCGTCCGGGTGCTGGCCACGGCCGCGTCCGGCGCGCGGACCGGCCTCACCGAGATCAAGGTCCACAACCGGGGCGGCACCCCGCCGCCCGCCAACCAGGCCGCCTCGGCCACCCCGAGCGCGTCCTACACCTCCTCCTGGGAGAGCGTCGCGGCCGTCAACGACGGGATCGACCCGCCCTCGTCCAACGACACCGTCAACCCGCGCTGGGGCTGCTGGCCGGAGACCGGGCAGCAGTGGGTGGACCTGACCTGGCCCGCCGCCCGCACGCTCAACCGGGCCGAGGTGTACTTCTTCGACGACGACCAGGGCATCGACATGCCGGCGTCGTGGAAGCTCCAGTACTGGACCGGCAGCGCGTACGCCGACGTGCCCGGCGCGTCGGCCTACCCGCTGGGCAAGAACGCCTACAACGCCGTGACGTTCACCGCCACCAGCACCACCCGGCTGCGGGTGCTGCTCACCGGCAACGGCACGAGCAGCGTCGGGCTCCTGGAGGTGAAGGCGTACAGCCCATGACGGCTCTTGCCGACGGACGGTCAGGGTGGGAGAGTAACTACTTCCTCACTTGTGGTGACGGATCGTCGGTAAGTCGGGCAAGCTGCTGTCACAACTTCATCTGTTAGGTGGCGATCATGATGGCGGGTAAGTGGCAGGCAGGCAACCTCCCCCCGGAGCTGACCAGCCTGATCGGACGCCGCGGCGAGCTCGACCAGATCCGCCGGGCCTGCCGCCGCTCGCGCCTGGTGACCCTCACCGGCGTGGGCGGGGTCGGCAAGTCCCGGCTGGCGCTGCGCGTCGCGGCCGCCCTGCGGCCGGAGTTCGGCGGCGGGGCCTGGCTGGTCGAGCTGTCGCCGCTGGACGACGGCACGCTCGTGCCGCACGCCATCGCCGAGGCGCTCCGCCTCACCGACCAGACCACCCGGCCGATGACCGAGGTCCTGGCCGAGCACCTGGCCGGCCGCGAGGTGCTGCTCGTCCTCGACACCTGCGAGCACCTCGTGGCCGACTGCGCCACCACCGTGGAGACCCTGCTGGCGGCCGTGCCCGGCCTGCGCGTGCTGGCCACCAGCAGGCGTCCCCTGGAGGTTCCCGGCGAGCTGGTCTACGTCGTGGAGCCGCTGCCCGTCCCCGACGCCACCGGGGCCGGCAGCCGCGACGCCGTCGCCCTGCTGGCCGAGCGCGCCGCCGAGGCGCTGCCCGGCTTCGAGGTCGACGAGCGCAACGAGGCGGCCGTCGTGCGGCTGTGCCGCCGGCTGGAGGGCCTGCCGCTGGCGATCGAGCTGGCCGCCGCCCGGCTGCGCGACTACCCGGTCGAGCATCTGGCCGACCGGCTCGACGACCGGTTCGCCGCGCTCGACGACGAGGCGCCGGGCACCGGCCAGGGCGGCGCCGACCCGCCCTGGCACCGGGCGCTGCGCACCGCCGTCGGGTGGAGCCACGAGCTGTGCGAGCCCGCCGAGCGCCTGCTGTGGGCGCGCCTGTCGGTCTTCGCCGGCGACTTCGGCGCCGAGGCCGTGCGCGAGGTCTGCGCCGACGAGCGGCTGCCCGAGCAGGACATCGGGCTGCTGCTCGACGCCCTCGCCGACGAGTCCATCCTCACCTGGATGCCCACCGGCGCGGGCGAGCGCTACCGCATGCTCGACACGCTGCGCGAGTACGGCGCCGGCTGGCTGCGCGACCTCGGCGAGCAGGAGCGCTTCCGCCGCCGCCACCGCGACCACTTCCGCGCGATGGCCGCGCGCGGCGCCGCCGGCTGGCTCGGCCCCGGCCAGATGTCCTGGTACGACCGCATGGTCGGCGAGCACGACAACCTGCGCGCCGCGCTGGAGACCTCCCTGGCCGCCCAGGACGGCCCGGCGGCGGTCGAGCTGGCCGGCACGCTCGCCTTCTTCTGGTACGGCTGCGGCTACGCCAAGGAGGGCCGCCACTACCTCGCCCAGGCGCTCGACCTGCACTGCCCGCCGGGGCCAGCGCTCGTCCAGGCGCTCTGGGCCGACGGCCTGCTGGCCGCCACGCAGGGCGACGCGGCCGGCGCGGAGGCCAGGGCCGCCTGGTGCGCGGCCGTCGCCGGCGCGGACGACCCGTACGCGCGGCAGTGCGTCAAGGCGCTGCGGTCGGCGGCCGGCGTCATCCGCGGCGACCTGCTGCAGACCATGGCCGAGTCGGAGGAGGCGCACCTCACGCGCTGGAGCGGCGAGGAGCTGACCATCGCCGGGCTGCTGGCGCTGCTGTGCCGGGCCCACGCGCTCACCGTCGACGGCGTGATCGACGAGGCCATCGCCGTCCTCGACGACCTGCGCGCGCTGTGCGACCAGCGCAGCGAGCTGTCCATGCGCTCCCACGGCGACCTGCTGCGCGGCCAGGCCGAGCTGTGCAGGGGGCGGCTCGGCGCGGCGGTCGTCTACGCCCAGGCCGCGCTGCGCGTCAAGCGGCGGCTGCACGACAGCTTCGGCATCGGGCTGACCGTCGACCTGCTGGCGCTGGCGGCCGGCGCGGCCGGGCGGGCGCAGCGGGCGGCCCGGCTGCTCGGGCTGGCCCAGCGCATCTGGAGCACCCACGGCCAGGCCCAGGCCAACGTGCCCGCCTGGGTGGAGGCCCGGCGCGAGTGCGAGCGGCAGGCCCGCGACACCCTCGGCGACAACGCCTACCACGTCGCCTTCCGCACCGGCTACGACAGCGACATCGACGCCGGCATCGCCTACGCGCTGGAGCCGGAGGGGGAGGGACTGCCCAACGGCGGGCCCGTCCTGTGACGCTGGAACTCCTACGTGGCGGAAGAGGCAGGAGTCCGTTTCCCGCCCGCCACCCCCTCGGGCCCTGGCCCGCGGCCGTCCCATCACCCAGAGTGAGAGGACCGTCGCACATGGGAGACCGCCTTGCAGACCCCTCCGCTCGACCTCCCCGTCCCCGGCGAACGGTGCTCGCGCACCATCAGCCGCTACCGTGACCAGGCCGGGCCCGTCGTGCCCGTCAAGCTGCCCGGCGGCGTCGACGCCTGGCTCGTCACCTCCTACGAAGCCATCAGCGAGATCCTCGCCCACGACGACACCCACTACAGCAAGAACCCGAAGAACTTCCCCGCCCTGCACGACGGCACGATCCCGGCCGGCTGGCCGATGCGCCAGCTCATCGAGGGCGACCACCTGCTCAACAAGGACGGCGGCGACCACCGCCGGCTGCGCGGGCTGATCGCGCGCGGCTTCACCCCGGCCCGCGTCCAGGCGCTCGCGCCGCGCGTCGCGGAGCTGGCCGAGGAGCTGCTGGCCCGGATGCCGGCGGCGGGCGAGCCGGTCGATCTCGTGCGGCACTTCGCCGAGCCGCTGCCGGTCATCGTGATCTGCGAGCTGTTCGGCGTGCCGGAGGAGGACCGCGAGGAGATCCGTACGCAGGCCCGGCTGCTCGTGTCCCACGACACCGCGCCCGACGACGCCGCCCGGGCCGGGGCGCGGCTGCTCGGCCACCTGGCGGGGCACATCGAGCGCCGCCGCCGCGAGCCCGCCGACGACCTCACCTCCGCCCTGATCCGGGCCCAGGACGAGGACGGCGACCGGCTGTCCGACACCGAGATGTTGTGGATCCTGTGGCTGATGATCCTGGCCGGGCACGAGACCACCGTGCACCTGATCGGCAACAGCGTCGTCGCGCTCTGTTCCCACCCCGACCAGCTCGCCAGGGCCCGCGCGGAGGGCTCCTGGGAGCGGGTGGTGGAGGAGGTCATGCGCAGCCGCGCCTCGGTCGTCAGCGCCGTCTTCCGCTACACGCTGCGGGAGGTGACGATCGCCGGGGTCACCGTCCCGGCCGGGCAGGCCCTCGCGATCGGGTTCGGCGCGACCGGCACCGACCCGGCCAGGTTCGGCGCCGCGGCCGGCTGCTTCGACGTCTCCCGCGCGCCCGAGACGCACCTCGGCTTCGGCCGCGGCCCGCACTTCTGCGTGGGCGCGCCGCTGGCCAGGCTGGAGGGCCGGATCGCGCTGGCGGCCCTGTTCCGGCGCTTCCCCGGCCTGCGCCTCGCGGTCGAGCCCGGCGAGATCGCCTACTCGCCGTCGCTCATCACCGAGGGCCCGCTCGCCCTGCCGGTGCTGCTGGCCGGCTGACGACTCAGGCGGCGGCCACGGCCTCGATCTCCAGCAGCCAGCGGGGGTCGAAGATGCCGGCCACGACCACGGTCAGCGCCGGGCGGTGATCCCCCAGCACCTCCCGGCGCACCGCGCCGTTCGTCCCGGCGTGGGCGCGGTCCGACAGGTACGTCGTGACCTTGACCAGGTTCGGCACGTCCATGCCCGCCGCCCGCAGGGCCGCCAGCACGTTCGCCCAGACCAGCCGGCACTGGGCCTCGAAGCCCTCGGGCACCTGCCCGTCCGGCGTCTCCGGGATCTGGCCGCTCACGAACAACAACCGCGACGCGCCCGCGACCGCCAGGGCCTGCGTGTAGCCGCCCTGGGGCGCGGGGGCGTCGGACGGGTCGATCCGGTCATAGGTCGTCATGTGATCTTTGTAGCAGTTCGTCGCTAGAGACGGCGTCCCGCGCCCGCGCCGGCCGGGACGATCGCCTTGAGCGCCCGCGCGGGGTCCTTCCTGGCCACCAGCGCCGGCGTCCAGCCGGCGTCGGAGCCCAGCGAGGCCCCGTTGGCCGCGTTGTAGGCCGCCACCAGGTCCACCGGCGCGCCGTCCACGAGGTTGTCCTTCGCGGTGATGGCCGTGCCGCCGAACACGGTCAGCACCGTGGCCGCCGGGATGCCGTCGAAGGCGTTCGACTCGGCGTGAACCTTCGAGCCCACGCCGACCCCGATGCTGTAGCCGTGCGCCGGGCCGCCGGTGAAGTAGTTGTCGTAGACGTGCACCTGCCCGAAGCGCACCCGGGGCGTGCGCTGCCCGAGGCCCTCGAACCAGTTGTGGTGCAGCGTGACCTTGAGCTTGTCCTCCTCGGCGTAGCGCGCCGGGTTGTCGGTGTTGCCGATCAGCATCACCTTGTCGTGGTCGCTGAGGTGGTTCCACGACAGCGTGACGAGGTCGGAGCCGCGCACGACGTCCAGCAGCCCGTCGTGCACCTGGTGCGGCCGGCCGAAGTACAGCGGCCGGCCGGAGTCCGGGTTCGCGCCGTCGTTGAGCGTGTTGTGATCGATCCAGACGTGCGTGGAGCCGGAGACCTCGACGTTGTCGAACGAGGCGTTCCAGTTGCCCTCGGCGCCGTCGGTCGGGTCCCACTGCGGGAAGCAGTCGGCGGTGTCGGTGATGGTCAGGTTGCGCACAATGACGTTGTCGGCGTTGCTCACCCGCAGGCCGAAGCTCTTCAGCGCGGCGTCGCGGCCCACGCCGACCAGGGTGACGTTGGAGCCGATCGTGACCGTGACGTGCTCGGCCATCTTCGCGTACGACGCCTTGCGCGCCTCCTCCAGCGGCCCGGACGGCACGCTCGCCCGGCCCCACACGGCGGGATCGTAGGCGGCCAGGTAGGCGGGCAGGCTGTAGCCGTTCACCGCGTAGTCGTCGCAGGTCAGCGCTCTGCCCGTGTCGTCGGTGTCGGCGTCGACGGCGCCCTTCACGTAGATGATCCGCGGGCTGTTGTCGGGCGGGTCGGCGAGCGCGGCCTTGAGCTGGGCGCGGGTGGTGACCACGTGCACGTTCTCGGGGCGGGCGGCCGAGCCGCCGGTGGTGCCGGTCGTGGCCGCGGCCCAGCCGTCGCCGGCCGGCAGCGCCTGGCGGCCCACGCCGTACGGGTCGGGGCGCGCGGGGGAGCGGCGCACCGGGTTCCAGCCGTCGGACCCGGCCAGGTACCGCTGCGGGGTGAGGCCGGCGGCCTGCTCGGGCGTGAGCTGCGGCCGGTCGGCGTTGACGGCCGCGCCGGGCCCCTCGTCGCGGTACTCCGACAGGCGGGCGTCGCGCCAGCTCAGCCCGGACATGTCGGTCCAGGGCGCGTCCTTGACGTGCTGGCCCAGCCACGACTCGCGCACCAGCACCTGGCCGCGCGCGGTCGCCGAGCCGCCCGCCGGCCACGGGCGGCCCAGGTGCACGCTGCGCGCCGGGGCGTCGCTGACCAGGTGGCTGCGGTAGATGAGGAAGCCGTAGGGGTTGGTGATCTCGGTGCTGGCGGCGGTGACGTAGCCGTTGTTGTCGGCGCTGCCCCGGTTCAGCGACTTGATCACGCAGTTGTCGAAGACGGCGGTGGCCCGGCCGAAGATGACGTCCACGTCGCCCTCGACGTAGCAGTCGCGGAAGTACTGGCGGGCGGTGGTGGCGGCGGAGGCGGTGTTGGCGTACAGGGTGTCCTGGTTGCCGAGGAAGCGCACGTTCTCGTACACCTGGCGGTCGCCGGTGGTGCGGACGGCGACGGCCTGGCTGGGGCCGTTCGCGGCCTCGTCGTAGGAGTTCTCGAAGGTGAGGTTGCGGGCGGTGAAGTCGGGGGCGCTGATGACGTACGAGGCGCTGCCCGAGGTGCCGTAGGTGCCCGAGCCGTCCGGCTTCGGGGTGGCGGCGGACAGGCCGGACGTCAGCACCACCTCGCGCGGGTCGCGGGTGTCGCCGACCAGCGAGATGTACGCCTTGTCGGCCGGGATGACGACCTGCTGCCGGTAGGTGCCCTTGCGGACCAGGATGGTGACCGGACGGGTGTTCCCGGCGGGGACGGCGTCGACCGCGGCCTGCACCGTCGGGTGGTCGCCGCTGCCGTCGGCGGCGACGACGATCACCGTCCGCGTCCGGGCCTGCGCGGGGGGCGTGGCCGCGAAGGCCAGCAGCAGGGGGATGACCAATAGAAGTCGCATGCGCAACCTCGCAGAGGGTGGTGCGGCAATCGGTTGCATGAAACGTTCGCGTAACCCTGCTGTCACGTCAATGGATGCAGTAAAACTGCATGTTTGCTGCAACAAGCGGTTGCAGGAGTGTTGACCGGCCCCACCCGCGGCTCTACAGTCCGCCTGGAAATTATCGGGAGATCCTTGAAACTTTCAGGAGCACCGTGCGCACCCTCCTCCGGGCCCTGCTGGCCGCCGCCCTGTTATGCCTCGCCCCCGCGCTGCCCGCGGCCGCCGCCGACGCCCTCTACGACTTCGAGGACGGCACCGCCCAGGGCTGGGGCCCGCGCGGCGACGGCGTCTCCGTCACCGTGACCACCGGCGCCGCCCACGGCGGGACGAGCTCCCTGCTCACCACCGGGCGCACCGCGACCTGGCAGGGCGCCTCCCTCGCCGCGCCGTTCGTCAAGGGCGTCACCTACCGGGTCAGCGCGTACGCCCGGCTCGTCACCGGGCAGCCCGCCGCCACCGTCGCGCTCACCGTGCAGCGCACCCCGGCCGGGGGCGAGACCACGTACGAGCGGGTCGCCGCCGCCACCGTCGCCGACGGGGAGTGGGTCCGGCTGGCCGGCACGTACCTGTTCACCGCCGACTCCGCCGACCTCCAGCTCTACGCCGAGAGCAGCGACGCCACCGGGCAGTTCTACCTCGACGACGTCGTGCTCAGCCCCCAGGGCGACCCCACGCGCGAGCCGATCGCGAGCGACTTCGAGGACGGCACCGCGCAGGACTGGTCGCCGCGCGCCTCCGCCGCGCTCGCCTCCAGCGCCGACGCCGCGCACGGCGGCACCCGCAGCCTGGCCGTCACCGGCCGCTCGGCCTCCTGGGACGGCCCGGCGCTGAACGTGCTCGGCCGGATGGGCAAGGGCGACAAGTACGACCTGTCGGTATGGGTGCGGCTCGGCCCCGACACCCCCTCGGGCAAGCTCGGCCTGTCCGTCGAGCGGCACACCGCCGGCACGCCCAGCTACGAGCGCGTCGTCCCGCCGACCGACGTGCCGGCCGGCCAGTGGGTACGCCTGGCGGGCACGTACACGCTCGCGTACGACGTGGACTTCCTGGCCCTGTACCTGGAGTCCGACACCGGCACGTTCCCCTTCTACCTGGACGACTTCGCGATGACCTACGTCGCGCCCAAGCCCATCCAGACCGACATCCCCGCGCTGAAGGACCGCGTGCCCTTCACCCTCGGCTCCGCGCTCACCCGCCCCGACACGCTCGGCGTGCACGGCGAGCTGCTGGCCCGCCACTTCAACGGCATCACCCCCGGCAACGAGCTGAAGTGGGACGCCACCGAGCCCCGCGAGGGCGAGTTCGCCTTCGCCGACGGCGACGCCCTCGTGGACTTCGGCCTCCAGCACGGCATGACCGTGCGCGGCCACACCCTCGCCTGGCACAGCCAGACCCCGGCCTGGGTGTTCGACGGGGCCGACAAGCAGACGCTGCTGAAACGCCTGGAGAACCACGTCCGCACGCTCGTCACCCGCTACAAGGGCAAGATCGCCGTCTGGGACGTCGTCAACGAGGTCGTGGACGAGAACCAGCCCGACGGCCTGCGCCGCTCCCCGTGGTACAAGATCACCGGCCTCGACTTCATCCGCACCGCCTTCCGCGTCGCCCACGAGGCCGACCCGGACGCCAAGCTGTTCGTCAACGACTACAACACCGAGTTCCCGCGCAAGCGCGAGGCCCTGTACAACCTGGTCAAGCGGCTCAAGGCCGAGGGCGTGCCGATCGACGGCGTCGGCCACCAGCTCCACCTCAACATCGAGCAGCCGCCCGCCTCCGCCGTCGAGGACACCATCGAGCGCTTCGCCACGCTCGGCGTCGAGCAGCAGGTCACCGAGCTGGACGTCAGCGTCTACACCGACTTCGTCTCCTCCTACGACACCATCCCCGCCGAGCTGCTGGCCGAGCAGGGCCACCGCTACAAGGAGCTGTTCGACGTCTTCCGCCGGCAGGCCGCGCACCTCGACTCGGTGACCGTGTGGGGCGAGTCCGACGACGTGAGCTGGCTCAACACCTGGCCGATCGTCCGGCTCAACGCGCCGCTGCTGTTCGACCGCGACCTGCAGGCCAAGCCCGCCTACTGGGCCGTCGCCGACCCGTCGAGGCTGCCGCCGCGGGTGCGCCGCCTGGAGGCGCCGGCCGGCGACGTCGTCCTCGACGGGCGCCGCGACCTGCAGTGGGACCTGCTGCCCGACGCGCCGATCGCCCGCGTCGGCCAGGTGTCGGCCGGCTTCCAGGCCCGCACCGCCGCGACCGGCAGGTACGTGCTCGCCGAGGTCACCGACCCCACCGTCTCGGCCGCCGACCGGGTGACGTTCACCGTGGACGGCGTCACCCGCGTCGTCACCCGCGCGGGCGGCCCCAAGGCCGCGGTCCGGCCGACCGCGACCGGCTACCGCGTCGAGGCCCTGGTCCCCAAGGGCACCGACGTGGACGTCACCGTACGCGACGGGAGCACCGCCGTCTCCTGGACGGGGAAGGTCACCGCGGCGCCCGCCGTCAAGCTCACCACCGCCGCCCACCGCGCGCCCGTCCTCGACGGCGTCGCCGAGCCCGCCTGGCGGGCCGCGCCGGAGATCCGCACCGGCACCTGGATCCAGGGCTCCTCCGGCGCGACGGCCGCGGTCCGCGCGCTGTGGAGCGGGTCCACGCTGTACGTCCTCGCCCAGGTCGCCGACCCCGTGCTCAGCGAGGAGCCGGCGAACGCCTGGGAGCAGGACTCGGTCGAGATCTTCGTCGACCCCGGCAACGGCAAGACCAAGGGCTACACCGACGACGACGGCCAGTACCGGGTCAGCTTCTCCGGCCGGCTCACCGTCGGCGGCACCTTCGACGCGGCCGGCGTCAAGGACAACCTGAAGGCCGTGGCCAAGGTCGTGCCCGGCGGCTACGTGGTGGAGGCCGCGATCGAGCTGCCCACCGCGACCCTGCGGCCCGGCGCGCTGCTGGGCTTCGACGTGCAGGTCAACGACGCCACCGGCGCGGCCCGCACCGCCGCCGCCACCTGGAACGACGCCACCGGCCGCGGTTACCTCGACACCAGCCACTGGGGGGTGCTGCGGCTGACCTGACCCCGGCGCGGCGGCGCCGGGGCCCCGCGGCTCACCAGTTGGCGGGCAGCCCCGGCGTCGCGGCCGGCAGGGCGTGGCCGGCCGGGTGGATGACGTAGGCGATGCCGCCGCTGCTGGAGCTGCGCAGCCACACGTTCTCGAAGTCGGCGCGCGGGTACACGTGCCGCACGGCGTCGTTGGAGGGCGAGGCCGGGTCGTTGGCGATGACGTCACCGGAGGCGGTGAAACCGATGATCACCATCAGGTGGCCGTTGGTGCCGTAGCCCGCGCCCGGCAGCTCGCTCTTCTTGAACGACTGCGACGTGATGACCGGGATGCCCGCCTTGATGAACTGCTCCAGCTCGGTCAGCGAGCGCAGCCGGGTGACGAACCCGTCCAGCCCGTACCGGCCGGCGTAGGCGGTGTTGAACGGCCAGTTGCCCGCGCCCTGGTAGGCGTGGTCGTAGGTGTAGCGGGCGGCGTAGTCGACCTCGGGGTTCGGGTCGGACGGGTCCACCCACGCGGTGTCCTGGGCGCTCGGCCACTTGCCCCAGTAGCCGAGCACCATGGTGGTGGAGGTCGGGCTGCACCACGCCTCGCCGCCGCCGTCCCACTCGGGGTAGTGGCCGACGTGCACGTTCTGCGAGCGGCGCGGCACGTTCAGCTCGACGCCCCACGCGCCGCCGCCCGGGCTGACCGGCACGCTCTTGCGCTCGGGCACGTTGGAGGCCATCGCGCCGGACGTGCGCACCCGCGGCGTCAGCGCCGAGCCCGGCGTCCGGTACAGCGTCAGCCGGAGCTGGTAGGCGCTGATCTGCTTGCCCGCCGCCGCGACCAGGGTGTCGACGGCCACGCTCGCGTCGTCGTCGCCCTGCCCGGGCACCGACGTGCGCCGGATGTCGCCCTCGGCGTAGGCCCAGCGGCCCAGCGAGTACCACTTGGTCAGCCCCTCGGCGTTCCGCGCCCGGGCCTCGACCTGGAGCCAGCTCCCCGGCGGCAGGTCGGCGGTCCAGGAGGCGACCAGCTCGGTGGCGGGGAAGCCGATGACCCGCTCGGGGCCGGTCCAGCGGGCGTACTCCCAGGTCTTGGTGCCGAGCGCGTCGGTGTAGGTGGTGGTGCCGGCGGCCGAGCCGAACGACAGCCCGCCGCCCGCCGAGGTGCCGGCCGTCGTGCCCTCCGCCGTGCCGGCGGTGAAGTCGGCCCGCTGGAAGACGACGTCGGTCAGGCCGGTCGCGGCCGGTCTCGCCGCCGCGGGCGGGGCGAGGGTCGAGACCACGAGGAGGGACGACAGGACCACGGTCAGCGCGCGCATGTACCCACCTTCTCGCCAGGCGTACGGTCGGCCCGACATTAGGCACCCGCGGCCCGCCGGTCATCCGGAAATCTACGTATCGCCGCCCGCCCCTCGCCGCCTAAAGTCATGAGATATGCGCAAATACGTGATCATGGGGGTGCAGGGCAGCGGCAAGGGCACCCAGAGCACGATGCTCGCGGGCGACCTCGATCTGGTGCACATCAGCGTCGGCGACATCTTCCGCTGGCACGTCAAGCACCACACGAAGCTCGGCGCCCAGGTCCGCCGCCTGGTCGCGGCGGGGGAGCTGGTGGGCGACGACCTCGTGGAGTCCGTCGTCCGCGACCGGCTCCAGCTCCACGACTGGAACTTCGGCTTCGTCATCGACGGCTTCCCGCGCAACCGCCGCCAGGCCGAGTTCTTCCTGGAGAGCTACGACATCGACGGCGTCATCCACCTCGACCTGCCCGACGACGAGGTGCGCCGCCGCGTCCTGGCCCGCCGGCTGTGCTCGCGCTGCGGCATGGACTACAACCTCATCGCCCACCGCCCGGAGGTCGAGGGCCGCTGCGACGTGTGCGGCGGCGACCTGGTGACCCGCGAGGACGACACCCCGGACGCCCTGGCCCGGCGGCTGCGCGACTACCACGACAAGATCGACCCGGTGCTCGAGCTGTTCCGCCGCAAGGAGTACGTGATGACGGTGGACGCCCGCGCCGACAAGCTCACCGTCCAGCAGGCCATCCGCACCCGCTTCAACCTCCCCCCGTACGAGCCCGCCCCGAGCGCCGACCCCCTCCGCGCCACCGGCTGACCCGATCTCCGGCCCGGTGTGGCCGCGTGCGGGCCCGCGACGGTGGAAGCTCTTGCCATGCACAGCTTCAACGATGACGGCTCACCAGGACGGGCGGGCTACCGGCGGTCGGCGGGCTCGCCGCGGGGCGAGGCCAGGCGGCGCGAACTGCTCGAGCGCGTCACCGACGACCTCGCGGCGAACGGGCTCGTGGACTTCTCGCTGCGGCGTGCCGCACGGGCCGCGGGCGCCACGCACAAGGTGCTGCTCTACCACTTCGACGGCGTCGACGACCTGCTCAAACAGGCCATCTCCCAGCTGCGCGAGAAGCGCACCGGCAACGCGCTGGCGGCGGCCGCGGAGCCCACCGGCCCGGGACTGGCCGCCCGGGTGCGCGCCATGTGGCCGATGCTCAGCGGCGACGATCCGGGCCTGTCGGTGCTCGACCAGGCCATCGGCCTGGCCATGTACGACCCTGAGCGCTACGGCTGGCTCGGCCGGGAGGCGTCGCGGCTCTACCTTCCCTCCCTGATGTCGCTGTGCCCGGCGGACTGGGCCGACCGGCGCAAGCACGAGGTCGCCGAGATGATCCTCGCGGCGCTGCGCGGCTTTCTGGTGGAGTGGCGGACCAGCAGGGACACGGAAGGGATCGCCGCGGGCTTCGAGGCGCTCGTCAGGGCCCTGGAACGGGAGGAGGCGGCCGGCACGGCCTGACGGGCCCGATGGACAGCCTGCGAACCACGTGGTTCACTTACTGCATGGAACCAGAAGCTTCGGACGTCTGCGTGCCCACGACCGCGGAACGCGAACAGGTTCACTTCGCCAGCGGCGCCACCCGGTGCGCCGCCTGGCACTACCCGGGCACCAACGGCGCCTGCGTGATCATGGCCGGTGGCTTCGCGGTGCCCAAGGAGCCGGCCACCGACCTGTTCGCCAAGCGCTTCAACGACGCCGGTTTCAGCGTCCTCGCCTTCGACTACCGCGGCCTCGGCCAGAGCGGCGGCCGGCCGCGCCTGGTCCTGCCCGTCAGGAAGCAGCTCGCCGACTGGCAGGCCGCGATCGGGTTCGCCGCGACCCTGCCGGAGGCCGACCCCGCCAGGCTCGCGCTGTGGGGCTTCTCCGCCTCCGGCGGCCACGTCCTCCGCGTCGCGGCACGCGACCCCAGGGTCGCGGCGGTGATCGCCCAGACCCCGAACGTCGGAGGCCCGGCCGCCACCCGCAGCGTCACGGCACACCAGAAGCCGCTCGCCATGCTGCGCCTCACCGGCAAGGGCCTCGCCGACGCCCTCGGCGGGCTCGCCGGCCGCGCCCCCCTCCTGGTGCCGCTCGCCGGCGAGCCGGGCAGCGTGGCGATGCTGACCACGCCGGACGCCGGCGACGGCCCCGCCGCGCTCGACCCGGACCACCGGCACCCGCACTGGCAGCAGCAGGCCGCCGCCCGCTCCGCGCTCCGCCTCGCGTTCTACCAGCCGGGCCGCGACACCGCCCGCGTACGGTGCCCGCTGCTCGTCCTCACCTGCGACCAGGACCAGACCGCCCCGCCCGGCCCCGCCGTCCGCGCCGCGCGCCGAGCGCCCCGCGCGGAGCTGGTTCACCTGCCCGGCCGGCACTACGCGCCGTTCATGGAGATGCACGAGCAGGCCGTCGACGCCGAGCTGTCCTTCCTGCGCCGGCACCTGCTCGATCACACCTGAGCAGGGTTCCCGGGCACCACTTGGCCAGGTGCCTGCTGATCACCAGCCGCTGGATCTGGTTGGTGCCCTCGAAGCTCTGCAGCTCCGTGAGGGCTACACCCGCACCCATGACTGGCAGGCGCACAAACGCTGGTACGTCGTTCTCCACATCTCCGACGCCGTCATCATCGTGACCCTGCCCCTCTCCTCTGGTGTTGGGCAACAGCCCTGTTTGAAGGGGCCACTTGATCCTGCAATCTTGGTTGAGGAACCGAAGGCGGCAGCCACACGAAGTGGCATGCCGGCTCGGAGGCGATGCCCGTGCCTCGCCACTCGGAGGTCAACGAGCGCACGGCGAAAGGAATTTTGGAGAACTGGGAGAGCATCCTTGCTGAGGTTGCGAAGGAGCAGGAGGAGCAATGAGCAAGCGCGACACTTACACCATCACCGCCAGCAAGAGTGATGATTGGTGGGCTTTGACAGTCTCCGGACCCGGCCTCAAGCGCAGCTACCACACCCAGGTGAAGCGCTTGGAGCAAGCCGAGGAGATGGCGCGTGACCTGGTGGCCACCATGCTGGATGTGGACGTCCTCGAGATCAACGCCGACTTCGACTTGACCGTGGCTGACGATGAAGTGGCGACCGAGCTGGAGGCCACGCTGGTTACCCGCCTCGCGGCGACCCTGGTCAAGCAGAAGGCTGCCGAAGCGACGCAAGCAACGGTGGCTGATCTGGCGCGAAGAGGTTACGTTCACCGCGACATCGGTTACCTGCTGGGTATGTCACACCAGGCAGTCGGGAAATTGCTGAACGAGGCGGAGAAGGGGACGGCCGCTTCTGCGGACGATGCCGGCACACGTTCTGCGGCGCTTCCCCTCAAGGAAATGCTCGATCAGCTTCTCATGACGCGCGACACGGAAGCGCTGTTCAGGTCTTACCTGCTCGAAGTGGCCGCAGGCGATTCGACGGACCGCAAGCTGAACAGGCTGAGAGCACTGGGTGAGCAACTGCGGCACGGCAAACGGCGGCGGCTGACAGACGCCTGATCGCGGCGGCCACCCGGGCTCCGGATTCCCCCTCCGCGTTCACGCCCTCATGATGCCCGGCCCCCCAGAGGCTACTTGGCCAGGTGCCTGCTGATCACCAGCCGCTGGATCTGATTCGTCCCCTCGAAGATCTGCATGATCTTGGCCTCGCGCATGTACCGCTCCACCCGGAACTCCCGCGTGTACCCGTACCCTCCGAGCACCTGCACCGCGTCCGTCGTCACCTTCATCGCCACGTCCGTCGCGACCAGCTTGGCGACGGACGCCTGGCGGCTGTACGGCAGGCCGGCGTCGCGGCGGCGGGCGGCGTCGAGGTAGGTGGCGCGGGCGCTGTCCACGCCGGCCGCCATGTCCGCCAGCAAGAAGCCCAGCCCCTGGTGGTCGATGATCTTCTTGCCGAACGTCTGCCGCTCCTTGGCGTACGCCACCGCCTCGTCCAGGGCGGCCTGGGCCAGGCCGGTCGCGCAGGCGGCGATGCCGAGCCGGCCGGAGTCGAGCGCGCTGAAGGCGATCTGGAGCCCCTGGCCCTCCTCGCCGATCAGCCGGTCGGTCTCCAGGAGCACGCCGTCGTAGTGGGCGGCGGTCGTCGGGACGGCGTGCAGGCCCATCTTCTCCTCCGGCCGCCCGAACGTCAGGCCCTCGGCCCGGCCCGGCGCGAGGAAGCAGGAGACGCCGCGCGAGCCCGTCCCCGTGCGGGCGAACAGCGCGTAGAAGTCCGCGATGCCGCCGTGCGTGATCCACGCCTTGTTGCCGGTGACGCGGTAGCCGTCCGCGACCCGCTCGGCGCGGCACTCCAGCGCCCCGGCGTCCGAGCCGGCCTGCGGCTCCGACAGGCTGTAGCCGCCGATGAGCCGCCCCGCCAGCAGGTCGGGCAGCCAGCGGGCCCGCTGCTCCGCCGTCCCGTACGCCGCCACCGGGAAGCAGGCCAGCGTGTGCACGCTGGTCGCGACCGCGACGGCCGCCCACCGCATCGCCAGCTCCTCGACGACCTGGAGATACACCTCGTACGGCTGCCCGCCGCCGCCGTGCTCCTCCGGGTACGGCAGCCCGAGCAGCCCCGCCTCGCCCAGCGTGGCGAACAGCCCCTCCGGGTAGGTCTCGGCGCGCTCGTGCTCGTCGACCCGGCGGGCGAGCTCCTTGTCGGCGATCTCGCGGGTGAGCTCGATGAGGTCGTAGGCCTCCGGGGTGGGCAGCAGGCGCTCGACGGTCACGCTTCCTCCTGACTCTCGACGGGTGCGGCCAGTCTCGCCAGCGCGGCCGCGGCGCGCTCGCGGAACTCGGCGACGCGGGCCAGCTTGATGTCCTCGTACCCGCGGATCAGCTCCGGCAGGCCCGCGAGCTCGGCGACGGCGGCGGCGTTGCCGGGGCCGAGCCGGGCGAGGGCGGCGCGCACCAGCTCGCGGTACTCGCCGACCAGCTCACGCTCGGTCCGCCGCACCTTGGCCAGGCCGAACACGTCGAGCGCCGTCCCGCGCAGCACCCGGGCCGCGCGCAGCCCCCGGAACAGCACCGGGGCGCTGCGGCGCAGCTCGATCTTGCGCTTCATGCCCATCGCGCGCAGCACCGGCGGGTGCAGCAGCACCGACACGACCGCGTCCGGCCCGTGCTCGCGCTCGCGCCTGGCCCGCTCGGCGGGGTCGAGGTGGAGGCGGGCGACCTCGTACTCGTCCTTGTAGGCCATGAGCTTGTGCAGGCCGCGGGCGTAGGCGAGGGCGATCGCGGCGCCCGCCTCCTCGCCGGCCCGCTCGGTGGCCTCCTCGCCGACCCGGCGCACGTCCTCGGCGTACGAGCGGGCGTAGGCGGCGTTCTGGTAGCCGGTCAGGTCGGCGACGCGGACGGCGACCACCTCGTCCAGCTTCTCGGCCGGCTCCTCCGCCTGCGGCAGCGCGGCCCGGCGCACCGCCTCGGGGTCGGCGACGGCGGCCCGGCCCCAGCGGAAGGCGGCCAGGTTCTGCTCGACGGCGGCCCGGTTGAGGATGATCGCCCGCTCGATCGCGGCGGCGGACACCGGCAGCAGCCCCTGCTGGCAGGCGGCGCCGAGCAGCAGCAGGTTGGCCGGCATGTGGTCGCCGAACAGCGCCTCGGCCAGCTCGTGCGCGTCCAGGCAGAACAGGCTCCTGGTGACCTGCCTGACCCGGTCCACCGCGGCGGCGTGACCCGGCACCGGCAGGCGGCCGGTCACCATGGCGGCGGTGGGCACGACGGCCGTGTTGAGCACCGCGGCGGTGCGGTCAGGGGCGGCCACGGCCAGGTTGGCGTCCGAGGCCGCGCCCAGCACGTCGAAGCCGATCAGCACGTCGGCCAGGCCGTGCGAGGCGCGCACCGAGCCGGCGAGCGGGTGCGGCGCGATGCGCACGTCGCTCACCACCGGCCCGCCCTTCTGCGCCAGGCCCGTCTGCTCCAGGCCGGCCGCGTGCAGGCCGTCGAGGTGGGCGGCCATCTGCAGGATCTGCGAGACCGTGACCACGCCGGTGCCGCCGATGCCGGGCATCCTGACCAGCACCTCGCCGGTCGCCAGGGCCGGCTCGGGCGGGTCCACGGGCGCCGGCGGGACCGGGCGGGCGGCCCTGGTGCCGGGCTCGACCAGCAGGAACGACGGGCAGTCGCCCTTCAGGCAGCTCAGGTCGGAGTTGCAGGAGGGCTGGTGGATGCGGGTCTTGCGGCCGTACTCGGTCTCCACGGGCTGCACCGACAGGCACGTCGAGGCCTCGCCGCAGTCGCCGCAACCCTCGCAGACCCGCTCGTTCACGACCACCTTGCGGGTCGGCGCGGGCAGTTTGCCGCGCTTGCGCAGCCGCCGCTCCTCGGCGGCGCACCGGTCGTCGTGGATGAGCACCGTCACGCCGTCGAGCGCCGCGAGCTCCCGCTCCGCCTCGGCCAGCTCGTCGCGGTGCCGGACGGCGGCGATCGGCGCCAGCCGTACCCCCTTGTACGTCTCCGGCTCCGGCGTCGTCACCACGATCCGGCGCACGCCCTCCAGCGCCAGCTCGTGCGTGAGCGCGGGCACGTCCAGGCGGCCCTCGGCGCGCTGTCCGCCGGTCATCGCGACCGCGTCGTTGTAGAGCAGCTTGTACGTCATCGTCACCCCGGCAGCCACCGCCGCCCGGATCGCGAGCGAGCCGGAGTGGTGGAAGGTGCCGTCGCCGAGGTTCTGGACGAAGTGCCGGTCGTCGGTGAACGGCGACAGCCCGATCCACTGCGCGCCCTCGCCGCCCATCTGCGTGAGGCCGACCTGCGTGCCGCGGCCGTGCCCGTCCAGGGCGATCATCGCGTGGCAGCCGATGCCGACGCCGACCAGCGTGTCGTCGGCGGTGCGGGTGGAGGTGTTGTGGGGGCAGCCCGAGCAGAAGTACGGCGTGCGGGCCGCGACCAGCGGCAGGTGCCGCCGGGCGAGCGTGGTCCGCTGCCGGGGCCGCACGTCGCCGCCGAGGCAGGTGGCGACCGCCTTGGCCACGTCCTCGGCGGACAGCGTGCCGCGCGCGGTCAGCAGGTCGCGGCCGGAGACCGCCGGGGGGCTCGCGACGCCGTACAGGGCCTGCTTGACCTGCCCCTCCAGGAACGGCATCTTGTCCTCCACCACCAGCACCCGCTCCAGGCCGCCGGTCAGCTCGGCCAGGTGCGCGTGGTCCAGCGGGAACGGCATCGCCAGCCGGATCAGCCGCAGCCCCAGCCCGTCGCGGGCCCGCTCGTCCAGGCCGAGGTCGGCCAGGGCGCGCAGGACCACCGCGTACGTGGTGCCGGAGGCCACGATGCCGAGCCTCGTGCCCTGCGCGCCCGACATGACCCGGTTGAGGCCGTGCTCGCGGGCGTAGGCGCGGGCCAGGTCGAGGCGGCGGGTGAGCAGGTCGTGCTCGGCGTCCAGCGCCGCCGCGCCGAGCAGGAGGGGCGCGGCCTTCGCCGGTACGCGGACCGGCTCCGGCACGCCCGCGCGCAGCGGCCCGAGGTCCACCGTGGCCGAGGCGTCGGCGATGTCCGCGACGATCTTCAGCCCCGCCCACAGGCCCGTGGCGCGGGACAACGCCACCGCGTGCAGGCCGAACTCGATGATCTCCGCGACCGAGCCCGGCGCCAGCAGCGGCAGCGACAGGCTCTGGCACATCGGCTCGCACGAGCTCGGCAGCGTCGAGGACTTGCAGCCGGGGTCGTCGCCGATCCACGCCACGGCGCCGCCGAGCGGAGCGGTGCCCGCCGTGTTGGCGTGCCGGAGGGCGTCGGCGGCGCGGTCGAGGCCGGGGTTCTTGCCGTACCAGAAGCCGGTGACGCCCTCGTGGCGGCGGCCCGGCACCTGGCCGAGCAGCTGGGTGCCGGCCACCGCCGTGGCGGCCAGCTCCTCGTTCAGCCCCGGGCGGAACACCACGCCCTCCTCGTCCAGGAACCGCCGCGCCCGTCCCATCTCCAGGTCCACGCCCCCCAGCGGCGAGCCCTGGTAACCGGAGACGAACGCCCGCGTGTCCAGCCCGCGCTCCCGGTCCAGCCGCCGCTGCTCCAGGGTCAGGCGGACCAGGGCCTGCACGCCGGAGATCAGCACTCTGCCGTCCCGTGCCGTGTACTTGTCATCGAGCGACACAGGGGTGGGAGTCACGCTCGCGCCCACGCGTACCTCCTGGCTTCGTCCGTTGTGAGTCCCAGCACAGCAATGCGGGCTGGTATGCGCAAGTATTAGATGAGAAGGTGCGCCGAAGACGCAAACAATATGAGGGGCCCAGCCCTGACGGCCGGTCTTCTTTGCGTCCACGCTGGGGAGAGGTGGTACGCGTGCCCGACATCGACGACATCGACCACCACGTGCTGCGGCTGCTGCGCGAGGACGGACGCAGGACGTTCTCCGAGATGGCCGAGCTGGTCGGCCTGTCGGTGGCCGCCGTCAAGCGGCGCGTCGACCGGCTGCGCGACCTCGGCGTCATCAAGGGCTTCACCGTGCAGATCGACTACGCCAAGCTCGGATGGGGCATCGAGGCGTTCACCGAGCTGCGCTACCCGGGGACGACGCCGGTCAGCGAGATCGTCCGCACCGCGACCGAGGTGCCCGAGGTGCAGGCGGTCTTCACCATCGCCGGCGATCCCGACGCGCTGATCCACGTACGGGTGCGCGACCTCGGCCACCTCCAGCAGGTCATCGACCGGCTGCGGCGGGCGGGGGACGTCACGGGCACCAAGACGCTGCTGGTCCTCGGCTCGTGGACGCGCGAGTCGCTGGCGCCGCCGCGTACCCGGTGACCCCGTCAGGGAGCCCTGCCCGCCGCGCGTTCGCGCCGGCTGAAGTGGCGGACGAGCAGGCCGACCGCGAGCAGCACCGGGACGCCGAGCGCCAGCATCCACAACGACACCCCCGTCACCGGGAGCCCCGCCGCGGGGACCGCCGTCCCGTCGCCCGTCCGCCGCGCGCCGTCCCCCGCCGCCGCGGGTCGCACCGCTCCGTCCCGGTCCGGCGGCCCGGCCGCCGGCTGCCCGGGCTCGTCGTGCGGGGCCTCCATCGGCATGTCGACGATGGCGTCCGGAGGCCCGGCGGCCTGCTCGGGCGGCGGCGGGGGAGGAATCTCGGCGGGCGCGGGCGCCGGCTCCACCCGGGTGGAGGCGCAGGAACGGTTGTCCGCCGGATCCCGGTCCTGGCCGGCGAGGCGGACGACCGCGCAGTTCTCGAACGGGGCGGCAGGGCCGGGCGCGATGGCCAGCGCCAGCGTCCGCACCTCGCCGGGAGCCAGGTCGCCCAGCGCGCAGGCCACCGTGACGCCCGTGCCCGGGCACTCGGCCGCCGGGCGATCGGTGACCGTGGCGCCGCCGCCCCGGTTGCGGCTCCGCAGCGTGACGCCCTCCGCCCGGGACGGGCCGTGGTTGGTGACGGTGAGCCGGTAGCCGATGACGTCACCGGCGTTCACGGCGGGCGGGGCGGCCATGACCAGCTCGACGTCGGCGTACGCGCGGGCCGGGGCGGTCAGCAGCGTCGTGTCGCCGGGGACGCCGGCGGCGGTGGCCGCGGCCCGCGCGATCACCTCCGCGCCGTCCTGGAGCGCCGGATCCACGCGGACCGGGATCGCGTAACCGAGGGACTGCCCGGGGGCGAGGGCCGTACCCGGGCCGCCGCAGACGACGGCGCCGGTCCGCGCCGCCCGTCCGCAGCCCTGGGGGAGGTCGCCGGCGGGGACGAGCGCCGGGTCGAGCACGTCGGTGACGGCCACGTCCCGCGCCTCCGCCGCGCCGACGTTCGTGACGGTCACCCGCACCACGGCCTGCTCACCGGCGACGAGCGCCTCGGGCGTCACCTCCTGCACCACCCGCAACCGCGCCCCGCCCGGCTGCGGCCCGTCCGGCTCTTGCCCGCCCGGCCGTGGCCCGCCGGGATCCTCCGGCTGGGGCGCGCCCGGCTCCAGCCCGGAGCCGGGAGGCGGCCCGCCCGGCGTACGCCCCTCACCGGGCCGCCGACCCTGCGCCGGCCCCGGCTCACCCGGCACCCGCTTCCCCGCAACCCCCGCGCCCGACCTGCCCGCAATCTCCGCGCCCTCGACCGGCCTCCCCGGGACACCCCCGGACAGCCGGGCATCACGCCCCACCGCACCCGGCGGCGACGCGGGAGCGGAAACCGACCGGTCGGACCCTCCGCCACTCCACGGCGACCAGGACGCCCGATCCCCCCAGTCACCGCCCCCGGCCCCCAACGCTGCGAACGCGACGACCGCCGCGATCCCCGGCATGCCCATCTCGCCCCGTCCCCCCGCGCGAACGTGCCGTCGTCGTACCTGCCCGACCCGCTCGCGATCCTCCTCCGCCCCCGCCCTCACCACCCCGGACCAGACGACTCGCGTACACCCCCATGACCCACTCTTTGCCGACCGCGAACACCCCCCACCGGCCCCCCACCCCCACATACCGTCAGAAAATGACCCCCACCCGAGCCCGCTACGACGCCGTCGCCGACTTCTACGCCTCCGGCTGGCCGGACGCCATCGACGACCCGGCCTCCCTCCGCCTCCTGACCCTCCTGGAGCCGATCGCCGGCCGCCGCATCCTCGACCTCGCCTGCGGCCACGGCCGCATCACCCGCGAACTGGCCCGCCGCGGTGCCGCCCAGGTCGTAGGCGTCGACCTCTCCGCCGCCCTCCTCGAACGAGCACGCGCCGCAGAACGCGACAACCCCTTGGGCATCCACTACATCCACGCCGACGTGACCACCTGGTCCACCCCCGATCAGTACGACGCCGTGACCTGCAACTTCGGCCTGTCCGACATCGACGACCTCGACGCCGCCCTCGCCACGGCCGCCCGCGCCCTCCGCCCCGGCGGCCTGTTCGTCTGCTCGCTCCTGCACCCCTGCTTCCCCGGCGGCCCGAACGTCTCCGGCTCCTGGCCGTCAGGGGGCCGCTACCACGACGAGGGCTGGTGGCAGGCCACCGGCGAACTCTCCTCGCTCCGCCGCCAGGTAGGCGCGAACCACCGCACCCTGGCCACGTACCTCAACGCCATCCGCCGCCAAGGTCTGTGGCTGGACGAGCTCTCCGAGCCTGAACCGTCCCGCGACTGGGCGTCGGGCCGCCCGGACGCGGCCCGGTTCCCCGTGTTCCTGGTCATGCGCTGGGTGAAGGCGACGGCTCAACCCTGAGCCGGCGGGTCGGGCGGACGCACCGCGCCTGTGGCGGAGAGGTAGGCGGCGAAGCCCATGAGGACGGTCATGAAGGCTCCTCCAGCAGCCCCCAGAGCGGCGAGCGGCACTCCCCCGAGCTCTCTCGTCAGGGAGAACGAGAGCAGCCCGGCGATGAGAGCCGTTTCGAAGGCGTGTGCCAGCCAGTGGATGATGCGTTTGTTGTGCGGCATGGTGAAGAACATCTCTCCTTTCACGGCGCCAGGCACGGCGATGGGCAGTGCGTCCTGCGTACCGGCGTCGTCACCGTGAGCTTGGGGGGACGCGCTGCTTCGTCGGAGAGCGTCTTGGCTGAGTCGATGCTCCTTATGTCCTGCAGACAAAAGCGGTCGAACGGCTCAATCGGCAGAATTTCGGACTGCGGCCTGGTCGGCCGTAACTCCAACTTTCCCGTGGATCACCTCCTGCTTGCGAGACTTTCTGATGCCTTTCAGGGTATGCTAGCGGGAAGCCGAGCGGGAATCCCGCTGGGAAAAACGCAGGGAAATCTACCGAGACGGTGACATTCGGTTCGGAGGGTGCCCGCGGCCCGCTTCGGTGGCAAATGATCAATTAGGAGAGGCATCGTATGGCTCGCGGCAGCCCCACGGTCTTCCGGCGTCGCCTGGTGGCGGAGTTACGGAGGAGACGTGATGCTGTCGGCCTGAGTGGACCTCAGGTTGCTCGGGAGCTGGGTTGGTCAACGTCCAAGATCTCAAGGCTGGAGAAGGGGCAGATCGTACCGAACGTCAAGGATGTGCGAGCGCTGCTGGAGCTCTATGACATGCCGGAGTCGCAGCGGTCGCAGCTTCTTGAGTTGGTAGCTCTGTCGTCGGATGCGGAATGGTGGGAGACATACTCCGACACCATTGCGGATGGTTATGCCAGTTTTCTCGGCTTCGAAAGCGGAGCGGCGGAACGTTGGGAATGGCAGGCTCTGGTGATCCCAGGGAGCCTGCAGACGGAGAATTATGCGCGCGCGGTCGTCGGCGGCGGCTACTTCGGCGAGCTGACGCCACGACAGATTCGGCGGCGCATCGACCTTCGTATGGCGCGATATAACAGACTCATCAACGACCCATTGGTTGATTCCAGAGTGATCATCGACGAGTCCGTCCTATTGAGGAAAATGGGAGATAGGACGATCATGTCCGAACAGCTGAATCACCTACGTGAATTGGCTGAGCATCCTCAGATCCATCTCCAGGTCTTGTTGCACGATCAAGGGCTTGTCGCTCCCGTGCCCAGTTTCATCCTGCTGAGATTCTCCACATTGGATGGCCTCGGAGAGCTTTACCCCGACGTCGTCTATCTGGAGGATGCGGCGGGTGGTTACCTCGACGAGGATGAGTTGCTCACGCACCGGTACCTTGTCCTGTTCAACAGGATCTCGGAAGTGGCCTTGAGCTCTGAGGAAAGTATGCGCTTCGTCGAGGAGCGGGCGAAGAGATGGGCGCAAGCCGCCTAGCGGACCGGCCATGATGCTTCTCCTTCTCGCTGAGAAGGAGCGATGTGATGCAGAGCCCCAACGAGCCGGTAGGCGCGGGATGGCGCAAGAGCCGGCGGAGTCTGTCTAATGGAGAGTGTGTCGAGGTCGCCATGTTCGGCGATGGCCGGATCGGCATCAGAGATTCGAAGAACCGTACGGCCGGGACGGTCTTCGTCTCCTCCGATGACTTTCAGAGGCTCCTCACCGACATCAAACGAGGAAACACGTTTCCCTCGTCGAACAAGGTCTAGTACGCACTGACGGCGGCCGCCCGGCTGGGCGGCCGCCGTCGTGTCGTTCAGGGGGGTCAGCCGTTGGGGCAGGTGTCGCGGTACTCCGAGATGGCGAGGCTGCGGGGGGCGGGGCAGAGGAAGGGGTCGTAGCGGGTGTCGTCGTCGACCCAGCGCTTGAGCCAGGCGACCATCGACTTGGCCATCGTGGTGTTCACCGTCTGCGGGAAGAAGTGGCTCGCGCCCGTCAGCTCCAGGTACGCCTTCTCCGACGAGGACGGGATGCTCGAGTAGAAGAGCTGGGAGTGGGTGGCGACCGGGGCGATGGTGTCGGCCTGGCCGCCGATGATCATGGTGGGGACGCGGACGCCGGACCAGGTCTTGGTGAGGTTCCAGGGGGCGATGGGGACGGCGGCCTGCAGGGACGGGCGGTCGTTGGCGGCTTCGAGGGTGCCGCCGCCGCCCATCGAGTGGCCGGCGACCGCGAGGCGCGAGCTGTCGATGCGGCTGCGGATCGTGGACGGGCTGCGCTGCGTCAGGTAGTCGAGGGCGGCAAGGAGCTGGCGGCCACGGCTGTCGGGCTGGTCGTAGATGGTGTTGGTCTCGATGCCGATGACCACGAAGCCGTGCGAGGCGATGCGCGGGCCGAGCCAGGCCAGGCTGGACCAGGTCGCGGTGTAGCCGGGTGAGATCGCGATCGCGCCGAACGTGCCCTGGCTGGTGTCGGTCGGGTAGTAGATCACGCCGCCGCCGAAGCCGCTGACGCTGAGCGAGGAGACGCTCTGCTGGGCGGTGGCGAACGGGCCGCGGACGGCCTCCAGCAGCGCGTCCGTGGGGTTCGGGCCGCGCTCGTACGGGCTGGCCGCCTGGGCGGGCGAGGCGGTCGCGACGCCGCCGGCGACGAGGGCGAACGCGAGGGCGAGCTTGGTCAACGTTCGCGCGCCGCGGTGGGGGGTGGAGAGCTGCACGTCGTCATACTCCCTGCTCGTTGGGGGGTTACTGCCGTACCTCGCCATTGTTGGGACGGGCAGTCAGGTGTGCATCGGTGAAATCACCGGTTCACGTTCAGGAAATGAACAGGCGGGTCAGCTCGACGCGGGAGCGGATGCCGAGGCGGCTGAAGATGTTGCGCAGGTGGTGCTCGACGGTGCGGCGGCTCAGGAAGAGCTGCTCGGCGATCTCCTTGTTGGTGGCGCCGGCGGCGACCATGCGGGCGATCTGGAGCTGCTGGGCGGTGAGCGCGGTCGTGGCGTCCGGGGGCGTGGTGGCCGGGGCCATGGCGGCGGTGGGGCGGGGGGTGTCGCCGGAGGCGCGGAGCTCGGTCCTGGCCTGGTCGGTCCAGAGGCGGGCGCCGTACCGCTCGAAGGTCTCGAGGGCGGCGTGCAGGTGGGTGCGGGCCGCGCCCGGGCGGCGGTCGCGGCGCAGCGCGCTGCCGTACAGGAGGCGGGTGCGGGCCGTCTCGAACTCGCACAGGCCTTGCGCGTGCAGGTCCAGCGCCTCGCGGAACAGCTCCTCGCCCTCGCCGGGCGGGGCGAGCAGCGCGCGGCAGCGGGCCACGAGGGCGCGCAGGTCGGGGCTGCGGGTGCTGCCGACCCAGCGTTCGAGGACGCGCAGCGCCGACGCCGCCTGCTCGTGCTCGCCGGTACGGGCGCACGCCTCGATCAGGTGGGGCGTGGCCATGACCCGGATGACCACGTGGTTGTTGCGGCGCTGGGCGCGCAGCCGTTCGGCGGCGTCGGCCGGGCGGCCGGCGGCCAGGTCGAGGCAGGCGAGCGCCCAGTTGCCGATGGCGCCGGCGAGGCCGAGGTCGTGCGCGTCGGCCAGGTCGATGGCGGCGTCGGCGCGGACCCGGCAGGTCTCCTGGTCGCCCTCGACGGCGGCGGTGATCGCGAGCCAGGCGAGGTGCTGGGCGGCGGTGTTGAGCTGGCCGGTCTCCTGGGCCAGGCGCAGCCCGCGGGAGGCCGTCTCGGCGAGCGAGGCGTAGCGGCCCGTCCAGTAGTCCGGGTAGATCATGTACTCGAGGAGCTGGGGGACGGCGGAGGCGGCGCCGCGCAGCCGCGCCGACTCGACGGCGCGGGCCGACAGGCGGTGGGCGATGGCGTCCTCGCCGAGCAGCATGCTCGCCACGCACGCCCACACCAGCACGGACGGGTCCCGTACGGACTCGGCCAGCTCGACCACGCGCCGGAGCGGGCCCGCGGCCTCCTGGTGGGAGCCGCTGAAAGTGGCCGCCATGCCCGCCAGGTACTCGAACATCAGCTCCGTCGGGGCCGTCTCGTCCGGGCGGCGGAGGGCGGCGGCCTGGCGGGCGATCGCGATGAACGCCTTGTTGTCGCCCGCCCGGTAGCTGGCGTCGGCGGCCCTGACCAGGGCGCGGACGCCGAGCATGCGGTGGTCGGCGGCCAGCAGGCGGCCGGCGGCGGCGAGCAGCTCCTCGCGGGCGTTGCCGGTCTCGCCGACCAGGAGCTCCAGGCTGCCGTGGAGGAACTGGACCTGGCCGCGTAGTTCGTCGATGGCGGGCGGGAGGGGGAGCGCGGGGGTGGGCTTGAGGGGGGCGAGGGAGCGGAGGCGGGCCAGGAGGGAGCGGGCGGCCTGGGGGCGGCCGGAGGTCCAGGCGTGGCGGGCGGCGGCGGCCAGGCGCTCGGCCTTCAGTACGGGGCGGTGGGTCAGGTCGGCGGCGCGTTCCAGGGCCAGGTACGGCTCCGGGTGGTCGTCCAGGGGGCGGGTGGCGAGGGCGGCGGCGGCCAGGTCGTCGGCCAGGTCCTCGGCGGGGGCGTCCAGGGCCCAGGAGCGGTGCCAGGCCCGGCGCAGCCATCTGCCAGGAAGGTCGGGAAGGTCGGGAAGGTCGGGGAGGTCGGGGTGGCCGGGGAGGGTGGAAGAGTCCGGGGAGTGGGGGAGGGCGGGCGGAGCGGGGTGGTCCGGGCGGGGAGCGGGGAGGAGGGCGGCGAGGAGGTGGTGGGCGTGGCGGCGTTCGGACAGGGACGCGTCGTGGTAGGCGACCGCGCGCACGGCCGGGTCGCGGAAGGCGTACCGGTCGCCGGTGGCGTGCAGGACGCCGGCGTGCTCGGCCGGTTCGAGCGCGGTCAGGGCGCAGGCGGGGCGGGCGGCGCGGATCAGGGTGGCCACGTCCAGGGCGGGGTCGGCGGCGATGAGGAGCAGCAGGCGGCGGGTCTCCTGGGGGAGGGCGGCGAGGAGGGCGGCGTGCTCCGACCACAGGCGGCCGGTGCGGGGGAGGGTCGCGGGCGGGGCGGCGAGTCCGGCGAGCTGGTCGGGGGTGAGGGAGGTGATGAGCTCGGTGAGGGCGAGCGGGTTGCCGCGGGCGATGCCGTCGAGCGCGGCGAGCAGGTCCTCCGGGAGCCGCCGGTCGGCGGCCGGGTCGGCGGTGGCGGGCGCGTCCTCGAGGCGGTGGGGGAGCAGGTCGGCGGCGAGCTCGCGGACGGCCTCCGCGTCCAGGCCCCGGAGGGTGCGCGCGGGCACCCCCTCCAGGCCGGGGCAGGCGGCCGAGGACGGCCGGGACCGGCTGGTGAACACCAGGGCGGCACGCACCCGGCCCACCCGGCGGGCGGCGAACGCGAGCGCGTCCCGGCTGGCCGGGTCCAGCCGGTCCACGTCGTCCACGCGGGCGAGCACCGGGCCGCTCGGCGGCGACCGCCGCCAGCAGGCCGAGGACGGCGGCCGGCAGCGCGAGGCCGGGCCCCGCCGTCCCGGACTCCAGCGCCGCCCGCAACGCCGCGGCCTGCGCGTCCGGCAGCCCGGCGGCGGCCCCGGCCACCGGCCCGAGCAGGCCGTGCAGCCCCGCGTACGGCAGCCGCGACTCCGCCGCCACGCCCGACACCCGCAGCACCAGGAAGTCCGGCCGGGCGAGGGCGGCGGCCAGGTCGAGCAGCGCGGTCTTGCCGATGCCCGCCGCACCCGCCAGCACGAGCGCCCCGCCCCGTCCGGCGCGGGCGTCGTCCAGCAGCCGTCGCAGCGTGCTCTCTTCCTCGCCGCGCCCGCGCAGCAGGGGGAGGCGCGGGAGGTTCAGGCCCGGTGACACGCCCTAAGTGTTACGCGCGCGTGTCATCACTGAAAGGGGGCAGGGTCAGGAGACCGGTGATTTCACTGATACGAAGCTTGATCGCGTTCTCGGTCTGCCGCTGAGCGCGCGCCATGCCCTCCAGGTCCTTCTCGGCCTCGGCGGGGATCCTGGGCATTGGTCATGTCCCAGGTCATGGCAGGTCAGCGGGTCGCGGGAGGGCGTTCCCTGGACAGGCGGCGGCCGATCGCCGGGACGAGGCCGTCCGGGAGGAAGAGGACGACGACGATCAGGACGAGCGCGTACACCGCGTACGACAGCACGCTCGGCGCGTACGACGGCATCCCCGGCAGGTTCGCGAGCTGGTCGAGCCCCTGGACGAGCAGCGTGATGGCGGCCGCGCCGGCGACGGCGCCCCAGATGGTGCCGAGGCCGCCGACCACCGCCATGACGATGTACTGGATCGAGATCAGCACCGGGAACGAGCCCGGCGCCACGTACCCCGTGTAGAAGCAGTAGATGCCGCCGGCGAGGCCGGCGAAGGCGGCGGACAGGGCGAAGACGACCAGCTTGTAGCGGCCGACCGGGATGCCGGAGGAGGCGGCGGCGGTCTCGCTGGTGGCCAGGGCGCGCAGGGCGCGGCCCGGGCGGGAGGTGATGACGTTGTGCGTGACCAGCATGACCAGGGCCAGGCCCGCCCAGGTGAGGTACGCGTACGCCGCCGCCCCGCTCGCCTCGAACGAGCCGGCCGAGAACTGCGGGATGGCCTGGAGGCCGATGTCGCCGCCGGTGAAGGTGAGCTGGCCGGCCAGGGAGAGCAGGATGAGCTGGGTGGCGAGCGTCGCGAAGGCCAGGTGGTGGCCGCGCAGCCGCAGCAGCGGCAGGCCGAGGACGAGGGCGGCCAGGGCCGCCGCGACCGGGGCGGCGACCAGGCCGAGCAGCGGCGGCAGGCCGTTCAGGGCGAGCAGGGCGGCGGTGTAGGCGCCGACGCCGTAGAAGGCGCCCTGGCCGAGCGAGACTTGGCCCGCGTACCCCATGAGCAGCGACACCCCGACGGTGACCATGGCGGCCAGGCCGAGCAGGACGTAGACGGCGAGCGCGCTGTCGTCGAGCACGGCGGGCAGGGCGAGGGCGACGGCGGCGGCGAGCGCCCCGGCCGCCCACCGGACGGCGCCCCGGCGGCGGGTGGTCCGCGTGGTCATGTCTGCTCCTGGGAGAGCGCCGAGCGTCGGCCGGCCTGGACGATCATGACGACGAGCATCAGCCCGAGCGCGATCTCCAGCTGGTGGGAGCCGTAGCCGTACCCGGCGGCCATGGTCTCGGCGACGCCCAGCAGCAGCGCGCCCGCCAGCGTGACCACCGGCCGGGTCAGCGCGCCGAACACGGCGGCGGCGAAGCCGTTGACGATCAGCGTGACGTCGGTGTCGAACGAGATCGGCCGCAGCGGCGTCACCAGCACCCCCGCGATCCCGCCCAGCAGCCCGCCGAGCGCGAACGCCAGCAGCCCCATGCGCCGCACGTCGATCCCGACGACGCGGGCCGCGTACGGGTTGGAGGCGCACGCGGTGAGCGCCTTGCCCAGGTACGTCCGGCCGAAGAACAGCGCGAGCGCGACGAACGCCAGCGCCGTCACCGCGATCACCAGCAGGTGCTGCGTCTGGATCCGCGCCCCGGCCAGGGTCACCGAGCCGGCCAGGCCGGGCGCCGAGCGCGGCTGGTCGCCCCAGAGCACGATCTCGACCGCGTACGCCAGCACGCCGGCCCCCAGCGTGACGATCAGCGACGACAGCGGCGTGGTGCCCGCCCGGCCGACGGCCGCGAGACCGGTCAGCAGCCCGGCGGCGGCCGCCGCCAGCACCGCCGCCAGCTCGCTGACGCCGTGCGGGAGCCCGAGCCCGAGCAGGGACGCCGTGCACAGCCCGGCGACGACGGCGAACGTCCCCTGCGCGAAGTTCACCACCCCGGTCACCCGGTGGATGACGACCAGGCCGCTGGCGATGAGCGCGATCGCGCACCCGACCGCCAGCCCGTTCAGCAGGTACGTCAGGAACGCGCTCACGTGACCGCACCCCCCAGGTAGGCGCCGGCCACGCGCGGGTCGCCGGCCAGCGCCGCCGACCGGCCCTCGGTCACCAGCCGCCCGGACTCCAGCACGTACGCCCGCCCGCACAGCTCGAACGCCAGCCGCGCGTTCTGCTCGATGAGCAGCACCGCGAGCCCCCGCGACCGGTTCAGCTCGGTCAGGTGCGCCGCCAGGTCGGCGGTGACGGCGGGGGCCAGGCCGAGCGACAGCTCGTCCACGACCAGCACGTCCGGGCGGGACATCAGCGCCCGCCCGAAGGCCACCATCTGCTGCTCGCCGCCCGACAGCACCCCGGCCTTACGCTTGGCCAGCTCCGCCAGCCGGGGCAGCACGTCGTAGACGGCGGACGGGTCGCGCGCGCCGGAGCGCCAGCCGCCGAGCGCCAGGTTGTCGGCGACGGTGAGGTCGGGGAAGAGCTGGCGGCCCTCGGGGATCAGCGCCAGCCGGCCGCCGGTCGTGACCGTGCCGGAGGCGGGCCTCAGCAGCCCGGCGAGGGTGTTGGCGAGGGTGGACTTGCCCGCGCCGTTCGGGCCGAGCAGGGCGACCATCTCGCCCGCGCCGACCTGGAGGGTGACGTGGTCGAGGGCGACGGCGGTGCCGTAGGCGACGACGAGGTCCTCAACGGCGATCATGCGCTCTGCCCGAGGTAGGCGGCGAGGACGAGCGGGTCGGCGCGGATCTCGGCGGGCGGGCCGTCGGCGATCACCTGGCCGAGGTCGAGCACCACGATCCGGTCCGCGAGCCGGGTCACGAACGCCACGTCGTGCTCCACGAGCAGGATCGTCAGCCCGTCCGCGCGCAGCTCCTCCACCAGCTCGGCGAGCCGCTCGCGCTCCTTGCCGCGCAGCCCGGAGGCGGGCTCGTCGAGCAGCAGCAGCCGCGGCCGGGCGCACAACGCGCGGGCGAGCTGGAGCGCCCGCTGCTGCCCGATCGGCAGCCGGTCGGCGGGCCGGTCCGCCCAGTCGGCGAGGCCCACCCGGGCCAGCGCCGCGTCCGCCTCGGCGGCGATCTCGCGCTCGTCGCGCCGGTGCCGGGGCAGCCGCAGCGCCGCCGCGGCGAACCCGGCCGAGGTGCGCCCGTGCAGCCCGACCATGACGTTCTCGCGCACGGTCATGCCGCGGAACACCCGGGCCGCCTGGAAGACGATCGACATGCCGAGCCGGGCCCGCCGGTGCGGCGCGAGCCGGTCCACGCGGTGCCCGAGGAAGGAGATTTCGCCCCGGTCGGCCGCCAGGTGGCCGGTGATGAGGTTGAACAGGGTGGACTTGCCGGCGCCGTTCGGCCCGATCACCCCGCAGACCTCGCCGTCCGCGACGTCGAGGGTGACGTCGCGGACGGCGTAGACGCCCCCGAAGGAGCGCGAGACCCCGTGGACGGACAGCACGCGTCACCCCAGCGCGCTGACGGTCTTGGTGAGCTGCTCCATCGCCCACTCGGTCGGGACGAACTTGCCGCCCTTGACGGTGTTGACCGAGATGTACTCGGGGGACAGCCCGGAGTGGTCGGTGGCGGAGTAGCGGAAGCGGCCGTTCGGCGTGATCAGGTCCATGGCCTCCAGGGCCTGCTGCACCTTGGCCTTGTCGGTGCTCTTCGCCTTCCTGATCGCCTCGAACAGCAGCAGGCTCGCGCTGTAGCCGTCCTGGGCGAACTGCGGCGGCGGGTAGCCGTGCTCCTGCTGGTACGGCCCCGCCATCTGGTCGATGACCTGCTTCTGCTTGCCGGCCGGCAGCGCGTCGCCGACGACGCCGATCGCGCTCTGCACGGTCATGCCCTCGGCGGCGGCGCCCATCGGCTCCAGCCACAGCTTGCTGGCCTGCGAGGCGGTCAGGAACAGCGGCGTCTTGAGCCCGGAGGCCACGTACTGCTTGGCGGCGGTCACGCCGGGCGCGCCGGAGCCCCAGAACACCAGCGCCTCGGCGGGGGAGTCGCGTACGTGCTGGAACAGGGCGCTGAAGTCGGAGTTCGTGGTCTCGTACGGCTCGTCCACGGCGATCTTGACGCCGTACTTCGCGGCGAGGGCGGTCATCGACCGGTGGCCGGAGACCGAGTACGCGCTCTTGGAGTCCCACGCCACGGCGATCGTCTTGATGCCCTTGGCCTGGATGTACTGGAGGTAGCGTTCGGCGTACATGCTGGACAGCGCGGGCGTGACGAAGATGTACGACTTGACCGGCTCGACCTGCTCCTGTGCCGGGGCCAGCGACAGGTACGGCATCTTGTCGCGCTGCGCCAGCGGCTCGACTGCGAGGGCCGCGTTGGAGAACACCGGCCCGATGAGCGCGTCGATGTCGCCCTTGATCTGGTTGTAGGCCACGATGCCCTGGTCGGGGGCGGTCTTGTCGTCCCGCGTGACCAGCTCCACCTTGCGGCCGAGCAGCCCGCCCTGGGCGTTGACCTGCTTGACCGCCAGCTCGACGGCCTTCTTGTCCTCGCTGCCCAGGGGCGTGTAGTTGCCGGTGAGCGAGACGATCAGGCCCACCTTGATCGGGCCCTGGCCGCCGCCGGAGCCCGCGTTCCCGCCGCCGCCGCACGCCGCGACGGCGAGTACCACGCCCACCAATGAGGGCAGAAACTTGCGCATTCAGGGCCTCCTGACTGCGATGTGGCCCTGAATGTAGGCATGTACATTACGGCTGTCAATAGAGTGCCCAACATCCGGGGGAGGGCTCCATGCGGCCTCAATCGGTGATTCTCACCTTTCTCGGAGATCACGTATACGGGCGCGGGATCTGCGTCTCCTCACGCAGCTTCATCGAGGCGTTCGCGAAGGTCGGCGTCTCGGAGGAGGCCACCCGCTCGACGCTCACCCGCATGGTCCGCCGCGGCCTGCTGCGCCGCCGCCGCCGCGGCCGGCGCATGTACTTCGGCCTCACGCCGGCCAGCGCCGACGTGCTCAGGGACGGCGAGCGGCGCATCTGGCACAGCGGCGTCGTCAACGACGCGGCCGAGGACCGCTGGACGCTCATCGGCTTCTCGCTGCCGGAGTCGTGGCAGCGGCAGCGGCACGAGCTGCGCTCCCGGCTGACCTGGGCCGGCTTCGGGCCGCTGCAGAACGGCCTGTGGATCGCCCCCGGCGAGGTGGACGTGACCGAGGTGATCGACGACCTGCGCGCCGACCTGGGCGCGAACGTCAAGGTGTTCGCCGCCGAGCCCCGCCGGCCCACCGACATGCAGGCGCTGGTGCGGGAGGCGTACGACCTGGAGGGCCTCGGCCGGCGCTACCACGAGTTCCTGTGCCGCTGGGACCGGCCCGACCCCGCCCCCGACGCCCCCGACGACCTGGCCCGCTCGCTGACGCTGCTGACCGGCTGGCTGCAGATCATCCGGGCCGACCCCCGGCTGCCGCTCCGCCACCTGCCGCCCGACTGGCCCGCCGAGCGGGCCCAGCGGCTCTGCCACACGCTGCACGAACGGTTCCGCCCGGAGGCGGCGGCGATCGCGGAACGCCTTCTCGACACCATCCCCGACGACTCCGCAGCGGAGCCAAATATCGGGCACAACGGTGACAGCGATCACGAAGTGGCCTAACTTGAGGGCTTGGGAGGCCCGATGCGAAATCAGGGGATCGGCTCGTGGCCGGCGCGCAGGGCCCGCATGACGCCCGGCCGTGTGGCCCTGTCGGCGCGAGGACGCGACCACACCTACGCCGAGCTGCGCGACCGCACCCAAGGGCTGGCCGCCGGGCTGGCCGCCATGGGCGTGCGGCGCGGCGACCGGGTCGCCTACCTCGGGCCCAACTCCCCGGCCCTGGTCGAGACGTTCTTCGCGGCGGGCCTGCTGGGGGCGGTGTTCGTGCCGCTCAACACCCGGCTCGCCGTGCCCGAGCTGCGCTTCGTGCTGGAGGACGCCGAGCCGGCCGTGCTGCTGCTCGGCGACGGGCACGACGGCGCGGGCCTGCCCGGCCGGCACGTCCGCGCGGAGGCGTACGAGGACCTGGTGGCCGGCGGCCCGCCCGGCCCGATCGACGAGCCGGTCGGCCTGGACGACGTCTGCCTGATCATGTACACCTCCGGCACCACCGGCCGCCCCAAGGGCGCCATGCTCACCCACGGCAACCTCACCTGGAACGCGGTCAACCTGCTGGTGGACGTCCCGCTCGGGCCCGACGAGGTGACGCTGGTCAGCGCGCCGCTGTTCCACATCGCGGCGCTGGCGCAGACGCTGGTACCGACCGTGCTGAAGGGCGGCCGGTGCCTGCTGGAGCCGTCGTTCGACGTGGAGCGCACGTTCGAGCTGATCGAGCGGGAACGGGTGACGGTGATGTTCGGCGTGCCGTCGATGTTCGGCTTCCTCACCCGCTCGCCGCGCTGGGCCGGCGCCGACCTGTCCAGCCTGCGCCACCTGCTGTGCGGGGGCGCGCCGGTGCCGCTGCCGCTGATCCGCGCCTACCAGGAGCGCGGGCTGACCTTCCTCCAGGGCTACGGCATGACCGAGACCGCGCCGGGCGCGCTGTTCCTCGGGGCCGAGCACTCGGTGGACAAGGCGGGCACGGCCGGGGTGCCGTGCTTCTTCTCCGACGTGCGGCTGGTCGCCCCCGACGGCTCCCTCGCCGCCCCCGGCGAGCCCGGCGAGGTCTACGTGCAGGGCCCCAACGTGATGCCCGGCTACTGGCGCCGCCCGGAGGAGAGCGCGCAGGTCCTCGACGGCGACGGCTGGTTCCGCTCCGGCGACGTGGGGGTGGCCGACGAGGACGGCTTCGTGCGCATCTCCGACCGCATCAAGGACGTGATCATCTCCGGCGGCGAGAACATCTACCCCGCCGAGGTGGAGAGCGTCCTGTACGGGCACCCGGCGGTCGCCGAGTGCGCGGTGATCGGGGTGCCCGACGAGCGGTGGGGCGAGGTGGGCAAGGCCCTCGTCGTGCCGCGGCCGGGCGCCGCCGCCGAGCCGGAGGAGCTGATCAAGCACCTGGACGGCCGGCTGGCCCGCTACAAGATCCCGAAATATCTGCAGTTCGTCCCCGAGCTGCCGAAGAACGCCGCGGGGAAGCTGCTCAAGGCCCCGCTGAGAAAAATGTACGGATAGGAGCTGACATATGCGTACCGCACCGCCGTTCCGCGCCGACCACGTCGGCAGCCTCCTCCGCCCCGCCGAGCTGCTGCGCGCCCGCGACACCCTCCAGGGCGACGAGCTGCGCGAGGCCGAGGACGCGGCCATCAGAGAGGTGGTGCGCAGGCAGGAGGAGACCGGCCTGCGGAGCGCGACGGACGGCGAGTTCCGCCGCGCGTCCTGGCACATGGACTTCATCTACCGCCTCGGCGGCGTCGGCCAGGCCGCCGACGAGCGCATCACGGTCCGCTTCCACAACGCCCAGGGCGACCTGGAGTACACGCCGGCCGCGCTGCGCGTCACCGACCGGATCAGGCTCGGCGAGACCATCTTCGCCGACGACTTCGCGTTCCTGCGCGACACGGTGACCACCGCCGTGCCGAAGCTCACCATCCCCTCGCCCAGCATGGTCCACTACCGGGGCGGTCCGGCCGCCATCGACCCGAAGGTGTACCCGGACGCCGAGGAGTTCTGGCGCGACCTCAGCGCCGCCTACGCCGAGCAGGTCCGCAGGATCGGCGCGCTGGGGTGCACGTACCTGCAGTTCGACGACACGAGCCTGGCGTACCTGAACGACCCGGCGCAGCGCGCCGAGCTGACCTCGCGCGGCGACGACGCCGAGCACCTGCACCTCCGCTACATCAAGCAGATCAACGCCGCCCTCGCCGCCAAGCCGGCCGGGATGACCGTCACCACGCACATGTGCCGCGGCAACTTCCGCTCCTCCTGGGCCGCCTCCGGCGGCTACGACCACGTGGCCGAGGCGCTGTTCGGCGAGCTGAAGGTGGACGGGTTCTTCCTGGAGTTCGACGACGAGCGCTCCGGCGGCTTCGAGCCGCTGCGCTACGTGCCGCCGGGCAAGACGGTGGTGCTCGGGCTGGTCACCACCAAGCGCGGCGAGCTGGAGTCCAAGGACACGCTGAAGCGGCGCATCGACGAGGCCGCCAAGTTCGTCGACCTCGACCAGCTCTGCCTGTCGCCGCAGTGCGGCTTCTCCTCGACCGTCGAGGGCAACGAGCTGACCATCGACCAGCAGTTCGCCAAGCTCCGCCTGATCGTGGAGACGGCGGAGGAGGTGTGGGGGTCGCGCTAGCCGCGCGCGGCCCGGTGATGCGGCCCGGTGGTGCGGCGAGAGCCCGGGGGACCCTGACCGGGCTCTCGCCAGCTCGGTCAGCGGACGACGAGCGTGGTCAGCGTCCGCGGCTGAAGGGTCACCGTGCGGCCGGTCACCGGTGACGGGGTGAGGGAGTTGTCGTTGTTGGTCACGTACGCCGTCGCGTGGCCGCGCACGCCCTGCCAGGTGACCGCGGCCGTCCCGGTGTTGAGCACCTCGATCACCCGCGAGCCGTCCGGGTTGCGGAAGGCCGACACCTTCAGCGCCGGGTCGGCGGCCGTCGCCTCCAGCCGGACCGCGCCCGGGCGGATGAAGCGGCTGTAGGCGGCCAGGGCCCACAGGCGCTTGGAGACGCTGTAGGTCTTGGCGACGTCGTCGATCTGGAGCAGCGCGCGGGTCGCGCCGCGCGAGGCGCCGAGCCAGTAGACGTAGCCGCTGACCTGGCCGAGGGTGAGCGCGTCGTGGATGGCCGAGGCGATGGTGATGCCGTCGAAGCCGCTGCCGTCGTCCCAGGCGGTGTTCCAGCGGTCGCCGTTGGGGTTCCACTCCGACATCCACGTCTTGCGGTGCGTCGGCAGCGGCGCGTCCACCGGGCTCGCGTAGGTGTGGCCGGTGTGCGTCTTGACCCAGCGGCGGGCCTCGGGGTCGGCCTCGATGGCCGCCGTGTACGCCTTGGCCTCGTTCCAGCCGAAGGAGTCGCAGCAGGCGACCTTCACGCCGGCGCGCTGCGCGAGCGGCCCCAGCACCTTGACGAACTGGGCGGCCTGCTCGGGGGTGAAGCGCATGGAGGCGTAGCTGGCGGTCCAGTCGGGCTCGTTGGTGAACCCGAGGTCGGTGATCTTGATGCCCTCCTTGGCGTAGAACTTCGTGTACGCCACGAGGTAGTTCGCGTAGGCGCGCTGCCACTCGGGCAGCAGGGTGCCGCCGTTCTTGTCGTCGCCGTTGTCCTTCATGTAGCCGGGGGCGCTCCAGGCGTCGGCGTAGAAGCGCCGCACCCCGTAGCGCTGCGCCTCCTTGGCCACCCAGACCTGGCTGTTGTCGTCGCCGTCCCAGACGTACTTGGGCGGGGCGTCCGGGCCGCCGGGGTTCTCCGGCTGGATGGAGACCATGTGGTCGTACGGGCTGCCGGCCGGGGAGGAGCCGATGCCGAGCCGCAGGATGCTCATCCCGGCGCCCTTGTCCCGGTCGAACCACAGGTCGAGGATCTCCCGCTGCTGCGCCTCGGGCAGCGCCTCGAGCAGCTCGTTGCGGCGGAAGGCCTGGGAGACGCCGAAGCCGTCGATCTCCTGGTGCCGGACGTGTTCGTCGACGGTGACGGGCGGGTGCGCCGGGCCGGGGGTGGGGGCGGGCAGGCCGAGCAGGGCGATCGCGACGATGCCTCGTAACATGGCGACTCCGAAAGTTTCGGAAGCATGGCGATATGTTTCGCCGATCGCCGGAACGTTAAATGCCGGAAACGTCTCCCGTCAACACCACAGCGGCGCCGTCTCCGGGTTTTTCCCCGTGAACGACGCCGCCGCGGCGCGACAGCCGGTCAGGCGGTCGCCTCGGCCCGCTCCTTGACGGTCAGCATCCGCCGCCGCATCGCCACGAAGTCGGACAGGTCCATCCGGGCCAGGTAACCGACGCCGCCCAGGCCCGGCTCGGCCCTGATGCGGACGCGGAAGACCATCCTGGTCCGGTTGTCCGGCAGCTCCCGCAGCGCGATCGAGCAGGACGCGACCGCCTCCGCGCCGCGCTGCGCCAGCACGAGCGTGTGCGGCGGCTCGGCCCGCTCGACCACGGCGTCCTGGACGCCGGGCAGCGCCTCGCCGGCCTTGAGATCCGGCTGCTCCCCGCCCTCGCCGGGAGCGGGACCGGTGTACGCGCCGGGGACGTAGCCGCCGAACCTGACCACCCAGGGCCAGACGGCGGCCGGCGGCGCCTCGACCGTGACGGCCCGGGTCGCCTGGTACTGCGGCACGGTGACGAGGTCGTCGCCGGCCATCTCGCCGTGCACCTCGGCGTCGTCGGCGCCCCAGCGGAGGTGCCAGGGGCGCACCGCGAGCAGGTAGCCCGCCGCCGCCCCCGCCGCGAACCTGAACATCGAGCGGGGCAGTAACCGCGGGAGGAACAACATCCTGTACTCCTTCGCTTCGCTGATCGGTCGGGACTGCCCAGTCTCCGGCCTCGCGGCCCGCTTGGATAGGGGCCTTTCGGCCCTGGCGTCGCCCCTGGCGGTGATCTCCACTGAAAGGGGAGGTGGCGTCATGTACACCACGACCAAGGAGACGCACGCCGCCGTGGTGTTCCTGCTCGGCGAGCACGCCTACAAGCTCAAGAAGCCGGTCGACCTCGGCTTCCTCGACTTCAGCACGCTGCGGGCCCGCCGCTGGGCCTGCGAGCAGGAGGTGGAGCTCAACCGGAGGCTGTGCGACGACGTCTACGAGGGCGTCGCCGACGTGGTCGGCCCCGGCGGCGAGGTCTGCGAGCACCTCGTCGTCATGCGCCGCATGCCCGAGGAACGCCGCCTGGCCACGCTGGTCAAGGCCGGCAAGCCCGTGGACGAGCACCTGCGCGCCGTCGCGCGCCGCCTCGCCGCGCTGCACGCCGGCGCCCGGCACGGCCCGCAGATCGACCGCGAGGGCGGCCTGGACGCGCTGCGCGCCCGCTGGAACGCCAGCTTCGAGCAGGTACGCGGCCTGCCCGGCCGGACCGTCGACCCCGCCGTCCTCGACGAGACCGAACGCCTCGCCACCCGCTTCCTCGACGGCAGGCGGGCGCTGTTCGACGCCCGCGTCGCGGGCCGCCGCGTCGTGGACGGCCACGGCGACCTGCTGGCCGAGGACGTCTTCTGCCTCGACGACGGGCCGCGCATCCTCGACTGCCTGGAGTTCGACGAGCGGCTGCGCTTCCTCGACGGGCTCGACGACGCCGCCTTCCTCGCCATGGACCTGGAACGGCTCGGCGCGCCGCGCCAGGCCGAGCGGTTCCTGCGCTGGTACGTCGAGTTCTCCGGCGACCCCGCGCCGCCCGCCCTGTGGCACCACTACGTGGCCTACCGCGCGTTCGTCCGGGCCAAGGTGGCGTGCCTGCGCCAGTGGCAGGGCGAGACGGACGCCGGCTGGGAGGCGCGCCGGCTGTCGGAGCTGGCGCTGCGCCACCTGCGCGCCGGGGCCGTCACGCTGGTGCTGGTGGGCGGCTCGCCCGGGTCCGGCAAGTCGACGCTCGCCGGCGGCCTGGCCGACCGGCTCGGCCACACGCTGCTGCGCAGCGACCGGGTGCGCAAGGAGCTGGCCGGGCTCGACCCCACGCGCGCGGCCAGCGCCCCCTACCGGCAGGGCATCTACGACCCCGCGCACACCGCCCGCACCTACGCCGAACTGCTCGTCCGCGCCGAGCGGCTGCTCGGGCAGGGCGAGCCGGTGATCATCGACGCCTCCTGGGGCGACCAGCGGCACCGCGCGGTGGCGGCCGAGGTGGCCGCGCGCACCAGCAGCGACCTGGTCGCGCTGCGCTGCACCGTCATGCCGCAGGTCGCGGCCGAACGGCTGGTCACCCGGGAGCCCGAGCTGTCGGACGCCGACGAGGAGATCCGCAGGAAGATGGCCGCGGACGCCCCGGACTGGCCGGACGCCGTCGAGATCGACACCGGGGTGGAGCCGGCACAGGCCCTGGAACGGGCGCTGGCGGCGGTGCGGCCTGACGGGCGCGAACGGTCGTGGCGCTTCCAGCGTTCACGCATCGAGGCCGGCTGAGAACGCGGCGCAACGCGACGCGGCCCGGCCGCGGCACGGCCCGGCACGACGCGGCACGGCGCGGCGCGGCTCCGGCCGGACGGACCGGCAGATCTGGTCGGGTCGGACAGGGGGCAGGTGTGGTCCGCCGGTCGGGGCCGTCAGATCTGGTCCGGGCGCCAGGCGGTGAGGCCGTGGGTCTCGGCGATCGGCCGCCAGGCCGTGGCGAAGCGCGTCTTGGCCTTGCGGGCGTCCTGCGAACGGGCCAGGCCCCGGCGGTAGTCGCGGTCCCCGGCCACCGGGTCGGCGCAGCCGGCGGCGACGTGGCGGCGGGCCCAGGTCAGGAACGCGGCGTCGGCGTCGAAGGAGGCGTCCAGGGCGGCGACCAGCGACCTCTTCAGCGCGGCTCCGCCGGGGAGCGCGTCGGCCCGGAGCGCGCGGGCGGCGGCGAGCTGGTCGCGGCGGGCGGCGGTGATCCGCTGGATCGTGTTCAGGCCGGCGCGGCGGCAACGGGTGGCGTCCGAGATGGCGTCGGTGAGGCCGGCGTGGGCGGCGTTGCTGCCGGCCAGGAGGGCGTTCACGGCACGCGCCTGAACGGCGGCCTCGCCGGCGGGCGCGGGCCCGGTGGCCGTGGGTGCGGTGGCCGCGGGTCCGGTGGCTGCGGGCCCTGCGGACGCGGTCGTGCCGGGTGCGGCGGGCTTCGCCGAGGCGGCGGGCGCCTGGTCGGACGCGGCCTGCCGGCCGGACGGGGCGGCCGACGGGACTGCGGCCGACGGGGCTGCGGCTGAGGGAGCTGCGGGCGACGGGGCGGTGGCCGATGGGGCCGGGACGGCGGTTGCCACGTCCGTGGCGACGGCCTGCCAGGGCGTAGGGGTGCGGGTGGCGACGACCCACCAGACCAGCCCGGCGGCGAGCACGGCCACGCCCACGGCGACCAGCACCGACGCCCGCCACCACCCCGGCTGCCCCTCCGGCGGACGGGCGCCGCCCTGAGGCCCGGGCCGCCCGGGCGAACCGGGCCGAGAGGGGTCGAAGACGGAGGGGCCGGACTGGGGCCGGGGGAAGGACGCAGGGCCGGAGCGGGGCTCGTCAAAGGGCGAGGGACCGCGCGGGGGCGGGCCGAAGGGCGAGGGGCCGTGGGAGGCCTGGTCGGGGGGCGAAGGGTCACGCCGGGGTGGCTCGAAGGGCGAGGAGCCACGCGCGGGTGGGTCGAAGGGTGAGGGGCCGCGCGGGGGCTCGTTGGTGGGTGAGGGGTCGCGGGGGGGTGGGTCGAAGGGTGAGGCTCCGGGCCGAGGCGTGGTCGGGTTCGGGCGCTCGGGCGGGGGCGTGCCGGGACGGGGCCGGCCGGGCTGGGGTGCGGGCGGGCGGGGGCGGCCGGGCCGGGACGCGCTCGGGTAGGGGTGACCCGGCTGCGACCGGCTGGGACGAGGGCGGCCCGGTCGCTCCGGACGGGCCGACGCCGACCCCGACCCCGACGCCGGTGGCGGTGGTGGTGGCGGCGGTGAAGCGGCGGAGCGGGAGGGCCCCGCCGCAGGCCGGCCGTCCCGGGACGGGCCCGATTGGGGCCGCCCCTCTTGAGGCGCACCGGGCCGCGCGGGGCCCGGTTGGGGTGGGTCAGGCGCCGGACCCTGCCGGGGCGAGGCGGGTGGGGCGGTTGGGGTCAGGTCGGGTGGGGATGGGCAGTGGGGGCAGGTCGGGAGGGGGTCGATGGGGGTGCCGCAGCGTTCGCAGAGCCGTTCGGCGTCCGGACCGTGCACCATGTGCGCCCTCCCGAGGCAGCCTGCGGGTCAGCGGCCGAAGCAGATCGTCCGCCCCGCGCGGACCTGGTCGGCCTTGTACGTCACCTGGTCGATGGTGGTGCCCGCCTCGTCCACCAGGACGAGGCCGTCCCCCTGGTTGCCGAGCCGCAGCGCCGCGCCGGGCGTCACCCGCAGCGTCGCCCCGCCCGCGATCGAGCCGCTGAGCGCCAGGCGCCCGCCCCCGGTGTCGGACAGCGACCACCCGGAGAGGTCCACCGCGTCCGGCGTGAGGTTGAGCAGCGTGACCGACTCGGCCCCCCGGTCGGCCCCGGCCGGGTCGGGCAGGGCGGCGACGATGAGCAGGTCGCCGGCGGCGATGAGCGGCGGCCGGACCGGCGCGCCGGGCGGCGCGGGGTCGGGGTCGATGACGAACCGTTCGGGCCAGACCGTGAGCTGCACCTGCTGCCCGGAGGCGCGCACGACGTCGTGCAGGTTGCCGCGTTCCAGCTTGTCGAGCAGGAAGAGCTGGTCGTCGCGGTGCACCGGGTCGGCCCGCAGCCAGGCGTCGAAGTGGGAGAAGTCGGTGAACCCCTCCGCCAGGTACGGCACGATGCGCCGGAACAGCTTCGGCCACATCACGAGCTGCTCGGCGGCGGTCAGGCCGGCGATCGTGGCGGGGCCGTTCGGGTCGCCGGTCGAGCGCGGCCAGATGCCGCTGGGCAGCGCCTTCCGCCGGGCCTGCGCGGAGACCTCGGCGAGGTGTGTGCGCAGCTCGGCGGGCAGCGTCGCGTAGAAGGCCGGGTAGACCAGCCCGGCCGACAGCAGCGCCGCGTTGACCGAGCCGTCCGCGAGGGGCCCGTCCAGGAACACGGCGGAGCCGTCGGGGCCGGGGTGGTCGCCGGCGTAGGCGAACGCGATGAGCCGGCCGTTGGCGTCGATTCCGTTGCTCAGCACGTGGCCGCGCAGCTCGTCCTGGTCGGCGGAGCGGACCGTGTTGGGCAGGTCGTCCCAGAAGGTGACGTTGGTGAAGCCGAGCAGGCGCAGCAGCTCGTCCCGGGCGGCCAGCGCGCCGGCCGGCTCCTGGTGGGTCTCGGCGAAGTGCGTCTCCAGCGCGTCGATGGCCTCCAGCCGTACGGAGACGCCGCGGCGGTTGATGCCGGGCGGCCGTCCGGAGTGCCGGGCCAGCCGTTCGACCAGCGCCGGGTTGTCGGGCCGGAACTTGACGGTGTCGCCGTCCGGCTCGGGCCCGCGCCGGGGCAGGTCGGGGTAGCGGATGACGAAGGTGCCGCGTAACAGGGTGTAGCTCATCAGGATCCCCCTTGGCTCGGCGAGCGGAGCGTAGCTCGCATAAGGGGCATCGTCTACAGGTCTGGGTTAATCACCGGTAAACGGCTACCGCCGCCTCCCCGACCAGCGTCTCCACGACGCCGACCAGCTCGGCGACCTCCCGTGAGCCCTCGCGGGCGATCTCCCGCAGCCGCGCCGCGAGGCGGCCGGACGGCTGGTCGAGATACAGCTCCTCCTCCAGCCGCAGCGCCGCGACCAGCCCGCACAGCGCGGCGCAGCGCGCGTCCGGCTGCCGCCAGCCCTCCACCGCCGAACGGGCCCCGGACGAGGCCCGCACCACGGAGGCGATGTCCGCGATCAGGTAGCGGGTGGTCGGCAGCAGCCCCATCACCCGCTTGGTCGTGCGCCGCAGCACCCCGGCGGCGACCAGCGCCTCGCGGGTGCGCTCGTAGGCGGCGCCGGCCGCCTTCTTGACCGGCGTCCGCACGTCGCCGGGCTCCCGCGTGACGAGCGCGAGCAGGTCGCCCGAGAAGTCGTCGGCGGCGTCGGCGGGATCGGCGGCGGGCCGGGACGGGACAGAGGCCGCCACCCGCCCCCTGGCCACCGCGACGCGGCCGGCCAGCGCCAGCTCCAGCATCGCCGCCCCGGCCAGCCCCAGCCCCATCGAGGCCGGGTGGACCAGCAGCTTGCCGGACTGGTCGTGCGCGATGAGGTACAGGTCCTGGTGCAGCGGCAGCCGGTTCACGACGCCTCCGTCGCGGCCGGCGGACGCCGGGACGCCGGGACGCCGCCCAAGGCCGGACGCCGGCCGAGCGCGTACAGGGAGATCAGCATCAGCACGCCGGCGGCCAGCCAGGCGAGCCCGACGACCTGCGCCAGGACGTTCGCGTTGATCACCACGAGGATCAGGATGCCCATGCCGGCCAGCGGCGCGACCAGGTGCGGCCACCACGCCCGCGAGCCGCCGCGCACCACGTAGTGCACGATCACCGACACGTGCAGGACGATGAAGGCCACCATCGCGCCCATGTTGATGAGGCTGCTGAGCAGGTCCACCCCGTCCCGCCGCACGGACATCCAGACCCCGAGCCCCACCGACAGCGCCGACACCAGCACGATCGCGTTGGCCGGCACCGAGTGCCGCACCGACACCCGGGCGAGGAACGACGGGAGCTGCCGGTCGCGGGCCATCGCGTACAGCAGGCGGGAGACGGCGACCTGCGCCACCAGCGTGTTGGCCAGCCCCCAGGACAGCGCGGTGGCGGCCGAGGTGACGTGCCGCAGCCACTCGCCCCCCGCCACCGCGGCGGCGTCGTAGAAGGCGGTGCCGCTGCCGGAGCGCAGCAGCCCGTCCGGGTCGGGCACGAGCAGGGCGGCGACCCACACCTGCGTGACGAACAGCACCCCGGCTAGCACCAGCGCCATCCGCATGGCCCGCCCGACCTGCTCCGAGCCGCCGGTGGACTCCTCCACCAGCATGCTGATCCCGTCGAAGCCGAGGAAGGACAGGACCGCGACCGAGACCGCGGCGAAGACCACCGGCCAGGAGAACGTCCCGGCGTTGAACAGCGGCTCCAGGCTGAACCCGCGGCCCTTGCCCTGCAGCAGCGCCCAGATCCCGACCAGCAGGAACAACGCCAGCACGACCAGCTCGGCGACGATCATCACCCGGGTCAGCCGGACCGTCATCCGGATGCCGCGCAGGTTGATCGCCATGTTGACGGCGACGAAGCCGACCAGCCACGCCCACACCGGCACCGCCGGCACGATGTCGTGCATGGCGATGGAGGCCACCAGGTAGAGCAGGCTCGGCACGAGGATGTAGTCGAGCAGCACCATCCAGCCGGTCAGGAAGCCGACCGGCGGCGCGATGCCCCGCCCCGCGTAGTTGTAGACCGACCCCGACAACGGGAACGCCCTGACCATCTGCGCGTACGACGAGGCGGTGAACAGCAGCGCCACCATCCCCACCAGGTAGGCCAGCACCGGCATGCCCCCGGAACGGGAGTAGACCAGGCCGAAGATGGCGAACGGCGCGATCGGCACCATGAACACCAGGCCGTAGAAGACGAGGTCGGTCAGCCCGACCCCGCGCCGTAACTCCTGGCGGTAGCCGAACTGCTCGATGCTCTCCTGTGTGCGCACGACAGCCTCTCCATGTCGTCATGCGGCAAGCGCGGGGGGTGTCTCGCCGGGCGGGGGGCGGGGGCGGGGGCCGACTCGGTGATCCTTCCGTAGCCCGGGGTCACGTCGCAAGGGGCCCCCGGGGCTCACCGCGCCTGTCGGGGACGGTGAGCCCGGACGTCAACGCCCAGGGCGGGTCAATGGTGACCGTGCGCGGCCCGCCGCCGGGGCGGCCGGCCGTAGCCGAGCACGCCCATCATGCCCTGCTCCTGGTGGTACAGGTTGTGGCAGTGGAACATCCACTCGCCCGGGTTGGCGGTCAGCACGTCGAACTCGACGCGCTCGCGCGGCTTGACGTTCACCGTGTCCTTGTGGGGCCCGCTCCCGTTCGGCACGCGGAGCTGGAAGGTGTGACCGTGCAGGTGCATCGGGTGCCACATGGGCGACTGGTTGTCCAGCACGACCCGGATCGTCTCGCCGCGGTCCACCCGCAGCCGGAACGGGTCGCTCGCCAGCCGGTCGTTCATCGTCCACTCGTTGCCCGACGGGCGCATGCCGAGCGTGACCAGCACCGTCCGCTCCGGCTTGGGCAGGTCGGGACGGGTGCGCGCCTGGAGGTCCCGGTACGCCAGCCGCCGCCCGTCGAGCTGCGGCACCTTGGCCTCCGGCCCCGGCGCGCGCCCGCCCGAGGTCCGCACCACGGCGAACGCCCGCGCCCCCTTGCCCTCCGCCATCGCCACCAGCGGGAACACCCCGTCGCCCAGCCGGACCAGGAAGTCGTAGCGCTCGCCCATCCCGACGAGGAACGTGTCGACGGTGACCGGCCGCACCCCGCACCCGTCGGCGTGCGTGACCGTCATGCGGTGCCCGCCGAGCGCCACCCGGAAGGCGGTGTCGGCGGCCGCGTTGATCACCCGGAACCTGACCCGCCGCCCCGGGCGGGCCGAGAACGTCGCGGGCGCCTCCGGCGGGCGCCCGTTCACCAGGTAGAGCGGGTGCCGGACGTCGCCGGTGACGCCGCCGAGCAGGTCGCTGCGCAGCGTGTCGTCGTGGTCGGTGCTGGCGTTGAGCCGGCGCAGCACCTCGTCGGGGGTGCCGAGCAGGCCGTCGAGCCAGTCGTCGAGCACCACCGTGTACTCCTCGTCGTAACTCAGCGGCTCGCGCGGGTCGTGCACGATGAGCGGCCCGTACAGGCCGCGGTCGGCCTGCATGCCGACGTGCGAGTGGTAGAAGTACGTGCCGGGGAACGGCACCCGGAAGACGTAGGGGAACTTCCCGCCCGGCGGGGTCGCCTTCTGCGAGTACCCCGGCGCGCCGTCCATCCGGTGGTCGAGCTGGATGCCGTGCCAGTGCACGGTCGTCGCCTCCGGCAGGTCGTTGACCAGCGTCGCGTGCACGATGTCGCCGGTGGAGGCGCTGATCGTCGGGCCCGGCAGCTCGTCGTTGTACGTCCACGTGCGGACCCTGCGGCGGCCGAGGGTGACCGTCGAGGGACGGGGCCGCAGCACGGCCGGCCCGTGCTGGGCCGCCGCAGGGGGCGCGAGCCCCGCCGTCAGCGCCGATCCGGCCGCGAACGCCCCGGTGACCAGCAACCCTCTGCGTGAGAAGGTCCCCCCGGACCATGGCGTTTGTGTCACTGTCATGCTCCCCCCGTTCACCTCGCAAGGTAACGGACAGTAACGGGAGATATCCGTTCGCCACGCGGGACGTCAGCGGGACGGCGGGCCCTGGTGATCGCCGGCCCTTGCCGGGCGGCGGCCGTACGACGACGGGTGTAGCCGGGCGCGGGCCGGCTACGCGGCAGCGCGTACCGGGTGACGCCGTGCGGCGGAGGCGGCGCGGGCCCCGGCGGCGCGAGGATCGATGGCGCCTGTCGTTCGCCCCGGACCGAAGGGACCCTCATGTCCGTCCATCACCTGCTGGCCGCCGCCCTGGCCCAGCCCGTCGGCGCGTACACCCTGACCTCGGGGCGGCTCTGGTCGTTGGTGGCCGTCCTGCTGGGGCTGATCGGCGTGGTCGCCGGCGGGCTGGCGCTGGCCCGCGCCCGGGCCCGGAGAAGAGGAGCCGTCGTGGCCCTGGCGGCGGGGCTCGCCTGCGCGGTCATCGGCGGGCTGGTGGTGGCCGCCGCCGAGGGCGGCCCCGGCACCGGCTACGGGATCGTCGGCGGCTGGGCCGCCCTGGGGCTCGGGCTGCTCGCCGTCGCCCTCGGCGCGCTCACCCTGATCCGCTCCCGCCGCCCCGCCTGACCCCGCGCTGCTGATCCTCAAATGGCGGTTGAACCGGAGTGAGGTGGAGGAGTACGGTCGAAGGACCGGTCCATGTTAATCGTTTAACACGGCGGCCACGACACCTCTCCGATCTCGATGCTCTGTGCCCGCATCCCCACCTCAGAGGAGACCATTACCGTGTATCCCTGTAGGGAATGCTAGGTTATTCGACTAGCATGAGACCCACAGCACGCCAGGTCGCCGAACTCGCGGGCGTCTCCGTCGCGACCGTCAGCTACGTCCTCAGCGGCCGCGACCGCCCGGTCGGCGCCGAGACGCGGCAACGCGTCCTCGACGCCGCCAGGCAGCTCGGCTACACGCCCAACCAGGCCGCGCGCAGCCTGCGCAAACGCCGCACCCAGCGGGTCTGCCTGGTGCTCAGCACGCTCGGCGGCGTCCCGTCCGACGAGCGGCTGGCCACCGACCTGCACGAGATGGCCGACGCGCGCGGCTACTCCGTCATCACGCTGGCCGTCTACAGCGAGGCCCGCGCGAAGGCGGCCGTGGACGTGCTGCGCGGCGGCATCGCCGACGGCGCGCTGGTCAACGTCGTCGGCGACCACCTCACCCGCGACATGCTCAACGACCTGGCCGCCGCCGGCCTGCCGCTGGTGGTGCTGAGCAACGAGGCCGGGCTGGAGGGCTGCGACGTCGTCAGGACGCCGCAGGCCGAGGCGTGCGAGGAGGCCGTCGAGCACCTGCTGGCGCAGGGCCGGCGGCGCATCGCGTTCCTCGCGCACCGCCACGAGCTGCACCGGGAGCAGCCCGAGGGCCGGCTCCTCGGCTACACCAGGGCCCTCGACCGGCACGGCGTCACCGAGCGGATCATCACCACGGGGGCGGATGACCGCGTGGCGGCTTACCAGACGGCCACCGAGCTGCTGCGTTCCCCCGACCGTCCCGACGCGATCTTCGCGGCCTCCGACCGGGCCGCGATCAGCGCGATCTGGGCGGCCAGGGACGCGGGGCTGCGCGTGCCCGGCGACGTCGCCGTCGTCGGCGCCGGCAACATCGACGAGGGTCTCATCACCAATCCGCAGCTCAGCACCGTCGGCCCGCTCAGGCACGACTACACCGACGTCGCCCGGCTGCTGTTCGACCGCCTCCAGGCCGAGGAGGCGCCGCCCGCCCGCGAGATCGTCCGCTCCTGGACCTACCTGCGGCGCGGCTCCTCCTGAAAGCCCCAGAAGGGAAAAGCGAGATGTCCCCCACTCTCAGCCGCCGTGACCTGCTCCGCCTGGCCGGGGCCGCCGCCACCGCGTCCGCCGCCGTGCCCGTCCTCACGGCCTGCGCGGGCGCGCCGCCCGCGCCCTCGGCCGGCGGCGGCGAGCCGGGCACGTTCACCGTCTACTGGAACGCCGGCCACGACTACCAGGCCTACCGGAAGGTCGTCGCCGAGTTCGAGCAGGCCAACAAGGTGAAGGTCAACCTGCAGAAGTACCAGTGGCCGGACCTCCGCACCCGGCTGCTGGCCGACTTCGCCTCCGGGACCGTTCCCGACCTGGTGGAGGAGCCCGGCGGGTGGGTGCAGGAGTTCGCGATCTCCGGCAACGCCCGCTCGTTGCAGGACTTCGTGGACCGCGACGGTGAGGCCATGGGCTTCCCCGCCGACTGGCAGCCGGTCACCGTGGAGCGCAACTCCTACCAGGGCAAGGTGTACGGGGTGCAGCTCCACCTGACCTGCAACACGCTGCTCTACAACAAGGCCATGCTGCGCGAGGCCGGCGTGGAGGTGCCGTCGACGTGGGAGGAGTTCCTGGCGGCCGCCCGGAAGCTGACCAAGGACGGCGTGTACGGCGTCGCGCTCAACCAGGACTACACCTACCTGTGGCCGTGGATGGTGCAGGCCGGCGTCACCCCGTACGAGCCGGGGAGCGGCGCGATCATGGAGCCGCGGGCGGCCGCCGTCGAGGCCCTGCAGTTCCAGGCCGACCTGATCCACAAGCACAAGGTCGCCCCGGTGCCGGTGTCGAGCACCGACTACTCCGGCCCGCAGAAGCTGTTCTCCGCCAGGCGCGCCGCGATGATCCTCACCGGCCCGTGGGACCTCGACCCGATCAGGAAGACCAGCCCCGACCTGGAGCTCGGCGTCGCGCCGCCGCTGAAGCACCGGACGCGGGCCACGCAGGCGGCCGGGGTCAGCATGTTCGTGCCGGCCAAGGCCGCCCGGCCCGAGCTGTCCTGGGACTTCATCAAGCGCGTCACCGCGCTGGAGGTCGAGCAGGCCGCCACGAAGGAGACCGGCATGCTCATGCCGCGCAAGTCCTGGTCCGACCTGCCGGAAGTGCAGTCGGACCCGGACATCAAGGTCTTCGCCGACGCGCTGCCCACCGCCCAGGACTCCTCCCAGCAGGTGCGCCTGACCGGTCAGCTCGGCAAGTGGGAGGAACAGCTCAAGGTCATGTACCAGCAGGTGCTCATCCAGAACCAGCCGGCCGCCGAGGCCCTGGACGCCTTCGCCAGGTCCGCCGAGGGCTACCTCAAGTGAGGCCCCGCACGCTCCAGGGCCGTTACGCGCGGACGGCCTACCTGTTCCTCCTCCCGGCCATCCTGTTCTTCGGCGCCTTCTTCTACCTGCCGATCGGCAACGTCGTCGCGACCAGCTTCCGCACCGGCCCGCAGGCCGACCGGTGGACGGGGCTCGGCAACTACGCCGAGGCCCTGGGCGACCCGGCCGTGCGGCACTCGTTCCTGGTGACGGTGGCGTTCGCGGTGCTGGTGGTGATCGGGTCGATCGTGCTCGGGCTGGCCCTGGCGATGGCGCTGGACCAGCCGCTCAGGGGCCGGGTGGTGTTCCGGGTGCTGCTGCTGGTGCCGTACCTGACGTCGGTCGCGATCGTCGGGCTGCTGTGGCGCAACATCCTCGACCCCGAGCTGGGCGTGCTCAACCGGGTGCTCGGCGCGCTCGGGCTGCCCGAGCAGCAGTGGCTCAACACCGCGCCGCTGCTCACCATCGCCGGCGTCACGCTGTGGCAGAGCGTCGGCTACACGATGGTGCTGTTCCTCGCCGGGCTTCAGGGCATTCCCGAGACCTACCACGAGGCCGCGCGGATCGACGGGGCCGACGCCTGGCGGCGGTTCTGGCGGATCACGCTGCCGCTGCTCGCGCCGACGACGCTGTTCGTCTCGGTGATGGCGGTGATCTCGGGGCTGCAGGCGTTCGGGCAGGCGTACATCATCACCAACGGCGGGCCCGGCGACGCCACCGACCTGTCGGTCTTCCACATCTTCAACGTCGCCTTCCGCACCCGCGACTTCGGCTACTCCTCGGCGCAGTCGGTGCTGCTGCTCGTCGTGATCGTCGCGTTCACGCTGGTGCAGCTGCGGGCCGGGCGGCGCGGGGAGGTCACCTACTGATGCGCAAGGCCCTGCTCCACATCACGCTCGGGCTGGCCGCCCTGGTCACCGTGGTGCCGCTGCTCTACATGGTGTCGCTGTCGCTCCAGACCGAGGCCGAGACGCTGGCCGCCGACGCGGTGCTCGTCCCGGACTCGCCCCAGTGGGGCAACTACGCCGAGCTGTTCACCCGCGCGCCGTTCGGCGACTTCATCGTCAACAGCCTGGTCGTGGCGGGCGTGATCACGCTGGCGCACCTGGTGTTCGACCCGCTCGTCGGGTACGTCTTCGCGAAGTTCCGCTTCCCGCTGCGCAACACCCTGTTCGTGGCGCTGCTGGCCACGCTCATGGTGCCGTTCTTCGTGCGGATGATCCCGCTGTACGTGCTGATGGCCAACCTGGGGTGGCTGAACACGTACCAGGGGCTGATCACGCCGTTCCTCATGGACGCCTTCGGGATCTTCCTCATGCGGCAGTTCATCCAGCCCATCCCGGACGACCTCATCAACGCCGCCCGCATCGACGGCGCGTCGGAGCTGCGCATCTACCGCAGCGTCATCCTGCCGCAGACCCGGCCGGCGCTGGCCGTGCTCGCCCTGTTCACCTTCGTCTTCCAGTGGAACGAGTTCCTCTGGCCGCTGGTCGCCACCACCACGCCCGAGATGCGCACCATCCCGGTCGGGCTCACCCTGTTCAACCAGGAGTACTTCACGCTGTGGCACCTGACGGCCGCGGGCTCGGTGATCCTCTTCGTGCCCACCGCCGTGCTGTTCGTCCTCACCCAGCGCTACTTCGTCCGGGGCATCGCCCTGACCGGCCTCAAATAAGGAGCCCTCGTCTTGCGTCCGAACGTGATCGTCGTCCTTACCGACCAGCAGCGGTGGGACACCGTCGGCCCGCTCACCCCCAACCTCGACAGGATGGCCAGGAACGGCACGCAGGCCACGGTCGCGCTCACCCCGCAGCCGGTGTGCGCGCCCGCCCGCGCCGCGCTCCAGACGGGCCGGTACCCGACCACGACCGGCGTGTACCGCAACGGGCGCGTCCTGCCGCCGGAGGAGCGCACGCTGGCGCACCACTTCGGCGCGGCCGGCTACGCCACCGGCTACATCGGCAAGTGGCACCTGGCGGGCAGCGAGCCGGTGCCGGAGGAGCAGCGCGGCGGCTACCGGTCCTGGCTGGGCGCGAACGCGCTGGAGCACACCTCCGACGCCTACCGCACGATCGTCTTCGACGAGGCGGGCGAGCCGGTGCTGCTGCCCGGCTACCGCTCCGACGCGCTGATCGACGCCGCGATCCGGTTCGTCGCCGACCACCACGACGAGCCGTTCTACCTGTTCGTCTCGCTGCTGGAGCCGCACCACCAGAACGAGGTGGACGACTACCCGGCCCCCGACGGCTACGAGGAGCGCTACCAGGGCGCCTGGCTGCCGCCGGACCTGGCCGCGCTCGGCGGCACCGCCCACCGCCACCTGGGCGGCTACCTCGGCCAGGTCAAACGCCTGGACGAAGGGCTCGGCCGGCTGCTGGACGCGCTGCGCAGCCTCGGCCTGCTGGACGACACGATCGTGGCCTACACCTCCGACCACGGCAACCACTTCAAGACCCGCAACGGCGAGTACAAGCGCTCCTGCCACGACGCCTCGCTGCGGGTGCCGCTGGCGGTGCGCGGCCCCGGCTTCGACGGCGGCGGCGCGATCGCCCGCCCGGTCAGCACCCTCGACCTGCCGCCGACGCTGCTGGCGGCCGCCGGGCTGCCGGTGCCGGAGGCGATGCAGGGCCGCTCGTTCCTGCCGCTGCTCCGCGACGCCCGCGCCGACTGGCCGGAGGAGGTGTTCTTCCAGGTCAGCGAGTCGGAGGTGGGGCGCGGCATCCGCACCTCGCGGTGGAAGTACTACGCCGTCGCCGAGGACGCCCACCCCTGGGACGACCCGGCCGCCGGCCGCTACCGCGAGCAGGCCCTCTACGACCTGGAGCACGACCCGCACGAGCTGGTGAACCTGGCCGGCTACCCGTCGCACGCCGAGGTCGCGGCCGGGCTGCGGGAGCGGCTGGCGCGCCGGATCGCCGAGGCCGAGGGCGCCCGGCCGGAGATCGAGCCGGCCGCCGGGCGCGAGGCGCCGCACCAGACGATGACGGACCCCGAGGTGCGGCTGCGCGGCCCGCAACCGGTCCGGATCGGCCACCAGCGCAAGTAGGGGCACCGGCGCCAGGCAGGGGCACTGGCGGCGGGCAGGGGCACCGGCGGCGGGCAGGGGCGCCGGCGCGTGTGCGGTGACGCGGCGTGACCGGTGTGCGCGCGGCACCGGTCACGCCGCTCAGCGGGTCAGCTCGCCGCGTCGGCGGGCTTGTGGGTGTGCCCGGCCCGCTCGGCCTGCCCGGCCCGCCCGGCGGCCGGGGCGGGGGCGGTGCCGATGGCGCCGGTGTCGAAGGCGTACTTGGCGGTCAGGGCGGCGATGGCGTCGGAGTTGACGTCGAGGGCCTTGTCGTCGATGTTCGCGATCGTGTCGCAGACGCTGTGGTAGCAGGGGTCGAGCGGGATCCCGGCGGTGCCGCCGAAGATCGCCGCCTCCTCCTCGGTCTTCAGCACCTCGGCGCCGGTGAACAGGCCGCCCGAGGGGATGCCGACCGCGATGAACGGCCCGTAGTCGGAGCGGCCGGTGAACGCCGTCGCCGTGTGGGGCAGGCCGCGCCCGGCGAAGAACTTCTCGAAGTCCTCCTCGATCACGTCGGACCCGGCGGGGCCCGCGGTGCCGAAGGCGTCGCCGTCGCCGTCGTAGATCCCGAACGTGTAGTTCGGCGAGGCGATCATGTCGAAGTTGAGGTACAGGGCGATCTTCGCCCGCTCCTCCTCCGTCAGGGACGCCACGTAGTGCTCGGAGCCGAGCAGGCCGAACTCCTCGGCGCCCCAGAACGCGAAGCGCACCGCGTTCTTCGGCTTGGTCCTGGCGAACTGCAGCGCCACCTCCAGGATCCCGGCGCTGCCCGAGCCGTTGTCGTTGATGCCGGGGCCCTCCTGGACGCTGTCCAGGTGCGCGCCGAGCATGACGACGTGGTCCGGGTCGCCCTTCCTGGTCTGCGCGATCACGTTGTACGTGGTCCGCTGCTCCACGACCGGGTCCCAGTTGAGCTGGACCGTCGTGCCCGCGGCCGCGGCCAGCTCCTGGCCGACCGAGAACCGGGTGAAGAACGCCGGGATCGTCACGCCGGGCCCGCTGAGGGTGGGGTTGAGGTCGACCTCGGTGCGGCCCTCCTGGCCCTCGTTGAAGACGATGGCCGCCTTGGCGCCGGCCGCGATCGCGTTGTCCACCTTGACGCGGAAGTTGCAGGTGCCGCGCTGCATGAGCGCGACGTTGCCCGGGACGAACCCGGCGAAGTCGCTCGCCTCGCACCCCGACGTCGAGGTGTTGGCCGCCGCGCCGGGCGGCAGCACCAGGTCCACAGGCTGGATGGTGCCGCTCGCCGAGCCGGACGGGGAGTCGGCCATCGCCACGTAGTCCTGGAAGAAGCCGTAGGTGTAGGTCTTCTCCGGGGCGGGGCCGGTGCGCTTGAGCACGGGCGGGGTGCGGTAGCCGTCGAAGGTGAACTCGAACGGCTGGATCGTCACCTGGTAGCCGGCGGCGCGGAGCTTGCGGGCCACGTAGTCGCGGGAGGCGTCGAAGCCGGGGCTGCTGGAGACGCGGGTGCCGCCGTTGGCGTCCGCGATGGCCTGGAATGCTTTGAGGTGTTTCTTGACGTTCTTGCCTGAGACGTCCTTGACGAGCTTGCGGATCGCGGCGTCGTCGCGGCCGTGGGCCTCGGCGGGGGCTGCGACGGCTAACGGGGACAGGGCCACGGCGGCCACGGTGATGGCGCCGAGTAGGGAACGCATGCTTCCGTTGCTCCTCGGTACGTGGTGGGGGACCCGGGTCGAGATGCGCGCGTTTCCTGCCCGAAAGTAGTAATTACTGAGCTATTAGCCAAGATTGGGGATGTCTCCCTTGCGTCACGATACGTTCACCATCGCCGGGCGGGCCGTGCACCGGCTGGGGTTCGGCGCCATGAGCCTCACCGGACCCGGCGTGTGGGGCCCGCCGAAGGACCGCGACGCGTGCGTCCGGGTGCTGCGCCGAGCCGTCGAGCTGGGCGTCGAATTCATCGACACCGCCGACTCCTACGGGCCCTACGTCAGCGAGGAGATCATCCGCGAGGCGTTGCACCCGTACCCGGAGCACGTCGTGATCGCCACCAAGGCCGGGTTCGTGCGTACCGGGCCGGGGGAGTGGCACCCCGTGGGGCGGCCCGCGTACCTGCGGCAGGAGGTCGAGATGAGCCTGCGCAGGCTCGGCGTGGACCGGCTCGACCTGCTCCAGCTCCACCGCATCGACCCCGAGGTGCCGCTGGAGGACCAGGTGGGCGAGCTGAAGGCGCTCCAGGACGAGGGCAAGATCGCCGAGATCGGCCTGTCCGAGGTCACCGTCGCCGACCTGGAACGGGCCCGCCGCGTCGCCCCGATCGCCACCGTCCAGAACCGCTACAACCTCACCCTGCGCGGCTCCGAGGACGTCCTGGAGCACTGCGAGGCGCAGGGGCTCGGCTTCATCGCCTACACCCCCATCGCCAAGGGCCGGCTGGCCGCGCCCGGCGGCCCGGTGGACCACGTGGCCGAGGCCGCCGGCGCCACGCCCGCCCAGGTCAGCCTGGCCTGGCTGCTCGCCCACTCCCCGGTGCTGATCACCATCCCCGGTACGTCGTCGGTGGCGCATCTGGAGGAGAACATGGGCGCCGCGCGGGTGTCGCTGACCGGCGGGCAGCTGGCCGAGCTGACCGAGGCGGCGGCCCGGTGAAGGGGCTGCTCGCCTGAGGCGTCCTGGCCGGTGGGGCTCGCCGCCCGCTCGTGCTGAGGGCCGGCCGCTCGTGCTGCGGCCGTTCGTGCTGAGGGCCGGCCGCTCGTGCTGCGGCCGCTCGTGCTGAGGGCCGGCCCGCCGGCGCGTGGCGGGCCGGCCCCCAGGTCATCGGGTCAGCCCAGGCCGTTCTTCATGGCCGTGAGCAGCTCGGCGTTGGCGGTGTCGCCGCTGAGCTCCCAGAAGAACGCGCCGCCGAGGCCCTGGCTCTTCGAGTAGCTCATCTTGCCGCCGATCGTGGCCGGCGTGTCGTAGCTCCACCACTGACCGCCGCAGAAGGCGTACGCGGTGCCGGCGACCGTGCCGGTGGCCGGGCAGCGGGTCTTGAGCACCTTGTAGTCCTCGATGCCCTGCTCGTACGTGCCCGGCGCCGGCCCGGTGGCGGTGCCGCCCGGCGCGGCCTGCGTGACGCCGGTCCAGCCGCGCCCGTAGAAGCCGATGCCGAGCAGCAGCTTGCTCGCCGGCACGCCCTTGCTCTTCAGCTTCTGGATCGCGGCGTCGGAGTGGAAGCCCGCGATCGGGATGCCCGAGTAGGAGGTGAGCGGCGAGTGCGGGGCGGTCGGGCCCTGCGCGGCCCAGGCGCCGAAGTAGTCGTAGGTCATGACGTTGTACCAGTCGACGTACTGGGCGGCGCCGCCGTAGTCGGCCGCGTCGATCTTGCCGCCGTCGGTGCCGTCGGCGGTGATGGCAGCGGTGACCAGGTTGCCCGAGCCGAAGCGGGCCCGCAGCGCCGACATGACGTTCCTGAAGGCCGCCGGGCCGCTGGTGTCGCAGGTCAGGCCGCAGGCGTTCGGGTACTCCCAGTCGATGTCGATGCCGTCGAAGACGTCCGCCCAGCGCGGGTCCTCCACCAGCTTGTAGCAGGAGTCGGCGAACGCGGCCGGGTTCTGCGCGGCCTGGGTGAAGCCGCCGGACCAGGTCCAGCCGCCGAAGGAGAACAGCACCTTCAGGTTCGGGTACTTCTTCTTCAGCTTGCGGAGCTGGTTGAAGCTGCCGCGCAGCGCGCCGGCGTCCCAGGTGTCGGCGACGCCGTCCACGCTCTCGCCCGCCTGGTAGAAGCGGTCGTAGTCGGCGTAGGAGTCGCCGATCGCGCACTGGCCGTTCTGGACGTTGCCGAAGGCGTAGTTGAGGTGGGTCAGCTTGGCCGCCGAGCCGCTGGTGTCGATGTTCTTGACGTGGTAGCCGCGCTGGTAGACGCCCCACTGGACGAAGTACCCGAGGACCTTGTTGCCCCCGCCCCCGGTGCCGCCCGTGGTGGTGGCGGTGGTGGCGGCGCTGGCGGCGGAGCGGTTGCCGGCGGCGTCGCGGGCGCGGACGGTGTAGGTGTAGGCGGTGCCGGCGGTCAGGCCGGTGTCGGTGTAGGCGGTGCCGGTGACGGTGGTGACGAGGGTGGTGCCGCGGTAGACCTCGTAGCCGGTGACGGCGACGTTGTCGGTGGCGGCGTCCCAGGCGAGGGAGACGCTGGTGTTCGTCACGCCGGTCGAGCGCAGGTTGGCGGGGACGGACGGCGGGGTGGTGTCCGTGCCGGTGCCGCCCGTGGTGGTGGCGGTGGTGGCGGCGCTGGCGGCGGAGCGGTTGCCGGCGGCGTCGCGGGCGCGGACGGTGTAGGTGTAGGCGGTGTTCGCGGTCAGGCCGGTGTCGGTGTAGGTGGTGCCGGTGACGGTGGTGACGAGGGTGGTGCCGCGGTAGACCTCGTAGCCGGTGACGGCGACGTTGTCGGTGGCGGCGTCCCAGGCGAGGGAGACGCTGGTGTTCGTCACGCCGGTCGAGCGCAGATTGCCGGGGACGGACGGGGCCGTGGTGTCCGTGCCGCCGCCGGAGGCGACCTTCCACAGGGCCGGGACGTTCGGCGGCTCCCAGCCGGGCTGCGAGGTGTGGCTCTGGACGCACTCGTACTCGACGCCGTTGTAGGTGACGCGGGCGCCGGCCGAGTAGGCCGTCCACGGGGCCCAGTCGGCGGCCAGGACGACGCCGTAGGCGGCGGGCGGGGCCGCGGCGACGGCGGTGAGGGGCAGCGCGAGCGCCGCCAGGCAGGCGAGGATCTTGTGTCTCATCGATGCTCCGACATCCGTTGGGGGTGTGTTGGGGGGTGGGATGCCAGGAAACTATTAGGAAAGTTTCCTTTTAGTTGTACGTTGACGGTAGCCTCAACCTGCGGAGGCGTCAACAAGTTCGGCGCGCGAAATCCTGAGCCCGACGGGACGGCCGTCCCGGGCCGCCGGGGGTTGATAACGGTTGCGGAACGGACGGTGACGAAAGGGGCGGCGTGCACCAGCATGGGAGCCGTGGCAGGGATCACCGCCTGGCGGCGGACGCCCCAGCGGCGGGGGCCGTACGTGGCCCGCGCGCTGGCCGAGCTGCGGTCCTGGCCGGCGCTCGCGGTCAGCGACACCCGGCGCGGGGTGGCCTTCGCGGTGCGCGGCGGCGCGGAGATCCTGCGCACGGCCGGCGGCGACGAGGTGCGGGTGCGCCTCAGCGCGCCGGCGGTGGAGCGGCTGGAACCCTACCTGGCGGGCTGCGGCCAGGTGCAGGCGTGCCCCGACCCGGCCTGGGTGGCCGTCCAGGTGGACGCCGAACCCGACCTGGAGCTGCTGCTGGCGCTCACCAGCGTGGCGATCAAGGAGAATGTAGCCTGATCCCGTGACCCCCGCTGTCCGGTTGATCCGTAGTTCTGACCTCGCCCCCGTCCAGTACGCGTACGCGGCCGTCGCCGACGGGCCCGTACGCGCCGTGTGGGCGGCGGGGGCCTGCCCGCTCGACGCCGACGGCGCGACCGTCTGCCCGGGCGACGTCGCCGGCCAGACCCACCAGGTGATGCGCAACCTCGCCACCTCGCTCGCCGAGGCCGGCGCGGCGCTGACCGACATCGCCAAGACCACCGTGTACGTCGCCTCGTCCGACCGGGCCGACCTGGTGGCGGCGTGGGAGGTCTACCGCGAGCACATGGCCGGTTACGACGTCCCGAGCACGCTGCTCGGCATCGCCGTGCTCGGCTACCCGGACCAGCTCGTCGAGGTCGAGGCGGTCGCGGTGCTCCCCCTGCCGCGCTAGACGAGTAAGTCCTAAGTCGTTCGGTGTGCAGGTACGACGAAGGGTGTCGAGGATCGATGCGTGACGAACGACCTCAACACCCTTCTGACCGCACTGTACGTGAGAATCGACGACTGGCTGGGCGAATCACCCCGGCTAGGACGACCACCCCGACTGACCGACGCCGAGCTGCTGACCTTGGCGGTGGCCCAGGTCCTGCTCGGCGTGCACTCCCAGGCCCGCTGGCTGCGCTACGTCCCCGCACATCTGCCCGGCGCCTTTCCGTACCTGCCCGGCCAGTCCGGCTACAACAAGCGCCTGCACAAGGCATTGCCCCTGTTCAAACGGGTGATCCGGGCCCTGGCCTGCGACACCGACCTGTGGGACGACCCGCTCTGGGTGGCCGACTCCACCCCGGTCGAGTGCGGTCGTTCCCGCCCCACAGCCCGCCGTTCCGAGCTGGCAGGATGGGCCGGCTACGGCTACTGCCGCTCCCACTCACGCTGGTTCTGGGGCCTGCGCCTGCACCTGATCTGCACCCCGGCCGGACTGCCCATCACCTGGGCCTTGGCCACCCCGAACATCGACGAACGCCGAGTGCTGATGGCCGTCATCGAACACGACCCGAATCTCGTGGCCGAGCGCCCTGGTTTGCTCATCATCGCCGACAAGGGATACATCTCCGCCGAGCTGGACGCCTTCCTGGCCGAACGCGGGGTGCGGCTGTTACGCCCGTCCTACCGCAACCGCACACCCCGCCCCGGCGAGGAACTCCTCAAGCCCATCCGCCAGCTCATCGAGTCCGTCAACGACACTCTCAAAGGTCAACTCGACTTGGAGCTTCACGGCGCCCGAACCGCCATCGGCGTCGGCGCCCGCATCGCCCAGCGCATCCTGGCCCTGACCACCGCCATCTGGCACAACCGCGCCACCGGCCAGCCCATCACCCGATCCCTGATCGCCTACGACCACTGACCCGACTTAGGACTTACTCGTCTAGTCCTGGCACCAACTCCGAAGGAGCTGACCGGCCTCCGCCTGGCCCCACCCCTCGTGAGCTGGGGTGATCCGGCCCGTCCTGGTGCCCGCCCACCGTTCGCCGAGCCGCCCCGCCGGATCGGCCGGGGCGGCTCGGTGGGGGCGGAGCGTCAGGTGAGCAGGGTCGCCAGGGCGAGGGCGGGCTCGGGGTGGGTGGTGAGCAGGGTGGCGGCGGCGGTCACGGACGGGTCCGCGCCTCCCGACGGCCCGGCGCCTCCCGACGGCCCGGGGGCTCCCGACGGGTCGGTGGCTTCTGAGGCGGGGGAGCCGGGCGGCTGCCAGTCGCCCGCGCAGCCGAGCAGGGCCGCCACCGCGTCGCACGTCGCTCGGTGAGCGAACAGCAGCTCCGGCACCGGACCGGCGGCCGCACGCCGAGCCCCGGCTCCGGGAGCATCGGCTCCGGCGCCCCCGGTGCCCGCAGCGCCGGCGCTCCCAGCCCCGGGGCCCCCGGCCGCGACAGCCCCCGCGGTCCGGTCACCGGTCGAGCGGGAGGTCCAGGGCGGCGTGAAGGAGTCGACGGCGGCCAGCGTCGCGGGGAAGGTGCGGCCCGCCTCGCGGACCAGCGCGGGCATCAGCTCGCCCGCCTCGTCCTTCAGCGTCGTGATCAGCCGCGGCAGCCACGGCAGCAGCACCGCGTCCGGCAGCCGCCCGAACGCCTTGGAGATCACCTCCACCACGAACCCCGACAGCGCCGGCACCGGCTCCATGGCCTGCACGAACCCCATGATGTACTGCGGGAACGCCGGCACCACCAGCGGGTTGCCGAGCAGGTCGTCGCACCGCTGCCGCAGGTCGGCCACGGTCATCAGGCCGAGCTGGGTCCGCGCCGCCCACAGCAGCGCCACCTTGGCCGGCGCCTCCGGATGCGACTGCCGCACCGCCAGCTCGAGCTGCGCCCGGTCGCAGCCCAGCGCCAGCGCCAGGCTCTCCATCGAGAACAGGAACCCGAGCATCGCCCCGACCTGCCGCACGCCCGTGTCGTCGTCGTCGAACGCGGTCGGCAGCAGCGTGCAGTAGTGCGCGTACCCGGCGGTCGCGAACTCCTCGCACCAGGCCGGCAGCGCCGGCTCGCCGGCCCGGTAGTAGGCCAGCAGCCGCCGGATGCGGCGCAGCACCTCGGGCGCGTCGTCCACGCTCCGCTCGCCGGCCAGCAGCTCCACCGCGCGGGCGCCCAGCTCGTCGGCGAAGCGCCGGCTGCCGAGGTAGAGCACCGCGTCCTCGACCGCCGCCAGCGCCACCGCCGCCGTCGCCTTCGGGTCCCAGACCTGGCGCCGCAGCCGCTGCTCCAGCACCTGCTCGACGGTCACGCCCTCGTAGCCGAGCTCGATCAGCGCGCGCTGGTGCTTGCCGAACGCCAGGTCCCAGCTCTCCTGGATGGCCCGCTCCCCGAGCCGCCGCTCGCCCATGATGGGCCGCACCGCGTCGGGCGGCAGCAGGTAGCGCAGCATCCACAGCAGGTCGGAGCAGGGGCCGAGGGCCGGGTCGGCGCGCAGGTCCAGCAGGGCCCGCTGGATCGTGCGCTTGTCCAGGTCGAGGCCGAGCGGGGCGAGCCGGTCGTGGACGTTCCTGGCCAGCGGGGGCAGCGCGTCGTAGCCGACCTCGCCGACGCGGTCGCCGCCGAGCAGGATCTCGCACAGCCGCCGCACGTCCCTGCGGCCGGGGACGGCGTCCTTCTCGATGCAGGTGACGGCCGCGTCCTGGAAGTCGTACGGGGTGGGCCGGGCCCGGCCGCGCAGGCCGGCCAGCAGGATCGAGGTCTCGAACACCGCGATCGCGTCGGCCGTGCTGGCGAGGTAGCCGTTGCGGCGGGCCAGCCGGACGATGTCCACGCACCAGCCGAGCAGTTCGTCCTCGTCGAGCGCGTCGAGCGCGGGCGGCACGGACAGGAAGCCGGTGAGCTCATCGGCGATCGACTCACCGGCCTGCGGAGGGGCGGGCTTGGGGGTGGCGGGCTTCCGGGTGGCGGGGCCGCGTCCGGCGCCCTTCTGGCCGGTGAGCCGGAACGGGGTCAGCCGGTCGCGCCTGACCGCCTTCGCCCAGGTGGCCGCCGCGATCGACACCGACCCCGAGGCCAGCCCGAACTGCGCCTCGATGGCCGAGTGGCTGGACGGGATCAGCCCGTACAGCCAGGTCGTGCCGGTGCGCGGGCTGATCTCGAACGGCGCCGCCGAGCGCACCCCGAACTGCTCGACCCGGCTCGCCGCGTGGAAGGCGCCGCACACGTACAGGCAGTCGGCGGGGTCGGCGCCGGTGGCGGCCAGGTGCTCGCGCATCCGGGTCCACATGTGGCGCTCGCGGTCCTCGTCGACGGCGAGGCGGGCCGGGTCGCGGCTCAGGCGCCGGAACAGGCTGCCGATCAGCACCATCACCTGCCGGTAGGTGGCGTAGCCGGCGCCGGACAGCGGCTGCTCGACGTACTGGTCCCACCACTCCGACCAGTGGCGCACCTTGCCGTGGTGCAGCAGGTGCTCCTCCAGCTCGGCGAAGCGGGGCCGCAGGTCGCCGATCTCGACGCCCACCGCGTCGCCGTGCAGCCCGGCCTCCTCGCCGTGCTCCCGCTGCCGCTCCTCCTCCCGCGCCCACTGGAAGACGTGGTCGGTCGAGCGGTCGACCAGCACCAGCTCGACGCCGGGCGTCTCCAGCGCGTACGCGATCGCCTGGTACTCGGCTGACGCCTCGGTGACCGGCGCGACCACGCTGAGCGGCGCCCACTCCTTGGGGAAGCCGTCGAGGTCGGTCGCGAACGCCTGCACCGCGACCGGCAGCCGGCAGTTGCGCAGCTCGGTGAGCAGCGGCTGGAGGTCTTCGCACAGCTCCAGGTAGATGACCTTCGGCTGCTTCTCGCGCAGCCTGCGCACCATCGCCAGCGCCGAGGCGGGGGAGTGGTGGCAGACCGGGAAGATCTCCAGCTCCTCGCGCAGCGCCCGGTCCACGTCGTCGACCATGCCGGTGAGGACGCCGGACACGGCGTCGCCGCCGAAGTCGCGCGCCGCCCGCGCGAGCTGCTCCCGCAGCGGGTCGAACGTGCCGCCGATCATGGAAGGGCCGCTCATGGAGGAGCCGCTCATGACAGGGTCGCGATGGCCTCGCGGCCGCCGTCGAGGAACTCCTGCCACGGCCCGCCGTCCTTCTTGCCGCGCGGCTCGACGACGCCGTGCCAGTACTTGTTGAGTATCGCCAGGTCCTCAGGGCTGCGCCGGGCCAGCGAGCCGACCAGCGAGCCGGCGAGCGTCTGCGCCCGCAGCACCCGGTCGCCGAAGAAGTGGCTGTGCAGGATCGCGTCCTCCAGCACGCCGATCTGCTCGGCCGTGGACAGCGCCGACTCCAGCCGCTCGTCGTCGCTGGTCGCCGAGGCCGCCGCCGAGCGCAGGTCGGCGAAGCTCTGCAGCAGGATGTCCAGCAGCGTCGGCGGCAGGTCCAGCTCGATCCGGTGCCGCCGCAGCAGCTCCTCGGTACGGAAGCGGACGATCTCCGCCTCGCTCTTCTTGTTCGTCACGACCGGGATGCGCACGAAGTTGAAGCGGCGCTTCAGCGCGGACGACAGGTCGTTGACGCCCCGGTCGCGGCTGTTGGCGGTGGCGATGACGGAGAAGCCGGGCTGCGCGAAGACGATGTTGTCGTCGTCCAGCTCGGGGATGGAGACGTACTTCTCCGACAGGATCGAGATCAGCGCGTCCTGGACGTCGCTGGTGGAGCGGGTCAGCTCCTCGAAGCGGCCGATCACGCCCCGCTCCATCGCCGTCATGATCGGCGAGGGGATCATGGACGCGCGCGACTGGCCCTTGGCGATCACCATGGACACGTTCCACGAGTACTTGATGTGGTCCTCGGTGGTGCCGGCGGTGCCCTGCACCACGAGCGTGGAGTTGCGGCAGATGGCCGCCGCCAGCAGCTCGGCCAGCCAGCTCTTGCCGGTGCCCGGGTCGCCGATCAGCAGCAGGCCCCGGTCGGAGGCGAGGGTCACGATGCTCCGCTCCACGAAGCTCCGGTCGCCGAACCACTTCTGCGAGATCTCCCGGTCGAGCCCGTCGGCGCGCTCGGAGCCGAGCACGAACAGCCGGACCATGCGGGGGCTGAGCCGCCACGAGAACGGCTTCGGGCCGTCGTCGACCGACTCCAGGTAGTCGAGCTCGTCGGCGTACTTGACCTCTGCGGGGGCGCGCAGCATGTCACTCATCAGCGGGTCTCCTAGGTGAGGAAGTTCTTGAGCTCGAGGACGAGCTTGCGGATGTGGCCGGACAGGACGGGGGTGCCCAGGTCCTTGAGCTTCTGGCGGTACCAGGGGTCGACGCTCTGGTGGCCGGAGCTGTTGACCGAGCCGACGGGGATGAACTTCACCCCCGAGCGGTGGATCGCCTCGAAGTCGGTGATCAGCGACCGGTTGTCGTAGAAGTCGGAGATCCACACCATCACGGTGTTGCGCGGGTCGGCGATCTTGGGCCGGGCCAGCGCCATCGCGACCGTGCCGTCGGTGCCGCCGCCGAGCGTGGTGCGCAGCAGCACCTCGAACGGGTCGGCCACCCACGGGGTCAGGTCGAGCGCCCTGGTGTCGTAGGCGACGAGGTGCACGTCGACCTTGGGCAGCCCGGCGAAGATGGACGCCAGGATCGTGCAGTTGACCATCGCGTCCACCATCGAGCCGGACTGGTCGACGACCACGATCAGCCGGGCCGGCGTGGTGCGGCGCGCGGTGTGCTTGTAGAACAGCCGGTCCACGTAGAGCCGCTGGTCCTCCGGGCTCCAGTTGGTGAGGTTCTTCCAGATCGTCCGGTCGAGGTCGAGGTTGCGGAACACCCGCTTCGGCGGCACCGACCGGTCGATGACGCCTGCGCTGGTCTTCTCGACCTGGGTGCGCAGCACCTCGGCCACCTCGTCGACGAACCTGCGGATGAGCGCCTTGGCGTTGGCCAGCGCCACGCCCGACAGGTTGTGCTTGTCGCGCAGCAGCTGCTCGATGAGCGACATGCTGGGTGTGAGCTGCCGCGCCAGGCGGGAGTCGGCCAGCACCTCGCGCAGGTGCATGCGCTTGACCAGGTCGCCCTCGATGCCGGCGAGGACGGCGGCCACCTCGTCGTCGCCGGGGGAGTGGCCCCGGCCGCCGGCCTCGGTGCCCCTGCCCTTGCCGAGCCAGCCGGCGTCCCGCTTCCAGCGTTCGAGCTGCTCGGCGGTGACGTTGCCGCTGCCGGTGCAGAAGACGTTGAGCAGCAGCTTGGAGACCAGCGCGGCGCGCCGGACCTCGCCGCCCGCCTCGTGCTCGCGCTCGGTCATGAGGTCGCGCAGCTCGTCGCCGAGCGCGGGGAAGCGCTGGACCAGCGTGTCGACGGACACGCCCGGGTCGAGCAGCGCGGGCGGCAGGCCGAGGTCCTCGACGACGGCCAGGCCGGCTCTCTCCAGGGCGGGCTGCTCGTCGGCGCCGAACAGCCGCGACATCAGCCGCCAGTAGAGCACCTGACGGCGGGTCTCGTCGGCTTGCGTGTCGTGGGTCGGTCGCTGGGTCATTTGCGCAGCAACCGTCCCGCTCGCTCGCGGAGCACGGCGACGGGGTCGCCGGCCCTGGCCTCGGCCTTGACCACCTTGGGGTCGGCCGGGCCGAGCGCCCAGTCGCCGGTGTGCGCGGTGACGGGCTTCTTCTGCACCGTGGCCTGGACGGCGAGCGGCTGCAGCAGCCACCGGCCGCCGTCCCAGCGCAGCAGGCCGAGGCAGGTGGAGGAGGCCGCCACCAGCTCGGGCGTCAGCGGGGTGCAGGACGGCAGCCGGTCGAGGTCGAGCGCGAGCCGGTTGCCGCCGAGCTCCAGCGTCTCGCCGTCGACCCGGTAGTGCTCCACGAGCACCGGCTCGGCGATGCGCACCGGGTGGCGGTCGAGCGGCGGGACGGGCGGCGCCTGCGCCGCGCCGAGCAGCACGCGGGCGGTGGTGAACGGGTCGGCCGCCTCGCCCGCCCGCGCGAGGTCGTCGTGCCACACCAGGTCGCCGCCCGGCAGCAGCGGCATGCCGGCGAGGTCGAGGGCGTGGTGACCGGCGAGCGCGCCGAGCAGCACCGGATGGCCGGCCAGCAGCCGCCACACGGCCGGGCCGGTGATGGTGTCGACCTTCGCGGCGGCGACCCCGGCCCGGACCAGCCGCGCCGGGCCGCCCCCGGCGGGCTCCAGGACGCCGTGCACCTGGACGCGGACCACCGTGGCGTGCTCGTGCACGTCGGCGCCGAGGACCAGCAGCCGGCCCGACACCGGCTCCGGCGTGCCGTGCCAGGGGCCGGACCTGGCCAGGAGCAGGCCGCGCGCCCACAGGTCGGCCCAGCGGCGGGCGGGCAGCAGGTCCATCGCGCTCACCGGGCAGGAGGCGCGCAGCTCGGCCGCCAGGCCGTCGAGCAGCACCGCCAGGCCGCGCAGCGCGGGCACGCCGAGCAGCGCCTCGACCGTGCGGTCGGACGGGGTGACGACGTCGTGGTCGACGCCGCGCCACCCGGTGATGGCCAGCTCCGCAGCCAGGCGCGGGCGCCCGCCAGCAGGTTGTCCGGCTGGTCGCCCGCGGGCACGGCGGGCGCGTCCCAGGGGCGCGGGCCCGGCGAGCGCGGCGTCGAGCCGGGCCAGCAGGGCGTCGTGCGCCGCGCCGGTGAGCGCGGCCCGCCACGCCGGCCAGCGCGGCCAGGTGCTCGTCGCCGACGGAGCCCGCGACCACCTCTCCACGGCCTCGCCGGCGCGGTCGCCGAGCGGGCTGCCGGCCAGCGCGCCCGCCAGCGCGGCCAGCGCCGCCGCCGGCTCCTCGCCGACGCGGGCGAACCCGAGCGCGAGCGCCTGGTCGAACCCGGCCACCAGGCCGAGCGCCTCGGCCACGCCGGCCGGCCCGGCGGCCGTCAGCTCCCCGAGCTGTACGTCAAGCATCAGCCCTCACCTCGCCGGTCGGCTCGTCGCGGGTCGCGGCGGTCATGCCCCTCATCGGCGCACCGCCCCCGTCGCCGGGAACCAGTGCAGCTCGGCCAGCGGCTCGGTGCTGTCGGGCACCTCCAGGTAGGCCAGGTGACGCAGGAAGCGGCTGAACACGACCGCCGCCGGCGTGCGCTCGACCGGCCCGTTCAGCTGCAGCCCGGTCTCCGGGGACGCCTCCACCCGCAGGTAGCGGGCCACCCGGTCGAGGCCGTACTGGAGGATCGCCTCGTCGGCCAGCATACGTACGTGCTTGCAGGCGTAGCCGTGCAGCGCCCCGCAGGGGCGGTTGTTGTTGGTGCTGCAGCTCATCGCCAGGCTGCCGGCGGTGATCGAGGAGACGTAGACCCGCTCGATGTCGGACCCGCTCGACACCACTCCCTGGAGCCGGCCGTCGGCCAGCTCGACGAACGGCACCTTGGCCAGTTTGCGTGGCTCGACGGGCGCGACCACCCGTACCACGCTGCGTTGCTCCCACGCGGTCCTGTCCGCGTCCACGGCTTCGCGACCTCCGCCCTGCCGGTCGCGGGGCAGGCGGGGGTGCCCGCTCCCGCGCGAACGGCTTGATCAACTGATCCAGGAACCTACTGGAGGGCACCGACAGTTCGAGAGTGAAATGATCAAAGGCGGATTGTCGATAATATTGTCCAACCAGTTGCACGCGACGGCGGGAGGATTCCGTTGGGGGAGACGCTGACCGACCGCGTCCGGGCGGTCATACTCGGCGGGGACTTCGTGCCCAACCAGCGCCTCATCGAGGCCGACGTGTGCGAGCAGTTCGGGGCGAGCCGGGCGGCCGTGCGCGAGACGTTCAAGGAGCTGGCGTCCGAGGGCCTGGTCGAGATCATGCGCAACAAGGGCGCCAGGGTCCGGGTCATCTCCAAGGCCGAGGCCGTGGAGATCACCGAGGTCCGGATGGTGCTGGAGGGGCTGGCGGCGTACAAGGCGGCCGAGCGGGTGACGCAGGAGCAGGCCGACGAGCTGCGGCAGGTGGTCGCGGACATGCGCGAGGCCGTGGCGGGCAACGACCTCGACCGCTACTCCGAGCTGAACGTCGCCCTGCACGCCAAGGTCCGGGAGATCGCCGGGCACCGCACCGCGGCGTCGATCATCGAACGGCTGGGGGCGCAGGTGGTGCGGCACAAGTTCCGGCTGGCCCGGCAGCCGGGGCGGGCGGCCGTGTCGCTGCCGCAGCACGAGCTGATCGTCGCCGCCATCGCCGCGCGCGACCCCGAGGCGGCGCAGACGGCGATGCAGCAACACCTGCGCAGCGTCGTCAAGGCCCTGGAGTCGAGCGCGGACTGAGAGCCCGCCCCGCCCCGCCTCGCGCCCGCCGGCGGGCCCGCCCCGCGCCCCGCCCGTCCCCGCGCCCGTCCCCGCGCCCGTCCTCGCGGCCGTTCTCGCGGCCGTCAGCGCGGCCCGGGCGGGCGCGGGACGCCGGTCTCGGTGGCGCGGTGCAGCGCGGCGGCGGTGGCGGCGGTCATGTCGCTGGGCACGCCCAGCTCCTCCAGCATGCGGGTGGCGGCGCGCATCTCGTGCACGCGGCGGACGCCGTGCTGCCCGGCCCCCTCCAGCAGGCGGGTCAGGAAACGCTCGTCGGCGTCCGTCACCGTCTCCACCAGGTGCGCCCAGAACCACTCGCCCAGCCCGGCCGCCTCGGCGGCGCGCCGCGCCTCGACGGCCAGCGCGCTGAGGCCCTTGACCAGGACGCTGCGCAGCAGCTTGCGGGCGGCCGCGTCGCCGGGCGCGCCGCCGATCGGGGTCACGTCCATGCCGAGGGCGCCCGCGAACGCGGCGAAGCGCTCGGCGCCCGGGCCGCTCGCCAGGATCGGCGTGGCGAGGCCGCGCAGCGGGACGGGCGCCATGATGGCCCCGTCCACGGCGACCGCGCCGGCCGACCCGGCCAGCTCGGCGATCGCGCGCTTGTCGCCGGGGGCGGCCGTGGACAGGTCGGCGTAGAGGGCGCCCGGCTTCAGGTGGGGTCGCGACTCGGCGCAGGCGGCCAGGCTGTCGGCCCCGGTGGTCACGGCGATGACGACGTCCGCCCCGCGCACGGCGTCGGCATTGCCCGCGACGAGCGGCGACGCCGGTGGGTGCGCCGGGTCGTAGGCGCGCAGCCGCACCCGCCCCCCGAGCCCGCCGGCGAGCACGCGGCCGACCTCCCCGTACCCGAGCAGCGCCACCCGAAGCCCGTCCATGAGCACCTCTCCCCAACATCGTTGACAATATTGTCGATGTTCCGTCACCCACACCCTATCGAAACCCCGTTTAGTGGTCGATTGGCGACGAAAGTGTTGACAATCCTCCGGGGCCGCTCATAGCGTCGGGGCGTGAACTCGGGAAACACTCCGCACACCCTTCTGGTGATCAGTGCCCACGCGGGCGACTTCGTCTGGCGCGCGGCCGGCGCGATCGCGCTGACCGCCCACCGCGGCGGGCGGGCCAAGGTGGTCTGCCTCAGCTACGGCGAGCGCGGCGAGTCCGCCAAGGCGTGGCGCGCCGGCCACACCCTCGACGAGATCAAGGCCATCCGCCGGGAGGAGGCCGAGCACGCCGCCGCCGCGCTGGGCGCCGAGATCGAGTTCCTCGACGCGGGCGACTACCCGCTGGTGGAGACGCCGGAGCTGGTGGACCGGCTGGTGCGGGTCTACCGCGACTGCGAGCCCGGCGTGGTGCTCACCCACCCCCTCGCCGACCCGTACAACGGCGATCACCCCGCCGCGGCCCGCATGGCGCTCCAGGCCCGCGTGCTGGCCCAGGCCGCCGGCTACGACGCCCCCGGCGAGCCGCTGGGCGCGCCCCCGGTGTTCTTCTTCGAGCCGCACCAGCCCGAGCAGTGCGACTTCAAGCCCGACGTGCTGCTCGACATCACCCCCGTCTTCGAGGCCAAGCGCAAGGCCATGGAGTGCCTGCCGGCCCAGCAGCACATGTGGGACTACTACACCGACCTCGCCGTCCGCCGCGGCGTGCAGCTCAAGCGCAACGCCGGACCCAACCTCGGGCTGCCCCACGACACCCGCGCCGAGGCGTTCATGCGCCTGTACCCGCAGGTGACGGACACCCTGGGATGAGGCCCGCGCGCATGAGGAACGTCGTCGTCACCGACATCACCCGCGCGGACGTCGCCCGCATCGACGTCCTGGCCCGCTACGGCGTCGCCACCGTCCACGAGGCCGTCGGCCGCACCGGCTACCTCGGCCCGCGCCTCCGCCCCGCCTGGCCCGGCGCCCGCGTCGGCGGCAACGCCGTCACCGCGCTCTGCTGGCCCGGCGACAACCTGATGATCCACGTCGCCGTCGAGCAGTGCCGCGAGGGCGACGTGCTGGTCGTCGCCACGACGTCGCCGTGCGCCGACGGCATGTTCGGCGAGCTGTTCGCCACCGCGCTGCGGCACCGCGGCGTGCGCGGCGTGGTGATCGACGCCGGCGTCCGGGACGTCGCCGAGCTGCGGGCCATGGGCTTCCCCGCCTGGAGCGCGGCGGTCAGCGCGCAGGGCACCGTCAAGGCCACCCCGGGCGCGGTCAACGTGCCGGTCGCCGTCGGCGGCCAGGTCGTCCGGCCCGGCGACGTGATCCTCGCCGACGACGACGGCGTGCTCGTCGTCCCCCGGCAGGACCTGGAGTGCGCCGTGAGCGCCGCCGAGGCGCGGGCCGTCAAGGAGGCCGCGACGCGGGCGGCGTTCGAGAAGGGCGAGCTGGGCCTCGACCGGTACGGGCTGCGCGAGCGGCTGCCGGAGCTCGGCCTCGTCTACCTCACCCAAGCCGAGTACGAAGGCGCCGGGCCCGACGGGGACGGACGTGACTGACGTGACTGACGTGACTGACGGCGGCGCTGACGGCGGCCGCCACGACGGCGGCGTGCGCTGCATGCTGATGCGCGGCGGCACGTCCAAGGGCGCCTACTTCCTGGCCGCCGACCTGCCCGCCGACCCCGGCGAGCGCGACGAGCTGCTGCTGCGGATCCTCGGCAGCCCCGACCCCCGCCAGATCGACGGCATCGGCGGCGCCCACCCGCTGACCAGCAAGGTCGCCGTCGTGTCGCGCTCGGCCGACCCCGCGGCCGACCTCGACTACACCTTCCTCCAGGTGGCCGTGGACGAGCCCGCCGTGACCAGGACGCAGAACTGCGGCAACCTGCTCGCCGGCGTCGGCCCGTTCGCCGTCGAGCGCGGCCTCGTCCCGGCCGGGGGCGAGCACACCGAGACCCGCATCCGCCTGGTCAACACCGGCGGCGTCGCCACCGCCCGCTTCCCGACGCCGGGCGGCCGGGTCGACTACCGCGGCGGCACCGCCGTCTCCGGCGTGCCGGGGACGGCCGCCGCCGTCGTCCTCGGCTTCGAGGACACCGCAGGCTCCGCCACCGGCAGCCTGCTGCCCACCGGCAACCAGGTGGACGTCATCGACGGCATCGAGGTCACCTGCGTCGACAACGGCATGCCGGTCGTCGTGGCGGCCGCCCGCGACCTCGGCATCACCGGCTACGAGCCGTACGAGGAGCTGGCCGCCGACGCCGCGCTCGCCGAGCGGGTGCAGGAGCTGCGCCTGCGGGCCGGGAAGCTGATGGGGCTCGGCGACGTCGCGGGCGCGTCCGTCCCGAAGACGACGCTGGTCGCGCCGCCCAGGGACGGCGGCGCGCTGTGCACCCGCACGTTCATCCCGGTCCGGCCGCACACCTCGATCGGCGTGCTGGGCGCGGTGAGCGTCGTGACGGCGGCGCTGCTGCCGGACGGCGTGGCCCGCCGCCACGCCCGCCTGCCGGACGGGCCGCGCGTGGACGTCGAGCACCCCGCCGGCCACCTCCAGGTCGAGGTGGAGCTCGACCTGACCACCGACCCGCCCACCGCGGTGCGCGCCGCGAACGTGCGCACCGCCCGCAAGCTCTTCGACGGGACGGTCTTCCCCCGCCCGCGACCGGACGAAGGACCGACGACCTGATGAACGCCCTGCTGCACGACGTCGCCCACCTCGGCTACGCCGAACTGCTCACCCCCCAGCCCGAGCGCAGCCTGTGGTTCTTCACCGAGATCCTCGGCATGACCCGCGCCGGCGCCGACGGCGACTCGGTCTACCTGCGCACCTACGACGACTACGAGCACCACAGCCTCAAGCTGACCGCCCACCGCACCTCCGGCCTGCGCGCGACCGGCCTCCGCGCGGCGAGCCAGGAGGCGCTGGAGCGCCGGGTGCTCGCCGTCAAGGACGCCGGGCTCGGCATCGGCTGGCGCGACGGCGACGCCGGGCGCGGCCCCACGTACGCCTTCCGCGACCCCGACGGGCACGAGATGCACCTGTACTGGGAGTCGGAGTGGTACGAGGCGCCCGAGGAGCTACGGTCGGCGCTGAAGAACCAGCCGCAGGCGTTCCCCCGGCACGGGGTGGGCGTGCGCCGCCTCGACCACGTCAACTACCTGGCCGCCGAGGCCGCCGCCAACGGCGCCTTCGTCCGCGACGCGCTCGGCGCCCGCGTCACCGAGCAGATCATGCTGGACAGCGGCCGCGTCTCGGCCCAGTGGCTGCACTTCGCGAACAAGTCGTACGACCTGGTCTACACCGACGACTGGTCCGGCTCGTCCGGGCGGCTGCACCACCTCGCGTTCGCCACCAACGGCCGCGAGGACATCCTGCGCGCCGCCGACATCGCCCTCGAGAACGGCGTCTTCATCGAGACCGGCCCGCACAAGCACGCCATCCAGCAGACGTTCTTCCTCTACCTGTACGAGCCCGGCGGCAACCGGATCGAGCTGTGCAACCCCCTCACCCGGCTCATCCTGGCCCCCGACTGGCGAACGGTGACCTGGACCGAGGCCGAGCGCGCCAAGGGCCAGGCGTGGGGGCTGAAGACCATCGAGTCCTTCCACACGCACGGCACCCCGCCGCTGGAGTGACCTGACCGAGCGGCCGGCCTCAGCCCACGAACCGGGCCACCGCCGGGACCCGCCGCAGCACCAGCCGGTCCAGCAGCAGCACCGCCACCATGGTCGCGCCCGCCAGCGGGAACACCAGCCCCAGCACCGCCATGATCGCGATCACCCCGTACGCCGTGCGCCGGTCCGCCGGCCGGGCGGGCGCCCCGGCGCGGCCGCGCGGCCGGCGCTTCCACCACATCCACCCGCCGGTGACCACGAGCGTGATCAGCGACAGGCAGGCGGCGAGCATGACGGCCAGGTTGGCGGGGCCGTACCTGCGGCCCTCGTGCAGCGCGATGCCCTGCTCGACGAGCTTGGCCATCGTGCCGTACTCGGCCCAGCCGTACGACGTCAGCACCTTGCCCGAGTACTGGTCCACGTGGAGCGTGCGGGCGGCCGACGGGTCGCGGCGCGGCTCGGCCACGACCGTGTAGACGCCGGTCGGGCCGTCCGGCAGGAGCACCTTGACCTCGCACTCGCCGCACGAGGCGACGGCGGGCCGGGCGGCGGCGAGCGCGGCCTCCACGGGCAGCGCGCCGGCCTGCGCCGCCCCGCCGTGGCCGGCGTGCCCGGCATGCCCGCCGGACTCGGGGACGGGCAGCCGCTCGGCCGCCCACGGCACCTTGGCGTCGGGGTTCGCGGACAGGTCGCCGGACAGCGGCGGAGTGGAGGTGTGCGGGAAATCGGCGGCGTTCGGCGCGGTCGAGCCGGTGCGCTCCTGGAGGCGTTGCAGCCCGTCGCCCCACACGCCCGACCAGGGCAGGCCGGACACGACCAGGAAGACCACGACCGCGCCCGACCCGACGCCCACCCGGACGTGCAGGCGGCGCAGCCGGCCGCGGGGCGACCTGGAGGCCCGCGCCCGGGTCCGGCGGCCGGTCCACCACAGGTACGTGCCCGACGCCACGAGGATCAGCGCCCAGCAGGCCGCGATCTCCACGACGCGGTCGCCGGCGACGCCGGACATCAGCTCGCCGTGGATCGTGCGGACCATCCGCATGAACGTGGCCGCGTCGTCGATCTGGCCGACCACCCGGGCCGTGCCCGGGTCCACGTACACGGAGACGCCCTGCGCGAACGGGCCGGTGTCCGCGCCCTGGAGGATGACGCGGGTGGTGCGGTCAGGGGAGGAGGGCGGGACGACGGACATGACCGCCGCCCCGGGGCGGGCGTCGCGGGCGGCGGCGATCTGCTCCGACAGCGGGCGCGGCGCGGCGACCGGCTGGGCGAGGGTGCGGACGTCCTGGTAGCGCCACTCCTCGAACGGCTCCTTGAACAGGTAGACGGCGCCGGTCACGGCGAGCACGAGCAGGACGGGGGCGACGAACAGGCCGGCGTAGAAGTGCCAGCGCCACACGGCGCGGTAACGCTGCGAAGAGGAGGCGGGGGCGGGAGTGGTGGGGGAAGGGGCTGGGCGTGCCTCGACCGAGGTCATGAAGGGCTCCGTTCGTTACGGAGGAAAGGCAGGGGAGCACGCCCGCACCCGCGGGGCGCGGGCAGGGCGGCGGGGTGGCCCGCGGAGTGCGGGCGCGGCGGGATGGCCCGCGGAGTGCGGGCACGGCGGGTTGGCCGCGCGGCGGGTTGGCCGTGGGGCGCGGCGGCCGTGGGGCGCGGCGGTCGCGGGGTGGGCCTGCGTCAGCCTGCCGGGGCGGGCGGGCCACGCCGGCACAGCGCGCCCGCGAGGGCCTGGGGCGCCCGCACCCGGCCGCGTCCCACGCGGCCGGTCCCGGCGCGCACGGCTCGGGCGGCGGGACGAGGGCGGGCAGGCCGCGCCACAACCGGTGCAGCGAGCAGCACAGCAGCGCCAGGAGGGCGGCGAGCGCCGTCTCCCCCCGGTCCAGCCACCAGGCGGACACCACGGCGACGACGGCGTGCGCGGCCGGCATGCCGAGCTGCGTCCACAGCCCGCCGCCCCCGGCGAGGTGGCCGGGGTGCTCGTGGTGGGCGAGGGACGGGGCGGCGTCCAGGCCGAACAGGCGATGCATGCCGTACTGGGCGGCGAAGGCGGCCACGACCAGCGTCCCCAGGGAGCGCCGGCGGCGGGCCAGCACGTAGGCCCCGGCCGCGGTCAGGGCGGTGGCGGCGGCGAGGACCGGCAGGCGGACGCCTGAGCCGCCGGCCAGCGTGTGCATCCCGAGCGCGGCGTACACGCAGACGACCGCGAACACCGCCGAGCGGGGGCCGCGCAGGCCGGACCGGCCGGCCTGCGCGCCGTCCCTGCTGTCGGTGCCGCCGAGGCGTCCTTCCTGATCGGGTTTCATGCGCGACCACCGCTCACACCGACAGATACGGGGGCGTGTCACGAAAAGTTCAGACATCTACCTCGGACGGCTCAGAGCTGATCCGGCGCCCCTCCGCTGTACACCAGGCGCGGCGGCCGGCCGCCGAACAACCGGCTGACGGTGACGAACGCGTACCCCTGCCTGGACAGCGCCTTCAGCACCCGCGGAACGGCCCGCACGGTCGTCGGGTGGATGTCGTGGAACAGGATGACGCTGCCGGGCCGCGCCGACCTGATCGCCACCCGGGCGACGCGGGCGCTGTCGCGGTGCAGCCAGTCCAGGGTGTCGACGCTCCACAGCACCAGCGGGCGCTTGACCTGGGCGCGGACGGTGGCGTCGAAGGCCCCGTACGGCGGCCGGACGAGCGCCGGCGTGAGGCCCGCCGCGTCCCTGATCGCCTGGTCGTCGCGCGCCACCTGGGCGCGCACCCGGGCGGCCGACAGCTTCGTCAGGTCGGGGTGCGACCAGGTGTGGTTGCCGATCTCGTGGCCGGCGGCGACGGCCCGGCGCAGGACGGAGGGGTAGGCGGCGACGTTCTGGCCGACGACGAAGAACGTGGCGCGGGCGTCGTAGGCGGCGAGGTGGCGGAGCAGCGTGTCGGTGTACGGCCCTGGGCCGTCGTCGAAGGTGAGGGCCACGCACTTGACGCGGCGGCAGTCCACCGCCCGGCCCCGGGCCGTCGCGGCGCGGTCCCGCGCGGGGCCGGCCTGCGCGGCGCGGTCCTGTCCGGTGCCGGCCTGCGCGGTCGTAGCGGACGCGGGAACGTTCCTGGTCGTGGCCGCGTCGGCGCGGGCCGGGCCGGCGGCGTCGCGCGTGGCCGCCTGGACCGTTCCCGCCGGCGGCGGACGGTGGGAGACCGTCGCGAGCGCCGCGGCGGTCAGGACGACCGAGGCCGCCACCCGCGCCGATCCCCGTCTGGCACCAGTGCTCATGTGATCCCCCCAAACCGCGCCGCCCCCGGCGCGGCTCCCGGTCGTCCCGCCTGCCGGGACCGCCCCCATACGATTCGACACCTGCCGGTCACGCCTGGTTCGCCACGAACGGTTCTCCGGATGACACACTTTTGTCCTCATGAGGCCAGCAGCGGACGGGCTGACATACGATGCAGTCCGGTCTGCCGCGGGGAACCGCGACCAGGCTGACCGCGATCGCCCAGCGCCGGCGCCGACCGGCTCGACGCGCTGCTCAGCCTGCGCGCCCGCGGCGGACCTCACCGCCCGTCCCCGCCCGGGCGCGCGGCCGTTCGGCACGCACGGCGCGGACGCTTGATCCGGCGATCCGGGGCCCGGGATCATGCGGGGAATGGACTACTACCTGATCTCCACCTCGGCACATGACCGGTCCCCGGCGGGAGTCCTGGTGGAGGAGTTCGTCCTCTGCGAGGACTTCACCGCGGCCGGCATCGACAGCGCCGAGTGGGGATCGGAGACGGGGGAGTGGCTGGCCGCGCCGGAGGTGAGCCGCCTCATCCGCTCCGACGGCGCCCTCCGCTCCCGGGTCACGCCGGTGAGCCGGTCCGAGGCCCGCGACGCCTACGCCGGCCTCGGCGGGGGCGAGCTGCCCGAGGAGGAGGAGCTGCGCGGGCACTTCCGCCGCCGCCAGCCGCTGCCCGCCGCGGCCCCGCTCCGGCTCGGCTCGGGCGCGGCCCAGGCCCGCCGCTACCGCATCCTGTTCGCGGGGGAGCTGGGCGCGGACGGGCTGGCCGGGGCGCAGGCGGCGCTGCGGCTGGAGCCCACGGGCGACCCGCGCGTGGTCGGCAAGGCGTCCGGCAGCGCGGGCGGGCACGGCTTCACGTGGGAGCTGCGCCGCATCGGGGCGGGGATCGCCTGGTGCGTGGACGTCACCGTGCGGGTCGGCACCGGCTCCCTCGGCACGCTGGGCGCGCTGCTGCACCACCACCGGCAGGCGGTCCGCGAGCAGGGGCTGATCCCGGTCACGATCGAGCGCTTCGCCTGACCGGCCCCCGGGCGCTCAGGGGACGGGGACGGCGGGCAGGGTCACCGGCCCGGCCTGCGGGTTCAGCACGTCCGCCGGCGACCGTCCGGCCGGGAGGACCACGTCCATCGCCTTCGGGACGGTGGCCGGGTCGGCCGCGCACAGCGGCGCCGTCCCGCCCTCGGCGCACACCCCGAACAGGTACGGCTGCGGCGTCGGCGCGAAGCCCCGCGCCTGGTCGGCGGCGAACCCGTCCTGGCCGGTCAGCGCCACGGCGAAGCGCCAGCCGGGCCCCGGCGTGCCGAAGGCGTCCCGGGGTAAGGCGATCGTGATCGTCCTGGTCGTCCCCGAGGCCCGCACCGCCGCGCCGGCCGGGGCCGCGCCCGCCGCCGTCACCCACACGGGCGCGGCGAAGCCCTGGGCCTCCACCCGCTGCGTCCAGGCGTCGGCGAGCCGGTAGTTGCGCTGCGGGAACGCCGCCTCGGCGGAGCGCTCGGCCACGGCCGGGTCCTGGACGTAGACGTCGAGGAGCTGCGCGCCCATCTGGCTGCCGAACGTCGGCGTCAGGTCCCGCAGCTCGGCCCGCAGGTAGACGGTGGTGTCGTCGGTGATCACCTGGAAGCGGCGCAGGTCGAAGGCCCCGTCGTGGAAGTCGGCGGCCGTCGGGTAGGCGTAGGTGCCGGGCCCGTGGTCGTCGCCGTCGGGGTCGGCCACGTCGAGCACGGTCGTCGCGCCGGTGATGTCGCCGGTGACGGAGCGGCGCGCGTGGCCGGTGCGCCCGCCCGGAGCGGTGGCCGTCACCGTGAGCGCGACCTCGCCGAACGACACCGGCGCCGCGACCGAGAACGTCCCGTCCGCGCCCGCCCGCCCTGACACCACCTGGGCGGGCGCGCCGGTGTCCACGGGCGCGGCGGCGACGTCCACCCGCGCGCCCGGCGTCGTGCTGCCCTCGACCGCGACCGACGTGCCGCGACCGCGCTCCGTCGGCCGGGGCGGTGACGGCGAGCGGGGCGGCCGCGGGCGCGCCGCCCGGTCCGCGTAGCGCTGCCGCACCACGGCGGGCTGCTCGACCGGCCGGGTGCCGCCGAGCGACAGGATCAGCCGCAGCGCCTGGGCCTGCGCCCAGGTGAGCGGCGAGGCCGAGCCGGCCGGGCCGCCGTCGCGGAAGCCGATCGAGGCGGTCGCCGGGTCGCTCCCGTACGGCGAGGCGGGCAGGTCCGGGTTCTCCCACGCCTGCTCGGGCACCAGCCCGGTGCCGGACGCCATGCCGCGCATCGCCCGCAGCAGCGCCGCAGCCGTGCCCTGGTCGCCGCGCTGGAGCGCCTGCTCGGCCCGCTCGCCGGCGAGGACCGGCCACAGGTGCCCCGAGCCGGTGTCACCCGTGGGCCACGGGCGGCCGGACGGCGCGCAGGAGGTCGGGTCGGGCTCGTGGCAGTCGCCGTAGCCGTCCTCGGTGCCCGGGGTGTCGCCGCCGTAGCGGTACCAGCCGGGGCCGCTCGCCGTGTCGCGCCGGATCACCCGGTCCAGCACGGGCAGGCTGGCCAGCACGTCCGGGTCGCCGGCCGGCAGGACGCCGAGCCTGGTCAGCTCCAGGAAGCCGGCGTCCACCACGCGCCGCTGGTCCTCCGTCGGGCCGCCGTTGCCCAGGTTGTACGACACCGCCGCGTCCGGGTCGCCGGTCCGCGACAGCCGCAGGAAGTAGCGGGGCGCGTACGGGCCGGTCGTGGTGACCGTCCAGCCCTTGACCGAGCGCGCGAAGTGGTCGGCCGTGGCCCGGTAGAGCCGGGCGCGGGCCGCGTCGCCCTGCCGCTCGGCGATCTCCCCGGCCGCCGTCAGCCCGGCGATCTCGGCCGCGATCGTGGACGGCGAGTGGCCCGACTGCTCCTCCCACCGCTCCACGCCGAACGCGGGGCCGCGCGCCGTCAGGAAGTCGGCCGCGGCGCGCACGTCGTCCCACAGCCCGGCGTCGCCGGCCAGCCCCGCCTGGTACGCCATGAGGATCGGGTAGGCCGTCTCGTCGAGCTGGTCGCCGCCCGAGTCGGGCGCGAGCCGGCCGTTGAGCAGCGAGTTGCGCGGCAGCCGCCCGTCCGGCAACTGCTGGCGCTCCAGCAGGAAGCGGACCGTGGACCGGGCCGTCGCGAGGTCGCCGGCGGCGAGGAAGCCGGTGAACGCCTCGTACAGGTCACGGGCGAACACCTCGCGGTAGGAGCCGAAGTAGCGGGCCTTGCCGCCCACCGGCTCGCCGGCCGGCACCGCCTGCCCCCACGGGCTCGCCAGCGACGCCGCGACCGCACCGGGGAACGTCTTGTCCTCGCTCGCCTTCAGCACGTTCGCCGACAGCCGGTACAGGTCGGCGTGCGCCGCCGGCGGGCGGCGCAGCCCGGCGTCGTAGGCCGCCCAGCCGGCCTCGTACCTGGCCAGGGTCGCCGCGAACGGCCGGCTCGCGGCCTCGCCCGCCACCCGCAGCGCGGCGGCCCGGTCGCGGCCGAAGCCGAGCGCGAACGTCGCCTCGCCGCCCGGGTCCAGCGGCAGCCGCGCGGTGGCGACCACGTTGCCGTCCGGGGCCGCGGTGTACGGGGTGAGCGCGCGGGCCGCGTCGAGCTGGGCGGCGCCGTCGCCGGGCGTGCCCGCGTAGCCGACGCTCGCCTCCGGCAGCCGCCGCCCGGCCCGCAGCGCCAGGTGGGTGGGGACGGCGTAGTCGCGGGCGGTCGCGTCGGTCACGGTGTTGTCGTCGGAGAGCACCGGCGCGCCGGTGGCGGCGTCCACGACCGCGTCGTCAGCGCCGCCGTTGGCGGGCCCCCCGCCGCCGTTGCCGTTCACGCCGGCGTCGAGGCGCACGTACAGGCGCAGCCCGGGCGGCTGGAGCCGGGTGCGGACCACGACGGCGTCGCGGTCGGGGTCGGTGACGTAGGTGGTGGTCAGCCGGTAGCGGCCGGACCTGCTGGCGGAGGTGACCGTGCAGGTCATGCCGGAGCGGCCGGTGGCCACCTCGTAGGTGGTGTCGCGCGCCTGCAGCTCGGTGAACGTGCGGCCGTCGGTCACGATGAACTGCATCGTCTCGACGTTCGTATTGTCAATCGTGGGCTCGTACACGTCCGACAGGACGCCCCCCGCGACCGTGTACCAGACCTTCGAGGTCCGGGTCGCGGACGTGCCCACGCAGTCCTTGCGGGCCAGGCCGAAGTGCGACATCGCCCCCGGCCCGGCCGGCGCGGGCGCCGCCGCCCGCGCGGTCACGGCGGGCGTGGCGGCCAGGGCGGCGGCGCACATCACGGCAAGGGCGGACCGTCGAATCGCGGACATGGCTGCTCCCCTCCCGACCCCCGTACCGTCGAGGGAAGACCCGCCCCGGCCGCCTGTCAACCCCGTGATCCGCATGCTCGCCCCCATCGCGGGCATGGACCTGTCAGAGCGGTACGCATGCGGGAGGCATCGACGATGCGGAACGGCCGGACCGGCACGACGATCGCGGGCGGCCTCGCCGCGGCGCTGCTCCTGACCGCCGGATGCACCTCCGGCGGCGGCAGCGGCGTCACGGGGCCGGGCGCGCCGGGCGGATCGGGCACGCCGGCGCAGCAGGCGCCGGCGGCCAGGCTGTCGATCACCCCTGCCGACGGGGCGAAGCAGGTCCCGCCGGACACGGGCGTCGGCGTCCAGGCCACCGGCGGCAAGGTCACCGGGGTGCGCGTGAGCGACGCCAAGGGCCGCGAGGTGCGCGGCACGCTGGCCGCCGACGGCACCTGGCGCCCGCGGTGGCCGTTACGCCCCTCGGCGGCGTACACCGTCGAGGCCGAGGCCACCGGCGCCGACGGCAGACCGGTCACGGCGACGGCCACGTTCACCACCCTGAAGCCCCGGCGGGCGCTGGAGAGCGGCATGTCGCCCCTGGACGGCGAGAAGGTCGGCGTGGGCATGCCGGTGCAGCTCCTGCTGTCGCGGCCGGTCACCGCCAAGGCCGACCGGGCCAGGCTGGAGAAGGCGCTGACGGTGCGGATGTCCGAGCCGGTCGAGGGCGCCTGGAGCTGGGTGAGCGACCGCGAGGTGCAGTTCCGGCCGCGCGAGTACTGGCCGGAGGGCGAGCGGGTCACGGTCACCGCGCACCTGGCCGGGCTGCGCGCCGGCGAGGGCGTCTGGGGCACGAAGGACCGGAGCCTGAGCTTCACCGTCGGACCCTCGCACATCACCAAGGTGAGCGCGAGCAGCCACAAGGCGGTCGTGCGGGAGAACGGCCAGGTCGTCAGGACCATCCCGGTCAGCCTGGGCAAGCCCGGCGACGACAGCTACTCCGGCGTCATGATCGCGCAGGAGAAGGCCGCCGAGACCGTCATGGACTCCGCGACCATCGGCAAGCCGGGCGAATACCGCATCCGTACCAAGTGGAACGTCCGCATGACCTACAGCGGCACGTTCTTCCACGCCGCCCCGTGGTCCACCGGCGCGCAGGGCAACCGCAACGTCAGCCACGGCTGCGTGAACGCCAGCCCCGAGAACGCCCGCTGGTTCTACGAGTTCACCCAGCGCGGCGACATCATCGAGGTCACCGGCACCTCCAGGAAACTGCGGTTCGGCAACGGCCCGACGCCGTGGGCCAAGTCGTGGACGGACTGGCTGGCGGGCAGCGCGCTCGGCAAGCCGGTCAACGGGTAGAGCGACGGACGGAGCGAAGGGAAACGGGACGGTGCGGATGTGCGGGGCACGGGAGGCGGACGGCCGGTTCGCCGCCGTCCTGCTGTGGACGCTGATCTGGGGACTGAACGTCTACGAGCTCCTGCTGGCCTTCTAGCCGCGCCCGCCCGGCACGACCAGCCCCGACTCGTAGGCGAGCACGACGAGCTGCGCCCGGTCGCGCACGCCCAGCTTCGTCATCGACCGGCTCACGTGCGTCTTCGCCGTGGCCCCGCTGATCACCAGGTGCGCGGCGATCTCCTCGTTCGACAGGCCGCGGCCCACCAGGGCGACGATCTCCCGCTCCCGCTCGGTCAGCCGCTCCAGCCCGGCCGGCCTCGCCGCCGGGCGCGGCGGGGTGCTGACGTACTCCTCGATGAGCCGGCGCGTCACCGACGGCGACAGCAGCGCGTCGCCGCGGGCCGCCACCCGCACCGACTGCAGCAGGTCGCCGGGCTCGATGTCCTTCAGCAGGAACCCGCTCGCCCCGGCGCGCAGCGCGGCGAAGACGTACTCGTCGAGGGCGTAGTTGGTGAGGATCACCACGCGCACGCCGTCCAGATCGGGGTCCGCGCCGATCCTGCGGGTGGCCTGGATGCCGTCCAGCAGCGGCATCCGCACGTCCAGCAGCACCACGTCGGGGCGCAGCCGCCGGGCCAGCTCCACCGCGTGCGCGCCGTCGCCCGCCTCGCCGACCACCCGGATGTCGTCGGTCAGCTCCAGCAGCGCCTTGAAACCGGCGCGGATGAGCGGCTGGTCGTCGGCCAGCAGGACCTCGATCACCGGGCCGCCCCGGCGGACGCGGGCAGGTGGGCGCGCACGCTGAAACCGCCGCCCGCGCCGGGCCCCGCCGTCAGCGAGCCGCCGGCCGCGACCGCGCGCTCCCGCATCCCGATCAACCCCATCCCCGGCGTGACCGTCCCGGTCCCGCCGCCCTCGCCGTCGTCGGCCACGTGCAACGTGATCCCGGCGCGATCGTAGCCGAGGGTCACCGTGACCGACGCGGCCCCCGCGTGGCGCAGCACGTTGGTCAGCGCCTCCTGCGCGATCCGGTACGCGGCCCGCCCCACCTCGGGCGGCACGGGGTACGGCTCGCCGGTGACCTCGTACGACACCGGCAGCCCCGCCCGGCCGGCCCTCGCCACCAGCCCCGGCAGCCCGCCCAGCCCGGCCCCCGCGCCGCTTCCCGCGCCGCTTCCCGCGCCGCTTCCCGCGCCGCTTCCCGCGCCGCTTCCCGCGCCGCTTCCCGCGCCGCTCGTCCGGTCGCCGCCGGGCGCGCCGCCCGGGGCGTCCTCCGCAAGGCCCGCCTGCCGCAGCACGCCCAGTGTGGCCCGCAGCTCCCGCATCGCCTCCCGGCCCGACTCCCTCACCGCCGCCAGCGCCTCCCTGGCCCGCGCCGGGTCCCGGTCCAGCAGCTCCGCCGCCACCGCGGCCTGCACGTTCACCACGGAGATGCTGTGCGTGAGCGAGTCGTGCAGCTCCTGCGCGATCCACAGCCGCTCCTCGCCGGCCCGGCGCAGCGCCGCCTCCTCGCGGGTGCGCTCGGCCTCCTCGGCGCGCTGCTCGACCGCCCGCAGGTACGCCCGCCGGCTCCGCGCCACCTCGCCGACCACCACCATCGCGACCAGCCAGCCGCTCAGCAGCGTCATCCCGGAGCCGGCCGCCGGGTCCCGCTCGGCCAGCGCCATCAGCCCGTACACGGGGACGGCCAGCGCCGCGCCCAGCCCGATCGCCTGCCCCCGGCGGCCGAGCGAGGCGAGGGTGTAGATCGAGGCCAGCGCCGGCCCGGCGGCGAACACCCCCGGGTACTGGGCGTAGTAGTAGCCGGCCGCCGCCGCCACCGCGACCGCCCCGGCGGCCAGCGGGGCCGCGCGCCGCCAGGCCAGCGACAGGGCCGCGACGGTGATCAGGATCAGGCCCGCCGGGTCGAGCGGCCGCTCCGCGGTGCCGCTCCACGACAGGCCGGCGTACGTGCCGCCGACGATCCCGGCCAGCGCGCCTGCCGCCACCAGGGCGTCGGTTCTCCGGCTGCTCATGCCCCTCACCGTAGGGGGTCGCGCGTCGGGCGGGCGTCGGCCCCCGGGCGTACGTCCGGGCCCCGGCGGGCGTCACCTCCCGGGAGTACGCGCGAGGTCGCGGCGGCCCCCGTACCACCGGGGGAGTACGGCGCATCACCCTCCGCCGGGCGACGTCCGGCCGGGGCCCCGACCGGCAGCATGGCGGGCCATGAGCACCTCTCCCTGGATCCGCTGGGCGCTGCGGGCGCTCGCGACCGCGCACCTGGCCGGCCTCGCCCTGGTACGCGACGACGAGGAGGACGCCCTGCCGCTGCCCCGCGGCGAACGGGAGCTGCCGCTGCTCATCTGCGACCGCTCCTTCAACGAGGACGGCTCCTTCCGCCACCCCGGGATCGGCCCCGTGGGCGGCCATCACCAGGCAGGGCACCTGGCCGGCGACCACCTGGCCGGGGTCGAGGGCGACGTCGTCCTCGTCAACGGCGCGCCCTGGCCGGTCGCCGAGGTCACCGCCACCCGCCACCGCCTGCGCCTGCGCGCCCGTGGCCCACCAGGAGGTCCCGCTCGCCCCCGGCGAGCGCCAGGACGTGCTCGTCGACTTCTCCGCCTACCCGCCCGGCACCGCGGTCACCCTGGTCAACACGCTGGGCGACGGCCCGGCCAGGAACGTCATGCGCTTCGTCGTCACCCGCCGCGCCCCCGACGACAGCGCCGTCCCGCGCGTCCTGACCCGCCCGGCCCCCCGCCCGGTGCCGGTCGCCACCCGCCGTTTCGACTTCCGCCGCACCGACGAGACCTGGACGGTCAACGGGCTGCCCTACCGGCCCGGCGTCCCGCTGGCCCGCCCCAGGCTCGGCACCGCCGAGGTGTGGCGGTTCACCAGCGACTTCCACCACCCGGTGCACCTGCACCTGGCCCACTTCCTGGTGCTGGCGCGCAACGGCCGGCCCCCGCTGCCCGGCGACGGCGGGTGGAAGGACACCGTGGACGTGCGGCCGTACGAGGTCGTGGACGTGCTGGCCCGCTTCGCCGGGCACCGCGGCCGGTACATGCTGCACTGCCACAACCTGGAGCGCGAGGACATGGCGATGATGGCCGACTTCGAGGTGGTCTAGCCGGGACAGGGCGCCAGGCCGGGGACCGGGTGCGGGGCGTGCACGTACGCCTCGGAGACGTACCCCCACCCCCTCCCCTCGTACGCCACGTCGGCCACCGTGCGGTACCAGTAGCGGCCCGCCTTGCCCGTGCGGCAGAGGAAGAGGCTCACGGTGGTCTTGAGCAGCCCGGTCGTCCTGGTCGTGGCGTCCGGGCCGAGGTGGACGGGGGCCGGGTCGTTCGGGCAGGAGTAGCCGAACCGCCAGGTGCGGCGGAGGTCCGGATCGTCCGGCCGGATGATGGCGGGCCGCACGGGTGTCTCACGGCACGCCTCAGGCGCCGGCGGCGGGGACCCGGACGGCAGGGCCGCGCGCGACGCCGGCGGCGGGGCGGCGGCATCGAAGGCCAGCACCAGCGCGACGGTCACCGCGACCGCCACCGCCGACGCCGTCCCCACCAGCACGGGCTCGCGCACCCACCGCGCCGGCCCGGCCGCCAGCAGCGAGGCGTGCGCCACCAGCACCAGCCCGACCGCGCCCCACGCCCAGGGATCGCCGGTGTTGCTGGTGGCCAGGTTGACCGCCACACCGGTCACGGCGGGCAGCAGCACACCGGCCGCGACCGCCCGGCCCCGCCCGCCGCGCGGCCGGTGGACGGCGGCGAGCACGCCGTCCCAGGCGGCCCGCCACACGCGCTGCTCGGCCCCGATCTCCTCCTCGGGCCACTCGCGCAGCAGCAGGCAGGCCCGCACGATCAGCTCGGCCGCCCGCCGGTCCGGCACCGCCCGCCGGGTCTCGCCCAGCACGCGCCGCACCTCGGCCACGGTCAGGCCCGGCGCGTTCGCGGCCAGCTCGGCGTCGCCGCGCGCGCCCGCCCACAGGCGCAGCGTGCGCAGCGCGGCGACGTACTCCTCCCACGTCGTCACGCCGTCGGGCCGGGGAGGGGAGTCGAGGGGCACCGGGGTCACCGTCCTGGAGAGGTCGTGTCGCACTGCGTACGCGCACGATTACACCAAGCGATGGCCGCGCCGGGGGCCGTTATGCCGAGGTGGCCTGCGGCGCCGCGGTGGCCGGTACGCTGCCCCGGCCGGCCGCGGTCGTCCTGCTGCGTGACGGCTCGTTCAGCCTGATCACGCTGACCCACCAGGAGTGCGTTCCCAGCGGCGTGTTCGACGTGCCCGGCCTGCGGGACCGGTACGTCGCCGAGGAGAGGACGACGACGAGCCGGGTGCTCGTGATGTGGCTGCCCTACCCGGCCCTGCTGCTCGAGCCCGTCTCCAGGCTGACCTTCGGCGACCGTGACCCGGTGGACGGCCTGGCGTCCCGGCTGCTGGACCTGGGCCTGCACCTGGTGGGCACGCCCGCCGTCGAGCCGCCGGCCGCGCCCGGCTGGAGCGTCGAGCTGGACGGCGGGGACGGCGGAGGAGCTCTGCGCCCGTCTCGCGGCCGTGGCCGCCGCCGGGCGGCTGGTGGGCGGCACGATCACGACCGTCTCACGGGAGCAGGGGGACGGCGCCCCCGCGCGGCGGCGGATCAAGGAGTAGGGGAGACTTGCCCTCAGATGGGTCACTTCATCTGATCAAAGCGAGGAGCAGGCATGCACATCGTACGCTTCGTCAGCCCCCTGACCGGCACGGACGCGGTCGGCGTCGACGACGGCGAGCAGGTGGCCGAGCTGTCCGGCGTCACCACGGTCGCCGAGCTGCTGCGGCTGCCCGCCGCCGAGCTGCGCGAGCGTCTGGAGGCCGCCGACGGCCCCCGGCACCCCTCGGCGGCGATGCGCAGGCTGGCCCCGGTCGACGGGCGGATGGAGGTGTGGGCGGCGGGCGTCACCTACCGGCGCTCGCGCGAGGCGCGGGTGCTGGAGAGCGAGCGGGCCGCCGACGTGTACGAGCTGGTGTACGACGCCGAGCGGCCCGAGCTGTTCTTCAAGTCCGTCGCATGGAAGGTGGCCGGCGACGGCGGGCGCATCGCGGTGCGCGCCGACTCCGAGATCGACGTGCCCGAGCCGGAGCTGGGCCTGGTGCTCAACGCGGCCGGCGAGATCGTCGGCTACACGGTCGTGGACGACGTCAGCTCCCGCACCATCGAGGGCGTCAACCCGCTCTACCTGCCGCAGGCCAAGATCTACCTGGGCGCGTGCGCGGTCGGCCCGGCGGTCCGGCCCGCGTGGGAGGTCGCCGACCCGTACGCGCTGGACATCACGCTCACCATCGCGCGCGGCGGCGAGACGGTGTGGGACGGCAAGTCGTCCACCTCGGAGCTGCACCGCCGCCTCGACGAGCTGGCCGGCTACCTGTTCCGCGCCGACGTCTTCCCCGACGGCGCCGTCCTCGCCACCGGCACCAGCCTGGTCCCCGACCTGCCGTTCACCCTCCAGGACGGCGACACGGTCACCATCGGCGTCGGCGAGGTCGGCACCCTGACCACCACCGTGGTCAGGGGGCTCGACGCGATGCGCCAGGAGTAGGGCGCGGGGTCCCGCCCCCGGCGTCACCAGGGGGACGGCGGCGGGGGCGGCACCACCGGCGGGCGGTCGTCGCAGGTGATGGTGTTCGGCAGCAGCCAGGGCGCGAGCCAGCCGCCGTCGTTGCCCCCGAGGTCGGTCAGCGAGAACTCCGAGCCGGTGGGCGGGAAGCCGAAGGAGCCGCAGTTGTTGACGCCGACCGCGCCGACGTTGCGCGCGTCCACGTTCTCGAACGTCGCCCAGCCCTTGGCGCGGGCGCTCACCACCGACGTGCCGGTCCCGTCCACCCGGGTGTCCTTGACGTGCACGTTCGTGATCGAGTAGAGGTCCTTCACCGACCACTCGCTGACCAGCATGATCGCGTTGTAGGTGTTGTCGAGGAAGTGGTTGCCGGTGATCCGCGCGTCGGCGGCGATGTCCCGCTCCAGCGCGTAGAACCACAGCGCGCCGAGCCCGATGTTCCAGTTCAGCTCGTACGTCCCCGACCGCACGGTGGTGTTGCCGTCGATCGTCAGCCGCCCCTCGAACGGCTCGGCCCCGAACCGGGAGCCGACCTGCAGCGCGCTGCCCTCGCGGACGGGGTCGGCCACCAGGTTGCCGGAGATCGTGTTGTCCCGGCCGCCGTACACGGCGATGCCGTTGGCCAGCACGGGCGACTGCACGGTGTTGCGCTCGAACCGGTTGCCCGCGTCGGCCACCTGGTCCGACCACATGGCGAGGCCGTCGTCGCCGGTGTTGCGGACGAAGTTGCCCGCCACCACCGAATTCGTGACGCCGGTGTGGAAGTTGACCGCGTCGGCGATCTGGTCGACGATCATGTTGCCGGTGATCCGCAGGTTCGTTATCGGGCCGTCGAACCACATGCCGGCCTTGGTGTGGCGGAGGTGCAGGCCCTCGATCGTGGAGTCGCTCATCGCGCCGCCGATGCCGTTGACCTGGTCGTCGTCGACGCGCTCGCGCACGTCGCCCTCGATGGCGAAGCCCGACAGGCGCACGTCGCGGCTGCCGCCGTCGGCGGCGTCCCTGCCGTAGAAGCCGACGCCGCGGCCCTTGACGATCGTGTACCAGTTCCCGGCGCCCGTGATGGTCACGCCGTCCACGATGACGTGCCGGTTCACCTGGTACGTGCCCGGCGGCACGTACACCTTGAGCCGGGCCCGCTTGGCGAAGGCGATGGCCCGGTCGAACGCGGCGGCCGAGTCGCGCCGCCCGGCCGGGTCGGCGCCGAACGCGAGCACGTTCGCGGCGACCGGCTCCACCTTGGGCGGGCCGACGAGCTGGGAGTCCATCAGGTCGATGACGGTCCAGGCCGCGGCGGTGCCCGCCGGGGCGGTCAGGCGCACCCGGTCGCCGGCCCGGAACGCGCGGCCGAGCAGCAGCCGCTGCTCGTCGTAGAAGTGGCTCGGCCGGAACGGCTTGGCGATGACCGGCGGCGGCGTGGTGGCGCTCGGCACGCAGGAGCACTCGGTGATCCACCAGTCGGGGTGCAGCAGGTCGGCCTGCGGGTCGTTGCTGAACGGGTACTGGTTGTACAGCCAGGCGTACTGCGAGGTCAGCGTCATGGTGCGGCGGTGGCCGCCGTTGACCGTGACCTCCAGCGGCGCGGTGATCCCGCCGCCGCCGGGCGCGTCCGGGATGCTGTAGCGCACGGTGACGGCGTTGGCCGCGGCCGGCAGTGTGAACTCGACGTGCTGTCCGGGCGTCAGCCTGACCGCCTTGCGGCCGGACGCCTCGGCGGGCAGCGTGTAGGCGGTGCGGTCCGGGCCGATGACCGTGCCGTCGGTGGCGGCGTTCTCGGCCTCCTGCTCGGCGAAGTCCACGGGCGCGCCCCGGCCGGCGACCAGCGCCGGGTCCAGGGCGGCCCGCGTCACGACGGGCCCGGCTCCGGCGGTAGTGGCTCCGGCGGTGGCGGTCGCGGCGGTGGCGGAGGCGGGCGGCACGACGCCCGCGGCCAGCAAGGCCAGTAAGGCCAGGGTGGCCGGGACGGCCGGGAGGGGCATGCGACGCATGGGGGCTCGCTTCTCTCGGGGGGGGTGACGCGACAGTAGGTCCCCCGCACCGCCCTCCACAAGGCGTTGTGCAGAACTTTCGTCTTTTCGCCGACTTCTTGCGTAGGAACGCAAGTGCTTGCGGCTTATTGCGTGGTCACCCGGCCCACTGGTCGTCCTGTGCCGCGGCGGCGGCCGCGTCCTCGCGGAGCCGGCGGGCGCGGCGGCGCAGCCGCTCGGCCGTGGCCAGGCAGGAGTCCTCCAGCTCGGCCAGCTCCCGCCGCAGCCCGGCGGCGCGCGCCGCGAACCGGCCCGCGGCCGGGCCGCTCCAGTACGTCTCGCACTCCTGCCGCCGCACCGGGACGCCGTCGAACGCGCCCGTCAGGCGCTTGGCGTACCGGGCGAACGTGGAGGCCAGCGCCTCCTTCTCGGCGGCCTGCCGGAGCAGCTGGTGCCTGGTGGTGGTCATGGTCGGCCTCCGGCGTGCAGCGCGGGTTCGAGGGCGTGCCAGAGCGGGTGCTCGCCGTCGAGCGCGCCGACGAGGCCGAGCCAGGCCCGCTCGCGCAGGCCGTCCGCGCCCGCGCCCGGCTCCAGCGCGGCGTGCAGGGCTCCGGCGAGGGCCCGCTCGTAGGCGGGGTGGGTGCCGAGGGCGTAGGCGTCCAGCAGGACGCCGGTCTCCTTCGGATGCTCGGCCAGCAGCTCCTGGAACGCCTCGGGGCGGGCGCGGCAGGCGTGCACGAGGTGGTGCAGGTTCCAGTCGGGGCCGGCGTCGGGGCGGCGGTTCAGCAGCTCGACGGCCACCACGGTGAGGAACGCGCCGGACGGGCGGCCCAGCGCGAGCAGCGTCGTCAGGACGTCGGCCGGGGCCGTCACGGGCAGTTCGCGCCACTCCTCGCCGAGCCGGGCGGTGCGCTCGGCGGCGGCGAAGGCCCGGGCCAGCAGGCCGGGGGAGGCGGCGGCGGCGCGGGCCAGCGCGGCCGGCGGCAGGCCCTCCCGCTCGCCGGCGGCCTCGGCCTCCGTCCAGCAGCGCAGCGCGAGGACGAGGCCGTCGGGGCCGAGCGCCGCGAGCAGGGCCGCCGCGTACGCCGGATCCCCGGCCACCGCGCCGTCCCCGGCCAACGCCCGCTCGACCGCCAAGGCCCGCTCGATCACCGTCGCCCGCTCGACCGCCGACGCCCGCTCGTCCGCCAGGGCGCGCAGGGCGCCCGGCCGGGCGGATCCGGGTGGGGCCGCGTCGCCGGAGCGGCTGGTTCCGGCGACGCGGCTGGCACCCGCGGCCCGGCCGGGGGCAGGCGGGGGCAGGCCCAGGGCGGCGAGGACGGCCGCGGCCGTCGTGCCGGCCGCCCGCGTGGCCTCCGCCTCCTCGGCGAACGGGAACGCGACCCTGATCAGGCCGCGCTCCCGCACCGGCACGAGCTGCTCGGCGGCGTCGATGCGCCACCTGAGCTCGCGCCGCGCGTCCTGGAGGAAGGCCGCGACGCGGGCCAGGGCGGCGGTGCCGTGGCGGCCGGACCAGTCCTCGCCCGCCTCCGCCACGGCCGCGTCCAGCAGTGGACGCACGCTGCCCAGGAGCCCTTCGCCCGCCTCCAGGCGGTGGATGAGATCGTGTGCTCCGCTGGGGTCGATCCCCACGAACTCCCCCATGGTCAAACCCTCCCAGAGGGTGTGTTTATAGGGCGGGAGTCAAGCACACCTGGCGGCGTGTCGCAGGGCTTTGGGCGTGCCATGCGCAACGGGAATCATCCGGCGGCGCTCTCCTTCTCGAAGGAGCTGAGGGTGGGGTCGTAGTCCGAGGCGCCGATGTCGTACATCGGGGTCATCCAGTGGTAGAAGTTGTCGCCGCGCCCGCGCAGCAGGTCGTACAGCCTGCGCATCAGGCGGCGGCGGACCGGGGCCAGCTCGGGGTGGGTGTAGCGGTTGCTCAGCTCGTGCGGGTCGGCCCGCAGGTCGTACAGCTCGTTGACGGACTCCGGGTTGACGACGAGCTTGTAGCGGTCGTCGCGGATCATCCGCTGCGGGTAGGGGAAGTGGTGGCCGTGGAACTCGGCCAGCAGCTCGCCCGGCCACTCCGGACGCTCGCCGCGCACCAGCGGCACCAGGCTGCGGCTGTCCACGGCCGGCTCCGGGTCGCAGCCGGCCAGCTCCAGGATCGTCGCCGTGCAGTCGGTGAGCGTCACGAACTCGTCCCTGACCTGCGGCGGCGCGCCCGGGATGCGGACCAGGCCCGGGATGCGGTAGATGTCCTCGTACATGGCCGGGCCCTTGTCGTGCAGCCGGTGGGCGCCGGTGAACTCGCCGTGGTCGGCGGTGAAGAACACCGCCGTACGGTCGCCCAGCCCCAGCTCGTCGAGCCGGTCGAGGACGCGCCCGACCTGCTGGTCGATCAGCGTCACGTACCCCCAGTAGACCGCGATCAGCTTGCGGGTGACCTCGATCGGGATCGTGTCGAACGTCCAGTGGTCGCTGTAGTTGCGCTGCACCGGCGGCTTGCCCTCGAACGTCTCCGCGATCGACGGCGGCAGCTCCACCAGCGCCGGGTCGTACATGTCGAAGTACTCGTCCGGCAGCAGGTACGGCAGGTGCGGCCCGAAGAAGTGCGTGGCCAGGTAGAACGGGCGGCCGTCGGCGGCGTACCGGTCCAGGTGCTCGATCGCCCGCGTCGCCAGGTAGTGCTCGAAGGTGGCCTCGACCGGCTGGTGCAGCCGCGCGGCCAGCAGGTTGCCCGGGTTGCCGTTCGGCGTCGTCCCCCTGATCAGGTCCGAGATCCGGTACGGCGGCAGCCCCCGCTCCTCCAGGTAGGCCAGGTAGTCGGGGTGGTCCACCGGATTGTGCCAGCCGGGCAGGTCGGGCCCGTCGAAGCCGTAGGAGGCGGCGTTCCTGTGCGTGCCGCCGTGCCACTTGCCGATCAGCCCGAGCTGGTAGCCCTGCTCCTTCAGCGCGCCGGGGAAGGTGAAGGCGTCCTCGCGCAGGTCCTCCAGGTAGCCCACGTTGCGCTCGTAGTTGGCCAGCAGCCGGTGCCGGAACGGGGCCTGCCCGGTGAGCAGGCTGGCCCGCGCCGGCGTGCAGATAGCCGTCGGCGTGTAGAACCGGTCGAACCGCGTGCCGGTCGCCGCCAGCCGGTCGAGGTTGGGCGTGGCCACGTGCGGGTTGCCGTAGCAGCCCAGGGTGTCCACGCGGTGCTGGTCGGTCATGAGGAACAGCAGGTTCACTTGCTGGAAGCCTTCTCGTAGAGGTCGCCGGTGTAGTACGTCGCCGGGTCGGGCCGCGACTTGAGCTGGCCGGTGCCGACGAAGAAGTCGCCGAGGCTGTTCAGCCACTTGGCGACCGTGCCGTCCTTGGTCTTGGCGACCAGGTCGGCGGTCGTCATGGTCCGCACGTTCGCCGCGTCGGCCTTGACCTTGGCCGGGTCGAGCTTGAGCAGCCCCGCCGCCTCGGTGATCGACTCCTCGGGGTGCGCGGCCCGCCAGTCGTTGGCCTCCTGCAACACCTTGATCACCTTGGTGGTCAGCTCCTGGTCCACCTTGGTGCCGCCGACGAACGCCGTCGGGAACGAGTTGTCGGGGAACTCCTTGGTGCTGGCCAGCTCCGTCAGGCCGGGCACCTTCTGCTTGATCGTGTCGATCAGCGGGTACCAGATGCCGGCGCCGTCGATCTGGCCGGCGGAGAACGCCGAGACGACCGTCGCCGGGTCCATCGGCACCTTCTGGATGTCCGCGGCCGTCATGCCGGCCTTCTTCAGCGCCAGGTTGAGCACCATGTCGCCGGAGGTGCCCTCGGGCACGCCGACCTTCTTGCCCTTCAGGTCCGCCATGCTCGCCACGCCGGGCCGGCCGATGACGCGGTCGGCGTAGGCGAGCGTGTTGATCGCGACGACCTTGGCCTTGCCGGAGGCGGGCAGCCACATGGCGCCGGGGCCGATGTAGCCGAAGTCCAGGTCGCCGGCGCCGAGCGCCTGGATCTGGAGCGGTCCATTGGTGAAGACCTTGATCTCGGGCGTGAGGCCCTGCTTCTCCCACAGCCCCTGCTTCTGGGCGATGGCGAGCAGGCTCGCGCCGTTGTAGTCGCTGATGTAGCCGAAGCGGACGGTGGTGCCGTCGTCGGAGCAGGCGGTGACGGACAGTGCCAGGAGGCTCACGGCCGTGGCGGCCGTCAGGGCGCGGCGAACAGAACGCATGGCGGGTGGATCCTTTCCGGGGGGTGGTTACGCGGCCTTGGGCTGGTGGTAGACGCCGTGCCAGACCTCGTTGCGGATGCGCGCGAACTCCGGGGACAGGCGCATCTCCTCGGTCCTCGGGTACGGCAGGTCCACGTCGACGACCTGCTGGACGCGGCCGGGCCGGGCGGCCATGACGACCACCCGCCTGGCCAGGTAGACGGCCTCGTCCACGTCGTGCGTGATGAACATGACCGTGCGCTGCTCCCGGCTCCACGTGGCGAGGAGCTGGTCCTGGAGCTGCACCCGGGTCAGCGCGTCCAGCGCGCCGAACGGCTCGTCCATGAGCAGCACCTGCGGGTTCACCGCGTACGCGCGGGCGATCGCGCAGCGCTGCTTCATGCCGCCGGACAACGTCTTCGGCAGCGCGTCGGCGAAGTCGGACAGGCCGACCAGCTCGATCGCGTGCCCGGCGCGGCGTCGCCGCTCGTCCGGCGGCAGGTCCATCAGCTTGAGCCCGAACTCGACGTTCTTGCGTACGCTCAGCCAAGGGAACAGCGCGTACTGCTGGAAGATCACGCCGCGGTCGGGGCCGGGGCCGGTGACGGGCGCGCCGTCCACCAGCACCTCGCCCGAGGTCGGCTCGGTCAGCCCGGCGGCCATGCTCATCAGCGTGCTCTTGCCGCACCCCGACGGGCCGACGACCGTGACGAACTCGCGGTCGGCGATGTCCAGGGAGACGTGGTCGAGGGCGGTGAAGACGCCGTCCTTCATCGGGTAGGTCTTGACGATGTCGGTGAAGGAGATCTTGGCTTTCATCGGCGCTCCTGCCAGTCGGTGAGGCGGCGCTCGGCGAGCAGCAGCAGGCGGTCCATCAGCAGGCCGAGCACGCCGATGGCGATCAGGCCCACGAAGATCGTGGACAGGTCGTAGTAGAGCTGGGCCTGCTGCATCCGGAAGCCCAGGCCCTCCTGGGCGGCGATCAGCTCGGCGGCGACCAGCGTGCCCCAGGCCGAGCCGAGCCCGACCCGCATCCCGACCAGGATGAACGGCGTGGACGCCGGGACCACGACCTTCAGGAAGATCGTCCGGTCGGACGCGCCGAGCACGCGGGCGGCGTTGATCAGCGTCCTGTCCACGTCCACCACGCCCTGGAACGTGGACACGACGCTGGACAGGAACGACGCCAGGAAGATCACGAAGACCTTCGGCACCTCGCCGATGCCCATGAGCACGATGGCCAGCGGGATGATCGCGAGCGGCGGGATCGTGCGGAAGAACTGCACGTACGGCTCCAGCAGGCCCCGGGCGGTGGCGTACCAGCCCATGAGGAAGCCGACCGGGATCGCCAGCAGCGTCCCCAGCAGGAAGCCGAGCAGCACCCGGCGGAGGCTGGCCAGGGCGTCGCCGAGCAGGGTGCCGTCCGCGATCAGCTCGCCGGCCTTGGCCGCCACCTCCAGCGGCGTCGGCAGGCCCTGGACGCCGACCGTGGCCAGCAGCGTCCAGACGAGCAGGCCGGCGAGGACCGCGACCAGGTTGAGCACGATGGCGCGCCGCGGGCGCCGGCCGCCGCGGCGCGCGGCCGGCGCCGGCTGCGACGACTTGCCCAGCGCGGTGAGCTGGGTCATGAGCCCTCCTTCGAGAGGTTCTTGCGCGGGAAGCCGGGCCCGGCGCCGGGCAGCGCCAGGTCCGGGCCCGCCGGGTAGCGGGAGAGCAGCGGCGACTCGTGCAGCACCAGGGCGATGCCGCCGAGCGCGCCCGCGGCCTCGCCGAGGGTGGCCCGGCGCAGGCTGACGCGGTGCCGCGAGATCGGCATGACCCGGGCGTCGAGGGTGCGCTCGATCGGCTCCAGCAGCGCGGGACCGGCCTCGGCCAGCTCGCCGCCGACCACGATCACGCTCGGCCCTATGGCGTTGCACAGGGCCGCGAGCACGCCGCCGATGTCCGCGCCCACCTCCGCCAGCAGGCCGAGCGCGCCCGGCTCGCCCTGCTCGGCGGCCCTGACCAGGCCGGGCACGTCCGCGGCCCGGCCGCCCCTGGCGCGGTAGGCGTCCAGCACGGCCCGGACCGAGGCGACGGTCTCCAGGCAGCCGGTGCCGCCGCACGAGCAGGGGCGGCCGCGCGGGTCCACCACGATGTGGCCGAACTCGCCGGACAGCCCGTACGCGCCGCGGTGCAGCGAGCCGGCGATCACCAGGCCGCCGCCGACGCCGTGGGACAGGCGCAGGTACAGCACGTCCCGGCCGCCGGTCGCGGCGCCCCAGATCGCCTCGCCGAGCGCGGCCAGGCGGGTGTTGTTGTCGAGCAGCACGGGGACGCCGAACCGCTCGCGCAGCAGCACCTGGGCGGGATGCGGAAGCGGCTCGTCGGGATCGGTGCCCGGACCAGCGTGTCCCGGGCCGTCGGGAGGGCCGTCGGCCGGGCTGTCGGCCGGGCCGTCGGCCGGGCCGCCGACCGGGCCGACGACGCCGGCGCCGATCGCGCTGAGCGCGCCGAGCCGCAGGTCGCCGCCGCCGAGCCGGCCGACCAGCCGCTCGGCCAGGTCCACCCGCTGCTCCCAGGGCAGGTCGGCGTCGTGCGGCTCGCTGGCCGCGCCGACGATCTCGTGCGCCAGGTTGACCGCCGCGACGTGCAGCGCCCGGCGGGCGAAGTCGATGCCGATCGCCTGGCCGGCGCCCGGGTTGAGGGCCAGCGTCTCGGCGGGCCTGCCCCGGCCGCGCGGCGCGTCGTCCTGCTGCCCGGCGGGCACGACGGCGCCGGTGGCGACGAGCTCGGCGAGGATGTCGTACAGGGTGGTGCGCGACAACCGGCAGAGCTTGCCCAGCTCGCCCCGGCTCAGCGGGCCGTGCTTGCGCAGCAGGCCGAGCACGAGCTCTTCGTGCCCGCGCCTGAGCTGCGACAAGGGGCCACGGGGTTGTGACATATCGCAGAGTGTGCCGACGTTCCGGGTTTTTCGTCAATAACCCGGAAAAAAACGTACCGAAGCCGTCATCCCCGCTGTGAGCTGGGAAAACGGCCGCCCGAAAGGATTCGCACGCCGCGTAACGTTCCCGTAACGGGACGGCGGGCCGGGTCGCCGCTCCAGCCCCACGCGTTGACATTCGTTTGGACAGTCGCCAAATTAAAGGAGCGCGTGCCGTCCCGAGCCGACCCCCTGGAAGGCCACCCATGAGGCGCTTGCTCCCGGTGCTCCTGGCCCTGACGCTCACCTGCGGCACGCTCGCCGCGCCCGGCCACGCCCGCACCGCCGCGCGCCAGGTGACCTACGACCGGTACTCGCTCATGCTCGACGGAGAGCGGATCGTGCTGCAGGCCGCCGAGTTCCACTACTTCCGGCTGCCGAGCCCGGCGCTCTGGCGGGACGTGCTGGAAAAGCTCAGGGCGGGCGGCTTCAACGCCGTCTCGGTGTACTTCTCCTGGGCCTTCCACTCGCCGCGCCCCGGCGCCTACGACTTCACCGGCGTCCGCGACGTGGACCGCCTGCTCCGCCTGGCCGAGGAGACCGGCCTGTACGTCATCGCCCGCCCGGGCCCGTACATCAACGCCGAGACCACCGGCGGCGGCCTGCCCGCCTGGGTCAAGACCGTGCCGGGCCGCGCCCGCAGCAGCGAGCCCGGCTACCGCGAGGCGTACCGGGAGTGGCTGGACCACATCAACCCGATCCTGGCCCGCCACCAGGTCACCAGGGGCGGCCGGGTGATCCTCTACAACGCCGAGAACGAGTACCAGGTCAACACCGACGCGGCGTACATGCAGGACCTCCAGGACCGGGCCCGCGCCGCCGGCATCGACGTGCCGATCACCACCAACGACTGCTGCGACGCCGGGAGCTGGAGCTCGACCTGGGCCACCGGTCCCGGCGCGGTGCAGATCCCCGGCGTGGACGACTACCCGCAGTCCTTCGCCTGCGCCACCCCCGGCGTGTGGGGCCCGTGGGGCGAGGGCCTGACCGAGCGGCTGCGCGAGGACGTCCCCGTCTTCGCCGCCGAGTACCAGGCGGGCGCGATCGACTCGGGCAACGCCGGCTACGACAGGTGCCGCGAGCTGACCGGCCCGGCGTACATGAAGTTCTTCTACAAGAACAACCTCATCCAGACCGGCGCGACCGTGCTCTCGTACTACATGGGCTACGGCGGCACCAACTGGGGCTGGCTCGCCCAGCCCAACGACGTCTACACCTCCTACGACTACGGCGCCGCCGTCACCGAGGCCCGGCAGCTCACCCCCAAGTACGACGAGTTCAAGCGCCAGGGCTCCTTCCTGCAGGCCGTCGCCCCGCTGGCCGAGACCGACCCGCTGGCCGCCCGCCCGGCCGCCGACAACCCCGCCCTGACCACCGCCGCCCGCGCCAACCCGGACACCGGCACCCAGTTCGTGCTGGTCCGGCACGCCGACCGGGCCGCCGCCACCACCGACGACGCCACCCTCGACTGGGCCGCCCCCGACGGCCGCTACCGGGTGCCGGTGCGGGTCCAGGGCCGCGACGCGCACGTGCTGGTGGCCGGGTACGACCTCGGCGGCCAGCGCCTGGCGGTGTCCACCAGCGAGATCATGACGCACGCCGCGATCGGCGGCCGCGACGTCGCCGTGCTCTACGGCACCGCCGACTCGCCCGGCGCGACCGTGCTCCGCTACGCCGCCGAGCCGCGCGTCACCGTGCTCGCCGGGCGGGTGCGCAGCGCGTACGCGGGCGGCGACCTGCGCCTCGACTACACGCACGAGGGCCTGGCCCGGGTGCTGGTGACCGGCGGCGGGCGGCGTCCGCTGCTGCTCCTGCTCGGCACCGACGAGGAGGCGGCGGCGTTCTGGCGGGCCGGGACGGACGCCGTCCCGGTGCTGGTGCGCGGCACGAAGCTGGTCCGCGCCGCCTCGGTGAGCGGCGACGCCGTCCGGCTGACGGCCGACACGGCGGCAGGCGAGGTCGAGGTGTTCGCCCCGCCGCAGGCCCGCCGGCTGCGCGCCGGCGGCGAGGAGGTGGCGGTGTCCCGCACCGCGAGCGGCTCCCTGCTCGGCGTCACCCGCGCCCCCGCCCCCGTCCGGCTGCCCGCGCTGACCGGCTGGCGCCGCCACGCCGAGAACCCGGAGGCGCGGCCCGGCTTCGACGACTCCCGCTGGACCGCCGCCGACCGCACCACCACCGTCAGCCCTCACAAGCCGCGGACGCTGCCCGTCCTGTACGCCGACGACTACGGCTTCCACCACGGCGACGTGTGGTACCGGGGACACTTCACCGCCACCGGCCAGGAGACCTCGGTGGACCTCAACGCCGTCACCGGCCTGCGCGGCGGCTACCTCGTCTGGCTCAACGGCCGCTACCTCGGCTCGGCCGCCGGCGGCGTGGAGGCCGACTCCGGCGACCAGGCCACGCCGCCGAACCCGGACCCCGGGCCGGGGCACTTCGCCGTCCCCGCCGGCGTGCTCCGGCCCGGCACCGACAACGTCCTCGCCGTGCTGGTCGAGAACATGGGGCACAACGACGACTGGATCGCCGACGACCTGCGCTTCAAGCAGCCGCGCGGCCTGGTCGCCGCCGAGGTGGGCGGCGCCCCGATCGCCTGGCGGATCCAGGGCGCGGCCGGGACGGACCCGGTCAGGGGCGGGCTCAACAACGGCGGCCTGTACGGCGAGCGCGCCGGCTGGCACCTGCCGTCCCACCCCGACCGGGCGTGGCCGGCCGCCGATCCCGCCGCCACGCCGCTCGCGCCGGGCGTCACGTGGTACCGCACCTCGTTCCGGCTGGACCTGCCCGCCCGGCAGGACGTCCCGGTGGGCCTGCGCTTCGGCGGCACGCCGTCGCCGGACCACCGGGTGCTGATCTTCGTCAACGGCTGGAACCTCGGCCAGTACGGCGGCGACATCGGCCCGCAGACGGAGTTCGTCCTCCCGGCCGGCGTGCTGCGGGAGCGCGGCGCGAACACGATCGCCCTGGCGGTGACCGCCGAGCGGCCCCTGCCCGGCGGTCCGGGGCCGCTGGAACTGTTCGCCTACGGCAACGTGCGCACCGGGTAGCGCACCGGGTGGCTCAGTCCCGGACCGCCATCTCGCCCAGCTCGGACCAGTCGTCCTGCGGGACGGTGGCGTTGACGATGCGCGGCGTCTCGGCCAGGTAGCGCGGCAGCGTCTCCTGGGCCTGCTTGAAGTGCGGCGACTGCACGTGCGCCGCCCCGGCGGCGGCGTCGCGGAACGCCTCGACCAGGACGTACTCGTCGCGGTCGGCGACGCTGCGCGACCAGTCGAACCACAGGCAGCCGGGCTCGGCCCTGGTCGCCTCGGTGAACTCCCGGGCGATCTCCGGCCAGCGGTCGGCGTGCTCGGGCTTGATGCGGAACTTGGCGGTGATGAAGATCATGGAGCCTCCCTCGTCGGATCCTGCGTACGGCTCCGAGCCTAATTTCATGGTTTCCGTGTAGGAAATGTTGACTTTCTTCGAGGGGCCCCGTAACTTCGTCCGCATGAGCCAGGGCCTCTACCTGACCCGGCGCCCGCACGTGGACCACTGCCACGTCGCCAGCGCGCAGTGTCGCTGATCACGCTTCGCCGGAACCCCCCTCTCTCCCTCCCCAGAGGACACCCAACGTGATCAAGACCAGACATGCCTTCATGGCCGTGCTGCTGCCCGCCGTCCTGGCGGGCTGCGGCGGCGCCGAGGCGACCACCGGTGCATCGGAGGTGAAGGTGCTGCGTTACCAGGGCAACGCAGGCGCCGTCACCTTCGCCGAGCTGGCCGAGTCCCTCGGCTACCTCGGCGACGTCAAGCTGAAGTGGGTGGGCAACACCACCTCGGGACCCCAGGACATCCAGTCCGCCGCGACCGGCCAGACCGACTTCGGCGGCGCGTTCAACGGCGCGATCATCAAGCTCAAGGCCGCCCGCGCCCCGATCAGGGCGGTCGTCGGCTACTACGGCTCCGACCGCGAGACCTTCAACGGCTACTACGTCAAGCAGGACAGCCCGATCAGGACCGCCCGCGACCTCATCGGCAAGAAGATCGGCGTCAACACCCTCGGCGCGCACCACGAGGCGGTCATCAAGGAATACCTCAAACGCCAGGGGCTCACCCCCGAGGAGGTCAAGCAGGTCCAGCTCGTGGTGATCCCGCCGGTCAACACCGAGCAGGCGCTCCGGCAGGGGCAGCTCGACGCGGGCACGCTCGGCGGCGTGCTCAGGGACAAGGCGCTCGAACGCGGCGGGCTGCGCCCCCTGTTCACCGACGTGGACCTGTTCGGCCCGTTCACCGCCGGCTCGATCGTGCTGCGCGAGGACTTCATCGCCGACAACCCCGCCACCGTCAAGACCTTCGTCGCCGGCTTCGCCAAGGCCGTCGAATGGGCGCAGACGCACTCCCGCGCCGAGGTCGTCGCCCGCTTCGAGCAGATCATCGCCAAGCGGGGCCGCAACGAGAGCGCCGACACCGTCCGCCTGTGGAAGAGCACCGGCATCGCCGGCAAGGGCGGCGTCATCGCCCCCAAGGAGTTCCAGACCTGGATCGACTGGCTGGAACGCGAGGGCGAGCTGCGCCCCGGCCAGGTCAAGGCCGCCGACGTCTACACCAACGAGTTCAACCCCTACGCCGCCGGGAGCGCGTCATGACCGAGATCGGCATCAGGGACGTCACCAAGACGTTCCACCTCCGCGACGCCGCCGAGCCGTTCACCGCCCTGTCCGGCGTCGACCTCGACGTGCGCGCGGGCGAGTTCCTGGCGCTCGTCGGGCCGAGCGGCTGCGGCAAGTCCACCCTGCTCGACCTGATCGCCGGGCTCACCCCGCCGACCAGCGGCAGCGTCCTCATCGACGGCGTCCCGGTCACCGGCCCCGGCCTCGACCGGGGCGTGGTCTTCCAGCAGTACGCGCTGTTCCCGTGGCGCACCGCGCAGGCCAACGTCGAGTTCGGGCTGGAGGCCAAGGCCGTGCCGAGGCGCGAGCGGGCGGCGCGGGCCCGCGAGCACCTGGCGCTGGTGGGCCTCGCCGGGTTCGAGGACCGCTACCCGCACGAGCTGTCCGGCGGCATGCGCCAGCGCGTGGCCATCGCCCGCAGCCTCGCCTTCGACCCCGACGTGCTGCTCATGGACGAGCCGTTCGCCGCGCTCGACGCCCAGACCCGCGAATCCCTCCAGGAGGAGCTGGTGCGCGTCTGGCAGCACACCGGCAAGACCGTCGTCTTCATCACGCACGGCATCGACGAGGCCGTCTACCTGGGGCAGCGGGTCGCCGTCATGACCTCCAGGCCCGGCCGGATCAAGGAGGTGGTGGAGGTCGCGTTCGACTCGCGCGAGGGCGACCTGCGGGCCCACCCGGACTTCGGCGAGTACCGCCACCACATCTGGACGCTGCTGCGCGACGAGGTCGCCGCCGCGCAGCGCCAGGAGCGGGAGGTGGCGGTCTCCCATGGCTGACACCCGCGCCCTGCCCGGCGACCTCCACTGGTACGACCTCCCGGACGACGAGGCCGAGACGGACGGGCCCGACACCGGCGAGCCCGACACCGGCGAGCCCGACACCGGCGAGCCCGACACCGGCGAGCCCGACACCGGCGAGCCCGACACCGGCGAGCCCGACACCGGCGAGCCCGACACCGGCGAGCCCGACACCGGCGAGCCCGACACCGGCGAGCCCGACACCGGCGAGCCCGACACCGGCGAGCCCGACACCGGCGAGCCCGACACCGGCGAGCCCGACACCGGCGAGCCCGACACCGGCGAGCCCGACACCGGCGAGCCCGACACCGGCGAGCCCGACACCGGCGAGCCCGACACCGGCGAGCCCGACACCGGCGAGCCCGACACCGGCGAGCCCGACACCGGCGAGCCCGACACCGGCGAGCCCGACACCGGCGAGCCCGACACCGGCGAGCCCGACACCGGCGAGCCCGACACCGGCGAGCCCGACACCGGCGAGCCCGACACCGGCGAGCCCGACACCGGCGAGCCCGACACCGGCGAGCCCGACACCGGCGAGCCCGACACCGGCGAGCCCGACACCGGCGAGCCCGACACCGGCGAGCCCGACACCGGCGAGCCCGACACCGGCGAGCCCGACACCGGCGAGCCCCTGCTGATCAAGTCGGCCCGGTCCATGGGCCTCGGCCCGGTCCGGCTGTTCCAGAAGGTGATCCTGCCCGCCGCCGTGCCGGCCATCTTCACCGGCGTCCGGCTGGCCGGGGCGACCTCGATCCTCGTGCTGCTGTTCGCCGAGATGGTCGGCGCGAAGGCCGGGCTCGGCTACCTCATCCTCGACACCCAGTCCAGCTTCCGCATCCCCGACATGTACGCCGGCATCATCACCATCTCCGCCCTCGGCCTGCTGCTCAACCTGCTCCTGGTCGCCGCCGAGCGCCGCTTCTCCACCTGGAGGACCACGTGACGAGAAAGCTCCACCTGAACGCCTTCCTCATGGGCGTCGGCCACCACGAGGCCGCCTGGCGGCACCCGCGCACCGAGCCCGCCCGGCTCACCGACGTACGCCACTACCAGGAGCTGGCCAGGATCGCCGAACGCGGCACGCTCGATTCGGTGTTCCTCGCCGACGGGCTCGCGCTGCAGGGCCACGTCGGGCACAACGCGCTCGGCGGCCTCGAACCCCTCACCCTGCTGTCCGCGCTCGCCGCCGTCACCGACCACATCGGGCTCATCGCCACCGTGTCCACGACGTACAACGAGCCCTTCCACGTGGCGCGCAAGTTCGCCTCGCTCGACCACATCAGCGGCGGCCGGGCCGGCTGGAACATCGTCACCTCCGCCGGCGAGGCCGAGGCGCGCAACTTCGGCATCGAACGCCCGCCGCACGCCGCCCGCTACGCCCGCGCCGAGGAGTTCCTGGAGGTCGTGCTCAAGCTGTGGGACAGCTGGGAGGACGACGCCGTGCTGCGCGACCGGGCCGCCGGGCGCTACGCCGACACCGGCAAGATCCACGCGATCGAGCACACGGGGGAGCACTTCGCCGTGCAGGGCCCGCTCAACGCCGCCCGCCCGCCCCAGGGGCACCCGCTGCTGGTGCAGGCCGGCTCGTCGGAGGACGGCAAGGACTTCGCCGCCCGTTACGCCGAGGCCGTCTTCACCGCCCAGCAGACGCTCGCCGAGGGCCAGGAGTTCTACGCCGACCTCAAGCGCCGGGTGGCCGCGCGGGGCCGACGTCCCGAGGAGGTCCTGGTGCTGCCCGGCATCTCGCCGATCATCGGCTCCACCGAGCGGGAGGCGCTGCGGCTGGAGAAGGAGCTGGAGGAGCTGATCATCCCGGCGTACGGGCTGGCGCAGCTCCGCCAGATGACCGGCATCGAGCTCACCGAGGACGACCTGGACCGGCCGCTGCCGGAGCTCCCGGCCGAGACGGAGGGGGCGCAGAGCCGCCGCCGGCTCGTCCTGGACCTGGCCAGGCGCGAGCGCCTGACGGTCAGGGGGCTGCTGGCCCGCCTGGCCGGCGGGCGCGGCCACCGCGTCGTCGCCGGCACGCCGGAGCAGATCGCCGACCAGCTCCAGGAGTGGTTCGAGGGCGGGGCGGCCGACGGCTTCAACGTGATGCCGCCGATCCTGCCGGACGGCCTGGCCGACTTCGTCGACCACGTGGTGCCGGAGCTGCGCGCGAGGGGGCTGTTCCGGCACGCCTACGAGGGCCGCACCCTGCGGGAGAACTACGGCCTGCCCCGCCCCGCCTCCCGCTACGCGGCCGAGCTGGTGGCCGCCGGATGAGCGTCGTCACCGTCGTCGGCCATCCGAGAGCGGACTCCAGGACCCAGACCGTGGCGATCGCGGCCGGCGAGGCGATCGCCGCCCGCCTCGGCGGGCCGGTCGCGCACGAGCTGGTGGACCTGTCGGCGCTCGGCCCCCACCTGCTCGCCCCGGCCGCCTCCCCGGGGGTGGAGGCGGCGCTCGGCCTGGTGGCGGAGGCGAGCGTGCTGCTCGTGGCCGGCCCCACCTACAAGGGCACCTACACGGGCCTGCTGAAGGCGTTCCTGGACCGGCTGCCGCCGGCCGCGCTGGCGGGCAGGAGCGCCCTCCCGCTGCTGGTCATGGGCGATCCGAAGCACTCGCTCGCGGTGGAGGTGCACCTGCGCCCGCTGCTGGTCGAGCTGGGCGCGTCCGTCCCGACCCCCGGCCTGGCCTTCCTGGAGTCCCAGCTCCCGGACCTGCGGGAGGTCGTCGCCGCCTGGGCCGAGCAGGTCGTCCCGCAGCTCCCGGCGAGGGTGCCTCACTGAGATCTTGTCAGGCAGTCAACACGGTGTTTCTGTTGCGGGAGGCGCGCGCGACCCGTGCGCCTCCCGGCACGCAGAGAGGACCGTCCGTGTCGTCACAGTCCTGGTTACGCAGCAGCACCCTCCTCGCCGTCGCGCTCGTCGCGGCCACCCTGTCGCCTGCCGGGCCGGCCCGGGGCGAACCCGGCGGGCCGGCCCCCGTCCACGACTTCCAGGCCGAGCAGGGCGGCAAGCCCGACGTGGACAACCGGCAGGGCCGGGTCCCGCCGCCGGCCGGCGCCGACGCCCGCAGGGCCGGCTCGGCCGCCCGGATCCGCTGGAACGACCTCGGCACCCCCGCCGTCGTCACCCCCGCCGTCGTCACCGGCGCCGGGCCGCTGGCCGAGGGCCTGGGGAACGACCCCGAGCAGGCCGCGCGCGGCTACCTCAAGGCGAACGAGAGCCTCTTCGGCCTGCCCGCCGAGGCGGTGGACGCGCTGGAGCGGGTCGCGGTCAACCCCGTCGGCGCCGGCCACGCCGTGCTCCTCCGCCAGCGCTTCGGCGGCCTGCCCGCCGGGGTGGACGGCCTGGTCTCGGTCGGCGTGGTGAACGGCGCCGTCCGGTTCGTCACCTCCTCGCTGTCGCGGGCCACGCAGCCGCCGCCGGCCGCCGCGATCACCGACCGGCAGGCCTTGGAGATCGCCGCCAGGGACGGCGGCATCGACCTCGCCACCGCCGCGACCAAGCAGGCCACGCCGGTGGCGGTGCCCGCGCCCGACGGCGTGCACCGGGCGTACCAGGTGGTCCTGATCGGCGGCTCGGACGGCGCGCCGGCGGCGTACACCACCCACGTGGACGCCGTCACCGGCGCGATCCTGACCCGCGAGAACCTGGTCGACCACTTCGACCCGGAGAACCCGCGCTGGGCGGTGTTCCCCGCCACCCCGCCCGGCGACCACTCCTCCGCCGACACCCGCCGGACCTGGTGCTTCGCCGCCGCCCCCGGCTGTGACCTGGTGACCGGCGGCGACCCGCGCACCGGCCTGCCGTGGGACGTGGACCACGCCACCGGCGAGCCGACGCGCACCAGCCTCGGCAACGCCGCCCGCACGTACGAGAACCGCGCCAACGGCGACCCGTTCAGCGTCGGCACCCGCACCAACGTCCTCACCCCGAGCCGGAACTACGTCCACCCGTGGCGCAACGCCTGGTACGCGGCCAAGTGCGACCCGGCCGCCCTCGACCAGCCGGGCGAGGCCGACCTGGAGGCCGCCATCGCCAACCTCAACGCCATGCACAACCGCATGCACGACTGGTCCTACCGGCTCGGCTTCACCGAGACCGCCTGGAACATGCAGGCCGGCAACGGCGACCGCGGCGGCCTCGGCGGCGACCCCGAGCAGGGCAACGCCCAGGCCGGCGCGCGGGTGGCATCGGTGCGCGACAACGCCAACCAGGTCACCGGCCCCGACGGCGTGGCCCCGATCACGAACATGTACCTGTGGCAGCCCATCGCGGGCTCCTTCTACGCGCCCTGCGTGGACGGCGACTACGACATGTCGGTCATCGCCCACGAATACTCGCACGCGATCTCCGGCCGCATGATCGGCGGCCCGGCCGCCGGCTGGAGCGGCGCGCAGGCCGGCGCGATGAACGAGAGCACCTCCGACCTGTTCTCCATGGAGTACCTCTTCGAGTACGGCTTCCGCGCGCCGGGCGCTACCCCGTACGTGACCGGCGGCTACGTCACCGGCGACCGGCAGCGCGGCATCCGCAACTACGACATGTCCAAGTCGCCGCTCAACTACAGCGACCTCAACTACGACCTGGTGGGCCAGCAGACCCACGCCGACGGCGAGATCTGGTCGGCCACCCAGTTCGACGTGCGCGCGGCCTTCGTCAAGCGCTACGGCCTCGGCACCGCGGCGCTCCAGCGCTCCTGCGCGGACGGGAGGACCCCCGTGGAGCGGTGCCCGGGCAACCGGCGCTGGGTGCAGCTCGCCTACGACGCGCTGCTGCTCATGGCCTCCGGCGCGGTCACGTACGTCGACCACCGCGACGCCCTGCTGGCCGCCGACGCCATCCGCTTCGGCGGCGCGGACCAGGACATCATGTGGCGCGCGTTCGCCCAGCACGGCCTGGGCCGCGACGCCGCCGCCACCGGCCCCAACGACGGCGACCCGACGCCGAGCTTCACCGACCCGCTCGGCCGCAACGGCTCGGTGCGGCTGAAGCCCCTCGGCGAGGCGAAGGACGCGGCGCTGCGCCTGTACGTCGGCGACTACGAGGGCCGCGTCGTCCCCGTCGCCGACACCGACCCGGCCACCCCGCTCGGCGACACCGCCGAGCTGACGCCCGGCGTCCACTCCGCCGTGGTCGCAGGGAAGGGCTTCGGGCACCATCGCCTGACGCTCCCGGTGGTGCCGGGCGTGACGCTGCCGGTGCCGCTGCCGCTGACCCGCAACCTCGCCGCCGCGGCGGCGGGCGCGACGGCGAGCGGCGACGGCGTCAACCAGGGCCTGCTCATCGACGAGACCGAGGCCACGAACTGGGCCTCGCTCTCCGGCGCGCCGGCCGGCCGGTCGGTGGTCGTGGACCTGGCGGGCGACGCCCCCGTCACGGTCCGGCGGGTGCAGGTGAGCGCGATGCTGCGGCCGAACACCGGCGACCCGGCCGACCCCGGCGGGCAGAACCGCTTCTCGGCCCTGCGCGCCTTCGAGGTGCTGGCCTGCAGCGCGAACTGCGCCGACCCGGCGAGCTTCAGGAAGATCTACACCAGCCCGCCCGACGCGTTCGCCGCGACGCTGCCGCGCCCGCGCGGCTCCGACCTGCTGATCAGGTCGTTCGCGGTGCGGCCGGCGGCGGCGACGCACCTGATGCTGCGCGTGGTCAGCACGCAGTGCACCGGCAACCCGCTGTACGCGGGGGAGCAGGACGCCGACCCGGCGTCCTCGACGGACTGCGCCACGGCGAGCCCGCAGCGGGAGCAGGTGCGGGCGGCCGAGTTCCAGGCGTTCACCCGCTGACGCAAGGGAGAGGCCCGGCGGGGGTGGTGGCCGCCGGGCCTCTGGTCAGGTGTTCAGCCGCGGGCCTCAGTAGATGCGGTACTTCTTGCCGCAGTTGTCGAACTTGCCGGCCCAGCAGGTGAAGGTGTAGATCTTCTTGATCCCGTGGCCGCTCCACGTGCCGACGACCTTGCCGTCGAAGGCGTGGTTGAAGCGGTGCCAGGAGCCCTTGCTGTAGTACTCGAACCAGACCCAGCCCTTCTTGCCGCCGGGCTTGTCCACGCCGTACCACTTCGTGTAGACCTTGCCGCCCTGCTTCCAGGTGCGGCCGAAGGTGTAGGCCTTGTGGTCGCTGGAGAAGAACCTGCCCCAGGTGTGGACGCCGGTGCCGGCGGTGGCGGCCTGCTGGGCGCCCGCGGTCGTGGCCTGGGCGGCCGGGGCGACGGCGAGGCCGGTCAGGGCCAGCGAGCCGGCGATGGTGGCCATGGCGAGGGTCTTACGCATTTCGGGTTTCCTCCCCGTTTGTCGGTGCTGCCGGGTGCTGTCCGGCATCACGGACATTACGGAGACCTCCAGCGAGACTCTGTGGAGAAATCCACACGTGGGACGTGATCAGGAGCACACCCGCCCTCACGAGCCGCCGAGCGGCCCCCGGTCGGCCGGGAACGGCAGGAACGGGGCCGTGGCCGCCTTCGCCGCGGCCGCCCCGGCGTCGCCGCACAGCGCCACCAGCAGGTGATCGACCTGGGCGTAGTCGATGGCGTGCGGCACGAGGTGCCCGTTCTCGTCCACGGTCTGGTACTTCGTGCGGTTGACCCCGAAGGAGATCTGCCGGGCGCCGTCCGGGCTGGACAACGACTGCGTGGCCATGCCGAACACGCCGCCGTCGTGCCCCCAGAACCGGCCGCAGGGCAGGTCGAGGGCGTAGATGCCGAGGCCGTACTCGATCCGGCCGCCGCCCGCCAGGACGGGCACCGTCTTCTGCATCTCGGCGAGCTGCGCCGGGCCGACCAGCTCGCCGCGCAGCAGCGCCCGGTAGAACCGGTTGAGGTCGTCCATGGTGGAGGTGACCGCCCCGGCCGTGCTCGCCCACGACGGGTCGTAGACGCTGTAGTCGCGCGGCGGGTCGATGAAGCCGTACCACGACTCGTACGCCTTGGAGTGCGGCCCGGGGATGTGCGGCGTGCGCGGGAACGACGTGTGCCGCAGGCCCGCCTTCCTGATCACCTCGCGGGTGACGTAGTCCTCGGCGTCCTGGCCGGTCACCTTCTCCAACAGCAGGCCGGCCAGCACGTAGTTGGTGTTCGAGTACGAGCCGGGGGCCGCGCCCGGCTCGCCCGTGGGCGGCGCGGCGAGGCCCATCCGGGCCAGGTCCTCCGGCGCGAACCTGCGGAAGCGGTTGTCGTCCAGGCTGCGCGTCGAGCCCTCGCCGAGCGAGGGGAACGCGGGCAGGATGTAGTCGGCGATGTGGCTGGTGTGGTTGAGCAGCATCCGCACCGTGATCCGCTGCCCGCGCTCGCCCGGCACCAGGTCCGGCAGGTACCGGCCCACGGGGGCGTCCAGCTCGACCGCGCCCCGCCCGGCCTGCTGGAGGATCGCGACCGAGACGAAGGTCTTGGTGATGCTGCCGATGCGGTGCACCAGGTCGGGGCGGACCGGGCGGCCGGTGTCCACGTCGGCCACGCCGGCCGCGCCCCGCCAGGTCCGGCTCCCGTCGCGGACCTCCGAGTACATCCCGAACATGCCGGCGTCGTGGACGGCCTCCAGCGTCCGCCGGAGCGCCTGGCGGTCCAGGCCGCCGGCCGCCTCGGCGGGGGCGGCCAGGGCTCCGGCCGCGAGCAGCGCGCCCATGGCGGTGGCGGCGGCCGCCCGCCGGGCGCTGGTGGGGAATCGGCGAGAAGTCATGGCCTCAGCATGCGCCGGGCGGGGGTGCGGGGATAAGTCGGCGATGTCACCGGGTGGGTATGACAGGGATCATGCGTTCCCGATGACATCGCGCGAGCGCGCGGGTGAAAGGGCGCGCGGGTGAAAGGGCGCGCGGGTGAAAAGGGCGCGCGCCCGGCGCCGCCCGCGCGGCATGATCGCTGGGTGGAGTACGAGGAGCTGGTCCGCCGCGCGCTCGCCGAGCCCTTCGCGGGCTGGGACTTCGGCGTCCTGGCCGGCCGCATGACCGCCCGCGAGGAGCTGCCCTGGGACTACGCGCGGCTGGTGCGCGACCGGCTGCCCGGCGCGGCCTCGCTGCTCGACCTCGGCACCGGAGGGGGCGAGCTGCTGGCCTCCCTCGCGCCGCTGCCGCCCCGCACCGCCGCCACCGAGGGCTACCCGCCGAACGTGGCGATCGCCCGCCGGCGGCTGGCCCGGCTCGGCGTCGAGGTGGTCGCGGGTGGTCCCGCGCCGCTGCCCGGCGGGGCGTTCGAGCTGGTCACGGCCCGGCACGAGGCGTACGACCCGGGCGAGATCCGCCGCCTGCTGGCCCCCGGCGGCGTCTTCGTCACCCAGCAGGTCGCGGGGCGCGACCTGGAGGAGGTCAACGCGGCCCTGGGCGCGCCGCCGCACGAGCGCCGCGACTGGGACCTCGCCCAGGCGGCGGCCGGGCTGGCCGCCGCCGGGCTGGAGGTCACCTGGACGGGGGAGGGCGGCTACCCGGCGGTCTTCCACGACGTCGGGGCGCTCGTGCTGTTCCTGCGGGTGGTGCCCTGGCAGGTGCCGGGCTTCACGGTCGCCGGCTACGACGGGCGGCTCCGCGCCCTGCACGCGGAGCTGCGGCGGGGCCGGTCGCTGCGCGCCACCGCCCGCCGCTTCGCCCTCGTCGCCCGCCTCCCCTGACCGCCCGGCGTCCCCCTCGGGGTCACTGCCGGAACAGCTCCAGCAGCTCCTCCGCGCGGTCCGTGCGGGCGATCCACACCTCGCGGCCCCGCCGCTCGCGGGTGATGAGCCGCCCGGCGCACAACCGGTCGCAGTGGTAGGTCAGCCCGCTCGGCGCGATGTTCAGCCCGGCGGCGAGCGTCGACATCGTCATCGGCTGCTCCAGCGCGTGCAGCAGCTCCGCGCGCACCGGCCCGATCAGCGCCGACAGCTCGTCCGGCGCCTCGGTGTCGGGACGGCGCCACAACGTCTCCGCGCCGGGCACCGGGTACGCGATCCACACCGCCTCCGGCCCGTCCAGCCCCAGGATCAGGGCGTCCCGGCCGGCCAGCATGGGCACCAGCACGATCGGGCGCTCGCCCAGCTCGTACGTGCGCGGCTCCGGGTCGGCGATCAGCAGCCCGCGTCCGCCCGGGTGCGGCCTGACCCGGCCGCTGAGCGAGGCGAGCAGCAGCTCCGGCGTGCCGCGGACGGCGGCCACGCCCACCCGTTCCACCTCCTTGCCGAGCAGCGGCCGGGCGCGCCGCCACACCGGCTCGGCGGCCTCCCACGCGGCGGCCAGCGCGCCGGCGTAGCCGTGCAGCCAGCGTCCCGGCCGCCGGGCGGCCTCCTGCCAGTGGGGCGGCGGCGGGCCGGCGCCGAACGTGCGCTCCAGGTCCGCGAGCAGGGCGCCGGGCGGGGTGTCGCGCAGCGCGATGAGCTGGTCCCGCACGCCGACGTCCCCGGCGGTGGGGGGCAGCGGGACGACGAGGTCGGGGGCGATCGAGCGGCCGGGCGCGCCCAGGGGCCGCGCGGCCTCGTGGCCGAAGCGCCCGGCGCGTGAGCTGAGCGTCCGCCGCCAGTGCTCCGGCAGGCCGCGGCGGCGGCCGGCGAGCGCGTCGGTGACCATGGCGACGGCGGTCAGACTGGAAGAGAGCGAGACGTGCAGCCGAGGCGTGGAGCCGATGATCAGTTCGCTCCACCCGTTGGTGCTGGTTACCGGGACCCCCAGAGTTCGACGGCAGGGACGATCCGCGAGATTAGGGAGCTTCGCTAACTTCCGACTTGAAAGTCCCTTACAACGGCCTGACTCGGTCCCGTCCGCGAAAATCTTGCTCCCAGGGGGGAAAGAGAGGCACTCCAGGTGGTGGATTTGTCACCCTAAGTGCCGACGGAACCGCTGGCCGCGGCCCGCACGGAATGGGAGGCTTCCCGCAACCGCCCCGGCTCCCCTGCGAACGGGGAGCCGGGGCGGAACCTCCGCAGTGTTCACGGAAGAAGGAATGCGGCATGACTCATGACGCCGGCCGCGTCGCGGCCAAGCGGATCAACGACCACGTGGAGCTGGTGCACGCCGACCACCCCGAGACGGTGTTCGAGGTGCCCCGGCGCGACTGGGAGGCGTTCACCACGGCGGTCAAGTCGGGCGCTTTCGACCTCGGGACGCTGGAGCGCGAGGCGGAGGAGAACGTGGCCTGACCGCTTCCCCCAGCCGCGCGACGGCGCCCGCTCCCGTGCAGGGGGGCGGGCGCCGTCCTTGAGGAGAACGCCGCCCCCGTCGCGGGGGCGGTCCGCTCCGGCCGGGGCGGGCGCGCCTGTCTATGGGGGGCGGGGCGCGCCTGCCCGCGGCCGGTCAAGCGTCACCAGGTCAGCCGCGGCCGGTCCAGTAGGCGGTGGCGCGGTTCCAGGCCGCCTCGCCGACCGCGCGCCCGAGCGCGCGCCCCTGCAGGTCGCCGGCCTTGAAGTGGATGCCGCCGTAGCGCCGCGACAGCCCCGCCTGGTCGGCGGCCTCGCTGTAGGTCCGCCACCGCAGCGTCACGTCCTGCGCCGGCGTCACCCAGGGCTCCACCTTGGACGACCCGGCCGCGACGACCGCCTGCCCGCCGAACGCGTCGGTGCCGGTGAAGCGCTTGAGCACCTCGGCCGAGGCCGCGCTGAACGTGCTGTGCCCCGAGACGTACTCGGCGAACGGCGGCGTCGGGAACGTCGAGGGCTGGTACGGCACCCACGACGCCCCGTCCACGCTCCGCCCGCCCCACGTCGGGACCGTGGACCCCCGGTACAGGTCGCGGATCGCGGTGATCGGCCGCCCGGTGTCGTGGTCGCGCTTGACCTCCCACGAGGCGATGCCGGCGTCCATGACGGCGTTGGTCAGCGCGAAGAACAGCTTGACGTCCTGGTCGAGGCCGTGCCGGTCGCGCGCCGAGACCTGCTGCGCGAACAGGCACCAGTGGCCGGGCGGCGTCTCGCTGGCCGGCCCGTCGGCCCAGTACTCGGCGATGGCCTTCTGCCGGTCGTCGAGGGCGGCCGTGAGGGCCACGATCTCGGCGGCCTGCGTCTGCCAGCCCGCCGACCCGTACGGCACGGGCGCGGGAACGGCGTCGGCCAGCGCCCGCGCCGACCCGCCGAAGGAGGCCACCTGACCCCAGTGCGGGGCCAGGAACGGCGGCGTGACCAGGGCGCCCGCCGCGTTGCGGTAGGTCAGCGGCGCCCACCGCCCCGGCTGGGCCAGCGTCGTCAGCGGCTCGGACACGACCACGGGCGCGTTGGCCGGCGCGTAGCCCGTGGTGTCGGCGTACCCGCCGAGCTGGTTGGAGCCGTCGGCGTGGCGCTGGTCGAGCACGGCGCGGCAGGCGGCCAGGCCGGTCTGCGCCGCCTGGCTCGCCGGGGCGGCCGGGTCGTAGCCGAGGTCGGCCATCAGGGCGTCGAACGTCGCCCGCTGCGCCGGATAGAGGTCGGCCGCCGCCAGGTGGGCGGCGTAGCTGATCGCCTCGGCCTTGTTCGCCTGGGTGCGCTCGGCAGCCGGGCGGCGCAGCGACCCGCCGAGCCGGGTGCCGACGGCCACGGCGTCATAGGCCGCCCAGGCGTCGTAGGCGCAGGTGTGCACGATCGCCAGCGCCCTGGCCACCAGCGGCGGCCCGAGCGTGCCGGTGCGCACCGCCGTCAGCATCGCCTGGTTCCAGCGCACGACCAGCGTCGGCCCGCCCGCGTGTGCGGGCACGGCGGTCAGGGCGAGCATGAGCGCGGCGGTCAGCAGGGCAGCGGTTAATCGTCGTACGGGCATGGATGATTCCCCTCGGTGTCGGACGGGCCCCCGAGCGACGATCTCACATTCGAACAGGTATTCGAGCTAACCTTTTGGTGACATCAAGGAAGCCTCAGCTCGGCGAACACGGCCCGGTGGTCGGTGCCCGGCACGTCGGCGAACTCCACCTCGTTCACCGCCACCCGCTCGTCGGCCAGCACATGGTCGATCGCGATGATCGGCGGCACCGGCCGGAAGTTCGGCCAGGTCGGCACCAGGCCCTTGCCCGCCTGGGCGGCGGCGTCCACGTAACCGCGCTCCAGCAGCTCGCGGAAGGCGCGGTGGTCGAGGCTCGCGTTGAAGTCGCCCGCCAGCACCCGCACCGCGCCGCTGGGGGTGGGCGGGGGCAGCGAGCCGAGGGCGGTGTCCCAGTCGTCGGCCATGCGGCCAGCGGCGGGTTGGGATGCACGGCCACGACCTCCACCGCGTCGCCGCCGGGCAGAGTCAGGGCGGCGGCCGGCATGTTGTGGCCGACCGGCGTGAACAGGCCCTTCAGCTCGGTCACCGGGTGCCGGGAGTAGACGCCGCTGCCGGTCGCGCCCGGGGCGTCATGGAGCACCCGGTACGGCAGCAGCTCCTTCAGCCCGGCCTCGTCCAGCCGCCCGGCCGTCTCGGGACGCAGCTCCAGGGCGGTGAAGACGTCCACGTTGTCGCGCCGCACCAGGTCGACCACGGCCCGCGCGTCGGCCCGGCCGAACAGGTTCAGCGTCAGCACCCGCAGCGCCGGGCCGGCCGCCGCCGGCTGCTCCTCGGCGGTCAGCCGCGGCGCCACGCAGGCGGCCAGCACCACGCAGGCCGTCGCGGCCACCAGCGCCGCCGGGCGGTTGCGCCGGACCAGCAGCAACGCCGTGAGCCCGGCGAGCACCGCCCCGTAGGGCGTCACGGTCATGAGCTGGGCCGGGAACGAACCCTGCTCCCATCCGCCGGCCCTGACCAGGGCCCACAGGCCCAGCAGCGTGACGATCGTCCAGGACATCCACCGCCTGCGCCGCCGCCGCTTCGCCGGCCGTTCCGTCCGCGTGGCCTGATCGGTCCCGGCCGTCGTGCTCACTCCGCCGTCCCGTCCACAGATGCGATCACAAGGTGAACCTTAAACGGATCACCGCCCGAACGTGCCCATCCCGCCTGCCGGCTCCGCGGCGCGGCGGGGTCGTTGGTCACCGGGGTTGGGGACCTTCGCCCGCAGTGTCCCGCCTGTCCCCGGGCGACAGTAGTGGTATAGACCACTACGTCAAGGGGGCATGATGACGGCCACGGAGGTCGAGCGCGAGGCCTGGCGGGGATTCCGCGGCACGCAGTGGCGGCACGCCATTGACGTGCGGGCGTTCATCCAGGACAACTACACCCCGTACGAGGGCGACGGCGCCTTCCTGGCGGGACCGACCGAGCGCACCCGGGCGGTGTGGGCCAAGGTCTCGGCCCTGTTCCCGGAGGAGCGCCGGCGCGGGATCCTCGACGTCGACACCACGACCCCGTCCACGATCACCTCCCACCGGCCCGGCTACATCGACCGCGACCGTGAGCTCATCGTCGGCCTGCAGACCGACGCCCCGCTCCGCCGCGCCATCATGCCGGCGGGCGGCCTGCGCATGGTCGAGAACGGCCTGGCCGCCTACGGCCACGAGCTCGACCCCCGGGTGAAGGAGATCTTCACCCGCTACCGCAAGACCCACAACGACGGCGTCTTCGACGCCTACACGCCGGAGATCCTGGCCGCCCGCCGGGCGCACATCATCACCGGCCTGCCCGACGCCTACGGCCGCGGCCGCATCATCGGCGACTACCGCCGCGTCCCGCTCTACGGCGTGGACCGGCTCCTCCAGGCCAAGCGGGCCGAGCTGCGCTCCCTGGACGGCGAGCCGGCCACCGACGAGGTGATCCGCGACCGCGAGGAGCTGTCGGAGCAGATGAGCGCGCTGCACGAGCTGAAGGTCATGGCCGCCTCCTACGGCCACGACGTCTCCCGCCCGGCCGCCACCGCGCACGAGGCGATCCAGTGGCTCTACCTCGCCTACCTGGCCGCGATCAAGGAGCAGAACGGCGCCGCCATGTCGCTGGGCCGCACCTCCACGTTCGTGGACGTCTACCTGGAGCGTGACCTGGCGGCGGGCCTGATCACCGAGGAACGCGCCCAGGAGCTGGTGGACGACTTCGTGATCAAGCTGCGGATCGTCCGCTTCCTGCGCACCCCGGAGTACGACCGGCTCTTCTCCGGCGACCCGACCTGGGTGACCGAGTCGATCGGCGGCATCGGCGCCGACGGCCGTCCCCTGGTGACCCGCACCAGCTTCCGCTACCTGCAGACGCTGCGCGACCTCGGCCCCGCCCCGGAGCCGAACCTGACCGTCCTGTGGTCGCCGCGCCTGCCCGAGCCGTTCAAGCGGTTCTGCGCGGAGCTGTCCATCGAGACGAGCGCCCTCCAGTACGAGAGCGACGAGCTGGTGCGCCCGCTGATGGGCGACGACACCGCCATCGCCTGCTGCGTCTCGGCCGCCCCGGTGGGCCGCCAGATGCAGTTCTTCGGCGCGCGGGTCAACCTCGCCAAGACCCTCCTGTACGCGATCAACGGCGGACGCGACGAGCTGACCGGCGTCCAGGTCGGCCCGGAGCTGCCGCCGCTGAGCGGCGAGTACCTCGACTACGACGAGACCGTGAAGGCCCTCGACCGGATGATGGACTGGCTGGCCGAGACGTACGTGAACGCGCTCAACGTCATCCACTACATGCACGACAAGTACGCCTACGAGCGCCTGGAGATGGCCCTGCACGACTACCCGGTCAAGCGCACGCTGGCCTGCGGCATCGCCGGCCTGTCGGTCACCGCCGACAGCCTCTCGGCGATCCGGCACGCCCGCGTCCGGGTCATCAGGGACGAGACCGGCCTGGCCGTGGACTACGAGGTCGAGGGCGACTACCCGGCGTACGGCAACAACGACGACCGGGCCGACGGCATCGCCGTCGAGCTGGTGCGCTCGTTCATGGAGAAGGTGCGCCGCCACCCCGCGCACCGGGGCGCCGAGCACACCCAGTCCGTGCTCACGATCACCTCCAACGTCGTCTACGGCGAGCACACCGGCAACACGCCCGACGGCCGCCGCGCCGGCGAGCCGTTCGCGCCCGGCGCGAACCCGATGCACGGCCGCGACCGGCACGGCCTGGTGGCCTCGGCCCTGTCGGTGGCCAAGCTGCCGTTCGACGCCGCGCAGGATGGCATCTCGCTGACCAGCACGGTCACCCCGGACGGCCTCGGCCGCACGCCGGAGGAGCGGGTGCGCGACCTCGCCGGGGTGCTCGACGGCTACTTCGACGCCGGCGGCTTCCACATGAACGTCAACGTGCTCACCCGCGAGGTGCTGCTGGACGCGATGGCGCACCCGGAGCGGTACCCGCAGCTCACGGTCCGGGTCTCGGGGTACGCGGTCAACTTCGTCCGCCTCACGCCCGACCAGCAGCGCGACATCGTCAGCCGCACCTTCCACGGAGCGCTCTGAGCCATGGACGGCGTCATCAGCTCGTGGGACCTGTCGGTCGGCGTGGACGGCCCCGGCACCCGTTTCGTGGTGTTCACCTGCGGCTGCCCGCTGCGCTGCCGGTACTGCCAGAACCCGGAGACCTGGCGGATGCGCGACGGCCGCACGGTGCGCGCCGACGAGGTGATGACCGAGATCGGGAAGTACCGCCGCTTCATCGCGGTCGCGGGCGGCGGGGTCACGATCAGCGGCGGCGAGCCGCTGCTCCAGCCCCGCTTCACCGCCGAGCTGCTGAGCCGCTGCCACGCGGGCGGCCTGCACACCGCCCTGGACACCTCGGGGCTGCTCGGCGTCCGCGCCACCGACGAGATGCTGGCCGACACCGACCTCGTCCTGCTCGACCTGAAGTCGTGGGACCCGGCGACCTACCGCCGGGTCACCCGCGGGCCGGTGGAGCCGACGCTGCGCTTCGCGCGGCGGCTGGCGGAGCTGGGACGCCCGGTGTGGGTGCGGTTCGTGCTGGTGCCGGGGCTGACCGACGCCGCGGACAACGTGGCCGGGCTGGCCCGCTTCGCCGCCGGGCTGGGCAACGTGGAGCGGGTGGACGTGCTGCCCTTCCACCGGATGGCGACCGGCAAGTACGAACGCCTCGGCCTGACCTTCCCGCTGGCGCACGTGGACCCGCCCGGCGAGGCGCTGCTGGAGCGGGTCCGCGGCCAGTTCCGCGAGGAGGGGCTGGCGGCCGTCTGACCGGCCGGCCCCTTCACCTCAGGTGTGGCGCGCCGGGTCGCGCTCGTCCCACACCAGCGACTGGCGCACGTCCACGACGCCGCCGAGCCCCTTGGCCAGGTGCACGGCCGCCGCCGCCTCGGTGCGCGTCGCGGTGTGCCCGGACAGCGTCACGATGCCGTCCCGCACCTCGACCACGATGCCGCGCCGGTCGGTCCAGCGGGCCTGCTCGGGGATGGCCTCCTCCACCCAGCGCTTCAGCTCGGCGTCGTCACGCGTGTACGCCTTCAGCAGGTCGCGCCGGCTCACCACGCCCAGCAGCCGCCCGTCCTCGTCCACCACGACGAGCCTCTTGACCCCGCGCGCGTCCATGAGCTGGGCGGCGGTCACCGTGGAGGCGTCCGGGCCGATCGTGACCGGCGGCGACGACATCAGCTCGGCCGCGGTCGCGCCCGCCGCCTTGCGCCGCCCGTCCTCACCGCGCCCGGTCAGCCGGCGGCGCAGCCGGGCCCGCAGCCGCGGCCGGTAGCCCTCGCCGTAGTAGAGCTCCCGGAACTCCTCCTTGCGCAGCAGGTCCGCCTCGGACACCACGCCGACCACCCGCCGCTCCCCGTCCAGCACGGGCACCGCGCTGACCTCCCGGCTCACCAGGACGCCGGCCACGTCCTTGAACGGGGTGCCCGCCGCGACCGAGGCCACCCGGGTGGTCATGACGTCCCGCACGCTGATCCGCATCATGGGATGCTCCTTTCCTTCCCTCCGCCATGCCATCGCAGGTCAGCGGGGCGGCCCCAGGGGCGGAAGTCCCGTGGTGCGGGGCTTTGGTCCGGGGCGTTCGCCCCGGCGCCGCACTCGTGACGGACGACCGTGGCACCGGTGACCTTCGGCCCTGATCATCCGGCCGCCGGTCCCCGAAGGTGAGGGCGAGAGATGACGCTCGTCTTGGCCGGAAGGACACGATCATGTGCAACTACTGCGGCTGCCGGGAGTTCCCGCTCATCGGCCGCCTGTCCGCCGAACACTGGGACATCGAGGAGTGCGCCGGCGAGCTGCGCAGGGCCATCAGGGCCGGGCGCGAGGCCGAGGCCCTGGCCCTGCTGGAGGAGCTGTTCGGCCGGCTGGTCCCGCACACCGCCGCCGAGGAGGGCGGGCTGTTCGCCGAGCTGCGCGCCGAGGGCACGCTGGCGGGCGAGGTGGAGCGCCTGTGCGACGAGCACACCGGCATCCACGGCGTGCTCGGCACGGTGGACCGGGCGGCCCCCGACTGGCCCGCCGTCCTGGACGCCCTGGACCGGCTGCACCAGCACATCGACCACGAGGAGCACGGGCTCTTCCCGGCCTCGGTCATCATGCTGCCGCTGGCCGCCTGGGACCGCATCACGCCGACGGCGGTGTCCGGCTAGCGGGGACCTTCGGCCGGGTGATCAGGGCCGAAGGACCCGGCCGGCGGCCCCGCCCGGTGATCTAGCGTGAGGGACGAGCCCCCCGAGAGCCGCCCGGCCGGCGGCGATCGGCGCGGGGCCTGCACCCAGACGGGCGGCGAGTCGTGAAAGCCCATCCCCGGACTCGCCGCCCTTCGGGTCCCCCCGGCAGCTCAGCGCGCGGTCACCTCGAACACGCCGTGCGCGCCCGCCTCCGCCCGCCGCATCGCGTGGTCGACGACCGGGTAGCGCCCCGGCCCGGGGAACACCAGCTCGGCGAAGCCGCCCTGCGCGGGGGCCAGGTCCAGCACCTGCGCGCCGCCGGCGTCGCCGGTGGTCGTAGCCGGCCGCGGTGCCGGCGACCGCCACGGCCAGGCCGGGCGCGGCCAGCCGCAGGCCGGTCCGCGAGGCCCGCTGGTCATCGCCGTCCCGGCACCAGCGCGCCCGCGCCCCGCGCGGCCAGGGCCCGGACCTTGGTGGCGGTCAGCAGCAGGATGAGGACGGCGGTGCCGGCCAGCAGCGCCAGGCCCGGCCCGTACGAGCCGGTCTGCCCGTACACGAAGCCCATGAGCAGCGGCGGGACGAACCCGCCGAGCCCGCCCGCCGCGCCGACCAGCCCGGTGACCGAGCCCACCTTGTCGGCCGGGGCGACCTGCGCGACCAGCGCGAACGTCGCCCCGCTGCCCGCGCCGAGCGCGGCGGCCATGGTCAGGAACGCGATGGTCCCGACCGGCATCAGCGCCGGGGTCAGCGCCTGCACGCCCGCCATGACGGTGAGCACCGCGAACACGGCGGCCAGCACCGGCACCGGCCCCACCCGGTCGGACAGCCAGCCGCCGACCGGCCGCATGAGCACGGCCAGCACCACGAACCCGGCCATGCGGTTGGCGGCGTCGGCCTGCTCCAGGCCGTAGCCGGTCTGGAGGTAGGCGGGCAGGTAGACGGAGAAGGCGACGTAGCCGCCGAAGGCGAGCGCGTACAGCACGCACGCCTGCCACGTGACGGGCAGCTTCAGGGTGGCCGCCATGCGGGCCAGGAGCGGCTGCGCCGCGACGGCCCGCCCGGGGGCGTCGCGCAGCACGAGCCAGGCGAGCACGGCGTAGCCCGCCAGCACGCCGGCGGTGATGAGAAAGGGCAGCTCGGGCCCGCCCGCCCGGACGAGCGGCACGGTGGTCAGCGCACTGATCGCGGTGCCGCCCATGCCCGCGCCGAACACGCCGACCGCGAGGCCGCGCCGGTGCGGCGGGAACCAGGCGTTGACGAACGGCACGCCGACCGCGAAGGCCGTCCCCCCGATGCCCAGGAAGAACCCGCCGGCCAGCAGCGCCGCCAGCGAGGTCTGCCCGGCCAGCCCGATGAACAGCACCGGGACGATGGTGGCCGCCGAGATCAGCGGGAACATCACCCGCCCGCCGAACCGGTCGGTCAGCGCGCCGACCGGGATGCGGCCGAGCGAGCCGACGATGACCGGCACGGCCACCAGCAGCGCCTGCTGCGCCGCCGACAACCCCAGCAGCTCCTTGAAACGCGGGCCCAGCGGGCTGAGCAGCGCCCAGGCCCAGAAGTTCAGCGCGAACCCCAGGGTCGCCAGGCCGAGCATCACCGCGGGCGTGCGGCCGCCGGTGACGGCCGGTGCGTTCGTCATGTCGTTCTCCATAGAAGGATCTCAAGATGGGGGTGGTGCGTCAGACGCGCGCGCCCAGCAGGATGCGGGCCACGACGTCGGCGGCGCAGTGGTCGTCGGGCAGGCCGTCGAGGAAGGCCGCGTCCTGGCCGAGGGTGAGCAGCGGCGGCTCGGCGTAGCCGTCCGCGCGGTGCTGGCCGAGCCCTACGGCGGCGAGCAGGCCGTTGCACAGGCAGCGCCGCTCCTCGGCCTCCTCGGCGGGCCGGCCCTTGCGCACGAGGACGTCGACCGGCTCGGCGGGGCAGCGGTAGCCGACCGAGCCGTCCGCCCGCTGGTACGGCGTGCGCAGGTAGCCGAGGTCGCACAGGCGGGGCCGCTCCCGGTAGACGGCGTCCTCCGACAACGTCCCCGGCACCTCGGCCACCTTGAACGGGAACCCGGTCGGCGAGGCCCGCGGGTCGTTGCGCACCCGCAGCCCGCCGGCGGCGGCCCGCTCGCGCAGCCCGCGCCGCAGCCGCGGGTCCAGCCCGGACTCCCGGCACAACGCGAACGCCGAGCCCACCTGGACGCCCTGCGCGCCGGCCGCCCGGGCCCGCTCCAGCCCGCCGGGCGTGCCGTAGCCGCCCGCCAGCCAGAACGGCAGCCCGAGCGCGGCGAGCTTGCCCAGGTCGGGCTCGTCGCGCGGCCCGTACACGGGCTCGCCCGCCGCGTCCAGCACCGGCCGGCCGCGCGGCGGCGCGCTGTGCCCGCCCGCCACCGGCGTCTCGACGACGAACCCGTCCGGCCGGGTCGCGGGGGAGCGGGCCAGGTACGCGGCCAGCACGTGCGAGGACACGATGGCCAGCAGCCGCGGCCGGGGGAGCGGCGTCAGGCGGCGGCCCAGCAGCGCGACCGGGTCGAGCCCGGCGGTGTGGCCCTCGCCGCCGGACACCGCGACCGAGATCCGCGCGGGACGGTGCCCGGCCAGGTCGTCGAGCAGGCGCGGCAGCTCGGCCGGGATGCCGGCGCCCACCAGCACGTAGTCCACCCCGGCCAGCAGCGCGCCGTAGGCGGCGGCGGGGGTGGCGAGCTGGATCTTCTCCAGGTAGTTGACGCCGACCGGGCCGTCGTGGCCCTCCTTGGCGAGGAACACCTCGGCGAAGTTGGCCACCACCGCCAGCTCGTCGCGCGCCCGGTGCGCGCGCAGCCCGAGCCGGGGCACGGGCCGGTACGGCACGCCCTCGCCGGTGCCGCCGGGCACGAAGTAGCGGCCGAGCACGCGCTCGGCGACCTCGGGCACCGGGAAGCGGGCCAGGGCGCGGCGCAGGTGGCCACCGGGGTCGCCGCGCTGCAGCCGCCTGGCCAGGGTGACGTCCAGCGCGGTGCCGGACACCACGCCGAGCTGCCCCGTGGCGGCCACCGCGCGGGCCAGCCGCCAGCCGGACACGCCGACCCCCATCCCGCCCTGGATCAGCGCGGGCCAGGCCGCGGCGCGGTCCGCGTCAGGCACCGGGGGCCTCCCGGCCGTCGAGCACGTCGGGGACGGGACGGCGGGGGACGCGCGGGACCGGCGGGCCGTACCCGAGCCTGATCAGCATCTGCACGTGCCCGAAGGGCCCGGTCACGTCGCCGCGGTGCTGCGCGGGGCGCAGGTCGAGCGGCTGGCTGAACAGCGAGGCCGCCACGCCCTTCGCGGTGGCCGTGAGCAGCACCCGCTGGAGCGCCTGCCCGGCCCGCAGCCAGTCGCGCGGCCCGTCGCCGCGGGTGAACAGGGCGGCGAGCTGCGGCTCCGCCTCGAAGTCCGCTTCGGCCTGGCGGCGGCCCGGCGCGAAGTCGCGCATCGGCACCCGGCCGTCGCGGGGCCGCGGGCCGAAGGCGTGCTCCGGCACCCCGTCGGGGCGGGCGTCCGTGCCGGTCCAGGCGGCACGGGCGTCCGTGCCGGTCCAGGCGGCCAGCTCCGCCCGGTACGCCGGGTCGTCGGACAACGTGTCGTCGGCCATGGCGACCAGGTCGAGCACCCGGCGCGCGGTCCGGCCCGCCACCGGCACCAGCGTGGCGCCCTCGGCGTGCGCGGCGTGCACCAGGCCGACCATGACCTCGCGCGCGACCGGCCGGCCGTCGAAGGGGAAGCGGTTGGTGCGCCGGTGCGGGATCATCTCGTGCAGCAGCCGCTCGTCCGGGTCCGGCGGCGCGCCGGGCACGGCGTGCACGGTGGCCAGCAGGTCGGGGCGGTCCGCCGGCCGGGGCAGCAGGCGCACGTGGGCGTCGTGCCCGGTGGCGCGGACGGCCAGCCGCAGGTTGAGCAGGGCGGCGCCGCAGCTGATGCCGAGGCCGCGGCCCATGGGGTCGGTGGCGGTCAGCAGCCGGTCGAGGTCGGCGTACAGCTCCATCGTCGTGTCGTCGGCGCAGTGGAAGCGCCACGGCTGGGTGTTGTGCACGGACGGCGCCGCGACGGCGGCGCCCACGATCGCGCACACGCGGGCGACGGAGGCGAACGGGGGTTCCAGGGCGGCGGCCGGCGACCGGTGGCCGGCCGCGCCGAGATCGATCACCGGGACGCTCCCGGGACAGCGGTGACAGCGGGCATGGGATCACCCTCCCGCGGGCCGGCTGCCCCGCGTCAGGGACCAAAGTCCCTGGCATCAGGCCCGATGGACCGGGATCGGTCAGAGCTTGCGGCCCACGCCGCCGTACATCCAGGGGATCTCGTCGGGGAAGAGCGGGGTGTCGCGCCACTCGGAGACCGCGACGAGCCCCGGCTCGACCAGCTCGAACCCGTCGAAGTAGCGGGCGATCTGCTCCCCGGTGCGCGGGGTGCGGCGCATCGCCTGCCGCCCGGTCGCCGCCAGGTAGTCCGCGGCGACCTGCGGCGGCGCGAGGTCGAGCGTGAGGTGGCTGAGCACCAGCCAGCCGCCCTGGGGGAGGGCGTCGGCGTACGCCTTGACCAGCCCGGCGGGGTCGTCGGAGTCGGGGATGTGCATGAGGAGCGCGACCATCATGAGCGCGACCGGCTGCCGGAAGTCGATGATCTCGCGCAGCTCGGGGTGCTCCAGGATGGCGGCCGGGTCGCGCACGTCGGCCTCCAGGTACGCGGTCCGCCCCTCCTCCGTGCTGGTCAGCAGCGCCCTGGCGTGGGTCATCACGATGGGGTCGTTGTCGACGTACACCACCCGCGCCTCGGGAGCCTCCGCCTGGGCGACCTCGTGGGTGTTGCCCTGGCTCGGGATGCCGGTCCCGAGGTCGAGGAACTGCCGCACGCCCTGGGCGGTGAGGTGACGCACCGCGCGGCCGAGGAAGGCGCGGTTGTTCCTGGCGCTCTCGCGGACGCCGGGGACGGCGGCCATCGTCTCCTCGGCGACCCGGCGGTCGGCGGCGAAGTTGTCCTTGCCGCCCAGCCAGTAGTCGTACACGCGGGCCGAGTGCGGGATGTTCGGATTGATCCCCGACGCTGCGCTCATGATCGAGATCCTAGGCGATGCGCCGCCGGCTGTGAGAGCTTCTCGCGTTCACCGGGTCAGACGGTCACGAAGTCGGCGATGACCACCGTGGCGTCGTCCTTCGGCTCCACCGCGGCCAGCTCGTCGTAGAGCCGGTCCAGGCAGGCGACCGGCGGGGCGGCCGCGTCCAGCAGCTCCGTCAGGCGCTGCGCGCCGAGGGCCCGCACGACGCCGTCCGTCACGATCACCACCCGGTCGCCCGGCCGGACGGCCACCGTGCCGACCTCGGCGTTGAGCGCCGTGGGCCGGCCGAGCGCGCGCAGCGGCGGCCCGTCGTCGAAGCAGTGCGAGGTGGTGAGCGGCGCCGGCGTGCCGCCGCGCGGGCAGTGCCAGATCGCGCCGTTGCCCACGTGCGCGAAGCGGAGGCGCGGGCTCTCGCCCGGGTCCAGCACGATGAGGTCGAGCGTGCTGGTCAGCTCGGGCATGGCCGGGTTGCGCAGGGCGGCGTTGCGCACCGCGCGGTGCGCGGCCTGGGCGCAGTCGTCCAGGTCCTGCTCGCGGGTGCCGGCGTGCTGCGGGCGCGCCGCGACGACGGCCGCCAGCGCGAGGGCCGCGGCCGCGTGGCCCAGCTCCGCGCCCGCCCCGCCATCGGCCGTCGCGACCAGCCGCTCCTGGACGACGTACGCGTCCGACGGCCGGCCGTGCGTGCCCTCGTAGGTGCCCCCCACCGCCACCAGGCGCGGCCGGGTCACCGGCATGCCCGGCGGCCACTTGCCGCGCCTGCCCTGCACGGTCATCACCGACAGACATCCGATCAGGATCGAGATCACGAAGAACGTCATGAGGTCCCCTCCCGCCGCGGCCTTCGCGGCACCGCCCTTTCGGGCACCGCCAGTAGACGCCCCCGCGTGCCCGGACGGCTGACGGCCGATCGGCCGTCGTAGCGTTATATAGGCGGATATGCGCAGGTGACGGCATGACGGCCGTTCGACCGTCATGTCCGGCGGGGCGGCCCCGGTCAGGGTGGGGAGGGGCGGTGCACACCGCACAGCACCGAACCAAGGGAAAAACAGCCATGCGACCCATGACCACCGGCCCGGAAATTCCTTACCGGTCATCCGGGAGAACACATTCTGTTTTCTTTTTGCGCATCCGGAACTGCGTTATCGTGAGACCCGTCCTGTGCTCCCGGCGCGTGCGGACGGCTCATGTCTCACCCCCGCTCCACCAGGTACGACTCGGCGACCCGGCAATTCGAGAAAGCCACCGCCAGAACCGCGGCGGGCGCGCGCAGCGCGGTGGGCGCGGTGGCCGTCGTCGCGGCCTCCTTCGGCGCCGTCCAGCCGGTCTCCCTTTCCTGGCTGGTGCCGTTGCTGGCCGTTCACCTCACCCTGACGGCCTTTTTCGCGCGGGTGTGGTGGCGCAAGGAGCTGGTGCCGCGCGGGCTGGTGGTCGCTGATGTGGCCGTCACGCTCACGCTGTGCCTCGCGCAGCGTCACCTGGTCGCCGAGGAGTCGCTGGACAGCGGCGCGAGCTGGGTGTCGGGGCTGGTCACGATGACGATCATCCTGACCGGAGTGGCCTGGCGGCCGGTCGTCACGGTCGCGGTCGGGCTGGCCGTCGCGGCGGCCTTCGCGGCCGGCGTGCGCCTCGCCTCCGCCGCCCACGACGTCGTCGTCCCCACCGGGGTGCACCTCGTCCAGCTGCTCGCCATCGTCATGCTGATGACGCTGCTGCGCCGCTCGTCCGCCAAGACCGACGCCTTCCTGGAGCGCAGCGTGCGCGCCGAGATCGCCCTCATGGTCGAGCGGCTGCGCCGCGAGGACCAGCTCAAGCAGGTCGGCAGCATCCACGAGACCGCGCTGCACACGCTCACCATGGTCGGCCTCGGCACCTACGACCGGCCCTCGCCGACGCTGGCCGCCCAGGTCCGCACCGACCTCGCCGCGCTGGAGAAGCTGCGCGACACCCCCGGCGCCGACTCCGCCCCGATCGCCCTCGACGCCCTGCTCGACGAGGTCGCCGGCCGCGCCGCCGGCCTCGACGTGCGCACCGACCTCACCCCCGAGACCGTGCCGGGCGACGTCGCCGAGCGCTTCGCCCGCGCCGTCACCGAGGCCCTGGCCAACGTCGCCCTGCACGCCGGCGTCCAGCAGGCCGAGGTCGTCTCCACCCGGCGCGACGGCGAGATCGTCGTGGAGATCGCCGACAGCGGGCGCGGCTTCGACCAGGAGCGCCTGCCGCCGGACCGGTTCGGGGTGCGCGGCTCCATCCTCGACATGATGCGCACGCTGCCCAACGGCGGCGCCCAGATCTCCTCCGGCGCCCAGGGCACCCGCGTCAGCCTGTGGTGGCGGCCATGACCGAGGAGATCGAGCAGGTGGCCCAGCGCTACGCCCGCTACACCGCGCTCGGCGCCGCCGTCATCGCGGCCGTCTGGCACCTCGGCTACGACCTGACCGTCACGCTCACCGGCTGGCCGGCCTACCGCCTGCCCTGGCTGAACGTGGCCGCCTGGCTCGTCTACACCGCCGTCTTCGCCGTCGCCCTCCGCTCGCTGGCCCGCGAGTCGCGCGGCCCGGCCCGGATCCGCGAGCTGGCCGTCGTCACGCTCGCCGTGGACGTCATGGGCATCGTCGCCATCGAGCCCCGCGAGCTGCTCGGCATCAGCGACTGGGCGTGGGGCTCGATCGGCTGGATCGGCGTCATGCTCGTGTGGGGGCGGCCGCGCTGGCGCCGCGAGCTGATCGCGATCCTCGCCGCCAACGCCGCCGTCATGCTGGCCGCCATGGCCCTGACCGGCATGCTCGACCGCGTCGCCATCTCCAAGTACCTCGTGGTCATCGTCGGCGGCATCACCATGCAGCTCGGCTACACGTGGGGCTGCCACCTGCTGCGCACCCGCGCCGAGGACGCCGTCCTGCTGGCCCGCCGGCTCGCCGCCGACGACGCGCTCCGCGAGTCGGCCCAGCGCATCCACACCGACCGGCTGCGCAGGTACGCCGCCATCCGCGACGTCGCCGAGGAGCTGCTGCAACAGCTCGCCGACGGCGCCGACCCCGGCGACCCCCAGGTGCGCGACGGCTGCACGGCCGGCGCGATGCGGCTGCGCCGGCTCATCACCGAGCGCGAGGACGTCCCCGACGAGCTGGTCTCGGCGCTGCGCGAGCGCATCGAGGCGGCCGAGCGGCGCAAGGTGATGGTGACGGTGCCGCCGTTCGGCGACTACCTGCCCTGCCTGCCCGACGGCGTGCGCGAGGACCTGCTGCGGGCCCCGGTCCGGGCGCTCGACGGGGCCAGGACGCGGGCCCGCGTAACGGTGTCGGCCATGTCGACGATGGTGAGCGTGGCCGTCGTGGCCGACAACGACGACCTGCCGGTCAGCGCCGCCCCGGTGCGCGAGCCGAGCGGCGTGGTCGTCACCTATCAGCGGCAGGGAGGGGAGGTATGGGTCAACAGCATCTGGCAGAACCCGTCACCGGGCCGGTGACGGTCGCGCTGGTGGAGGACCACCAGGTCGTGGTGGACGGCGTGCGCTCCTGGTTCGGCCCGCCACCGAGCCCGGTCGAGCTGGTCGCCGAGGGGCCCACCATCGAGGCGGTGCAGGGCGTCGAGGCCGACGTGCTGCTGCTCGACCTCAACCTCAACGGCACCATGGTCGTCGACCGGGTGGCCGAGCTGTGCCAGGGCGGGCAGCGGGTGATCGTCTTCTCCGAGCACGAGGAGCCGGAGACGGTGCGCGCCGTCCTGGACGCGGGGGCGTCGGCGTTCATCGGCAAGGGCCGCGCCACGCGCGAGTCGTGCCTGGAGACGATCATGGAGGTGGCCGCCGACCGGCCCACCGTCACGCCCCCGATGGCCCAGGCCATCGCCACCGACGAGCGCCCCCACCGGCCCCAGCTGTCGGACAAGGAGCGGGAGGCGCTGCTGTTCTGGTTCCAGTCGATGTCGAAGGCGTCGGTGGCGGCCCGGATGGGCATCAAGGAACGCACCGTGCGCCAGTACATCGACCGGGCCCGCGTCAAGTACGCCGCCGCCGGCCGCCCCGCCCCCACCAAGGAGAAGCTGCTGATCTGCGCCATCCAGGACGGCCTCATCCAGCCCGACGAGGTGACCATCTACACCTCGCTGGCCGCCGACCCCGGCCCCCGCTGAAGCCCCTGGCCCCGGTCCTCCCGGCGGGAGGGGACCGGCAGGGCCGAGGCCAGGTCAGCGGCGGCGTACCAGCTCGGCGGGGTCGAAGCTCACGGGGAAGGGCGCGGGCGGCGTGGCGACCGCGCCGGCCTTGAACACGGCGGGCGGGTCGTAGGAGTCGCCGTCGAGCTCGTACACGTAGAGCGCGGGGCCCTCGTCCGGCTCGATCCGCCAGTAGAGCGGAATGCCCGCCTCCGCGTACGCCTCGGTCTTCAGGATGCGGTCACGGACGTTGGTGCTCGGGCTGCCCACCTCTACGGCGAGGAGCATGTGCTCGGGGGAGAACATCAGCCCGACGCTCTCCACCAGGTTCGTGGGGACGACGACGAGGTCGGGGATGTAGAAGTCCCTGTCGGTCACCCGCAGGTTGACCGTCGCCAAGGGCTCCAGCTCCGGCGGCGCCGCGTCGGTGAGGATGACCTGCAGCCGGAAGCAGATGCGCTGGTGCAGGGGAAGGGGGGCTGGGCTCACCAGTAGGCTCCCGTTGAAGAGCTCGTAGCGGTTCCCGTCGTCGGGGAACTTGAGAAGGTCGTCGACCGTGTACGGGGGCGCGCCCGGAAGTACCGTGCTGCGCTCCGTGCCCGGTTCGATCGTCGCCATCGCGGTCACCCACTCAGTATCGAGAACTCGGCCCTCGCTCACATGCTACTTCTCCAAAATCACGCACGCTGAGTCACCGCTCGACCACGGTGAAAGTTTCACCTGCCGGAAAGCCCTTTCCCCTGCTCATCCCCCCTCTCTGCCGTCCTGACAACGACACTCACTTGGCCGCGGCGATTCCGGTCAGATACCGTCCCGCACCAGGAGCGCTCCTCCCCACCGGCAACCCCCGACCGGAACACGGAGACCGCACTATGCCCCGACCCGCACGGAACCGCTGGGCGCTGCGCGCCCTGGCCCTGCTGACGTCCATGGCGATGGTCGTCGTCGTGCCGCTGGCCGAGACCGCCTCGGCGCACGGCACGGTCGTCGACCCGGCCACCCGCAACTACGGCTGCTGGCTGCGCTGGGGCAACGACTTCCAGAACCCGGCCATGGCCCAGCAGGACCCGATGTGCTGGCAGGCCTGGCAGGACAACGCCAACGCCATGTGGAACTGGAACGGCCTCTACCGCGACAACGTCGGCGGCAACCACGAGGGCGTCATCCCCAGCGGCCAGCTCTGCAGCGGCGGCCAGACGCAGGGCGGCCGCTACCGCTCCATGGACACCCCCGGCGCGTGGAGGACGACGAGCCTGCCCGCCACGTTCGACATCCGGCTGACCGACCAGGCCCGGCACGGCGCGGACTACATCAGGGTCTACATCACCCGCCAGGGCTACAACGCCCTGACCACGCCCCTCGGCTGGGGCGACCTGGAGCTGATCCGGCAGACCGGCAAGTACGCCCCCAGCGACACGTACCTGATCAACGGCATCAGCAAGGGCTCGCGCACCGGCCGCCACGTCGTCTACACGATCTGGAAGGCCTCGCACATGGACCAGACCTACTACTTCTGCAGCGACGTCACCTTCAGCTGAGCCCCGCCCCCGCCCCGGCCGCCCCCGGCCGGGGCTTCGCCGTGGAGGCGCGCACGGCCAGCTCGATCGGGTGCAGGCGCTCGGTGCCCACCGGCGCGGCCCCCGACAGCAGCTCGAACAGCAGCTCCGCGCAGCTCGCCCCGGCCTCCTTCGGCCGCAGGTCGATGGCGGTGATCGGCGGGTCGGCGAGGCGGGTGCCCGCGCTGTCGACGCACGAGGCGAGCAGCACCTCCGCGCCCGACTCCCGCAGCAGCGGCGCGACCTCCGTCGCCGCGCCCGCGGGCGCGCACACCAGCGCGTCCATCGGGGTTCCGGGGCCGGCGCCGAGCAGGGCGCGGGCGGCCGCGCGCACCTCGTCGCCGGTCGCGTCGAACGACACCCGCCGCACGAGCGGCGCGACCTCCCGCGCCGCGCACCAGTCGAGGTAGCCCCGGTGCAGGCTGGCCGCCCAGTCGCTCTCGTCGCCGGCCACGATGAGCGCCGGCCGGGCCGCGCCCGCCCCGCGCAGGTGGTCGAGCAGCCGGGCCAGCATGGGCGCGTGCTCCGACCAGACCACGCCGTCGGCCTGGCGCGGCCCGGGGAAGCGCTCGCACGAGACCGTGGGCAAGCCGGTCCCCATCAGGCGCTCCACCACCGGGTCGCCCTCCAGCGGGTCGCCGAGCACGAGCCCGTCCACCCGGGGCGGACGCGGGCGGCGCTGGCCGGAGGTGATGAGCGTGACGTCGTAGTCGTGCCGCGCCGCCTGCTCGACGACGCCGAACACGAACGACATGTAGTACGACGAGCGGGTCAGCACCTCGGGGACGTGCAGCCCGATCGTGCCGGTGCTGGCCCTGCGCAGGTGGCGGGCCGAGCCGTTGGGGACGTAGCCGAGCCGTTCGGCGACCTGCGCGACCGCCGCCCGGGTGGTCTCCGAGACCCGCCCGGAGCCGCGCAGGGCGTCGGAGGCGGTCGTCTTGGACACCCCCGCCTCACGGGCGACGGTGAGGATGGTGACCGGCTCGTCTGCTTGCACGCCCCGAATGGTAGCGGCCCTCATGAGCGCCCCCTCGCGGGCTCTCGTCCGTAAACGATGTGTTTCAGCTGGCGTCCAGGTCTTGTGCCGTCCGTCCTGCGGGTTTTATGTTAGCCCGCAATTGCCGGAACGTTCCGGCAGCAGAAAGGGGCGGACACGTTGCACCTCACCACCGGCCGGCACCCCCACCCCCTCGACCCGCTCGCCGCGCGGGAGATCGACGAGGTCAGGCGGATCCTCATGGCGGAGGGCCTGCTGACCGAGCCGGTGCGGGTCGCCTACCTCGGCCTGGAGGAGCCGCCGAAGCACGAGGTCCTGGTCTGGGAGCCCGGCGCCCCGCCGCCCGCCCGCCGCGCCCGCGCCTACCTGCTGGACCTGTCCACCGAGGCCGCCGAGGCGGTGACCGTCTCGATCACCGCCGGCGCGGTCGAGTCCCGCACCCCGATCGACCCGCTCACCGACGGCCAGGTCCCGATGCTCGACGAGGAGCACGCCCTGGTCAGGAAGGTCCTGCGCGAGGACGCCGGCTGGGCCGCCGCCCTCGCCAGGCGCGGCATCGACGACCCGGCGTCGGTCTACCTGGCCGCGCTCAGCGCCGGCCACTTCGCCCGGCCGCGGGAGCACGGCCGCCGCGTCGCCCGGGTGCTGGCCCACCTCATGCCGACCCGCGCGAGCCTGCCCTGGGCGCACCCGGTGGACGGCCTGGTCGCCTACGTGGACCTGGTCAAGGCCGAGGTCATGGAGATCGTCGACACCGGCCCCCAGCCCGTCCCCGCCGAGCCCGGCGACTACGGCCACGGCCCCTACCGCACCACCCAGAAGCCCATCCACATCACCCAGCCGGACGGCCCCAGCTTCACCGTGGACGGCCCGCTCGTCACCTGGGAGAAGTGGAGCCTCCGCCTCGGCTACGACATGCGCGAGGGCCTCACCCTGCACCGGATCGGCTTCGAGGACGGCGGCCGGGTCCGCCCCGTCGTCTACCGCGCCTCGGTCGCCGAGATGGTCGTCCCCTACGGCGACCCGAGCCCCGTCCGCTTCTGGCAGAACTACTTCGACACCGGCGAGTACCAGCTCGGCAAGCTGGCCAACTCCCTCGAACTCGGCTGCGACTGCCTCGGCGAGATCACCTACTTCGACGCCGTCGTCACCGACGGCGCCGGTCTGCCCAAGGTGATCACCAACGCGATCTGCATGCACGAGGAGGACTACGGCGTGCTGTGGAAGCACACCGACCCCGCCAACGGCTCCCGCGAGACCCGCCGCCAGCGCCGCCTGGTCATCTCCTTCTTCGTCACCGTCGGCAACTACGACTACGGCTTCTACTGGTACCTCTACCTGGACGGCACGATCGAGCTGGAGGTCAAGGCCACCGGCATCGTCTTCACCGGCGCCTACGACGACCGCGCCGCCCCCTACGGCTCCGAGGTCGCGCCGGGCCTCGCCGCCCCCTACCACCAGCACCTGTTCAGCGCCCGCCTCGACATGACCGTGGACGGCGTCGCCAACGCCGTGGACGAGGTCGAGGCGAAGACCGTGCACAGCCCGTACGGCAACGCCTTCACCCGCGTCGCCACCCGCCTCCGCACCGAGCGCGAGGCGGTCCGCGACGCCGACCTCAAGGCCGAGCGCACCTGGCACGTCGTCAACCCCGGCGTGCTCAACCGCCTCGGCCGCCCGGTCGGCTACGCCCTGCACCCCGAGGGCAGGCCGACCCTGCTGGCCGCGCCCGGCTCCAGCATCCACGGCAGGGCCGAGTTCGCGACCCGGCACCTGTGGGTCACCCGCTACCACCCGGCCGAGCGCTACCCCGCCGGCGACCTGGTCAACCAGCACCCCGGAGGCGCCGGCCTGCCCGCCTACACCCGGGCCGACCGCGACCTCGACGGGCAGGACATCGTGCTGTGGCACACGTTCGGCCTGACGCATTTCCCCCGCACCGAGGACTGGCCGATCATGCCGGTCGACACGTGCGGGTTCGTCCTCAAGCCGGTCGGCTTCTTCGACCGCAACCCGACGCTCGACGTCCCGCCGAGCGCCTCCGCACGTTCCTGCCACTAGAGGAGAAGAGGCCCATGCGTCCGATACGCCTGGCCTGCGGCGTCACGGCCGCCCTGCTCGCCGCGGCCTGCGCCGCCACCGACGGGACGGGCGCCGCGCCCGCCTCCCCCGCCGCCCAGGAGACGGTCGCCCCCGGCTACCTCGCGCTCGCCGACGACAAGCTGCCCGCCGGCGGCGCGCTCAACGTGAGCGTGCACATCGACAGCGGCGCCGCCACCGGCTACGACCCGCAGCTCGCCGACGTCGCCTCCACCTGGCAGCTCCTGTCGCTGTCGTACGAGACGCTGGTCACCATCGGCCCCGACTTCAGCGTCCAGCCGCTGCTGGCCGAGAAGTGGGAGACCCCCAGCCCCACCGAGTACGTCTTCCACCTGCGCCCCGGCGTCACCTTCTCCAACGGCCGGGCGATGACGGCCGACGACGTCGTCGGCAGCCTGAAGCGGCTGCTCGCCTCCAAGTCGGTGTGGCGCGGCCAGCTCGGCCCGGTCGAATCCGTGACCAAGGACGGCGACACGGCCGTCAAGGTCACGCTGGCGCAGCCGTACGCGCCGTTCCTCGCCGCCCTCGCCAACGTGCCGGCCGCGGTCCTGCCCATGAAGGAGATCGGCGACAAGTCCCTCGACCCGGCCACCACGCTGCTCGGCACCGGCCCGTACGTCGTGCAGGACCACCGCCAGGACGTCTCCTGGACCTTCCGGCGCAACGACAGGTACTGGGCCGAGGGCAAGCCCGCCGCCGACACCCTCACCGTCACGATCGCCCCCGAGGAGGCCGCCCGCATCGCCGCCCTGCAGAACGGCGGCACCGCCCTCGCCACCCTCGGCAACGTCGACTCCGGGTCGATGCTGGCCGGCGCCGAGGACGTCAAGGTCGTCACCCAGGCCACCACCGACTTCTACTACCTGATGCTCAACACCCGGGCCGCCGGCTCGAAGTTCGCCGACCCCAGGGTCCGCCAGGCCGTCGCCATCGCGCTCGACCAGCGGCAGATCGCCGACGTGGCGCTCGGCGGCAAGGGCCGGCCCACCGCGATCACCCCGGCCGGGCTGCCCGGCGCCTGCGACCCCGCCGCCCTCCCGTCGGCCGGCAGGACCGTGGACGACGCCAGGAAGCTGCTGGCCGACGCGGGCGCGCAGAACCTGTCGTTCACGCTCAGCATCTTCAACACCGAGCCCGCCCCCGCCGTCGCCCAGGTCATCCAGCAGAACCTCCAGCAGGCCGGCATCACCGTCACGATCGAGCAGCTCGACGAGGCCAGCTGGTCGGGCAAGGTGTACGGCAAGGCGCCCGCCGACTTCGACGCCGCCCTGTCCTGGTTCGCCGGCTACGCCGACCCCGGCATGGTCGCCAAGTGGTGGAACCCGGAGACGGCCGGCTTCAACGCCGGCTTCATGCGGCCCGACAAGGAGCTGAACGCGCTCATCGACGCGGCCAACAGCGGCACCGGGAACCGCGCCCAGGCCCTCACCGCCGCCTGCGCCAAGGCCGACACGGACGCCCAGATGATCCCGCTCGTCACCCGCCCGGCCACCGTCGCCTACCGGGCCGACGCGCTCAGCCCCAGCCTCTACGCCACCGAGGGCTACGGCAACGTCCTGCGCCTGGTCGCCGACGCCCGCGTGAAGAAGTCGCGGTAGCCATGCGCCTGCTGATGTGGTGGTGCGGGCGGGCGCTCAGCTCGGCCGTCACGCTCCTCGGCGTCTCGGTGCTGATCTTCGCCGCGGTGCGGCTGATGCCGGGCGGCTTCGCCGAGACCGTGCTCGGGCCGTTCGCCACGGCCGCGCAGAGGGCCGAGCTGGCCACCCGCTACGGGCTGGACCAGCCGGTGTTCGTCCAGTACGGGCACTGGCTGGCCGCCGTCGCGGGCGGCGACCTCGGCGTCTCCATGATCAGCCGCGCGCCGGTCGGCGGCGAGCTGCTGGCCCGGCTGCCGGTGACCGCCGAGCTGACCCTGCTCGCCGTCGCGGTCAGCGTGCTCGCCGGGGTGCCGCTCGGCGTGCTCACCGCCGTCCGGGCCAGGCCGGGCGGCGGCGGCGCGGCCGGCCGGCTGCTCAGCGGCCTCGGCGTGAGCGTGCCGGAGTTCGTGCTCGGCAGCCTGGTCGTGTTCGTCTTCTCCCGGTACGCGCTCGGCCTGGAGGTCGGCCGTTGGGTGCCGTTCGGCGCGGACCCGGCGGCGAACCTGGCCACGATTATCCTGCCCGCCGCCGTCCTGTCCGTCTTCTCCGTCTCGGTCACCGCCCGCACGACCCGCGACGCCGTCATGAACGTGCTGGTCGAGCCGTACGTGACCGCCGCCGTCGGGCGCGGCGAGCCGCCGTGGGCGATCGTCCGCCACCACGTGCTGCGCAACGCCGCCACGCCGGTGGTCACGCTGGTCGGCACCACGATCGCGTACCTGCTGGGCGGCGCGCTCATCGTGGAGCACGTCTTCAACCTGCCCGGCGTCGGGTCCTACGTCGTGCAGGCCGTCGGCCGCCGCGACTACGCCGTCGTCCAGGCCGGGGTGCTGCTCGCGGCGGGGGTGTTCATCGTCATGAACGTGCTGATCGACCTGCTCGTCGGGGTGCTCGACCCCCGGCTCGGCGTCACGGCGGGGAGGCGGGCATGAGGAGACTCGACCGGCTGACCGTCGCCGGGCTCGCCTGCCTGGCGCTGCTCACGGCGCTGGCGCTGGCCGGCGCCGCCGGGCTCGGCGGCGACCCGGACGCCATCGCCGGGCCGCGCCTGCGCCCGCCCGGCCCCGGCTGGTGGCTCGGCACCGACAACCTGGGCCGCTCGGTGCTGCCCCGCGTGCTGGAGGGCGTCGGCACGACGCTGCTGCTGTCCTCGGCGGCCGTGCTCGTCACCGCCGCGCTCAGCGTCACCCTCGGCATCGTCGCCGGCTACCGCGGCGGCTGGCTCAACGAGCTGGTCATGCGCGTGGTGGAGGTGCTGTACTCGTTCCCGGCCATCGTGCTGGCGATCCTGGTCGCCGCCGTGCTCGGCCCCGGCCGCACGGCCGCCCTGGCCGCCATCGTGCTGGTCACCATCCCGCTGATGACCCGGCTGGTCCGGGCCGCCGCCGCGGCCGTCTCCCAGCGCGACTACGTCACCTCCGCCGTCATCAGCGGCGCCCGGCTGCCCCGCGTGCTGGCCCGGCACGTGCTGCCCAACGTGGCCGGCACCGTCGCCGTGCAGGGCACGTACGCGCTGTCGGTCGGCATCGCGGTCGAGGGCGGGCTGAGCTTCCTCGGCTTCGGCGTGCAACCGCCGCAGGCGTCGCTCGGCGTGCTCATCCAGCAGGGCGGCACGTACATGATCGCGGCGCCCTGGCTGATCCTCGGCCCCGGCGTCGTGCTCGTGGCGGCCATCCTGGCCATCAACGTGGTCGGCGACGGCCTCCGCGACCGCCTCGAACCACGCGAAGCGAGGTCTTTGACATGAGCCTGCTCACCGTGCGCAACCTGGTGATCGACTATCCGGGGACGCGCGCGCTCGACGGCGCCGACCTGGACCTGGCGCAGGGGGAGACGCTGGGGCTGGTCGGCGAGAGCGGGTCGGGCAAGTCGACGCTCGGCGCCGCCGTCGGCCGGCTGCTGCCCCCGTCCGCGCGGCGCGGCGAGGGGGAGGTGCTGGTGGCGGGGGAGCCGGTGTTCGACCTGCCCGCCAAGCGGCTGCGGCACCTCCGCAGGCGGCACCTCGGGTTCGTCTTCCAGGACCCGATCGCCTCGCTCGACCCGACCAAGCGCGTCGGCGCGCAGCTCCGCCTGGTGCTCGGGCGCGGCGGGGACCCGGCCTTCCACCTCGGCCGGGTCCGGCTGGCCGACCCGCGAGTGGCGCGCTCCTACCCGCACCAGCTGTCGGGCGGCATGGCGCAGCGCGTGGCCCTCGCCCTGGCCATGGCCGGCTCGCCCGAGCTGCTGGTCGCCGACGAGCCGACCGCCGCCCTGGACAGCCAGGTGCGGGAGGAGGTGTCCGACGTGGTCTTCGCGCTGGCCGCCGAGGCGGGCACGAGCATCCTGTGGCTGAGCCACGACCTGCCGGCCGTGGCGCGGCGCTGCGACCGGGTGGCCGTCATGTACGGCGGCCGGGTGGTGGAGCGCGGGCCCGCCCGGGAGGTGCTGGGCCGGCCCGCGCACCCGTACACGGCGGCGCTGGCCCGCTCGTCCCCGGCGGCCGCGGCGCCCGGGGTGCGGCTGGCGCCGGTGCCGGGCCCGCCCGCCGGTGCTCGGCGGCCCGCGCCGGGCTGCGCGTTCGCGCCGCGCTGCGCGTTCGCCGTCGAGCGGTGCGCGCACGAGCGGCCCGCGCCCGTGCGGGTGCGCGAGCAGGACGTGTTGTGCCACCGCGCCGCCGAGCCGGCCGTGCGCGCCGCGCAGGAGGTGGGCGCGTGATCCTCGAACTGGACGACGTCACCGTCACCTTCGCCGCCGGCTCGCCGCTGCGCCGCGTGCACCTGAACGCCGTGCGGCACGTCTCGCTGGCCGTCGCCCCCGGCGAGATCCTCGGCCTGGTCGGCGAGTCCGGCTCGGGCAAGACCACCACCGGCCGGGTCGCGCTCGGCCTGCAACGGCCGGGCGCCGGGACGGTGCGGTTCGACGGCCGTCCCTTCCCGAGGCGGCGGCGCGAGCTGGCCGGGCGCATGCAGGCGGTGCTGCAGCATCCGCACTGGTCGCTCAACCCGCGCCTGCGGGTCGGGCAGAGCGTCGCCGAGCCGCTGACCGTGCTCGGCCGTCCCGCCGGGGACGCCGTCGCCGAGATGCTGGAGCACGTCGGGCTGGAGGCGTCGTTCGCCGCCCGCTACCCGCACGAGCTGTCGGGCGGCCAGCGCCAACGCGTCTCGATCGCCCGCGCCCTGGTCACCCGGCCCGGCTTCATCGTCTTCGACGAGGCCGTGAGCGCGCTGGACGTCTCCGTCCAGGTGCAGATCCTCAACCTGGTCAAGGACCTGCGGGCCGAGTACGGCTTCAGCGCCCTGTTCATCTCCCACGACCTCGGCGCGGTGCGCTACCTCGCCGACCGGATCGCCGTCATGCGGCACGGCGAGATCGTCGAGACCGCCGACACCGCGACGTTCTACGCCGCGCCGTCCCACCCGTACTCCAAGCAGCTCCTGGAGGCCCTGTGACCATCGAGCCGAGAACCGCCCGCCCGTCGGCGTTCGCGCCGGGCGTGCCGCGCAACGCGGACCTGCCGCTCAGCCCGCAGCCCAGCCCGGGCCGCGGCGCGGTCGCCTTCGACCTGCCGGGCGTGCTGGTCGGCACCGCCGAGTACGCCGAGGGCCCGACGGGCTGCACGGTCGTGCACATCCCGGCCGGGGCGCGCACCGCCGTGGACGCGCGCGGCGGCGCGGTCGGCCTGAGCGGCGGCTACGACTTCAACCACGCGATCTGCCTGGCCGGCGGCTCGGTGTACGGCCTGGCCGCGGCCGCCGGCGTCAGCGACGAGCTGCTGGCCCGCCGTGACAACCGCACCCGCTGGGACGACCTCCAGCTCGTCTCCGGCGCGGTCATCTACGACTTCTCGGCCCGCGACACGGCCGTCTACCCGGACGCCGAGCTGGGCCGGGCCGCGCTGCGCGCCGCGGTGTCGGGCTCCTTCCCGGTGGGCCGGTGCGGCGCGGGCCGCACCGCGAGCGCGGGCAAGGTCGAGTTCGGCCGGGCCGAGTTCGCCGGGCAGGGCGCCGCGTTCGGCGTGTTCGGCGAGGCCAAGGTGCTGGTCGCGACCGTGGTCAACGCCGTGGGCGCGGTCGTGGACCGGACCGGCGCGGTCGTGCGCGGCAACTACCACAGTGAGCTGGGCGAGCGCCGGCACCCGAGGCTCGACTACGCCGAGACGGTTGGCGACCCGTCCCCTTCGGTGATGGGCAACACGACGCTGACGGTCATGGTGACCAACGTCCGGCTGAGCGACGTCGAGCTGCTGCAGGTCGGCAGGCAGGTGCACAGCTCCATGCACCGCGGCATCCAGCCGTTCCACACGCTGACCGACGGCGACGTGCTGTTCGCGATGACCACCGACGAGGTGGACCTCACCGGCGTCAAGCCCACCGGCCTCGGCACGCTCGCCTCCGAGGTCGCCTGGGACGCGATCCTGAGCGCGGCGGAGTAGCGGCGTGCACGTCTTCCCGCGGTACGCCGCGGCCCGCCCCGAGCAGGCCGCCGAGCTGGTCAGGAGCAACCCGTTCGCGCTGGTCGTCAGCGCCGTGGACGGCGTCCCCGTGGCCACGCACGCCCCCGTGATCCTGGAGGGGGACGCCGTCGAGGGCGGCACGCTGCTCGGCCACATGGCCCGCGCCAACCCGCACTGGCGCTCGTTCGCGTCCTCGCCCGACGTGCTGGTGGTCTTCTCGGGCCCGCACGGCTACGTCTCGCCCACCGTGTACGCCACCGACCCGGCCGTCCCCACCTGGGACTACGCGGCGGTGCACGCCACCGGCCGGGTCGAGCTGGCCGAGGACGCCCTCGACGTGGTCGAGCGCACGGTCGCCGCCCTGGAGGCGCCGCGCGACCCGGCCTGGACGCCCACGCCGGCCTCCAGGGAGAGGTTCCGGGCGCTGCTGCCCGGGGTAGTGGCCTTCCGGGTGCGGGTACGCACCGAGCAGAGCATGTTCAAGCTGAGCCAGGACCTCGACGCGGAGCGGTACGCGCGCGTGCGCGAGGCGTTCGCCGCCGACAACCCCGGGCTCGCCGACCTGATGGACCGTTCATGACCTTCCCCGCGTTCGCCTCCACCCAACTCGACCCCCGCGCCCGCGGCAAGGAGCTCGGCACCGCCCGGCGCGCGGCCATCACCGCCAACCTGGCCGGTTACGGCGACCTGTTCGCCGCCGCCGGGGCGTCCCCGCCGCAGGTCCGGGCGTGGGGCGAGCGGGCGCTGGAACGCAGCGCCGCCTGGTCGCCGCGGCTGGCCGAGGAGCTGGCCGGCATCGCCGCCGGCGCCGGCCTGGAGCCCTGGCAGGTCGCCGCCGTCAACGCCCGCACCGAGATCCTGGCGGCGGTGGCGGCGACCGGCGAGGGGGAGTGCTCGACCTCCGTCGTGCTGCCCGGCGGCGGGGCCGCGCCGCGCACCGTGCAGACCTGGGACTGGCACGACCACCTGCGCGAGGCGCCCATGCTGTGGGAGCTGGAGCCGTTCCCCGGCCACGTGGTGCGCACGTTCACCGAGGCCGGGGTGCTGGCCAAGATCGGGGTGAGCACGGCCGGGCTGGGCGTGCACTTCAACATCCTGCGCCACCGCTCCGACCACGCCGAGCTGGGCGTGCCGGTGCACCTGATCGCGCGCCGCATCCTGGACGAGGCCGCCACGGTCGAGGAGGCCGCCGCGCTCGCCCGCTCGGCCACGGTCTCGGCCTCCACGGTCATCACCGTCGTCACCGGGCGGGCCGCGGCCTCGATCGAGATCTCCCCGGCGGGGGTCGCCGTCATCCCCAACGGTCCTGACGGCGTCCTGCAGCACTGCAACCACTTCCTCGACGCGGCGCTCGCGGAGGGGGAGCGGCACGCCACCGACCGGCCCAGCACCTACGAGCGGCTGCGGCACCTCAGCGAGCACGTCGAGGAGCTGGGCGGCGAGGACCCGACCGGGCGGGCCAGGGCCATGCTGAGCCACGGCCCCGAGCACGCCCCCGTCTGCGCTCACCCCGACCTGAGCCAGCCGATCGACCAGCGGTGGGAGACGCTGGCCACGATCGCGCTCGACCTGCCCGCGGCGCGGCTGCGGGTGCACAGGGGCGGGCCCTGCCAGGTCACCGAGGAGACCTGGCAGGTGTTCTGAGGCGTCAGTGGAAGGCGGGGATCCCGGTCAGCGCCCGGCCCAGCACCAGCGTGTGGATCTCCGAGGTGCCCTCGTAGGTGAGCACCGACTCCAGGTTCACCGCGTGCCGGATCACCGGGTACTCCAGCGTGATCCCGCTCGCGCCGAGCAGGGTGCGGCAGGTCCTGGCGATCTCCAGGGCCTCGCGCACGTTGTTCAGCTTGCCGGCGCTCACCTGCTCGGGGGTGAGCGCGCCGGCCTCCTTCAGCCGGCCGAGATGCAGCGCGAGCAGCAGGCCCTTGCCCAGCTCGACGGCCATGCCGGCGAGCTTCTCCTGGGTGAGCTGGTAGGAGGCGAGCGGCCGGGCGAACACCTGGCGCTCGCCGGCGTAGGCGATGGCCGTCTCCAGGCAGTCGAGGGCCGCGCCCATGGCGCCGAACACGATGCCGAACCGGGCCTCGTTGAGGCAGCTCAGCGGCCCGGACAGGCCGCGGGCCGCCGGGAGCATCGCCGCGGCGGGCAGCCGGACGCCGTCCAGCACCAGCTCGCTGGTCACGCTCGCGCGGAGGGAGACCTTGTGCTTGACGTCGTTGACGGTGAGGCCCCGGGTGCCGGCCGGGACGAGGAAGCCCCTGATGCCGTCGCCGGTCCTGGCCCAGACCACGGCCACGTCGGCGACGGAGCCGTTGGTGATCCACATCTTGGTGCCGTTCAGCACCCAGTCGCCGCCCTCGCGCCTGGCCGTGGTGCGCATGCCGGCCGGGTCGGAGCCGAAGTCCGGCTCGGTGAGGCCGAAGCAGCCGATGGCCTCGCCGGCCGCCATCCGGGGCAGCCATTCGCGCTTCTGCTCCTCGCTGCCGTGCTTCCAGATGGCGTACATGGCGAGCGAGCCCTGTACCGACACCAGGCTGCGCAGGCCGGAGTCGGCGGCCTCCAGCTCCAGGCAGGCCAGGCCGTAGGCGACCGCGCCCATGCCGGCGCAGCCGTAGCCGTCCAGGTGCATGCCGAGCACGCCGAGCTCGCCGAGGGCGCGGGCCAGCTCGCGGGCGGGCAGCTCGCCGCGTTCGAACCAGGTGGCGACGTGCGGGCGGATCTCCCGGTCACACAGCTTCCTGACGGTGGCCCTGATCTCGCGTTCCTCGTCGGAGAGCAGGGTGTCGAGGGCGAACAGGGCGGTGGGCGAGATCATCCTGGCCTCCGTATTTTGGATCCAATATTGAAAATCCAATATGACACAGTTAGGGTGCGGTGACCATGGACGTTCTGCAGCTGATCGGCGGCCGCTGGCACGAGGGCGAGGGCGCCGAGTTCGCCCGCGCCAACCCGGCCCGGCCCGCCGAGATCGTGGCGCGCGGCCGGTTCGCCTCGGCCCGCGAGGTCGAGCGGGCCGTCGCCGCCGCCCGCGCCGCCGCGCCCGGCTGGGCCGCCACCCCGCACCACGCCCGCGCGGCCGTGCTGCTCGGCGCGGCCGACACCGTGGACCGCGAGGCCGAGACGTGGGGCGCGGAGCTGGCCCGCGAGGAGGGCAAGACGCTGCCCGAGGCGGTGGCCGAGGTGCGCGGCGCGGCCCGCATACTGCGCTACTACGCAGGGGAGGCCGACCGGGAGAGCGGGGAGGTCTACGCCTCGCCCCGGGCCGGCGAGAACGTCCTGGTGGTGCGGAAGCCGGTCGGCGTCGTCGGGATGATCACCCCGTTCAACTTCCCCATCGTCATCCCGGCCTGGAAGATCGGCCCCGCGCTCAGCCACGGCAACACCGTCGTGTGGAAGCCGTCCTCGCTGGTGCCGCTGCTGGCCTGCCGGCTGGCGCAGGCGCTCACCGGGGCCGGCCTGCCCGACGGCGTGCTCAACCTCGTGCACGGCGAGGCCGAGGCCGGCGCCGCCGTCGTGGACCACCCCGGCGTGCACGCGGTCTCCTTCACCGGCTCCACCGCCGTCGGCCGGGCCGTCATCGCCCGCTGCGGCGAGCTGGGCAAGCCCGTGCAGACCGAGACGGGCGGCAAGAACGCCTCCGTCGTGCTCGCCGACGCCGACCTCGGGCACGCCGCCGAGCAGGTCGTGCTCGGCGCGTTCCGCTCCACCGGCCAGAAGTGCACCGCGACCTCGCGGCTCATCGTCGCCGAGCAGGTCGCCGGCGAGCTGGTCGAACGGGTCGCGGACGCGGCGCGGCGGCTCGTCGTCGGCGACCCGCTGGAGCCGGGCGTCGAGATGGGCCCGCTGGTCAGCTCCGCCGCCCGCGACCGGGTGACCGCCGGGGTGCGCCGGGCCGTCGAGGAGGGCGCCAAGCCTCTCGCCGGGGCCGACCCCGTGGAAGGGGAGGGCTGGTTCGTCCCGCCGACCGTGCTCGACCTGCCCGGCACCGGCGTCGACTTCTGGCACACCGAGCTGTTCGGCCCGGTCGTCGGGGCGGTGCGCGCCGCCGGCCCCGAGGAGGCCATAAACCTGGCCAACCTCAGCGAGCACGGCCTGTCCGCCGCCGTCTTCACCCGCGACCTCGGCGTCGCGCTCAAGGCCGTCGAGCGGCTGGAGGTCGGCGTGCTGCACGTCAACTCCGAGTCGGCCGGGACGTTCCCGCACGTGCCGTTCGGCGGCGCCAAGCAGAGCGGGTTCGGGCCGAAGGAGCAGGGCCGGGCCGCCCGCGAGTTCTTCACCAGGACGGTCACCGTCTACCTCGGGGCCCCGGCGTGAGCGGCGCGCTGGACGGGCTGCTGGTCGCCGACTTCAGCCGGGTGCTGGCCGGGCCGTACGCCACCATGCTGCTGGCCGACCTGGGGGCCGACGTGGTCAAGGTCGAGCGGCCCGGCGAAGGGGACGACACCCGGGCCTGGGGGCCGCCGTACGGGCCGGGGGGCGAGGCCACGTACTTCCTGGGCGTCAACCGCAACAAGCGCTCGATCGCGCTGGACCTGCGCGCGGACGCCGACGTGGCGCGGGCGCTGGCCGCCCGCGCCGACGTCGTGGTGGAGAACTTCCGCCCCGGCACGATGGACCGGCTCGGCCTCGGGTACGACGCGCTCCGCGAGCTGAACCCCGGGCTCGTGCACTGCTCGATCACCGGCTTCGGCTCCGGAGCCGGGGCCGGGCTGCCCGGCTACGACCTCATCGCGCAGGCCGTCGGCGGCCTCATGAGCGTCACCGGCGAGCCGGACGGCCCCGGCACGAAGGCCGGCGTGGCGCTGGTGGACGTGATCACCGGCCTGCACGCCGCGCTCGGCATCCTGGCCGCGCTCCGCCACCGCGACCGCACGGGGGAGGGGCAGCACCTGGAGGTCTCCCTGCTGTCGTCGCTGCTGTCCGCCCTCACCAACCACGCCTCCGCCTACGCCGCCGCAGGGGTCGTGCCGCGCGCGATGGGCAACCGGCATCCGAGCATCGTGCCGTACGAGGTGTTCGAGACCGCGGACCGGCCGCTGGTGATCGCCGCCGGCAACGACCGCCAGTTCCAGGCCCTGTGCCGGGCGCTCGGCCGCGCCGACCTGGCCGCCGACCCCCGCTACGCGACCAACCCCGGCCGCGTCGCGGCCCGCGCGGAGCTGGTGGCCGAGCTGACCGCCGCCCTGCGCCGCCGCCCGGCGGACGACTGGTTCGGACTGCTCACCGCGGCGGGCGTGCCGTGCGGGCCGATCAACGACGTCGCCGCCGCCTTCGCGCTCGCGGCGGACCTCGGCCTGGAGCCCGCCGTGGACGTCGGCGGCGTCGGCCAGGTCGCCAACCCGATCCGGCTGGCGGCCACGCCGCCCTCCTACCGCCGCCGCCCGCCCCGCCTCGGGGAGGACGAGGCATGGGTTCGTGAGATATTGGGGCGGTGATCGGGGACGAGGCGCGGCGCCGGCCGCCGACGGCCCAGCAGTTCGTGCTGGCCGAGCTGCGCCGCGCCATCACCACCGGCCGCCTGCGCCCCGGCGCCCCGATCCGCCAGGACGCGCTGGCCGAGGAGCTGCAGGTCAGCCGGGTCCCGCTGCGCGAGGCGCTGAAGACGCTCCAGGGCGAGGGCCTGGTCAGGTACGAGGCCCACCGCGGCTACTTCGTCGAGACCCTGTCCCTCGACGACCTGCGCGAGGTCTACCGCATCCGTGAGCTGCTGGAGGAGGAGGCGGTGCGGCGCGCGGTCGCCCGCCTCGACGACGACGGCCTGGCCCGCCTGGAGGCCGCGCAGCTCGACGTCGAGCGCGCCGCGGCGGCCGGCGACGTCCTGGCCATGGCGACCGCCAACCGCGTCTTCCACATGACGCTCTTCGACGCCGCCGGCATGCCCCGCCTGTCCCGCCTCATCCGCACGTTGTGGGACGCCACCGACGCCTACCGCTCGATGTACTACGGCGACGGCGGCAACCGCGAGCGCGTGGTCACCGAGCACCGCGCCACCCTCGACGCGCTGCGCCGCCGCTCCGCCGACGACGCGGTGGCCACCCTCGACGTGCACCGCGCGCACGCGGTCGCCGAGCTGGAAGGACTCCTCGGCCCGTAGTGGCTCCGCTACGACAAGTGACGTACCGCTGTGCCTCGCGACGGAGGCCGCCTACGAGCGGCGCACCGGCAACCCGTGGCTCCAGCCGCTCGGCCTGGCCCACGCCGGGCCCGCGCCTCCTGCTCGCCCGCGAGTAACACGAAGCACGCATCAACGGATGTTCTCCATGATTGGTGCGGTCTTTGAGACGGGCGGTTTGGAACGTGACAGTCCCCCCGGTCGAACCCAAGAAGAAGGACCACCGGGTCCAGATCGTCGTCGCGATCATCGGCGCCTGCGCGGCGATCCTGGCCGCACTCATCCCCGTGGTCCTCAGCCGGATGGGCGGCCCCGAGCCCACGCCCACCCCGGCCCCGCCGCCGTCCCCGTCCTCGTCCCCGTCCTTCGTCGACGAGAGCACGGATCCGCCCGAGACCACCGATCCGCCCGAGACCACGGACCCGCCCGCCTCCCCCTCCCCGGAGGAGGAGCCGGCGGTCGGCGTGCCCGCCGGCTACCGGGGCTCCTGGAGCGGCCGGGTGGACTGGCTCCCGCCCCTCCAGGGCTCCTACAGCACGAACCTCACCATCACCGCAGGCACGCTGGAGTCGATGGTCGGCCAGTTCTCCGCCCAGGGCGACACCTGCCGCGGCATGCTCTACCTCGTCTCCGGCGGCGGCCCGATCGTGCTGCGGCTGAAGACGGTCTACGACGGCGGCGGCTGCTCCTCGCTGGCCGACGTCAAGCTGACCCTGGACGACGACGGCGACCTGAGCTACGAGCTGATCGCCGCCCAGTTCCCCCAGGGGTACGTGAACCAGCCCTCACCGCCCGCCAGGGGCACCCTCACCCACGACTGAGCCGAGTAAGGGGCCCGGGGCGTCACGGGCGGGCGCGGAGGCTCAGGCGGCCACGGCGCCCGCCTGCACCACGTGCCGCAGGTGCCGGCCCGGCTCGGCCAGCACGCCGACGTCCTCCAGCGGGTCCGCGCCGAGCACCAGCAGGTCGGCGTGCGCGCCCACGTCCAGGGTGCCGATCTCGCCCGCCATCCCCACCAGCTCGGCCGCGCCCGAGGTGGCCGCCCGCAGCACGTCGAGCGGGCTCTGCACCTCCCGCCGCAGCCGGAACTCGTGGTTCTGGTGCCGGTGCATGCCCCCCAGCAGGTCGGTGCCGTAAGCCATCCTGACCCCGCCCCGCGCGGCCCGCTCCAGCGCGGCCAGCCCGGCCTCCAGCACCTCGTCCACCTTGCGCCAGCTCGCCTCCGGCAGCCCGAACGAGCGGCCCTCCTCCTTCAGCGCCCAGTACGTCACCAGCGTCGGCACCAGGAACGCCCCCCGCTCCACGAACAGCTCCACGCTGCGGTCGTCGATGAGGTTGCCATGCTCGATGGAGCGCACCCCGGCCTCCAGCGCCCGGTTCACGGCGCGGGCGGTGTAGGCGTGCGCGGCGACGTACCGGTTGGCGGCCTCGGCCTCCTCGACGATCGCGCGCAGCTCCTCCATCGAGTACTGCGTGGAGTCGATGCGGTCGGTCGGCGAGGCGACGCCGCCCGAGGCCATGACCTTGATGTGGCAGGCGCCCTTGCGCAGCTCGTCGCGGGCGGCCTCGCGCACCGCGTCCACGCCGTCGGCCACCCGGCCGACGCCCGCGCAGCACGGGTGGTCGTCCTTCAGGTGCTGTCCCCGGCCGCGGAAGTCGGCGTGGCCGCCGGTCTGGCTCAGCCCCTTGCCGCAGAACAGCAGCCGCGGCCCCCGTACCAGCCCCTCGGCCTGGGCGTCGGCCAGGCCGAAGTCGGCGCCGGAGTTGTCGCGGACGGTGGTGAAGCCGCGCGACAACATCTCGCCCATGATGCGGGCGCTGTGCGCGGTCACGTACGACGGGGACATGGCGGGCAGCGCCCCCAGGTCCGCCGTGTGGGCGGTGACGTGCACGTGGGCGTCGATGAGGCCCGGCACCACGTACGCGCCCGCGCCGTCGATCACCCGGGTCCCGTCCGGCGCGCGCAGCCCCCGGCCGGTCTCGGCGACGCGGCCGTCGGCGCAGCGCAGGTCGCCCTCGGCGTACTCGCCGGTGGCCACGTCCAGGACGCGCACGTTCTTCAGCAGCAGGCTCATCGCGCACCCCGCACGGCGGCGACGGCCAGCGGCGCCAGCGCCTCGGCGGCGGCGACCGACCTCTCGTCGTAGGCGCCCTCCGCGTCGAGCAGGTTGAGCACGCCGACCACCTCGTCGCCGTCCAGCACCGGGACGTTGACGACCGCGCCGCAGCCCAGGCTCTCGATCAGCTCGTGGTCGGCGAAGATCTCGCGCACCGCCGCCCGGTCGGCCCCGAGGTACGGCCGGCGCCCCTCGATGCACGTGGCCAGCCAGCCCTGCGCCACCTCCACGCTCTTCTCCCCGCCCACGGGGTACTGCTCCGGGTGGCTGGTGTGCACCCGGCGCAGCGTCCGCCGCTCCGGGACCCAGGCCAGCACCGTGAACAGGCGCACGCCCACGTCGGCGCGCACGCGCTCCTCCAGCTCCTCGAACGTCGTTGCGTCCGTCATCTCGTCGCCTCCTTGGTGGCGGGTTCGGTCAGCTCTTCCAGCGAACGCCCGGCCGTGGCCAGGCCGAACACGATCACGCAGATCACCCCGGCCACCAGCACCGCCGTGGTCAGCCCGAACACCCCTGCGAAGCCGAGGCCGGCGGCCGACACGCCGATGATCGTCGGGGCCAGGATGCTGCCGACGCGCCCGAAGGCGCTCGACAGGCCCGTCCCGGTGGCGCGGATCCAGGTCGGGAACACCTCGGGGGTGTAGGAGTAGACGCCCGCGTACGTGCCGTTCAGGAAGAACGACAACACCGCGCCGGCGAGCGTGATGGCGGCCGGGGAGTCCATCTGCGACAGCCAGAACGCGCTGACCGCCGAGCCCGCCAGGTAGATCGCGATGGTGTTCTTGCGGTCCAGCCGCTCCGACAGCCAGGCCGCCGAGAAGTAGCCGGGCATCTGGGCCAGGTAGATGATGATCGAGAACTCGAAGCTCTTGGTGACGGTGATGCCGCGCTGCACGAGCAGCGTCGGGATCCACGAGAAGAACCCGTAGTACGAGAACGTGATCACGAACCAGATCAGCCAGATCACCGCCGTGCGCCGGGCCATGACGGGGCTCCACAGGAAGCGCAGCGCGCTGAACAGGTTCACCTTCGGCGCGCTCGCGGGCGCCGCGGCCGTGCCGGCCGGGGCGTCGGGCACCGGCGGCAGCGGCTCCCCGGTGGCCCGCTCCACGCGGCGCTCCAGGCCGGCCACCACCGCCTCGGCCTCGGCCACCTTGCCCTGCTGGAGCAGGAAACGCGGCGACTCCGGCAGCGAGCGCCGCCACCACAGCAGCATGAGGACCGGCAGCGCGGTGATGAGCTGTGCCACCCGCCAGCCGTCGTCCATGGTCGGCACCACGAACCGGCCGATCAGGGCGGCCAGCACGAACCCGAACGAGAAGAACCCGGCCAGCGCGCCGATGAACCAGCCGCGCCGCTTGGCGGGCACGAACTCCGACAGGAACGGCGCGATGATCGCGCTCTCCGCGCCCGCGCCCGCCCCGGCCAGCACCCGGCTGGCCAGGAACACCTCGTAGTTGGGCGCGAACGCGGCCACCACGGAGAAGGCCGCGTAGAAGGCGAGGGCGTACATCATGACCTGCTTGCGGCCGATGCGGTCGCCGAGCAGGCCGGCGGCCGTCGCGCCGAACAGGAAACCGAACGGCGTCGCGGAGCCGATGAGGCCGAGCTGCCCGTTCGACAGGCCCCAGGCGTCCTGGGCGCTCGGCAGCAGGAACGCCACCACCGCCGAGTCCATGCCGTCGAAGGTGTAGCCGAGTCCGCCGATCAGGAGCAGGAGGTAGTGCGGACGGCTCAGCGGTAGCCGGTCCAGACGGGCCAACAAGGTCATCGAACACACCTTTCCCCAGGTCATGGCCCTGCAGGTCGATTGCGCAGCAACATACTGTGCAATTCTGTGGAATTGCAATAGTCTTTGCATTTCCTCCGTGTGACGACCGCGTACGATGACCGGCAGGCCCGATCGGAAAGAGGGAGCAGTGAGGGCAGTGAGCGGGGGCATGACCGAGGAGCGAACGCCGTGACCGGCCGTCTCGCCCGGCGGGAGCACGCCGCGGGCGACGATCTCGCCCGGCCCGGACACGCCGCGGGCGACGATGTCGCCCGGCCCGGACACGCCGCGGGCGACGAGTTCACCGCGCACAGCGCCGCCGCCGCCGACGCCGCCGCCGACGTGGGTTACGCCGGTGACGCGGGCGATGTCGGTGGCGCCGGCGACGACTTCGAGGGCTGGCTGCGGGGCCGGACGCCGGAGCGCGGGCTGCGCGGCAAGTCAGCCGCGGTGCTGGAGGTGCTGCTGTCACAACCCCGGCGGGCCTCGTTCGGCTCGGCGGGGGAGCTCGCCCAGCTCGCCGGCGTCAACGTCGCCACCGTCACCCGCACCGCCCAGGCGCTCGGCTTCGCCGGCTGGCCCGCCCTGCAACAGGAGCTGCGCGCCCGCTACCTGTCCTCGCTGAGCGCCGGCCAGGTCGCCGCCGAGCACCGCGGCAGCGGCTCGCCCAGCTCGCGCTCGCTCCGCCGCGACCTCGACAGCCTCGCCCTGCTCAACCGCCGCCTGGACGAGCGCGTCCTGGTCACGATCGCCGAGGCCGTCGCCGCCGCCCGCCGCACCACGATCGTCGCCGACGGCAGCTACGCCGCCGTCGGCCTGGCCCTCGCGCACAACGCCCGGCTCGCCGGCTACCCCGTGCACGCCGTGACCGGCGGCGACTCCGAGCTCGCCAACGTCATGGCCGCCATCGGCGAGGGCGACGTGCTCATCGCCATCAGCTTCTGGCGGCTCTACGAGAGCACGGTGCTGGCCGCCAACGAGGCCCGGACGCGGGGCGTGCGCGTCTTCGCCCTGACCGACGCCGCCAGCCCCGCGCTGGCCGCCGCGGCCGAGGAGGTGGTGCTGGTGCCGGCCGAGGGGGAGGCGTTCTTCCCGTCACTGACGGCCGGGATCGCGGTCGCGCAGGCGCTGGTCACGCAGCTCGCGGCGGTGGACCCGGCACGGACGGGGGCCGCCATCGAGGCCGCCGAGGCCATGTGGGCCAAATTCGCCCTCCTCCACCGCCGCCCCACCACTCCACCCACCACCCCACCCACCGGCCCTCTCTCCACCGGCCCTCTCTCCACCGGCCCTCTCTCCACCGGCCCTCTCTCCACCGGCCCCTGAGCCGGGGGGCCTTGAGCCGTGGGCTCTTGAGCCGGGGGGCCTTGAGCCGTGGGGCCCTGAGCCGTGGGCTCTTGAGCCGTTGACCCCCTGCCTCGTGGGCCTCCTGGTTCGTGGGCGCTGACCGTGGAGGCCCGGCGGGCGATCAGTCGGAGGGGCCGGAGGGTGTTACGGGTACCGGCGGGGTCGTTCGGGTGGGGGGAAGGGGGAGAGGCGGGCGGGGTCAGAGCCAGCTGGCGCGGAGGCTGCCGGCGGAGGCGGCGTCGTCCGGGGCGGCGATCTCGCCGGCGCGGACGCGCTCGAGCAGCCGCCCCACCGTCTCGACGATCTCCGGCGCCCGTTCCCGCAGCCCCGCCACGTCGGCCGGCGACGCCTCGCCGGGGTCGGCCCCGACCTCCTTCAGCACGCCCTCCAGGTCCGCGAGCCGTTCCCCGAGCCACTTCAGCGGCTCGCCCGACAGCGCGTGGTCGAACACCCGCCGCCCCGGCTCCCAGCCGTTCATGCCGGGGTGGTGGTGGGTGCGGTCGAAGCTGCCGGGCGTGCCGGAGACCGACTCCAGCAGGTCGACCCGCCACAGCGGGCGCTCCACGGTGATGGGACGGGCCGAGTAGATGGAGCCCCTGAGCTCGCCCTGTTTGAGCCTGCGCAGCTCCAGGCGCACACCGCGCTCGGCGCCCTCCTGGTCCTGTCCCGGGTTCGGGTCGACGAAGTAGATGTCGCTCACGGCCACGCCGATCCGTTCGAAGCCGAACAGGTAGAGCACGGAGAACCACTTCCTTCGCAGGTAGACGCTCTCCGCCCAACGTAACCCGGCGGGGGCGGGCGAGCCAGCGGGCGGCCAGCATCCGGTCCGGCGCGTCACGCGGCCCCGCGCCGCCGCCATCCTCAGCGTCCAGGGGCAGCTCAGCACCCCTTCCGGTACGGCCGGCCGGGCAGGTGCCGGGCCCATTCGGCGGCCGTCAGCGACCGCCCGGCCCGCGCGCACACCGCCTTCAGCAGCGGCCCGACCGCCGTCGGCACCCGGGTCACCCGCCCGGCCCGCCCCACGGCCGACACCTCGCCCCCGTCCGGCGAGAACACCACCGACCGCGCGCTGTCGCCCAGCCCGATCACCGGGCCGATCCGCTCGCCCGTCGCCACGTCCCACAGCGACAGCGTCTTGTCCTGCGAGGCGAAGGCGAACAGCCGCCCGTCGGCGGAGAACCGGCCGTCCCAGGACGCGAACGCGCCCATCCGCAGCCAGCCGCCGAGCTGCCGCCCCGTCGAGGTGTCCCACAGGCCGATCTTGCCGGTGAACTCGGCCGCGACCTGCCGCGCGTCGCCGCTGAACCACACGGCGCCGGGCTCCGCGGGGAACGGCAGCCGCGCCCCGAACGGCTGCCCGGTCCGCAGGTCGACCAGCCGCAGCCGGCCCGCGTCCAGGCCGACGAGCCGCCCGCCGGCGGTGACGGTCCAGCCGAGCAGCGCCGGCCGGGCGACCTGCGTCACCCTCTCCCCGCCCGGGACCCGCCAGAGCGTGAAGGCGTCCTCGCCCGCCGTCCAGAGGCCGGCGGGGGACAGGCGCGCCGCGTTCTCCTCGAACGCGCCGGCCCATCGGGGCCTGACGTGCGCCAGGCGGCGGCCGGTGGCGACGTCGTAGACGTCCACGGAGCCCGTGCCGCGCCGCACCGCCGTCCTGCGGCCGTCCGCGGCGAGGGACAGCTCCACGTCGTAGGGATCGGACCGGCCGATCCGCAGCGGGTGGCCGCCGACGACCACCCGGTCCGCGCCCACCTCGTGGGTGGCCAGGGTGCCGCCGGAGGTCAGCCGCACGTCGTCCATCCGGTCCTCGCCGGCGAGGTTGAGGCGCAGCGTGACGACGGTGTCCTCGCTCAGGTAACGCAGCCGCTCGCCGGCGAGGGCGACCGTGTCCACCGGGTCGCTGACCGGGCGGTCGAGCAGCAGCGGCTCGTCGGCGTCCAGCCGGTAGACGCGGACCCGGTCGCCGGACCCCGCCAGCAGCCGCCCGTCCGGGCTGAACACCGGCCGCGCCCCCGTCTCCCAGTCGGGGAACGCGGTGACCTCCTTGCGGGTGCGGGCGTCGAACACCGTGAGCCCGTCGTGGCCGGCGAGGGCCAGCAGCCGCCCGTCCGGGCTGAAGGCGGGGACGCCGGCGCAGTCGGCGCACACGCCGGGGAAGCCGCGCTCCTCCCGGCCGGACGGCAGCGCCCACCGCCGCGCCCCGGACACCGCGTAGTCGGCGCCCGGGTGGACGGCCGTGGCTTCCATCGTCGCCAGGGCGGTCCGCCGGCCGGTGCGCCAGTCCCAGACCGTGAGCCCCTGCCCCTCCGTCACCAGCAGCCGGTCCGCGCTGAAGGCGACGCCTCCCTCCACCTCGGCCGAGACCGCGAGGCGGCGGCCGGCCGGGCGGCCGGTGGCCGTCTCCCACACCCCGGCGCCCCGCCTGTCCAGGACGGCCAGCAGCTTGCCGTCCGCGCTGAGCGCGATCCCCCGCAGCCCCCGGCCCGCCAGGTCGAGCGCGAAGCCGCCGGTGCGGCGGCCGGCGCCGACGTCCCAGATCCGGACCTGGTCCGGGCTGACGCTGACCAGCGTGCGGCCGTCGGCGCTGAGCGCGCGCAGCACCCCCGGGCCGGTGCCGGGGTCGTGGAAGGCCGCCTCGGCCGGGTCCACGGCCGAGGCCAGCAGGCTGGAGCGGGCCTCGGCCGTGGGGGACAGGCGCCCGGCCGCCGCGCTCAGCAGCATGCCGAGCACCGGGTCGCGGCCCCGCACCGTCTCCGCGGCGGCCGCCAGCCGGGCCGAGTCGGCCGCGTCGCGCTGCCCGGCGAGCGTCGCGCCCTGCTCGGCCAGCGTGGCGCTCTGCCGCACCGCCAGCAGGCCCGCCACCACGGCCACCACCAGCAGCACCGCGAGCGCTCCCGCCATCAGCCGGGTACGGCGCTGCCGCCGCCGGGTCAGCGCCGCGCCCGCCTCCAGGAAGTCGCGCTCGGCCGGGGTGAGCGTGATGTTCCTGCGGTCGGCGGCGGCCCAGCGCAGCGCCGCGTCCAGCGTGCTGCCGTGGAACAGGTCGGCGTCCCGGCGGCCGTGCTCCTGCCAGCGGCCGGCCGCCGAGCTGATGCGGCGGTGCACGGCCAGGCCCTCGCGGTTGGCGGAGATCCAGAGGCGGAGCCGCGGCCAGGCCATGGGCAGCGCGGGCCGCAGCAGCCGCACCGGGTCGTCGCCGGAGACGACGTACCTGAACGCCTCCAGCACCCGGTCCGCGCCCTCGGGCAGCTCCGCGCGGCGCCAGCTCGCCCTCGTCGGTCACCGTCACCAGGCGCAGGAACAGCTCCGGCACCAGCTCCCTGTCCGCCGGGGCGAGCGCGGCGTAGGCGTCCTCGGCGATGACGCCGAGCGCGGGGTCGTCGGCGGCCGACGCCACCCGCCGCCCGTCGCCCGCCCCCAGCTCCAGCAGCCGTCCGAGGTCGCCCCTGACCAGGTGCCCGTCGCCGCTTACCAAGGCCAGCAGCAGCTCCCTGGCCGGCGGGCGCAGCTCCGGGTCCTTGGCCAGCGCCGCGCCCACCGGGCCGCGCAGTGCGGCGGGCAGCACGGACAGGTCGGGCTCGTGCGTGAGCACCTGGTGCATCACCGCGCCCAGCGACTCCCCGGTGAACGGGTCGCGGCCGGTGGCGGCGTACAGGACGACCCCGCCCCACGCGAACACGTCCGCCGCGGGCCCCGCCCGCTCGCCGGAGAACACCTCCGGCGCCATGTAGCCGGGCGTGCCCGTCACCAGCCCGGTCGAGGTCAGCGGCATGTCCAGCGTGCGCGCCACGCCGAAGTCGATCACCCGCGGGCCGTCCGGGCCGAGCAGCACGTTGTCCGGCTTGAGGTCGCGGTGGACCACGCCCGCGTCGTGGATGGCGGCGAGGGCGGTGGCGATCGCGGTGGCCAGCCGGTGCAGTTCGCCGCCCGCGAGGACGCGGCGGGCCGCGCGCAGGCTGGGGCCCTCGACGTACTCGCTGACGAGGTACGGCCGCGGCCCCTCCAGGTCCACGGCGAGCACCCGCGCCGTGCAGAACGACGCCACCCGCTGCGCCGCCGCCGCCTCCTTGGCCATCCGGGCGCGCAGCTCCGGCTCGCCCGCGGGGTCGCCGCGCAGCACCTTCACCGCCACCCGGACACCGTCCGGGTCGTAGCCCTCGTACACGACCCCCTGGCCGCCCGCCCCGAGACGGCCGGCCAGCCAGTACTCGCCGAGCCGCCGCGGGTCCCCGTCCATCAGCGCTTTCACCACGCCGGGTTGGACGCCGGATCCGGCGGGATCGTTCGCGATCTTCGTCCGGTCCGCCGTCGCGTGGTGGAAGCTCCGGCGGCCGGATGTGATGATGGCTGAGGCGTCGGACCGGGGAGGAAACGATCGTGGGGTCTTTCGCGGGCAGCGCGCTGCCCCCGGACGACGTGATCGTCTCGGCTCTGCGGGCGGGCGACGAGGCGATGTTCGCCGCGTTGCTCGACACGTGGTCGCGGGGCATGTTGCGGGTGGCCAGGTCCTACGTCTCCACGGACGACTCGGCCGAGGAGGTCGTCCAGGACACCTGGCTGGCGGTCATCGGCGGGATCGACGGCTTCGAGGGCCGCTCGTCGCTGAAGACCTGGGTCTACCGCATCCTGGTCAACGCCGCGCGCAAGCGCGGCGCGCGCGAGAGCCGCACGCTGCCGTGGAGCGCCCTCGACCAGGACGGCGGGCCGTCCGTCGACCCGGCGCGCTTCCACGGCCCGGACGCCGCCCTGCCGGGGAGCTGGAAGGAGCCGCCCGCGTCCTGGCCGACGCCGGAGAACCAGGCGCTGGCCGCCGAGGTGCGCGGGCTCATCGGCAAGGCCCTGGCCGAGCTGCCGCCGCGGCAGCGCATCGTGATCACCCTGCGCGACGTGGAGGGGTGCGCGTCGGAGGAGGTGTGCGACATCCTGGACATCTCCCCGGCCAACCAGCGGGTGCTGCTCCACCGGGCTCGCGCGGCGGTCAGGGAACGGCTGGAGGGCTACTTCCGGTCGGTGATGGCGGCAGAATAGGTGAAACGGTTCATGCGACAGAGGGTAAGGCGGGCAGCATCGTGAAGCGGTTCACGTGCGGCGAACTGGTGGAAGTCATCACCGCCTACCTCGACGACGCCCTCGACGAGCCGTCGCACGCCGCCGTGGAGAGCCACCTCGCCTGCTGCGCCGACTGCGGCCACTACCTCGACCAGTACCGCGCCACCGTCCGCGCCGTCGCCGACCAGCCCCCCGAGAAGTTGTCCGACCGCACCCGCGACCGGCTGATGTCCGCCTTCCGCGAGCGGCGCAAGCCCTGAGGCCGCGCGGCTCAGTCCGGCTCCGGGCCCACGCAGGCGTCGCTCTCCCGCACCTGGTCCGGCGGCGGGGGCTCGATCCGCGTCTCGCCGCCCCAGCCGGTGAAGCCGACCTCGGCCACGGCGCTCCTCGGCTCGCCGTCCCCGGGCTCGGGATACGCCCAGGTGAGGCGCACCCGGCGGGGCAGCCCGTCGAGGCCCACCCACAACCGCCAGGAGACCTCGGCCGAGCCGATCCGCTCGCGCAGCAGGGCGAAGAGCACGGGGTCGTCGGACGGGGCCGCGGCGACGAGGTCCGCGGGCGAAGCGCTCCCGGCGTGCACGACGGTCTCCGCCCCGTCCACGACCTCGCCCGGGACGGGATCCGGCGCGGTCAGCCTGCCCAGTGTCCCGGGTGAGACGAGGTCGCGCAGGCGGAGCGAGCCCGTGGCGCGCCGCAGCCACTCACATCTGGAGCCGTCGCCGTGCAGCCAGGGCTTGCCCGCCGGGACGTCGCGCCGGTCGGCGCGGTGCTCATAGCTGCCGGCGCCCGCGATCGTGATCGTCCTGGTCGTCAGGTGGCTCAGGTCCGTCGGGACGACGCCTGCCAGCCCGGCCGGGACATTGGTCCGGTAGTAGGTCGTGGTCAGGTCGGAGGCGACCTCGCCGAGGACCCCCGTGGTGCGGCTCTCGTCGTACTCGCCGATGCCGACCTCGGCGAGGTCATCCGCCGGAGGGGTGTCCACCTTCCCGTGGTCCAGGCGGACGTGCCTGGTGACCCGCACCCCCGCCGAGCCCTTCAGCCGCTCGGCCACGGCCTCGGCGGGCGCCCGCGCCGGGGCCGCGGTGCCGTCGCCGCCGCAGCCGGCGGCCAGGACGAGCACCAGGACGAGCACCAGGACGGTCGGCGCGATCCTCGGTAACGCCATCCGGCGATCATAGGGGTGGCCCCGTAACGTTCGCGCGTCTCGCGGCTCTGTAGGTCCATGCGCCACGCGAGGGACACCTTGGTCACCGCCCGCCCCGGCACGCTCGAAGGGACGGCCGAGGTGACGGAGTTCGCCCGCGGCTGCTTCCGCGACGACGGGGGCGGCGGCGGGAGACGGATGGGCGTCGAGCTGGAGTTCCTGGTCTACGACCGGTCGGACCCCGGGCGGCACGTCCCCATGGCCGAGACGGCGCGGGCGCTGCCGCCGCTGCCCGGCGGCAGCCGGGTCACGTTCGAGCCCGGCGGCCAGCTCGAACTGTCCGGACCGGCGGGCCCCCTGCCCGAGGCCGTCGCCGCGCTGGCCGGCGACCTGAGCGTGACCCGCCGCGCGCTGGCCGCCGGCGGCCTGGCGCTCGCCGGGGTGGGCCTGGACCCGGTGCGCCCGCCCCGCCGCCAGCTCCGCCTGCCCCGCTACGAGGCGATGGCCGCCTTCCTCGGCGGCCCGTACGGACCGCTCATGATGTGCTCCACCGCCTCCGTGCAGATCAACCTCGACCTGGGGGAGCGGCCCGCGGCCCGGTGGGAGCGGGCCCACCTGCTCGGGCCCGTCCTCACCGCCGCCTTCGCCAACTCCCCGCTCACCGGCGGCCGCCCGAGCGGCTGGATGTCCGGCCGCCAGGCCGTCTGGGAGCACCTCGACCCCACCCGCACGGTCCCCGTCCCGGCCTCCGCCGACCCGGCCGCCGCCTGGGCGGAGTACCTGCTCGACGCCCGCCTCATGCTGGTGCGGGAGGACGGCGACCGGTGCCGGCCGGTGCGCGACGGGTCGAGGTTCCGCGACTGGCTCGGCGGGCGCGTCCCCGGCCGCCGGCCCACGGCCGCCGACCTGGCCTACCACGCCACCACCGTGTTCCCGCCGGTCCGGCCGCGCGGCTGGCTGGAGGTCCGCTACCTCGACGCCCAGCGGCCGGCGGACTGGCCGGTGTCCGCGGCGGTCACGTACGCGCTGGTGATGGACGACCGGGCGGCCGACGCCGCGCTGTGCGCCGCCGAGCCCTGCCGCGCCCTCTGGACGCCCGCCGCCCGCCGCGGCCTCGCCGAGCCCCGACTCGCGCGCGCCGCCGAGGCGTGCTTCCGCGCCGCGCTGGAGGCGCTGCCCCGGCTCGGCGCCGGCCCCGCGCTGACCGGGGCGGTGGCCGCCTTCGCCGACCGCCACGTGACCCCCGGCCGCTCGCCGGCCGCCGACCTCATCGATTCGCACGCGTCAGAGCCCGGCCGCCCGCCGGCCTGGCTCGCCGGAGGAGAGACCGCATGACCGACGTCAAGGAACGCATCGCCGCCCAGCTCCTCGCGGTGCGCGACCGTTCGCTCGCCTACACCGCCGCCGAGGACGACCTGCTCGTCCGCCAGCACTCGCCGCTGATGTCCCCGCTGGTGTGGGACCTCGCCCACGTCGGCAACTACGAGGAGCTGTGGGTGCTGCGCGCCGCCGCCGGGATCACCCCGCTCCGTCCCGAGATCGACGACATCTACGACGCCTTCAAGACGCCGCGCAGGGACCGGCCGTCGCTGCCGTTCCTGCGCCCGGCCGAGGCCCGCGACTACATCGGCGGCGTGCGCGGCCGGGTGCTCGACGTCCTGGACGCCGTGGACCTGGCCGACCCCGACCCGCTGCGCCGCGACGGGTTCGTGTTCGGCCTGGTCATCCAGCACGAGCACCAGCACGACGAGACCATGCTGGCCACGCTCCAGCTCTCCGGGCGGCCCGGCGTGGTGCGCGACGGCGCCCTGCCGCCCGGCCGCGTCCCGGCCGGTCCCGGCGAGGTGTACGTCCCGGCGGGCGAGTTCGTCATGGGCACCGGCGACCTGCCGTGGGCCTACGACAACGAGCGGCCCGCGCACCGCGTGGAGCTGCCCGCGTACTGGATCGACCGGCTGCCCGTCGGCAACGCCGCCTACGCCGCCTTCATCGAGGACGGCGGCTACCACGACCCCCGCTGGTGGACGCCGGAAGGGTGGCGGTGGCGGCAGGAGCACGGCGTGTTCGCCCCGCTGTTCTGGACGCGCGACGGCGGGACCTGGTGGCGCGAGCGCTTCGGCCGCACCGAGCCGGTGCCCATGGACGAGCCGGTGCAGCACGTCTGCTGGTACGAGGCCGACGCCTACGCCCGCTGGGCCGGCAAGCGGCTGCCCACGGAGGCCGAATGGGAGAAGGCCTGCGGCTGGGACGCCGCCGCCGGCCGGGCCCGCCGCTACCCGTGGGGCGACCAGGACCCCACCCCCGAGCTGGCCAACCTCGGCCACCGGGCGGCCCGCCCCGCGCCGCTCGGCGCCTACCCGGGCGGCGCGAGCCCGTACGGGGCCGAGCAGATGGTCGGGGACGTGTGGGAGTGGACCTCCACCTGGTTCCAGGGCTACCCCGGCTTCCGCGCCTTCCCCTACCGGGAGTACAGCGAGGTGTTCTTCGGCCGGGAGTACCGGGTGCTGAGGGGCGGCTCGTGGGCGGCCGACCCCGCCGCCGTCAGGACCACGTTCCGCAACTGGGACTACCCGATCCGGCGGCAGATCTTCACCGGCTTCCGCTGCGCCCGCACCGCCGCGCCGCCGGAGCGCGGCTGATGTGCCGGCACGCGGCCTGGCTCGGCGCGCCCCGCCCGCTGACCGCGTTGATCCACGAGCCGCCGCACGGGCTGCTGCGGCAGTCGTACGCGCCGCGCAGGCAACGGCACGGCACCGTCAACGCCGACGGCTTCGGCATGGCCTGGTATCCCGCGCCCGCGCAGGACCCCGTCCGCTACCGCCGCTCGATCCCCATCTGGGCGGACGCCAACCTGCCCGGCCTCGCCCGCGTCGCCGCCTCCGGCTGCCTGCTGGCCGCCGTGCGCTGCGCGACCACCGGGATGCCGGTCGAGGAGAGCGCCACGGCGCCGTTCACGGAGGGGCGCTGGCTGCTCAGCCACAACGGCCGCGTCGCCAGGGACGCCGTGCGCGGCCTCGCCGACAGCGCCGAGAGCGCCTGCGACTCGGCCTGGCTCGCGGCCGCCGTCTTCCAGCGCCTCCGCGCCACCCCGCTGCCGGGGGACGCCCCGGCGCCGTTCGCGGGGGACGTCCCGGGCCCGCTGCCGGGGGACGTCCCGGCCTCGTCGCTGGTGCTGGGGGACGTCCTGGCCGAGGTCGTCACGGCCGCCGCCGCCAAGGACCCTGACGCCCGCCTCAACCTCCTCGCCACCGACGGCACCACCCTCGCCGCGACCGCCTGGGGCGACACGCTCTTCCACCGCCGCCGGCCCGACGGCGTCCTCGTGGCCAGCGAACCGCTCAGTGACGATCCCGGCTGGCGGCCCGTACCCGACCGCAGCCTCCTGCTCGCCGGCCCCGGCGACCTCCACGTCCGACCGCTCTGACCACCACTCCAGGAGACCCTGTGACCGCCACCACCGGCCGTTCCGCCGTGCGCCTGACCAGCCACCTCGACCCCGACCACCTCCGCCTGGCCCTTGAGCACGACGTCCGCACCGGTCTCGCCGCCACCCCGAAGTGGCTGCCGCCCAAGTGGTTCTACGACAAGGCGGGCAGCGACCTGTTCTCGCAGATCACCCGCCTGCCCGAGTACTACCCGACCCGCCGCGAGCTGGCCATCCTCCGCGCCCGGGCGGCCGGCCTCGCCGCCGCCAGCGGCGCGGACACCCTCGTCGAGCTGGGCTCCGGCACCAGCGAGAAGACCGTCCTGCTCCTCGACGCCCTCGCCGCGGCCGGCACCCTGCGCACCTACACCCCGGTGGACGTCGACGCCGCCACCCTCACCGCCGCCGCCCGCCGCCTGGCCGCCCGCTACCCGGGGCTCGCCGTCCGGGCGGTGTGCGCCGACTTCGAACGCCACCTCGCGCTGCTGCCCCGCACCGGCCGCCGCATGGTCGCCTTCCTCGGCGGCACCATCGGCAACCTCGACCCGGACGCCCGCCGCGTCTTCCTCAAGGAGCTGCGCGCGAACCTCCGCCCCGGCGACACGTTCCTGCTCGGCGCGGACCTGGTCAAGGACCGGGGGCGGCTGGTGGCCGCCTACGACGACGCGGCCGGGGTCACCGCCGCCTTCAACCGCAACGTCCTGCACGTCCTCAACCGCGAGCTGGACGCCGCCTTCGACCCGGACGCCTTCGCCCACGTCGCCCTGTACGACGAGCGCAACGACTGGATCGAGATGCGGCTGCGCGCCACCCGCCCGATGCGCGTCGCCATCGCCGCCCTCGGCCTGACCGTGGACTTCGCCGCGGGCGAGGAGATGCGCACCGAGATCAGCGCCAAGTTCCGCCCGGACGGCCTGCGCGCCGAGCTGTCCACCGCCGGCTTCACCCTCCGCGAGTGGCACACGGACCCGTCCGGCGACTTCGCCCTCCTGCTCGCCGCCGCCTGACTCACGCCAGCCCGAACACCGTCGTCGTCCCTGCCGGGGCGAACGTGATCGCGCCAGGGGTGCGGAGCGCCGCCGCGCCGGGGCCGCCGTTCCCGGCGGGGAGCGGGATCCGGGTGGCGTCCCCCGTCCACCACGGGGCGCTCAGCACCGTCAGGCCGTCACCCGTCCTGACCGTCACGAGCAGGGCCTGCTCCAGCGCGATCGCCTGCTCGGGCCGGCCCGCCGCCGGCAGCGTCACCTCCTGCGGCAGGCCCGCGAACGGCTCGTACCGGAACGTCCTCGTCGCGAGGTCGCTCACGACGCGGCCGGTCGCGGTGATCGCGAGCTGGTGCTCGCCCGGCTGCCACGCGAACTGCTCCAGCCCGGTGTGCTGGGCCAGCAGCCTGCGCTCCCCGGGCGTCGTCACGGCCAGGGCGGCGCCGTCGTCCGACACCGCGGCGTCGGCCTCGCCGGGCGCGACGCCCGCCGCCCGCTCGTCGCGCCAGCGCTCCTTCCCGGTGCCCGGGTCGAGCGCGACGACCGTGACGCTCATCGTGCGCCGTTCCGCCGACCGGGCCCACCGCTCGACGTCCACGCCGCACGTCATCAGCACGGCGACCACCTCACGCAGCCCCAGGTGGGTGGTGAGCACACATCCGGGCGGCACGTCGTAGACCCAGCGCGCGGCGCCCGCCGCGAGCCCCCAGCCGGTCAGCCGCCGCGCCCCGGTACGCGTCACCAGGCCCCGCGAGTGCAGCACGGCCTGCTCGGCGAAGCGCGCCGGCCGCTCCGCCTCCGAGCGGACCTCGCCGGTGACGGCGTCCAGCAGGACCGTGCGCTCCCCGTACGGCGAGCCGAACCCCACCAGCACCGCGCCCCCGTCGGCCGCCCCCAGCAGGCGGACCGCCCGGGCGGCCGGGCGGCGGTAGTGCCAGCGTTCCCGGCCGGTCGCGGTGTCCACGGCGACCACGCCGTCCGCCACCAGCACCGCGACGCCGTCGCCGGCGGGGACCGCGTCCCGTACCGCGCCCGGCGCCGCCCAGCGCCAGGCGACGTGCGAGACGGACGCGGGCAGCCCTGCCTTCGTCCCCGCCGGTCGCGCCGTGGTCGCGTGCACGGGCAGCGACGTCACCGCAAGCGCCACCCCCACCATGAGCACCCCTCCGGCGACCGCCCCCGCCGCCGCCCTCGCCGTGGCGCCCGCACTCACGGGACGCCGTCGCCCGATCACCATCGGCACCACCGCGACGACCGCGACCGACGCCCCTGCGGCGTAACAGGTGACGCCCACCCCTGGCACCCCGTCGGCCAGCCCACCGCCCGCCTGCCACCAGCCGTACCCGGCCGCCAGCACCATCGAAGCCCCCGCCGCCACCCCCGTCGCGACCCGCTCGCGCACCGCCAGGGCGACCAGCAGCGCCGTGCCCACACCCAGCAGCCCGACGGCCACGACCGGCACCCGGACCCCCGCCACCCACTCCAGGCACCCCCACCAGGCCCCGCCCACCCCCGCGACCGCCAGCCCGGCCCCGAACCAGCCCCGACGCTCCCTCACGACAACCCCCTCCGCGGACCACCGGCAAGCCAACGCGCCCGCTGTTGCGGATCCGTTGAGGATCTGTTGAGTCGCCTGGCGAAGAAGCCTCCTGCTCCTGCCTGGCGGGGTCCCTTCGGCGGACCGCCTGCGCAGCGCCCGCGACCTGCTGGGGCGCGGGTCTCAGGAAGCCCCGCCGCTCTCGGCGATGACGCGGACGGCGTACGCCTGCGCCGGCGGCCCGCACCGCTCGAAGACCTCGCCGATCGCGGCGCGCAGGCCCGGGAGGGCCCAGTCGGCGGGGAGCAGGTCGGCGGGGAGGGGCGGGACGCGCAGGGTGTCGACCAGGGCGCCGCCGAGGAGCCGGACGTAGGCGGCCAGCGTCTCGCCGGTCGGCTCGGCGGGCGGGGTGTGGTCGCGGGCGGCGCGGCGCAGGCGGTCGGCGTGGGCGCGGAAGCGGGCGTTCAGCTCGGCGAGGTCCCAGGCGCGGTAGGCGATCTCGGCGGCGTCCCGGGTGGGGAGGCCGACCCGGCCGTAGTGGACGGTGCCGTCCGGGGGCGGGGCGCCGAGCTCGGCCTCGAGGCGGGCGCGGCCGTCGGCGGGGGAGATGAGCACGCCCGGCTGCATCTGGCCGTAGCGGGCGAGGGCGGCGGCGCGGCGCAGCCGGTCGCGGTAGGCGCGCTGCGGCTCGGGGATGCTGTAGAAGACGGCGTGGAAGTAGCCCTCCCAGGCGGGCGGCGGGGCGACCTGCGGGGCCTGGGCGCGCCGGAAGTCGGCGAGGAAGCCGCCCGCCAGCCGGTAGTCGGCGGCCCGGCCGCGTGGAGTGGCCGACAGCAGCCCGTCGCGGCGCATCCGGGCGATCAGCGAGCGCGCCGCGCCCTCGGTCAGGCCGAGGTCGGTGAGCAGCCGCACCAGGGCGACCCCGGGCAGTTCCTCGCGGCGCGCCACCCCGTACAGGAACGGGACGAGAGCGACATTCGGTCCTCGGGAGACATGGGCAGAGCTGCCTCCATCTGTTACGCTTCCACTCACGTTCGTGAGCATACACGGCACATATGACGACAGTGAGGCGACGATGGCCGAGACCACCAACGCACGCGGCGGCGGCAGGAGCAGGGCGATGCTGGCGAACCTCGCCCCGTCGATCCTGTTCGGGGTGGTCCTGCCGTTCGTCACCTACGGGATGCTGACCGACCGGGGGGTCGCACCCGTCACCGCGCTCCTGCTCTCCTCGCTCTGGCCGGCCGCCGACGTGGCCCTCTACCTGGCCGTCAAGCGGCGCGTGGACGAGTTCGGGCTGATGATGCTGATCCTGCTGATGCTCGGCGCGCTCAGCTCCCTCGCCTACAACAGCACCGAGTTGTTCTTCATCAAGGACTCGGCCATCACCGGGCTGCTGGGGCTGACGTTCCTGGGCAGCCTCGCCCTGTCCCGGCCGATCATGTTCTACCTGGGACGCAAGTTCGGCAGCGACGGCACCCCCGAGGGACGGGCCCGCTGGGACGGCCTGTGGCAGTACCCCGGCTTCCGCCGCATCCAGTACCTGCTGACCACGGTGTGGGGCGTGACGTTCCTGCTGGAGGCGGCCACGCGCATCCTGCTGACCCGCCTCCTGCCGACCGCGACGATGCTGCTGGTCAACAACGTGCTGCCGATCGTCGTGGTGGCCGCCCTGGTGACCTGGACGTTCTTCATGGCGAAGCGGGGACGGGCCCGCCAGGCCGCCGCGGCCGTCGCCGCTCAGGCGTCACCGGGGCCCTCCTGAGCGGCGGCGGGAATCACTCGATCAGGTCGCAGAGGGCCCGGCCCATGTCGTCGCCCAGCATGCCGAGAGCCGTCTCGGCGCGGGAGGCGAGCACCAGCGGCGGCACGCCGGCCACCAGGTCGGCGTGCGCCAGCCGGTCGAGGGCGGCGCCCACCAGCGGCGCCGTCACCCGCAGCGCCGGCTGCAGCGCGACGCCGCCCGTCGAGCCGCCGTGCAGGACGATGTTGCGGCTGCGGTAGAGGCGGCGCAGCGAGCCCTCCACGTGACGGCGCACCCGTCCGAGGACGTGACCGGGATCGGCGAGCAGCGCCCGCATGCGGGTGATCGCAGCGATGTCGCTCCTGCGCCGCCAGGAACGTTCCAACGGCAGCGAGTTGCCCGCCGCCAGCTCGGCCGCGACCAGGACCGCGCGTTCGCGGTTGGAGCCGCAGCGGTCCAGGCGTTCGGCCAGGTCGCCGCCGCTGACCCGGCGGATGCGGTGGGACAGCGCGGTCAGCTCGGCGCGCGGCCACGAGCACGTGACCAGCGCGGCGGCGCGGGAGGCGGCGACGACGCGTTCGCGCTCGTCAGGGTCGCGGGCCTCGGTCAGCAACGACTCCAGCGCGCTCCAGCCGCCCGCGACGGCGGGGGCGAGCGGGCCGTGGTTGAGCGCGGAGGCGAGTTCGAGCGCGTCGTCCACGGCGCTGCGCCGGCGGTCGCCGAGACGTTGCGGCTCGGCGCCGACCAGGTAGAGCTGGCGTTCGGCGGCCAGGGACAGCACGCGGGCGCCGCGCGCGGGCATGCGCAGCGGCATCGCCTGGTTCTGGTTGAGCACGACGGCCAGGTCGAACGGCGTCACCAGGGAGGTCGAGACGAAGCGAGCCCGGGCCTGGAGGCGTTCGACGAGGTCCGCGACGATCTCCAGGGCGCGCTCGACGTCGCGGGCCTCCACCTCGTAGGACAGGGCGCCGGCGATCGGCGCGGTGGTCTTGGCGCCGGCGGCGGCCATGAGATCCTCGGTCTCGCGCACGCCGATCCAGTGGGGCAGGCCGGTGGTGCGCTTTCTGTGCCGGTGCAGGTCGGCGAAGGGGACGAGGATCTTCCAGCGGGTGGGCCGCGTGGTCAGCAGGGCGGCGGCCTCGGTGATCAGGTCGGCGGCCGACAGGGTGAGCCGGCCGTCGCGGATCCAGCGGTCGAGGCCGTTCATGCTGTGGCCGCTGTCGAGCAGGTGGGAGGCGATGAAGCGGGCGGCCTTCTCCGGCGGCGGCGGGTTCGTGCCGGCCACGCAGGCCGCCCAGCGGTCGAGGTAGCCGGGGCGGCCGAGGTCGATGAGGTGGCGGAGCTTCCTGCGGCCGTCGCCGGCGACGGTCAGCGTGCTGCGCAGGCACTCTTGCAGGCCGCGCCGGTACGCATTGGTGCCGAGCGCGGGATCGTCGCCGAGCAGGCGCTCCAGTTCGCGCCGCTGCCAGTCGACCGCCGACTGCGACAGCACCCGGCGCTCGACCCAGGCGCCCGCCTCGTACAGCTCCTCCAGGGACAGGAAGGCGCCGACGTCCCAGAGCCGGCGTGGCCAGGGGGTCGTCAGGTCGCAGAAGTTCATGATGCGCGCGGCGACGTGCTGGGAGTAGGCGGAGGAGGCGTCGCGCCCGGGGGGTGGGGTGTGCATGCGGCGACCTTGCGAGTGAGCCGGGGGGACCGGAGGCCAGTGTGACTACCGTCAGCATAAGGTAGCGGCACGCTGCGTGTTCGTTGTACCATCGAAGCAGACTAGTCCGGGGCTGCGGCCCCCCAGAGGGCGTGATCACCGCGATCACGCCCTCTGTTTTTACGTCAAGCGCGGATCGGGTACGGGACCGCGCTCGCCGCCCCACAGATGGTCATCGGATGTATGTTCCCGAGAACCGGTCAGGGTCTGTACATATCCGGCCACAGTGGCTTATACATGGGACCTCTGTTAGGTTTCGCGCATGGACATGGACCGCATCGACGCGCACCACCACGTGTGGGACCTCGCCGCCCGTCCGCACGCCTGGCTCGACCCCGAGCCGATGGCGCCCGTGCGGCGCACGTTCACGCTCGACGACCTCGCCGGGCCCGCCGCCGCGGCCGGGATCACCCGCACGGTGCTCGTGCAGGTGCTCGGCGACCTCGCGGAGACCCGCGAGTTCCTGGCCCTCGCCGCCGCGTCCGACCTGGTCGCGGGCGTGGTCGGGTGGATCGACCTGACCGCGCCCGACGCCGCCGACACCCTGGCCGCGCTGCCGCCCGGCCTGGTCGGCGTGCGCCACGGCGTGCAGTCCGAGCCCGACCCGGCCTGGCTGGGCCGCCCCGACGTGCGCCGCGGCCTGGCCGCCGTCGAGGCCGCCGGGCTCGCCTACGACCTGCTCACCCTGCCGCACCAGCTCCCCGCCGCGATCGACGCGGCACGGGCGTTGCCCGGGCTCACGTTCGTGCTCGACCACCTGTCCAAGCCGCCGATCGCGGCGGGCGAGCTGGAGCCGTGGCGCGGCCGGATGAAGGAGCTGGCCGCGCTGCCCAACGTGTACTGCAAGCTGTCCGGCCTGGTCACCGAGGCCGACTGGCGGACGTGGACGGTCGCCGACCTGCGGCCGTACGCGGAGGTCGCGCTGGAGGCGTTCGGCCCGGAGCGCGTCATGTTCGGCTCCGACTGGCCGGTCTGCCTGCTGGCCGCCGGGTACGCCGAGGTCGCCGGCGCCGCCGCCGAGCTGTGCGCGGGCCTGACCGAGGGCGAGCGGGCCGACGTCTTCGCCGGCGCCGCCCGCCGCGCCTACAAGCTGCCCTAGGACACCCGGAAGGTGGTGTGGTAGGTCCGCGACTCCAGCGGCCCGAGCCAGATCATGCTGCCGTCCTCCCGCGCCGCCGCGTCGCCGGACACGTGGTGCGTGGACGGCTCCAGGCCGACCGCGTAGTTGCCCGAGCGCAGGTTCAGCCACTCGAAGAAGTACGGGAACTCCGCGGCCGGCCACTCCACCGACACCTTCATCCCGAGCCGGTCGTTGGCCACCGCCACCCGGTGCAGGCCGTCCTCGCCGGGCACCAGCGCGTGCTCGTACACCTGCTCCACGAACCCGGGCACGGGGCCGGGGAAGGTGACGTGGTCGGCCTTCTGCTCGGCGACGCTGTCGCTCCGCCACACCGTCTCGCGGATGTCGGCCTCCAGCCGGGCGCCCTCGTCCAGCAGCGGCCAGCCCAGGTTGATGTGGTAGAGGAACATGTGCGGCGTGGGCTCGAAGCCGGCGTTGGATACCGTGTCGACCAGCCGGATCTCGTTCCCGCCGAGGTCGGCCTCGATCCGCCGGACCAGCCGCAGGTTCTCGGCGAAGACGGCCGCCTGGCGCACCTCGCCCTCGGCCCACAGCACGCAGCGCTCGTCCTCCCACCGCTCGCCGTAGCCGGTCAGCCGGGCCGGCAGGTTCGCCGCCCGGCCGTGCAGCCCGTGCCGCACGCTGGCGCGCGGCGGGTAGCGGTAGCCGCCGGCGGGCACCTCGCCGCCGAACAGCGTGTGGTCCAGCCCGGCGGTGACGATCAGCCCGGAGAACGAGCGCAGCCACGACAGGCCGTCCTCGTCGTTGTTCTCGTGCAGCCCCGGGTGGCGGAAGCCGGTGGGGGAGCGCCAGCCGAACGAGCGCCCGGCGTGCTCGGCGTGCCCGATGTCCATGCACCGGTCCACCAGCACCTCGAACGCCAGCCCGGTGCCGGTGCGGAACTCCAGCGCCCGCACGCCGCGCTCCACCCCGTCGCCGAGCGTCACCAGCCGGACCCCGCCGGCCGCGCTCAGGTCACCGGTCAGCTCGGCCAGCCGCCTGCGGTCCGGCGTCATGCCATCACCCACCCTCCGTTGACTTCGATGGTCTGGCCCGTCACGAACGAGGCGTCCGGACCGGCGAGGAAGGACACCACGGCCGCCAGCTCCTCCGGCGTGCCGCGCCGCTGGAGCGCCTGCCGCTCCAGCACCATCCGGTTGTAGGCCGCCAGGTCCTCGTGGATCGCCTCGGCGGCCGTCGGGAACGCGCCGGGCGAGACGCAGTTGACCCGGATCTCGCGCGGCCCCAGCTCGCGGGCCAGCGCCCGGGTGAGGGCCGCCGCCGCGCCCTTGGTGGACACGTACGCGGCCAGACCGGCCCAGCCGCCGTGCATGGTGATCGAGGCGACGTTCACGATCGCGCCGCCGCCGAGCCCGGCCATGTGGCGGGCCGCGTGCTGCGCGCACAGCCAGTAGGCGCGCTGGTTGACCGCCACGACGTCGTCGTACTCGGCCAGCGGCACCTCCAGGAACGGCCGGGCCGGGTAGATCGCGGCGTTGTTGACCAGCACGCCGACCGGGCCCAGCCGGGCGGCGGTCTCGGCGAACGCCGCCTCGATCGCGGCCGGGTCGCGCAGGTCCACGGCGAGGCTCAGCGCGCCCGTGTCCTTGACGTCGAGGTCGAGCGCCGCGACCTGGTGGCCGTCGGCCGTCAGGCGGCGGACGATCGCCGTGCCGAGCGCTCCGGCCGCGCCGGTGACCAGCGCCGTGCTCATGGGTGATGCCTCCATTCCTCACGCAGGTCACCCAGCAGGTCACGGGCCGGCGCGCGGGCCAGCAGCCCGTCGCGGATCAGCGCCGACGAGCGCTCCTGCAGGGCGATGTAGCCGGGGAAGCGCGGCCTGATCCAGGCGGCCTCCAGCGTGGCCAGGGTGTCGCGGTGGAAGGGCCCGCCCCGTTGCCAGGCGGCGAGGGCGGCGGGCTGGCCGCCGGCGGACGGGAACAGCTTCGTCTGCACCGGCTCGGAGGTCAGCCGCAGCAGGTGCGCGCGCACCGCGTCGCGGAGCTCGCCGATCCGGCGCCGGGAGACGGCGAGGCCGGTGCCGCCCAGCACGCTGCCGGGCGGCCGGCCGGGCCAGGCGGGCGCGTCGCCGAACGCCAGCGGGTAGGTGACGTACCCGTACAGGAGGGGGCAGAAGTCGGCCTCGCCCGCCGTGATCGCGTCCAGCACCCCGATCGGGTTGCGCACCGAGAGGCCGGGGTCGGACAGCGCCAGCAGCTCCGCCATCAGCTCCAGCGCCCGCAGCCCGGCCGCCTCGTCGCGGAACCCGCCCTCGCAGAGCGCGCAGAACATGAGGAACGCGTGCGGCCCGCCGAGGCACAGCGCCATCCGCGCGCCGCCGCGCGCCAGCGCGGCCACCTCGGGCCAGGCGGCGGGCACCCGCAGGCCGGGACGGGCGGCGGCGACCTGCGCGGCCGCGTCGAGCGGCAGCGCCCACTGCCGGCCGTCCAGGCGGTAGCTCTCCCAGGAGCGGCCCGCGAAGCGCAGCCCGGCCAGCTCCTCCGGCGCGAACAGCTCCTCCATGGGCGTCAGCGCGTCCACGGCCGCGCCCAGCCCGGGATGGTCGATCACCAGCACGTCGTAGGTCCCGGCCAGCTCCGCGATCGGCTCGGCCTCGAAGCCCTCCAGCGGCTGGCGGTCCCACACGATCGGCTCGGGCACCTCGCCGTACGGGTTGCCGCCCGCGAGGTCGAGCCGGGTCAGCTCGTCCAGCGGGCCGTAGCCGCGCGGGTGGTCCCAGGTCAGTCCTCGCATGCCAGCACGCCCTCCGCGACCAGCTCGGCCGTGCGCTCCTCGGGATAGCCCAGCTCGGCCATCAGCTCGCGGGTGTGCTCGCCGACCAGCGGCGCGCCCCGCCGCACCTCCGGCGGGCTGGCGCTCAGCCCGTACGGGAAGCCGGGCGTGGTGACGGTGCCCTCCGTGCGGTGCTCGTAGGTGACGAACGAGCCGTTGTGCGCCACCTGCGGATCGGCCACCAGGTCGGCGTAGCCGTACACCGGGCCCGCCCACAGGTCGTGCCGGGCGCAGATCTCCAGCCACTCGGCGGTCGTGCGGTCCGGCAGGCGGCGGGCCACCAGGGCGGTGATCTCGTCGCGCCGGGTGTGGCCGTCGGCGTCGCCGTCCATCCCGGCCAGCTCCGGCAGGCCGAAGGCGACGGCGAGCGCGTCCAGCCGGGGCATGCCGAGCGCGATGAAGCCGTCCTTGGTGGCGAACACCCCGTACGGGGCGCGGATGTAGGTGTGGCCGTGCGGCTCGCGCCCGCGCCGCTGCGGCACCTTGCCGACGGTGAAGACCGACAGCTCCTGCATCTGCACGGCGATGGCCGCGTCCAGCATGTTGACGCTGACCCGCTGGCCCTCGCCGGTGCGCTCGCGGTGCAGCAGCGCGGCCAGCGCGCCCTCGAAGGCGCTGTAGGCGGTGATGGCGTCGATCGCGTACGTGCCGGCCGGCGCGGGCGGGTCGCCGTCGCGGCCGGTGCTCAGCATGGCGCCGCTCATGGCCTGCAGCAGCAGGTCCTGGCCGGGGCGGGCGAGGTAGGGGCCGCTCTCGCCGTAGCCGGACATGGAGACGTAGACCACGCGCGGGTTGAGCGCGCTGATCGCGGCGTGGTCCATGCCGAGCCGTTCGGCGACGCCCGGCCGGTAGTTCTGCAGGAACACGTCGGCGGTGGCGGCCAGACGGTGCGCGATCTCGCGGCCCTCGGCGGACTTGAGGTCGACCGCGAGGCTGCGCTTGTTGCGGTTCAGCGACAGGAACGAGGCGTTCACCCGGTTGCCCGTCGCGCCGCCGGCCGGGGCGTGGCGCTGCCACTCGCCGGTGACCGGCTCGACCTTGACCACGTCCGCGCCGAGGTCGCCGAGGCGCATGGCGGCGAGGGGGCCGGCCATCGCGATGGACAGGTCGACGACGCGGTAGCCGTCCAGCACGCCCATGTCAGCGCCCCTCGAAGACGGGCTCGCGGCGGGCGGCGAAGGCGGCCCGGCCCTCGGCGGCGTCGGCGGTCGCCATGCAGACGGTCTGCAGGTCGCGCTCGTACTGGATGGCCTGCTCGAGCGGCATCGAGTAGGCGGCCCGCAGGTTGGCCTTGGCGGTCTGGGCGGCGATCGGCGGGCGGGCGGCGATCCGGCCGGCCAGCTCGCGGGCCGCGGGCAGCAGCTCCTCCGGCGGGTGCACGGCGGTGACCAGGCCCCACTCCCGGGCGCGGGCCGCGTCGATCGGGTCGCCGGTCAGCAGCATCGTGGCCGCGTTGCCCGGCCCGACGCAGTGGGCGAGCAGCGCGGACTGGCCGCTGCCGCCGATCCAGCCGAGCTTGATCTCCGGCGCGGCGAACGTGGCCCCGGTCGCGGCCAGCCGGATGTCGCAGGCCAGGGCCAGCTCCAGGCCGCCGCCGTAGGCGTACCCGTGCACGGCCGCGATGATCGGCGTGCGCAGCGCGCGTACGGCGTCGCCGTAGTCGCCGCGGTTGCGGAACTCCCACGGGGTGGCGTACGCGTCGAGCTCGCCGATGTCGCTGCCCACGCAGAACGAGCGCTCGCCCGCGCCGGTGAGCACCGCCGCCCGCACGGCCGGGTCGGCGTCGATCCTGGCCAGGCAGGCGCGCAGGGCGTCGGCCATGGCGGGGGTGATGGCGTTGAGCTTGGCGGGACGGTTCAGGGTGACGACGGCCACCGGGCCGTCGACGTCGAGGAGGACGTCCAAGGGTGAGAGCTCCTAGCAGCAGAGACGGACGTGCTGCTCGGCGTCGGCGCGGGCGACCTCGACCACCTCGCGCATGGCCTCCTCGGCCTTGCGGTGGTGGCGGCGCCTGATGGCCACCGCGACGCGCTCGTGCCCGGGCAGCGTTTCCTTGTTGTGCGCGACCGAGCGGGTGTGCACCTGGCGCACGGACCGCAGGGCGATGCTGATCATGTCGTAGACGTAGAGGAGGAGGTCGTTGTCCGCGGCGGCGAAGATCGCCTGGTGGAAGGCCAGGTCGGCCTCGATGAACGGCTCGGGGTCGTCGGCGGTGGCGTAGAGCGCGGCCAGGGCCTCGTCGATGCGCCGCACCGCCTCGGCGTCGGCCCGCTCGGCGGCCACCCGCGCCGCGCCCGGCTCCAGCGCCACGCGCAGGTCGGCCAGCACCCGGATGTCGTCCGGGCGCGGCTCCGGCTCGAAGCGCCAGCTCAGGACGTCGGCGTCGAGCAGGTTCCAGGAGGCGCGCGGGCGCACGATCGTGCCCGCGCTCCGCCGGGTCTCCAGCAGCCCCTTGCCGGCCAGCACCTTCACGCCCTCACGGACCGCCGAGCGGCCCACGCCGAGCTCGCCGACGAGGTCCTCCTCGATGGGGATGGACGTGCCGGGAGCCAGCTCGCCGCCCACGATGCGGGTGCCGAGCGCGTGCGCCACCTGGACGTGCCGGGCGGCCTGGGGATCGGTTGCCACGCACGGCACGTTAGCCGTCCCACGCCGAATTTCCTAGCCTTTCATCAGATGAAGTTCCGATTTCATCGGATGAAAGGGGGTGCGGGTGTACGCGGGCCGGGGCGGCGTACCGCGGCGGGCGTAGCCGGGCCGCCTTCCCGCGCCCGATGACCGCCGCCCGTCCCTGAGGCACGGTGGAGTCCTGACCACCGGAAGGGGACAAGCCATGGAATATCCGGATCTGCGGGGCAAGGTCGCGCTGGTCACCGGCGGCTCGCGCGGCATCGGTCTCGGCACCGCCCGCGTCCTGGCCGGGCAGGGCATGCGCGTGGCCGTCAACGGCCGCGACCCCGCCGCCCTCGCCGCCGCCGTCAAGGAGCTCGGGGACGGCGCGATCGGCGTGTCCGCCGACGGCACCGACTTCGCCGCCGTCGAGGCCATGCGCGCCGAGGTCGAGCGGCGGCTCGGCCCGGTGGACGTGCTGGCGGCCTTCGCCGGGGGCGGCACCGGCCGGCCCGTGCCGCTCGACCGGCTCGGCGAGGACGACTGGCACGCCACCCTGGACGCCAACCTCACCTCGACGTTCCTCGTGCTCAAGAGCCTCCTGCCGGGCATGCGCGAGCGCCGCGCCGGCTCGATCGTCACCATGGCGTCGCTGGCCGCCCGCGTGCCGACCGGCGCCTCCGTCGCCTACACGGCCGCCAAGGCCGGCGTGATCGCGCTGACCCGGCAGCTCGCGCACGAGCTCGGCCCGCTCGGCGTCCGGGTCAACTGCGTGTCGCCGTCCACGGTCATGACCGAGCGGCTGGCCGGGCGGATGCCGGAGGAGCAGGAGCGGCGGCTGGTGGCCGAGCACCCGCTCGGGCGGCTCGGCACGCCGCTCGACGTGGCCAACGTGACCGCCTTCCTCGCCTCGGACGCCTCGTCCTGGCTGACCGGGCTCACCATCGACGTCGCGGGCGGCAAGTGGATGCCCTGACCCCGGGATGACCAAGGTCCCTGGCGAAGGTCCTCCGGGGACGGGCCCTAGTGCTCTGCGATCCGGACGGCGAAGACGATGTCATGGAGGTGTCAAAGAAACGCTCGGAAACAGCCGGAACGCCCCCCAAGAGGAGCCCACGATGGCCACCACATACCGCCACCAGCACGCCGTCCACGCCGAGACCGCCGACGCCAGGAACCCCGTCGAGTACGTCTGGGCCGCCGCCCGGATCGCGATCGGCTGGATCTTCCTGTGGGCCTTCCTCGACAAGACCTTCGGCTGGGGCTTCGCGACCCCCGCCGCCAAGTCCTGGATCAACGGCGGCAGCCCCACCACCGGCTTCCTCAAGGGCACCGGCGAGAACGCGCTCGGCGGCTTCTTCAGCTCGCTCGCCGGGCAGGCCTGGGTGGACTGGCTGTTCATGCTCGGCCTCGCCGGCATCGGCCTCGCGCTCGTCCTCGGCGTCGGCACCCGGATCGCCGCGCTCGCCGGCACCGCGATGCTGGTCCTCATGTGGGCGGCCGAGCTGCCCCTGGCCAACAACCCCTTCCTGGACGAGCACCTCATCTACTCGATCGTGCTCATCGGCCTGGCCCTGGCCGACGCCGGCGCCACCTTCGGGCTCGGCAACCTGCCCGTCGTCCGCGACCGCGCCTGGCTCAAGTGACCCGGTCCCCCCGATGCCCGGCCCCGGGAGGGGCCGGGCATCGACGTGTTCAAGCCGCCGGGCGGCGGCGTTTACGAAGGTTCTCCCAGTCCCGGGTGGTCTCCAGCAGCCGCTCCCGCAGCCGGTCACCGAGCAGGTGGACGGCCGCGCGGGTGGAGGCCGCGGCGGCCCGGGCCCTGATCAGCCGTCCCTGGACGTCCAGGACGGCCTCCGCCGTGCGCTCCTCCAGGCGGCCGGGCGCGGCGGCGAGAGTGACCCTCGCGGCGAGCACGGGCTCGTGCGCGAGCCGGGACAGCGCGGCGACGGTCTCCCTGGCGCGCCGGACGTCCCCGGGCCTGATCCCGCCGCGGATCCTGACCTGGACGTCGGCGGGGTTCAGGGCGATGGACCTGTGCCTCATGCCTGAGCACCTTCTTCGCGTTGCGAATGGTGCTACCACACTCTGACCAGTGACGACGGGGCGGCCAGGGACCTACGTCCCGCCCGCGGCGGGACCTTGGGCCCGGCGTCGCGGCCGGTCAGGAGGCGGCGTCCACCGGCACCAGCTCGAAGCCGTTGACGAACTCCGGCCGGATGCGGATGACCTGGTCCATGCCGCCCTGCACCCACGGGTGCAGCAGCTCCTTGAACCGCGCGACCTCCTCGGGGTCCTCCACCAGGCGGGCCACGCCGGTGACGATGACGCTCCAGCCGAGCCGCTCGTACGGGTCCAGCTCGTCGGCCTCGAACGCGACCACGGCGGCGGCGGGCGCCACCTCCCTGCTCAGGACCGTGCCGGGGTTGCTGCGGATGACGACCTGCCCGTCCACCACGAGGTGGTTCACCGGCCGCACCGCGGGGAGCGCGTGCCGGGTGAAGACGACCCGGCCGAAGGGGACGCTCGCCAGCCGCCGCAGGGCCTCGGTCTCGGACAGTTCCTTCAGGTCTCGGGACGCCGTCATCCGGAACCGCCCATCAGGTTACACATCACCCAGCCATCGTGCCGGGCCGCGCATGCGGGCAGGTAGGGACCAAAGACCCTAGTTCGCCCGCGGAAGCCGCGCCCCCGCGGCCGTGGCGGCACCGCTGACGCGAGTGGCGGGAGTGGCCGCATTCGCCTGGCGCGGGGCATGAGCTGGATCACTTTGCCGGCCCCCGAATGATGTCCGGATTCTGTGACATACGCCTTGTCCGGACGCTGTTTGCCGCAGGTAAATAGCCGACGTCCCCGCAGGTCGGAGGCGGTTTCGGGGGGCGTGCTATGGGCCGTCACGATCTATTGTGAGTGATCTGACTGTTATGTGGGGCGGTTTCTGACTGTTATATTTTTGGCCATATTCTGCGCCTTGATCGCCGTTCCCCGGGTCAGTGGGATTTCCCGATGGGGGGCGGCTTTACGTTGCGGAGGCGCCTCTCCACCCCGAGGTGTGCCTCCGGTCAGCGCGAACGGAGAGTGATGGGCAAGTACCTGCTTCGCAGGTTGGCAATAAATGTGGTCCTGGTCGCCGTCGCGGCCAGCCTCGCGTACATGCTCGCCGCCAGCACCATGAGCCCGCGGGCCGCGTACCAGGGCCGCCAGCCTCCGATCCCCGAAGCGACGATCGACGCCACGCTCAACGCCTACAACCTCAACGACAAGACCCCCGTGCTCCAGCGCTACGCGACCTGGGCCTCGGGCGTCCTGCACGGCGACTTCGGCAGGACGTGGAACGGCGGCTCCGTCAACGACGAGATGGGCCGGCGGATCTTCGTCAGCCTCCGGCTGCTGCTCATCGGCACGCTGGTCGGGTTCGCGGTGGGCGTGGGGCTGGGGGCCGTCTCGGCGGTGCGGCAGTACCGGTTCACCGACCGGTTAATCGGCGTCTCCTCCTTCGTGATCATGGCCATCCCCGTCTTCGTGCTGGCCACGCTGCTGGCGATCGGGACGTACAACCTCAACCGCGGCCTCGGGTTCACGCTCATCGAGTACACCGGCGAGTACAACCCGCGGCTGTCCGGCTGGGACCAGTTCGTCAACCGGCTGAACCACCTGATCCTGCCCACGATCTCGCTCAGCCTCGGCTCGATCGCCTTCTACAGCCGCATCCAGCGCAACATGATGCTCGACGTGCTCGGCCAGGACTTCGTCCGCACCGCGATGGCCAAGGGCCTGCGCCGCCGGACCGCGCTGACCAAGCACGCCCTGCGCACCGCGCTGATCCCGTCCGCCACGTACTTCGCCTTCGCGTTCGGAACCATGTTCACCGGAGCCACCTTCACCGAGAAGATCTTCGCCTGGCACGGCATGGGCGCCTGGCTGGTCGACTCGATCAACGCCAACGACGTCAACTCCGTCGCCGCGGTGACCTTCTTCACCGCCGTCTGCGTGCTGTTCGCCGCCTTCCTGTCGGACGTGCTGGTGGCGGCGCTCGACCCGAGGGTGCGGGTGAGCTGAGATGCGTTCCAAGGTCGTCCTGCGGCGCCTGATGCGCAACCGGCAGGCCCGCTACGGTTTCATCGCGCTGTTCCTGCTCGTGGCGCTGGCCTACGTCGGGCCGTACTTCGGCGCCTACGACTGGACGGAGAAGGACTTCCTGGCCTTCCTGTCACCGCCGGACGCCGACCACTGGTGGGGCACCACCTCGATCGGCCAGGACATGTTCGCGATCACGCTGCGCGGCATGCAGAAGTCGATCGTGATCGGCCTGCTGGTCGCGCTGATCTCGACCGGGCTGGCGGCGGTGGTCGGCGCGTTCGCCGGATATTTCGGCGGATGGGTGGACAGGATCCTCATGTGGGGCGTGGACCTGCTCCTCGTCCTGCCCAGCTTCCTCATCATCGCCATCATCTCGCCGCGCCTGAAGGCCGGCTCCTCCTGGCTGTGGTTCGTGGTGCTGCTGGCCGCGTTCTCCTGGATGGTCACCTCCCGGGTGGTCCGCAGCATGACGATCTCGCTGCGCGAGCGCGAGTACGTGCAGGCCGCCGTCTACATGGGCATCCCGCGCTGGAAGATCATCTTCCGGCACATCGTGCCCAACCTGTCCTCCCTGCTGATCATCGACGCGACGCTCAACGTCTCGGCGGCGATCATCGGTGAGGCGGCGCTGTCCTTCTTCGGCTTCGGCATCCAGCCGCCGGACGTCTCGCTCGGCACGCTGATCGCCACCGGCTCGGGCAACGCCACCGGCTACCCCTGGCTGTTCGCCTTCCCCGCGGGCCTGCTGGTGCTGCTCGTGCTCAGCGTGAACCTCATCGGCGACGGCCTGCGCGACGCCCTCGACCCCGGGAGCAACACGTGAGCATCTTGGAGGTCAAGGACCTCACCGTCACCTTCCCCGGCGGCGTCCAGGCCGTGCGCGGGGTGTCGTACGAGGTCGAGCGCGGCGAGGTGCTCGGCATCGTCGGCGAGTCCGGCTCCGGCAAGTCGGTGACCTCGCTCGCGGTCATGGGCCTGCTGCCGCCGAACGCCGTCGTCAGCGGCTCGGTCAAGCTGCACGGCCGCGAGCTGCTCGGCATGGACGAGGACGAGCTGGTCAAGATCCGTGGCAAGGCCATCAGCATGATCTTCCAGGATCCGCTGTCGGCGTTCACGCCCGTCTACACCATCGGCGACCAGATCGCCGAGGCCGTGCGCATCCACCAGAAGATGGCCAAGGACAAGGCCGCCAAGCGCGCCGTCGAGCTGCTCGACCTGGTCGGCATCCCGCACCCGGACGTGCGCGCCAAGGCGTTCCCGCACGAGTTCTCCGGCGGCATGCGGCAGCGCGCGATGATCGCCATGGCCATCGCCAACGACCCCGACCTGCTCATCTGCGACGAGCCGACCACCGCGCTCGACGTCACCATCCAGGCCCAGGTGCTGGAGGTGCTGAAGACCGCGCAGCAGGAGACCGGCGCCGGCATCGTGATGATCACCCATGACCTGGGCGTCATCGCCGGCATGGCCGACCGGGTGGTCGTCATGTACGCCGGCCGGCCGGTCGAGCAGGGGTCGGTGGACGACATCTACTACCGGCCGCGCATGCCGTACACGATGGGCCTGCTCGCCTCGATCCCGCGCGTGGACGGCGAGGAGGGGCCGCTGGTGCCGATCGAGGGCAACCCGCCCTCGCCGTCGGCGCTGCCGCCCGGCTGCCCGTTCGCGCCGCGCTGCCCGATGCGGGTGGACATGTGCGACGACGAGGAGCCGCCGCTGGTCCCGTTCGGCGGCGGTCAGCGCAGCGTCGCCTGCATCCGCTCGCACGAGATCGAGCACAAGGGCCTGACCGGCGCGGACGTCTTCCCCGTGCCGGTGATCCCGCCGAGCGACGTGGTCCGGGTGCCGCGCGCCGAGCGCCCCACGGTGCTCCAGCTCGACGACATGATCCGGCACTACCCGCTGATGAAGGGCGCGGTGTTCAAGCGCCGGGTCGGCACCGTCTACGCGGTGGACGGCATCAGCTTCGACGTCGCCGAGGGCGAGACGCTGGCCCTGGTCGGCGAGTCCGGCTGCGGCAAGACCACCACGCTGCAGCAGATCATGCAGCTCGCGCCGCCGCAGGGCGGCCGGGTGGTGGTGCTCGGCAAGGACAGCGCGAAGATCGACCCGGCGGCCCGCCGGGCGCTGCGCCGCGACCTGCAGATCGTCTTCCAGGACCCGATGGCGGCGCTCGACCCGCGCATGCCGGTCCAGGACATCATCGCCGAGCCGCTGCGCGCCCACGGCCGCAAGGACGTGCGGGCCCGCGTCGCGGAGCTGCTGGAGCTGGTCGGGCTGTCGCCGGAGCACGCCGAGCGCTACCCGAGCCAGTTCTCCGGAGGCCAGCGCCAGCGCATCGGCATCGCCCGCGCGCTCGCGCTGGAGCCGAAACTGCTCGTCCTGGACGAGCCGGTCTCGGCCCTCGACGTCTCCATCCAGGCCGGTGTGATCAACCTGCTGGAGGAGCTGAAGAACACGCTGGGGCTGTCGTACCTGTTCGTCGCCCACGACCTGGCCGTGGTCAGGCACCTGGCCGACCGGGTGGCCGTGATGTACCTCGGCAGGATCGCCGAGATCGGCACGGTCGAGGAGGTCTACGACCATCCCGCGCACCCCTACACGCAGGCGCTGCTGTCGGCGATCCCGCTGCCGGACCCCGAGATGGAACGCACCCGGAAGCGGATCCTGCTCGAGGGCGACCTGCCCAGCCCGGCCGACCCGCCCACGGGTTGCCGGTTCCGCACCCGCTGCCCGAAGTTCGCCACGCAGCTCAGCGAGGCGGAGCGGCAGCGGTGCATAGATCAAGAGCCCTCGGTTGCCCGGCTCGCGAACGCCGTCGACCACGGCGCCGCCTGCCACTACGCGGAGGAGATCGAGGTCATCACGGCCTCGGACGATCAGGAGGAAAAGTGAAGGTTCGTTACCGGGCGACCGCGGGGCTCGCGGTCCTCGCCCTTGCCGTGGCGGCCTGCGGCGGCGGTGGCGGCGAAGCCAAGAAGCCGAGCGCCGAGCAGTCGCAGCAGGCCCAGCAGCAGATGTCGCAGACGCCCGCCGTCAGCATGAACGACGTCGCGTACGAGCAGGTCAAGGACGGCGGCACGCTGACCCTGGCGATCGGCCAGTGGCCGACCCAGTGGAACGGCAACCACGTGGACGGCAACCAGGCCGACACGGCCGACATGCTCGACCCGATCATGCCGCAGCCGATCGTGTTCGACGAGAAGGCCCAGTGGAAGGCCAACCCGGACTACCTCACCGACGTCAAGAACGAGGTCAACGGGGACAAGCAGGTCGTCACCTACACGATCAACGACAAGGCCAAGTGGTCCGACGGCACGCCGATCACCTGGGAGGACTTCGAGGCCGCCTGGAAGATCAACAACGGCAAGGACAAGAAGTACAAGCCGGCCTCCACCGACGGCTGGGACCGCATCGCGTCGGTCACCAAGGGCGACACCGACAAGGTCGCCGTCGTCACCTTCGCCAAGCCGTACCCCGAGTGGATGGGCCTGTACTCCCGCTCGCCGCACCTGTACCCGGCCAAGTACATGCTCGACGGGGACAAGTACGAGAAGTCCTACAACCAGGCGATCCCCGTCACCGCCGGCCCGTTCAAGGTCGAGAAGATCGACGAGGGCACCAAGACGCTCACGCTGGTGCGTGACGACAACTGGTGGGGCAAGAAGGCCAAGCTCGACAAGGTCATCTTCCGCGCCATCGAGTCGCCCGAGGCCCAGGTCAACGCCTTCGCCAACGGCGAGCTCGACGCGGTCGAGATCCCGTCCGGCGCCCCGGCCGAGCTGAAGCGCGCCAAGGAGGTCCCGAACGTGGACGTCCGCAAGGCGCTCAGCCCGAACTGGCGGCACATCACGGTCAACAACGTCAGCGCGAACCTCAAGGACAAGAACGTCCGGCACGCGGTCGCCTACGCCATCAACCGTGACGTGATCACGCAGTCCGACCTGAAGGACATGGACTGGCCGCTGCAGACGCTCGGCAACCACGTCTTCATGAACAACCAGAAGGGCTACGTCGACAACTCCGGCGACCTCGGCAAGTACAACCTGGAGAAGGCCAAGCAGCTCCTCGACGCGGCCGGCTGGAAGCAGGAGGGCGAGTACCGCAAGAAGGACGGCAAGGAGTTCGACCTCAGCTTCGTGATCCCGACCGGCACGCCGGTCGCGCAGACCGAGGGCGAGCTGGTCCAGGCCATGCTGAAGGAGGCCGGGATCAAGGTCAACATCCGGCCGGTCCCGCTGGACAAGTTCTTCAACGACTACATCATCAAGGGCGACTTCGACCTGGTGCCGTTCTCCTGGATCGGCACGCCGCTGCCGATGGGCGGCCTGCCGCAGATCTACAAGACCGGCTCCGAGAGCAACTTCCCGAAGGGCAGTGACCCGGCGCTGGACGCGGCCATCGAGGCGACCGTGAGCGAGATGGACCCGGCCAAGGCCATCGAGAAGGCCAACGCCGCCGACAAGCTCATCTGGGACATGGTGCACACGATCCCGCTGTACCAGCGCCCCGACATCCAGGCGTGCAAGAAGACCCTCGCGAACTGGGGCGCGAAGGGCTTCCGCTCGCTGGACTACTCGATCGTCGGCTTCACCGGCTGATCGCTGACCGCTGAGACCCCGTCCGGCCGCGGGCCAGGCGGGGTTTCGGCATTCCTGGGTCTTGTGCGGTGTTTGTGGCCGTCTTTCAATGAGTGAGCCTCAGCACCCCCAGGAGGAGCAGATGCGTCGCTTACGGGCGTCCGCCACCGTACTCACCCTCGCCCTCGCCACCGGCCTGACCGCTCTCGCCCAGCCCCCGGCCCCGGCCGCCGTCGCCGGGCCCGCCGATCCCGAGCCGGCCTCGCTGGTCACGCTGTCCGTCCCCGACCGCGCCGCGATGGAGCGCCTCGTCGGCTCCGGCGCCGACCTCACCCACCGGGTACGCCCCCAGCCCGACGGCAGCGTCCAGGTGGACGCCGTGGTCACCCCCACCGAGCTGGCCGAGCTGCGCGCGCTCGGCGCCACCCCCGCCCCCGAAACGCCGCCGCGGGCGCGGGCCGCAAGGACGCCCGCCACCGCGCAGGACCAGATCGTCGTCGAGCGGGCGGTGTGGTTCAGATCCCGCGACGGGTACTTCCTGTCGGTCGAGGCGTCCAGCAGCCTCGCCGACGCCGCCGCGCTCACCGTGAGCTGGCGCGGCAGGCAGGGCGCGGGCGGGCAGGCCGCCATGGTGCCGTACGTGGACGCCGGCGCCTACCTGGGCCACCAGTTCAGCGCGCCCGTCCCCGTCGCGGCCCGGCCCGAGTGGATCACCGTGACCTCGGCGGGCGGCGGCAAGGCCGAGGCGCGCGTGCGCGAGTGGCCGGACGGCGACCGGCCCGACCGGCGGGCGAAGGGTTACCAGAGCGACTTCGTCACCCAGTACATGCCGCCCGACCAGCTCAACGACCGGGTCAAGGCGCTGCACCGGGCCTTCCCCCGGCTGACCGAGATCATCACGCTGCCGTACGAGACGAACGGCTACCGCCGCCAGGCCCAGGCCCTGCTCGGCGCCCCGCCCGGCGCGGCCGTCGTCGTCACCTCCAACGCCTACGGCTCCGAGGGCGGCAACGACCTGGCGATCGAGCTGACCGACCCCGGCGCGCCCGGCCGCGCCCTCCAGGTCACCGTCAACGGCAAGATCATCACCGTGAGCCTGGCCACCGACGCCTCGGGCGCGGTCACCAGCACCGCCGCGCAGGTCGTCGCCGCGCTCAACGCCACGCCCGGCATCCCCGTGCGGGCCGCCCCCTACCGCACCGATCCCGGCGCCGGGGTCGTGGCGCCGGTGCCGCTCACCCAGCTCAGCGACTTCCTGCGCGCCCCGGCCGGCGTCTCCAGGGCCCCGGCCAAGGTGCTGGCGCTGCGCGTCGGCGCGCACCGCGACGGCTCGCGCACCGGCGTGCTCGCCTACGCCCAGGAGCACGCCCGCGAGTGGGTCGCGCCGCTGGTCGCCGTCGAGGCCGCCGAGCGGCTGCTGCGCAACTACGCCCGCGACCCGGCCACCCGCCGCCTGCTGGAGCGCACCGACGTGTTCATCGTGCCGACCGTCAACCCCGACGGCGCGAACTACAGCTTCTACGACTTCAACGGGCAGCGGAAGAACATGACCAACCACTGCCCGGCGAGCCAGTCCGACCCGGCGCTGCGCAACACCTGGGGCGTGGACGTCAACCGCAACTACGCCGTCGGCTCGCTGCACGACGGCTACTTCGGCGCCTCGGCCAACTGCCAGAGCGGCACCTACGCCGGCCCCGCCGAGCACTCCGAGCCGGAGAGCCGCAACGTCATGTGGCTGGCCGAGCGCTACTCCAACATCCGCTTCGCGATGAACATCCACAGCTACGGCGGCTACTTCATGTGGCCTCCCGGGGCGTACAAGCTGGACGGCCGCGTCACCCTGCCGCGCCCGACCGCCCAGCAGGAGGCGTACTTCCTGGAGTCGGCCCGCACGATCGAGCAGGCCATCGCCGCCGAGCGCGGCACGGTCGTCTGGCCGCAGCAGACCGGGCCGGTCACGGACGTGCTCTACTCGGCGGCCGGCAACTCCGCCGACGAGCTGTGGTACGACCACGGCGTCTACGGCTGGGACTTCGAGGTCGGCGCCGACCTGTGGAACGCGCAGACCGGCGCGTGGGAGGGCGTCGGCTTCCAGCCGCCGTTCAGCGAGGGGCACCAGGAGGCGCTGGAGTTCGCCGCCGGGCTGATCTCGCTGATCGGCGTCGCGGCCGACTACCGGGACGACTCCCGCAAGCCCTGAGCGAACTCGGCGAGGGTCACCGGCGGCCGGCCGCCGAAGCGCTCGATGGCGCCGGTGACCTCGTAGAGCGGGTGGTGGCCCGGGCCGATGAAGCGGAAGATCGCCCACAGGTGGGTGAGGTGCTCGACCGCGTACGGGTCGCGGTAGACGTCCGCGGCCCCGGCCTCCCACTCGCCGGGCGGCACGTCCCGGTACGGCAGGCCGAACGCGTCGGCCACCTCGCCGATCGTGGCCATCTGGCCGGTCAGCGGCACCACCGGATCGACGGGGCCGGGCTCCAGCAGCAGCCCGGCCCCGGCCCGCGCGACGTCGGCGGCGGCCACCAGCGGGAGCAGCGTGTCGCGGCCGCCGAGCGGCAGCGCCAGCTCCCGGTGTCCCGAGGCGGCCGCGACCACGGCCAGGTTCTCGAAGAACACGCCCGCGCGCAGGTGCACCGCGCCCACCCCGGCCCAGTCGAAGACCTGCTCCGACAGCCAGTGGCGGCGCATGCGCGGCGTGCCCGCCTCGGGCTGCGCGTCGAGCTGCGATACCTCCACCACCCGCTCGACGCCCTCCTCGCGGGCCGCGGCGGCGAAGGCGGCCGTGGCGTCCAGCAGGCCGGCGGTGACCGGGTAGGTGAAGTACGCCCGGCGCACGCCGCGCAGCGCCGGGCGTACGGACCGGATCTCGCGCAGGTCGCCCACCACCACCTCCGCGCCGAGCTTGCGCAGCTCGGCCGCCCGGTGGTCGTCGGCGCGGACGAAGGCGCGCACCTGCTCGCCGCGCTCCAGCAGCAGCTCCGCGACCTGGCGGCCGGTGCCGCCCTGCGGGCCGCCCGCGGCTCCGGTGACGAGGATCATCGGGTCTCCTTTCCCGGCAGGGTGGTGGGCAGACCAAACGCTCAGGTCGCTGGAGGCGCAACCAGCCAGGAACGCCTGCCCAGCGCCACCACGCCCAGCGCGGCGGCGGCGGCGCGCGCTGGCGTGGCGGCTGGCGGCCGTCGGCCGTGGCGCGGCGTCGCTGGACGGCAGCGCCACCGGGCGCGCGAGCCGCCAGGTCGCGGCGGCCGCCCGGCCGCGCCCCCGCCGCCGGCCGTGATCACCTGGCAGGCGACGGTGAAGCCGGAGCCCGCCCGGGTGGCGGCGTCCACGTGCTCGCTGCCGAACGCCTGCTCCTCCTCGAACGTGTGCGCCGTGAGCTGCGCCTCCACCCGCCGCGCCGCGACGTGCCGGGGCACGGTCACGACCTCGGGGAACGGCACCGGCGCGATCATCGTGCGCGGCCCGAGCGGCGGCGGGAACGGGAAGACGGCGTTGCGCGGCTCGACGTAGCCGACGTGCTGCTCGCCGCCGTCGAAGGTGATGCGGCGGGTGTCGGCGAACAGCAGCTCGGCGGTCTTCCTGGCCCCCGTGGTCAGCCGCCAGCCGCTCACCGCGTAGGCGGTGACCACCCGGTCGATGTCGTCGAGGCCGGCGGCGACGGCCCCGGCCAGCAGGTCGCCCATCCCGCCGTAGAAGCTCATGGCCGTCACCATGGGGACGCCGGGCTCCGGCAGCTCGTCCACCATCCACTTGGTGTGGTGCTGCTCCAGCGCGTGGTCCACGTACGGGCAGCCGGCCTCGGCGGCGGCCAGGGCGACGGGCCGGCCGGTATCGGTGAACGGCCCGGCGCAGTGGATCAGCACGCCGGCCTGCCCGGCCAGGGCGCGTAAGGCGGCGGGGTCGTCGAGCGGGGCGTGGTGCACGCGGGTCTTGCCGCCCAGCTCGCCGGCCAGGGCGTGCAGCGCCTGCTCGTCCCGTCCGGCGAGGACGACCTCCCGGCCCCGGGCCAGCAGCTCGGCGGCGGCCAGGCGGCCGGTGTGGCCGGTCGCCCCGTAGACCGCGATGGGTCGCGACACGATGTGCCTCCATGTTTCATACTGTCGGTACGTAACTGTTCTCGAAGTTACGTACCGCGAGTATGTAAGTCAATGGGGAGCACGATGATCCGCCGTACCCAGGCAGAACGGTCGGACGGGACGACGGCGGCGCTGACCCGCGCCGCCCGGGAGCTGTTCGGCCGCCACGGCTACGCCGCCACCTCGATCGACGCGGTCGCCGCCGCCGCCGGGGTCACCAAGGGGGCCGCCTACCACCACTTCGGCGGCAAGGCGCCGCTGTTCCGGGCGGCGTTCGAGGAGGAGCTGGCGGGGGTCTCGGCCCGGCTGGAGCAGGTGGCGGCGGAGGAGGCCGACCCGTGGGCGGCCGTCCGCCGGGGCGCCCGCACCTTCCTGGAGCACTGCCTGGACCCGGGGTTCCGGCGGATCGTGCTGCTCGACGCGCCGTCCGTGCTGGGCTGGGAGACGGTGCGGGAGCTGGAGCACGGGCACCTGCTGCGGATCCTGCGCGCCGGGTTCGAGCTGGCCGCCGCCGGGGGAGGGGGAGAGGCGGCCGCCGTGCCCCTCCGCGCGCAGCTCGCCTTCGGGGCGCTGTGCGAGGGCGGCATGCTGCTGGCCCGCTCGGCCGACCCGGCGGCCGAGCTGCCCCGCCTCGCCGCCGAGGCCGACCGGCTGCTGACCGCCCTCCGCCCCTGAGCCCCCGGGCGGCTCAGACCCGGGCGGGCTCGGCGGCGCCGGTCGCCGTCAGCGCCACCTCCACCGAGCCGCGGGTGCCCCACTGGTTGATGCGCCAGCACGTCACGAGCGCGTACAGGTACAACGGCCGCAGTACCACCAGCCGCCACAACGACGCCACCGGCGCCAGCGCGAACATCAGCAGCCGCGCCCGCAGCGGCTCGTCGCTGCGCTCCACCGTGAACAGCCGCAACGCCATCAGGTAGCACATGGCCAGCCCGACCTGGCCCGCCGCCATCGAGAACTCGCCCAGGTGCCCCCGGCACACCGGGTCGGCCAGCAGCACCACCGGGATCGCCACGGCCAGCAGCAGGTGCAGGTACTCGGCCACGGTCGCCCAGAACACCACCCCGGTCAGCGGCATGTACCGCAGCCACCACAGGTGCCGGACGGTGGTGCCGCGCATCCAGCGGAGCTGCTGGTTGGCGTAGTGGCCGAACCGCTCGGGCACCAGCGTGAACACCATCGACGACGGCTGGTGCACGGTGTCCCCGGCGAGCAGCGCGTAGAAGGTGAGCATCGAGTCGTCGTTCATCTGCATCGGCCGGCCGCGGAAGTGCTCGTTCTCGTACGCCCCCGCGCACCGCCGCACCACGGCCGCCCGGTAGAAGGCGAGCGTGCCGGAGTTGATCGTCACCCGGCGCAGCACCGACTGGGCGCTCCGCAGCCCCCGCGTGAACGGCAGGTACAACACGCAGGTCAGCCGGGTCAGCAGGGTCGCGGTGCGGTTGAGCACGAGCACGTGCCCGGCCACCGACTGCACCCGCGGGTCGGCGAACGGCTGCAGCCCCTCGCGGACCGCGTGCCGATCGAGCACGGAGTCGCTGTCGAGGGTCATGAAGATGTCGGCGTCGTCGTGGGCCAGCACGTGCATCTGGGCGAAGCGCTTGCCCCGGTTCTCGGTGCGGTCCCAGGTGGTCTCGACGCCGAGCCGGGCGGCCGCCGCCTCGAACTCGCGGCGCACGTCGTCGTAGTGGATGGGGGCGCCGGTCGCCTTGTCGGCCGAGCCGTCGTTCACCACCCGGACCCGGTCGACCGGGCGGCTCTGCGCCAGCACCGAGCGCAGGCACGCGCGCAGCGCCTCGGGGTCCTCGTTGTAGACGGGGATCTGGACGGTCACGGTCAGGGCGTCCAGCTCGGCGCGGCGTTCGCGCGGCGCCCGGATCGGCCGTTCGAACCAGGCCAGCGGCACCCACCACAGCAGCAGGAACGAGGCCATCCAGGCGGCCGACATGTCGTACGGATGGCCCTCGATCGCGCCCGCGAGCGCGGCCAGGTGGGCGAGGCCCCAGGCGGCGAACCCGGCGATGGGCAGGGCGCCGAGAAGCAGCAGCTTGCGGTGGTTCGCGTAACGGGCGGTCGGCATGCCGGGCCCCCTCATCGGCTCATCGGGCCGCGCCCGCGCCGGAACCGGGCGCGGATGAGCAGCGCCGCGGCCAGCACGACGGACGCGCAGAGCCCGACCAGCCAGAGATGGCCGCCCGCCAGGGCGGCCAGCGCGACCCCGCCCCCGTAGCCGACAAGTGATCCGTATGCCATGACACATCCTTCGCGATGATGATGGGAAGTGGTGGTGATCAGGACAGGGCGACCACGGCCCGTTGCGTGGCGCCGGCCGCGCCCCGCAGGTCGCCGAAGGTCAGGAGCAGAGCGGAGCCGGTCTCCGCGCGGGTCACGGCCGGGGACGCGGACAGCACCGCCCGGACCGGGCGTTCCCAGGTGAGGGTGAGCGAGGCGGCGGCGCGGGGCGGGTCGGCGACGCAGACGACGGCGGTGCCGTCGCGGCGCTCGCGCACGAGCACCGCCGCCGGCCCGCTCGCCACGAGCCCGCCCCCACCGGCGGCCACACCGCCGTCGTCACCCGGATCGGCACCGTCGAGCCCGGCACCGTCGAGCCCGGCACCGTCGAGCCCGGCACCGTCGAGCCCGGCACCGCCGTGCCCGGTTCCGGCCGGTTCGCGGGCGGGGAGGCGGCCGGCCGTCCAGAAGACGGCGGCGGTCAGCCCGAGCGCCGCCGCCCGCACCGCCTGCACCGCCGGGCCGTTGGCCGCGATCTCCACCCGGCCGGCGTCCTCCGCGCGGGCCCGCGTGGCGGCCGCGCTCGCCCCGGGGAGCAGCACGTACGCGTAACCGGCCCGCGCCGGGTCCGTCCCGTGGTCGAGCCACAGCGTCAGGTAGCGGCGGGCCAGCGGAGCGGGGGAGCCGCCGGCGTTGACGTCCCGCCAGGAGCCCTCTCGCTCCTCGTGCAGCACGTGCAGCTCGGCCCCGGCGGGGAAGACGTACCCGGCGCGCCCGGACGTCGCGGCGGCCCACTCGGCGTGCGCCCAGCGCGCGGCCCGGCGGGCCCGCTCGCCCGGGACGCGCTCGCCGTCCACCCGCACCTCGGCGGAGCCGGCCGCCCCCAGGTTGCGGTGCTCCACGGTCGTCACCACGGCGGCCCCGTCGGCGCAGCCGATGCCCGCCCCCAGGCACACCACCCCGTCGTCGAGGAAGAACCACGCCTTCCTGGCCGCCAGCGTGCTGGCCAGGCCGCGCAGGTCCTGCCCCACGGCGGCGAACTCGCCGTCGGTGACCCCGCCCACCCAGTCCGCCGCGGGCCGGGGCCGCGCCCACGCGCCGCCCTCGCCGTCGGCCAGCCGCCGCGTGGAGACCGTCGTCCCCGGCAGCCGGTACGGGTCCGCCGTCGGCCAGAAGGCGTCGGCGTACTGCTCCCCGCCGAACCCGTCGCCCCACCAGGCCAGCCAGCCCGACCCGGTGTGCCAGCCGCGCGCGTTCTCCCCGTTGCCGTACTCGTAGTGCGCCACCCGGCGCGAGGCCATGCTGAGCGCGGCCGTCCAGCCCGGCCGCCGGTGCACGGCCCGGTCCATGGCGGGGAAGAGGCGGTGCCCGGCCGGCTCGGGGGCGGCGGCGCCGGGGTGGGCGGCGGCGTCGAGCAGCAGCGCGGTGCGGGCCACGCCGAGCCCCTGGTCGTCGCGCACCGGCCGGTGCCGGCCGCGTTCCAGCCAGCCCTTGACCATGGCCCGCCAGCGCGCCTCGCGCTCCGCGCCGGCCGTTCGGCCGAGCAACACGATCGAGGCGAGCAGCGCGTGGGCCCTGGTGTGGTCGTCCTGGCCGGCGCGGCTGACGCCGCGCCCGGTCACGCAGTCCATCAGCAGGCCGTCGTGCACGAACGGCGCGACGCCCCGCTCGACCAGGCCGAGCAGCGTTTCCAGCCCCGGGTCGCCGGTCAGCTCCCATGGCGAGCCGCGCAGCAGCGCCGCGAGCGTGGCCATGCCGTCGAGCAGCACCGCGCCGTACCCGCCGGTGTAGGGGACGCAGCCGTGCTGGAGGAACGAGCCGTCGGCGTGGAAGCCGTCGCCCTCGGTCACCGTGGCGCAGGCGGGGGCCAGCGCGGCCCGGGCCAGCGCGATCGGCTCGGGGTCGCCGCCGAGCACGCCGCGCAGCACGAGCACGCGGCACAGGTCCACCCGGTTCGCGCCGGTGCTGTTGCCCTCGTAGCGGGCGACGGCCGAGCGCGGCACGAACGCGTCCACGGCGGCGCAGCAGGCGGCCGTCCGCTCGGCGGGCAGGTGGGGGCCGACCAGCACGGCGGCCTCCAGCAGCGCGCGCGGGCCGCCGATCTGCCAGTGCCACCAGTTGCCGAAGGGGGTCGCGCCCGGCCGGTAGACGTCGGCCAGCAGGTGGTCCAGGCCGGAGACGACCGCCCGGGCCAGCGCGGGGTCGCCGGTGCCGCCGGTGCCGGGCTGCGCGTACGCCTCGGCCAGCACGCGCAGCCGCTGGAAGCTCTCGTTGACCCGCCCCGACCGCAGGCCGGGCTCGTCGTCGCGGCCGCCGTAGGCGAGGTCGGGCCAGAGCGAGCCGGGCGTCCCGGCCATGCGGGCGAGGTGGCCGGCCGCCCGGTCGCCGAGCGCGCGCAGCCGGCTCCGGTACGGCTCCCGTCCGGGCGTGACGCCCTCGCCGAGCAGCAGCGTCCGCCACCGGTCCCGCAGCGCCGGAAACGGGTCGGCGGCGGGGGCCGGGGAATCGGACGCGAGGGCCGCGCGGGGCGGCACGAGGCCGGCGAGCAAGGCGGCCCCGCCGCCCGCGCGCAGGAGGGCGCGGCGCGTCCACTCCACCCGCATGGCGAACTCCCCGTGTCGATGCACTGCGGACATCCGGGACAGTACGTGGCGTTCGCCCAGGTCACGGATCAGACGTGCACGGCATTGGCCGAGTTCTGACCGATAAATGCGCGCAATTGACAGGCCGGGGTGACCTGACCGCCATCGGGGACGGCGGCCGGGATCGGGTGATCCGGTCCGGGGGCAGCGCGGCTGAAACTTTCACCCGATCCGCGTCGTCCGCGCTGGTCGCGCCGCCGGGACGGGCCCGCCGGGTGGGCGGCGCGGGGCGAGTCACCTACAGTCGCGCTTGGGAGCGCTCCCAAGACGACGTCGCCAGGGGTGGAGGGCCATGAGAAGCACGAGCGTGAAGTGGGCGGCACGGGCGGCGGTGACGCTGCTCGTGCTCGCGGTGCTGGGCGTGCCGGGCACGCGGGACGGCTTCGCGGCGGCGGTCCTGCCGTACCAGGACCCGGCCCTGCCGGTGGCGACCCGGGTGGCCGACCTGATGTCCCGCATGTCGCTGGACGACAAGCTCGGCCAGATGACCCAGGCCGAACGCGGCTCGGTGAGCACCGCCGACGTCACCTCCTACCGGCTCGGCTCGGTGCTCTCGGGCGGCGGCTCCGCGCCCTCCCCCAACACGGCCGCTTCCTGGGCCGACATGTACGACAGGTTCCAGAACGCCGCCCTGGCCACCCCGCTCGGCATCCCCATCCTGTATGGCGCCGACGCCGTTCACGGCCACAACAACGTGTACGGCGCCACGATCTTCCCGCACAACATCGGCCTCGGCGCCACCCGCGACCCCGCGCTCGCCCAGCGCGTCGGGCGGGCGGTGGCCGAGGAGATCTCCGGCACCGGCGTCGACTGGGACTTCGCGCCCTGCCTGTGCGTGGCGCGCAACGACCGGTGGGGCCGCACCTACGAGTCCTTCGGCGAGACTCCCGACCTGCCCTCCTCGATGGCGACGATCATCACCGGCCTCCAGGGCACGGCGCTGAACGGCCCCGCCTCCGTGCTCGCCACCGCCAAGCACTACGTCGGCGACGGCGGCACCACGGGCGGCGTCGACCAGGGCGACACCCAGCTCTCCGAGGCCGACCTGCGGGCGATCCACCTGCCGCCGTTCCGCGCCGCCGTCGAGCGCGGCGTCGGCTCGGTGATGATCTCCTTCAGCAGCTGGAACGGCAGCAAGCTGCACGGCCACCAGTACCTCATCACCACCGTGCTCAAGGGCGAGCTGGGCTTCACCGGCTTCGTCGTCTCCGACTGGAACGGCATCGACCAGATCGACGGCGCGGCCGGCACCTCCGCCGCCGACGTGCGCACCGCCGTCAACGCCGGCATCGACATGGTCATGGCCCCCACCTCCTGGCGGCAGTTCATCGACCTGCTGCGGGCCGAGGTCCAGGCCGGGCGGGTCAGCCAGGCCAGGGTCGACGACGCGGTCCGCCGCGTGCTGACCAAGAAGTTCGAGCTCGGCCTGTTCGAGAAGCCGCTCACCGACCGGTCCTACACCTCCACCGTCGGCGGCTCCGCGCACCGCGCGCTGGCCCGCGAGGCCGTCGCGAAGTCGCAGGTGGTGCTGAAGAACAGCGGCGTCCTGCCGCTCGCGCCCGGCGGCAAGATCTTCGTGGCCGGGCGGAGCGCCGACGACATCGGCCTGCAGAGCGGCGGCTGGACGATCTCCTGGCAGGGCTCGGCCGGCGCGATCACCCCCGGCACCACCATCCTCCAGGGCATCAGGAACGCCGCCGGCTCCGGCACCACCGTCACCTACAGCCGCGACGGCAGCGGCGTGGACGGCTCCTACAAGGCGGCGATCGCCGTCGTGGGCGAGACCCCGTACGCGGAGGGCGAGGGCGACCGGCCCGGCGCGATGGGCCTGGACGCCACCGACCTCGCCACCCTGTCCACCCTGCGGGCGGCGGGCGTCCCGGTGGTGGTCGTGCTGGTCAGCGGCCGGCCGCTGGACATCGCCGCCCAGCTCCCCGGCTGGAACGCGCTGGTGGCGGCCTGGCTGCCGGGCACCGAGGGGCAGGGGGTGGCCGACGTGCTGTTCGGCGCCGTCAAGCCCAGCGGGAAGCTGCCCGTGACGTGGATGAGCAGCGCCTCCCAGCAGCCGATCAACGACGGCGACGGCAAGACGCCGCTGTTCCCGCTCGGCTTCGGGCTGACCTACGACGGCCCGTCCGGCGACACCACCCCGCCGACCGCGCCCGGCACGCCGTCGGCCGCCGACGTCACGTCCTCCTCGGTCCGGCTGACCTGGGCCGCCGCCACCGACGACGTGGGGGTGACCGGCTACGACGTGGTCCGGGTGACCGGCACGGGCGAGAGCGCGGCGGCCACGTCCGCGACCGCCGCCGCCACGGTGAGCGGCCTGAGCGCCGGCACCTCCTACACCTTCGCCGTGTACGCCAGGGACGCGGCCGGCAACCGCTCGCCCCGCTCCGGCACGGTCACCGTGACCACCCGTCCCGACGGGGGGACGGGCGGCTGCTCGGTCACCGCGACCGTGCAGAGCCAGTGGAGCACCGGCTACGTCGTGCAGCTCACCGTCACCAACACCGGCACGACCGCGCTGAGCGGCTGGGGCGTCACCTTCACGCTCCCCTCCGGGCACCAGATCACCGGCTCGTGGAACGCCTCCCTGACGGTGAGCGGGCAGACCGTCACCGCCAGGAACGCCGCCCACAACGGGTCGCTGGGGCCGGGCGCGAGCACGTCCTTCGGCTTCCAGGGCAGCCGCCCGGCCGGCGACACGTCCCTGCCCTCCGGCTACCGGTGCGGATGAGCGCGCCGGTGACCGGCGCTCAGCGGTCCACGTGCAGCCGGTCGAACTCCACCTGCGGCGTCGCCGTCCCGGCGAAGTTGCGGTCCACCGCGGCCCGCTCGGCGGCGCTCGGGTAGGCGTTCGTGCAGCTCACCGGCGCGCTGGAGCCCGACATGAGGTCGGCGCACAGGCCGGTGCGCCGGTCCGGCAGGCCCAGGATGTGCCCGATCTCGTGCGCGGCGACGCGGACCGGGTCGTAGCCCTGGGAGGTGGCCTGGCGGCCCATCCAGACCGTGCCGCGGCCGAGGCTCGTGGGCAGGGCGCGGGGCCAGCCGTTGTCGGCGACGACGACGAAGTTCGCCGGCGTGCCGGCCACGAGCCGGACGTTCGCCACGCCGGCGTTCCAGATCTGGGCGGCCTGGTTCACGGCGGAGACGAACTCGGCCGCCCGGCTCGCGTCGTAGCGCAGCACCGTGGCCGCCGCCCGGGCCGGCGAGGTGACCAGGAGCAGAGCCAGCCCGAGCAGGAGGGACAGCGCGAGACGCAGAGTTCTTGACATGAGGCTCCTCCGGGGGTGAGGGGTGGCTGTCACGGTATGCGCGCCTCCGCCGTCCGGGACCCTGGCAGATTGCCCCTATCACGGTGTTATGACCCTGACCCGGCGCGGGATTGTCGGTCGCCGCGGGCATGCTTCCCTCATGCCCGATGAGCCCCTCGAACTCGGCGAGATCGCGCCCTCCGACTACTACATCCACCGTGACACCATGGCCGGGGTCGGCTTCCTGACCATCGCCAGGCGGCTGCCCTCCCTCATCGCGCAGGCACTCCGCATGGCCTGGACGGCGAGCCCGCGCGACACCGTGACCACGGTCTCGCTCAGCCTGCTCGGCGGCATCGTCACCGCGTTCGGGCTGCTGGCCACCACCGGCGTGCTCACCGCCCTGTTCAGCGAGGGGCCGACCCCCGGCCGGGTGCTGGCCGCGCTGCCCAGCCTGCTCCTGGTCGGCGCCGCCGCGGTGGTGCGCACCCTGCTGCAGGCGGGCGCCGGGTGGGCCGAGGCCCGGCTGAGCCCCCAGATCCAGCGCGCCGCCGAGCAGCGGCTCTACAGCCTGACCAGCCGGGTCGAGCTGGTCGCCTTCGACGACCCCGACTTCCACGACGCCCTCGAACGCGCCGAAGGCCGGGGCGCGAGCATCGCCGGCTCGGTCGTGTCGGCGGCCGTCGACGTGGTCACCTCGCTCGTCGGCCTCGCCGCGGCGGCCGGCGTGCTCGGCCTGCTGCACCCCCTGCTGCTGCCGCTGCTCCTGCTGGCCGTGCTGCCCGACGCCTGGGCCGCGGTGCGCAGCGCCCGCCAGCGCTACTCGACCATGTTCGGGCTCGGCCCGGCCCGCCGCCGCAAGTGGATCATCAGCAAGCTCCTCGCCGACCGCGGGCCCGCCGCCGAGGTCCGCGCGTTCACCATGCGGCACTTCCTGCTGCGCGTCTACGACGCGGTGGCGCGGGCCGAGCAGGAGGAGATGCTCAAGCTGGTCAGGCGGCAGACACTCACCCGGCTCGTCGGCAACGCCCTCAGCGGCCTCGGCAGCGCCGTCGTCTACGTCGCGCTCGGCCTGCTGCTGGCGTTCGGCGCGATCCCGCTCGCCGTGGCCGGCACCGCCGTCCTCGCCATCCGCTCCAGCCAGAGCTCGCTGTCCAGCCTCATGTACACCACCAACGGCCTGTACGAGCAGGGGCTCTACTTCACCGACTTCCTGCGGTTCTGCGCCGACGCCGAGCGCCGCCTGGTGCCGCCGCGCCCGCTGCCCGCCCCCGAGGGCTTCGACCGCATCACCGCCGAGAGCCTGACCTTCACCTACCCGGGGGCGGAGCAGCCCGCCTTACGCGAGGTTTCCGTCGAGATCAAGCGGGGCGAGATCGTGGCGTTCGTCGGCGAGAACGGCTCCGGCAAGACCACCCTGTCGAAGATCCTCGCCGGCCTGTACGAACCGGACACCGGAACGGTCCGCTGGGACGACACCGACCTGCGCCAGGTCAGCCCCGACGACCTGCGCCTGCGCACCGCCGTCATCGCCCAGGACCACACCCGCTGGCCGCTCACCGCCCGCTACAACATCACCATGGGCACCGACAAGGGCGAGCCCGCCCTGCTCTCGGCCGCCGCCGTCGCCGGCGCCGACGAGGTCGTCGAGGGCCTGCCGCACGGCTACCGCACCCTGCTCGACCGCCGCTTCAAGGACGGCCAGGAGCTGTCCGGCGGCCAGTGGCAGCGCATCGCCGTCGCCCGCGGCTTCCACCGCGACGCCGACCTGCTCATCTGCGACGAGCCCACCGCCGCCCTCGACGCCCGTGCCGAGCACGCCCTGTTCGAACGCATCCGCACCCACGCCGACGGCCGCACCGTCCTGCTCATCACCCACCGCCTGGCCAGCGTCCGGCACGCCGACCGCATCTACGTCCTCGAGCACGGCAAGGTCGTCGAGCAGGGCGACCACGAGACGCTGCTCGCGCTGGGCGGCCTGTACGCCGAGCTCTACACCCTCCAGGCCAGCGCCTACCGGTGACGCCCCGCTCCGCGCCGTCACGGCAGCGGGGGCAGGGGAGTGGAGGCGGTCGAGGTGCGGACGAAGGCGAGCCCGTCGAAGTCCTCGCCCGGCACCGACGGCATGAACGCGAACCGCGCGGTCAGCCGCCCGGCCGTCGCGCCGAACGCGCGGACGTGCCCGGTGGCCCCCAGCCACGCGGCCACCGCCGCCGGGCGCTCACCGCTTCGCAGGTCCACCACGTGGTCCTCGGGACAGGCGGCCGCCAGCCGCGCCTCCACGCAGAGCGCCGTCCGCGCGAACGGCACCCGAAACCGCTCCACCCGCGCCCCCCAGCTCCCCGGCACGCCAACGTCGTCACCCGACCCACGCCCGGCCCACCCGGATGGCCCGGCCTGCCCGGCCGCCCCCTCGGCCCCCTCAGCCTGCCCGGCCGCCCCCTCGGCCCCCTCAGCCTGCCCGGCCGCCCCCTCGGCCCCCTCAGCCTGCCCGGCCGCCCCCTCGGCCTGCCCAGCCTGCCCGGCCGCCCCTTCGGCCTGCCCAGCCTGCTCGGCCTGCTCGGCCTGCTCGGCCTGCTCGGCCTGCTCGGCCTGCTCGGCCTGCTCGGCCTGCTCGGCCTGCTCGGCCTGCTCGGCCTGCTCGGCCTGCTCGGCCTGCTCGGCCTGCTCGGCCTGCTCGGCCCGCTGGGCTTCCTCGGCGCGCTGGGCTCCCTCGGGTCGTTCGGGTCGCTCCGGTCGTTCGGCTGGCTGGGGTCGTTCGGGGCGGGCGGGTCGCTCGGCCCTCTCGCCTCCCTTGGCTTGCTCGGGTGGCTGGGCTTGGCCGAGCTTGCCGCTTTCGTCGGCGGTGGTGAGGCGGGTCAGGCGGGAGAAGAGGCGGGTGACGGCGGCCAGTGGGCCGGTCCTGCCGCGGCGGGACGCGCCGGGGCGGCGCATGGGCAGGGCGCGGAACTCACCCTCGCCGAACAGGACACCGAGCGCGTAGTACGCGTCCCCGTGCGCCCGCGCGAGATGCCGCCCCATCGCGGCGACCCCGTGCCCGGTGCGGGCGGCCCCGCTGTGGCGGCCCTTGGAGATGTGGCCGTTGTGCGCCCACAGGACGACCTTCGCCCCCGGCTCGGCCAGCAGCAGGCCGGCGTTCTCGGCCATGTGGCGGTCGCGGGCCGCGCCCAGGGTCAGTTCGGGGTCGGCGTGCCGGAAGGGACGGCTCGACAGGTCGGCCGCCTGCCGGACGATGCGCGCGGCCTCGACCGCCGCACCGACGCTGAAGGGGCCGGAAGCGCCGAAGGGGCCGGAAGCGCCGAAGGGGCCGGGAGAGCCGGAAGCGCCGGAGTTGCCGGAGGCATGGGAGGCGCCGGGGGACGGGAGGTGGGCGGCGAGGTGCTCCTCCAGGCGCCGCGCCGCGTCCTCCAGCCCGGCGTCCAGGGGTTCGCCGCGCCCCCACCGGGACCGGGCCAGGACGTCCAGCGGCCCGACGAGCTCGTCCGCCGCCTCCCCCAGGTACGCCCGCAGCGTCCGCAGCGCCGCGCCCGGGTGTTGCGGGTCGATCCCGACGAAGCGGACGGGCCGCTCGGCGGTGCGGTTGTGCTCGCGCAGCCACTCGACCACGGCCAGCATCTCGGCCGTGTCGAGCGTCCAGAAGCCCAGCCCGGCCAGCGCCCGCCGGGCGTCGCCGCGCCCGGCGCGCACGTAGTCGTCCACGGCCCGCGCCCCCGCCGCGCTGGCCTCGACGGCCAGCGTCGTGAAGCCCAGCTCCTTGACCAGGAACTCGGTCAGCCGCAGGCGCAGCAGGAAGAACTCGGCGCTGCCGTGCGTGGCCTCGCCGAGCCCGACCAGCCGGACGCCGTCCAGCGCGGCCCGCAGCGGGGCCAGGCGGGACAGGTCGCCGCCCGCCCCGAGCCCGCCGAGCGGGACGGCCCGCCCGGCGAGCCAGCGGCACACCTCGCCGTCGAGGTCCGCGGCCTCCGCCGAGGGCACGCTACTTGCCGAAGCCGGCGGTCAGCCCGGCGAGGAGCTGGCGGCGGCCCAGCACGTACAGGACGAGGATCGGCAGCGTGGTCAGCACGACCGAGGCGAGGACGGCGGGCACGTTGATGCTGTACTGCCCCTGGAAGCTCCAGAGCGCCAGCGGCAGCGTGCGCTGGTCGGGGCTCTGCGTGAGGATCAGCGGCAGCAGGAAGCCGTTCCAGATCTGCAGCGCGTTGTAGATCGTCACCGTCACCACGGCCGGCCGGGTGAGCGGCAGCGCCAGGTGCCACAGCGTGCCCCACTCGGTGGCGCCGTCCAGCCGCATCGACTCGAACAGCTCCTTCGGGACGTCCCTGATGAAGTTCGACAGCACCAGCACCGACAGCGGGATCGCGAACGCGATCGACGGCAGGATCAGCGCCAGCAGCGTGTCGTACAGGTGCAGCCTGATGATGATCAGGTAGATCGGGATGACCGTGGCCTGGAGCGGGATGGCCAGCCCCATGAGGAACAACGAGTTCGTCCAGCGCAGGAAGCGGCCCCTGCTGCCGCGCACGATGGCGTACGCCGCCATGAACGACACCGCGACCGCCGGCGCCACCGCCCCGACCGCCACCACCAGGCTGTTGAGGAAGTAGCGGATGAAGTTGGCCTCGATGACCATCTTGTAGTTGGCCAGCGTCGGGTCGGCCGGCGGCACCAGCGGGTTCTCGGCGTAGTAGGTGCTCTGCGACTTGAAGCTCGTGATGACGATCCAGTAGATCGGCACGATCACGATCACCAGCCAGAGCCAGCCGACCGCGCCGCCGAGCCAGTTGGGCCGCTCGCCGGCGCTGCGCCTGCGCGGGCCGGCGTGTCTGGCCGTGGTGCGCGCCTGCTCCTTGGTCAGCGTCGTCGCCATGTCAGGCCCCTTCCATCTGGCTGGCGCTGGCGTCCCGGCCGCCCAGGCGGCGCAGCAGCAGCGCCATGAGCAGGCCCACCAGGACGAGGATGCAGGCGATCGCGCTGGCCGGCCCCATGAGGTTGGCCTGGAAGCCGCGCTTGTACATGTCGAGCGCGAGCACCCGGGTGGCGTCGCCGGGGCCGCCCGCGGTCAGCACGAAGATCAGGTCGAAGAACGTCAGCGAGCCGACGACCATGAGCGTCGAGGACGTGATGATCGTGTACTTGAGCTGCGGCAGCGTGATGCTGAAGAACTTGCGCATGCGGCCCGCGCCGTCGATCTCCGCCGCCTCGTACATGGAGCGGGGGATCTGCCGCACGCCGCCCTGGTAGATCAGCGAGTGGAACGGGATGTACTGCCACGACACCACGAAGATCACCACGCCCATCGCCAGGACGGGCTCGCCCAGCCAGTCCTGCACGAGGAAGGGGATCTGCAGCCCGGCGCCGAGCCCGAAGTTCGGGTCCAGCAGCGCCTTGTACGTGATCGCGATGGCCGCCGAGCTGAGCAGCAGCGGGATGAAGTACAGCACCGCGAGCACCGCCCGGTAGCGCTGGTGCCCGGCCAGGAACACGCCGATGAGGATGCTGGCCGGCGTCTGCACCAGCCACGACAGCGCCATGACGAGGAACGTCACCCACAGCGCGTGCGGCAGCCCCGGGTCGCTGAGCACGGCCCGCCAGCTCTCGAGACCGGCGAAGTTGATGTCGCCGAGCCCGTCCCAGGACGAGAAGCTGAGCAGCAGCACCCCGACCAGCGGGATCACGCCGAAGCCGACGAAGAACACCAGGGCGGGCACCGCAAGCCAGGAGAGCCCGGCCCCCCGGCCGCCCTGCGCGGCGGCCGGGGAGGTGTCCCGCCGGGCCGGAATGGGGACGACGCTCACTTGCCGATGACCGCGTTCATGTTCGTCACGAACTGCTGCGGCGAGATCGACAGCTGGAACAGCTTGGCGATGTTGTCCAGCAGGACCTCGGCCGCCGTCGGGCTGAGCGCCTGGTCCCAGGACTGGGCGAAGGTCTTGGCGTTGACGGCGATGCCGTAGACGAAGTTGAGGAAGTCGCGGTCGGGGGAGGAGGCGAAGGCCGCGTCGGCGCCCTTGACGATCGGCACCGCGCCGGTGCCGACCCACTCCTTGACCGAGGCGTCGCTCATCAGCTCGGTGGCGAAGAACTTCTTGGCGATCTCCTTCTGCTCCGGCGTGGCCTTGGAGGAGATCGACATGTACTGGCCGGGGTTGCCGACGGTGTTGCCGGGGTCGCCCTTGCCGCCGTCGACCGGCGGGAAGTTCATGTAGCCGAGGTGGCCGCCGGGGACGAAGTCGCCGCCGTCGGTCTTCATGCTGCCGTACGTCCAGCCGCCGTGCAGCATCATGGCGGCCTTGCCCGTGTAGAGCAGCGCCTGGTCGGCGTTGGAGTCGGCGGTGATGGAGGAGAAGCCCTTGATGAAGCCGCCGGCCTTGATCAGCTCCTGCATCTTGCCGAGCGCGTCGAGGGCGGCCGGGTTGGACCAGGCGTCCTTCTCGCCGTCGAAGACGGCCTGGAAGACCTCGGGGCCGCCGATGCGGTCGAACAGGAACTCCAGCCACATCATGTTCGTCCAGCGCGACTGGCCGCCGAGCGAGAACGGCGCGATGCCCTTGGCGTTGAACTTCGGCACCAGGTCCATGATGTCGCCCCACGTCTGGGGCGGCTGCGCGCCGATCTTCTCGAACGCGCGCTTGTCGTAGTAGAGGACGATCGGCTGCATCGTCTCGCACGGCATCGCGTAGATCTTGCCGTCGATCGTGGCCGCGCCGAACGAGGACGGGAACAGCCGGTCCTTCAGCGCCTGGTTCTGCTCGAAGAAGGGAGTGAGGTCGTCGACCTGCCCCGCCTGCACGTAGCTGCGCAGCGTGCCGCCGCCCCAGCCCCAGATGAGCGTGGGCGCCTGGCCGGCGCCGATGGCCGTCTTGATCTTCGTCTTGAAGGCGTCGTTCTGGAAGGTCGTCCCCTTGATGGTGCCGTTGGGGTTGGCCTTGTTGAAGCGCTCCATGGTCCTGGTACGCACGCCCTCCTGCGGCTGCGTGGACAGGTACCAGTAGGTCGCGCTGGTGCCGCCCCCGCCGCCGCCGCTGCTGGCCGCGGTGCCGGGTCTGGTGGGCCCGGAACTGCCGCAGGCGGCCAGGGCGGCTCCCAGGGGCAGGCCCATGGAGAGGCTGAGGAACGTGCGGCGAGAGGTTGTCCTGATCTCCACGCTGATCTCCGTACTCGAACGCCGGGGGGTTGGGCGCGCGGCTCGTTGAACTAGGGGTGCGGGGCGGGCCGGCCGATGCCGCTCGTCCACGTCCTCCTTGAGAGGTGAGCTCGTCGAAATGTTTGCGACATGCCGCGTGGCACGCCAATTTAGATTTCGACTATGTGGCTGTCAAGAGCGGCGCAATGCGACTGCTCTCTATTCGAACAGGGGATGAGTAAAGTACGCTGGCGCGGCGCTTAGCTGCTCTTCTGGAGTCGAGGAGGTCTCGCTCACGGGTCGCTGACGACGTCGAAACATTTCGAAAAGCTCACGCTGGAAGTCTCTGCGAAGGAGAGCATCAGATGACGGCTGTGGATCGGACGCCCGCGGTGGACGGTGTTCTCCGTCCGTGGCAGAACCCTGGCCTGCCCGTGGCCGACCGGGTCGAGGCCCTCCTTGCCGAGATGACGCTCGAAGAGAAGATCGGACAGCTCGGCAGCCGCTGGGTCGGCAACGACATGCAGGCCGAGCCGCCCGCGGAGGACGCGCCCGACAGCGAGGGCGCGCTCAACGTCGCCCCCATGCAGGACGTCTTCGCCGCCTCCGGCACCGTCCCCTTCGAGGAGGCGATCAGGCACGGCCTCGGCCACCTGACCCGCGTCCACGGCAGCGCCCCCGTCACGCCCGCCGAGGGCGCCGCCGAGGTGGTCCGGCTCCAGCGGCAGGTGATGGCCGCCTCCCGCTTCGGCATCCCGGCGATCGTGCACGAGGAGTGCCTGACCGGGTTCACCGCCTACGGCGCGACCGTCTACCCGGCCGCCATCGCCTGGGGCGCCACCTTCGACCCCGAGCTGGTCGAGCGCATGGCCGCGGCGATCGGGCGCGACATGGCGGCCGTCGGCGTCCACCAGGGCCTGTCGCCCGTGCTCGACGTGGTGCGCGACTACCGGTGGGGGCGCGTCGAGGAGACGATGGGCGAGGACCCGTACCTCGTCTCGATGCTCGGCGCCGCCTACGTGCGCGGCCTGGAGAGCGCCGGGATCATCGCCACCCTCAAGCACTTCGCCGGCTACTCCGCCTCCCGCGCGGCCCGCAACCACGGCCCCGTCCCCATGGGGCGGCGCGAGCTGATGGACATGATCCTGCCCGCCTTCGAGACCGCGATCGCGCTCGGCGGGGCCCGCTCGGTGATGAACTCCTACTCCGACGTGGACGGCGTCCCCGCCGGGGCCGACCCCTGGCTGCTCACCGAGGTCCTGCGCGACGACTGGGGCTTCACCGGCACCGTCGTCTCCGACTACTGGGCGGTCCCGTTCCTCGCCACCATGCACCGCGTCGCCGCGGACACCGACGAGGCCGGCGCGCTGGCCCTCGCCGCCGGGATCGACGTCGAGCTGCCCGACACCCTCGGCTTCGGGCAGCGGCTCGCCGACCGGGTGCGCCGCGGCGAGCTGCCCGAGGAGCTGATCGACCGGGCCGCGCGCCGGCTGCTCACCCAGAAGGCGCAGCTCGGGCTGCTCGACGCGGACTGGACCCCGGAGCTGTCCGTGGCCGGGGCCGCCGCCGTCGACCTCGACGCGCCGGGCAACCGGGCCCTCGCCCGCGAGCTGGCCGAGCGCTCCGTCGTCCTGCTGGACGCCGGCGCCGCCCTGCCGCTGACCGGCGAGGGCCGGGCGGCGCCGCGGCGGGTGGCCGTCGTCGGGCCGTGCGCCGACGACCCGCGCACGTTCATGGGCTGCTACGCCTTCCCCAACCACGTGCTGCCCCGCCACCCCGGCCTCGGCCTGGGCGTCGAGGCGCCGAGCCTGCTCGACGCGCTCCGCGCCGAGCTGCCGGACAGCGAGATCACCCACCAGCGGGGCTGCGACGTGCAGGGCGACCGCTCCGGCTTCGCCGCCGCGCTCGCCGCCGCCCGCGACGCCGACCTGTGCGTGGTGGCCGTCGGCGACCTCGCCGGGCTGTTCGGCCACGGCACGTCGGGGGAGGGCTGCGACGCCGACGACCTGCGGCTGCCCGGCGTGCAGGAGGACCTGGTGACCGAGCTGGCCGCCACCGGCACACCGGTCGTCGTGGTCGTCGTCTCCGGCCGGCCGTACGCGCTCGGCCGGGTGCACGCGGCCGCCGCCGGGCTCGTGCAGGCGTTCATGCCGGGCGAGGAGGGCGGCGCGGCCGTCGCGGGCGTGCTGTCCGGCCGGGTCCAGCCGTCCGGACGGCTGCCGGTGCAGATCCCGCGCGGGCACGGCGGGCAGCCGGGCACCTACCTGCAACCGCCGCTCGGGGCCGACAGCCACGGCATCAGCAACCTCGACCCGACGCCGCTGTTCCCGTTCGGGTACGGCGCCTCGTACACCGCCTTCGACGTCACCGACCTGCGCCTCAGCGACGCCGAGGTGCCGACCGACGGCGAGTTCACCGCGAGCGTCCTGGTGCGCAACACCGGCGGCCGGGCCGGCGACGAGGTCGTCCAGCTCTACCTGCACGACGTGCTCGCCCAGGTGACCCGGCCGGTGCGGCAGCTCACCGGGTTCGCCCGGGTGCGGCTGGAGCCCGGGGCCGCGGCCCGCGTCACCTTCCGGGTGCACGCCGACCGCACCGCCTTCACCGGACGCGACCTGAGGCGCATCGTGGAGCCCGGGGACGTCGAGGTGCTCGCCGGCACGTCCGCCGCCGACCTGCCGTGCCGCGGCGTGGTCCGGCTGACCGGCCCGGTCCGGGCCGTCGGCCACGACCGGCGCCTCGACACTCCCGTCTCCGTGCAGCATCAGGAGGGACCTCAGGAGGGAATCGATGCCGAACGGTCCTAGACGAGCCACCCTGGCCACGGTCGCGGCCTCCGCCGGCGTGTCGGTCGCGACCGTGTCCAAGGTGCTCAACGGGCGCAGCGACGTCGCTCCGGCGACCCGCTCGCTGGTCGAGTCGCTGCTGCGGCAGCACGACTACGTGGCGCCCGCGCTCGCGCCGCGCCGCGGGGAGGGCCCCGGGACCGACACCGTCGAGGTGCAGTTCGACGCGGACATCAACGCGTACTCCAACGAGATCATCCAGGGTCTCGTGGACACCGGGGCCGAGCTGGGCGTCGGCGTCGTCGTCGGCATCAGGAGGGGCGCCGCCCGGTCCGGCTCCTGGGCGCGCGACCTGGTCGCCGCCGGCCGGCGGGCGCTGATCGCCGTCACCAGCCAGCTCACCGGCGGCCAGCTCACCGCGCTGTCGCGGGCCCGCCTGCCGCTGGTCGTCATCGACCCGCTCAACCTGCCGCGCGCCCGCGTGACCAGCATCGGCTCGACGAACTTCGCCGGCGGCCTGAGCGCCACCCAGCACCTGCTCTCGCTCGGCCACCGCCGCATCGCCTACATCGGCGGCCCGGCCACCGCCGCCTGCAACCAGGCGCGGCTGCACGGCTACCGCGCCGCGATGGAGGCCGAGGGCGCGCCCGTCCTGCCCGGATACACAAGCTTCGGCCACTTCCGCTACCGGGACGGGCTGGAGTACGGCGCCGCCGTGCTCGACCTGCCCGAACCGCCCACCGCGATCTTCGTCGGCTGCGACGAGGCCGCGCTCGGCGTCATGGAGGCCGCCCGCGCGCGCGGCCTGCGCATCCCGGAGGACCTCAGCATCGTCGGCTTCGACGACACCCAGATCGCCCGGATCGCCTCGCCGCCGCTGACCACCGTCCGCCAGCCGCTGCGCGAGATGGGCGGCGTCGCGCTGCGCACCGCGCTGCGCCTCGCGGCCGGCGAGCCCATCGACTCCCATCACGTCGAGCTGGCCACCGAGCTGATCGTGCGCGGCTCGACGGCGGAGGTGACCTGCTCACGGCATGCCTGAGAGGCGTCCCGGCCGGGTAGGACCCCGATGATCGGGGAGGGGGCGCCATGCGGGGCGAGGGGGGCCCGGGCGGCGACGCCGCGGACGGCGGTGCCGCGGACGGCGGTGCCGCGGACGGCGGTGCCGCGGACGGCGGTGCCGCGGACGGCGGTGCCGCGGACGGCGGTGCCGCGGACGGCGGTGAGCGCGGTGCTGACGGCCCGGGCGACGAGGGGCTGCTGGGCGGCCTGCTGCGCGACGGCCAGCTGGCCGCGCTTGAGGACCTGCCCGGCCTGGTCGGCGCGCACGCCGACCAGGCCGGGCTCGCGCACGCCATGCTGTACGTGGCCGACCTCCAGCAGCAGTTCCTGCTGCCGCTGCCGGGGCAGCGCGACGAGACCGGCGCGCCGCTCGACCGGATCGCCATCGACACCACCATTCCCGGGCTGGCCTTCCGCGGCATGGAGCCGGTCCAGGGCCGCACCGCCACCGCCGCCGGCGACCCCGCCGACCCCTGCCCCGGCCCCCTGCCCGGCCCCTCCGCCGGATCCTCCGCCGGGTCCTCCGCCGAGGAGGGGCCGCGCCGGCTGTGGGTGCCGCTGCTCAACGGCACCGAGCGGCTCGGCGTCCTCGGCGTGATCGTGCCGCACGCCGGCCCCGACGTGCTCGCCCGCGTCACCCGGCTCGCCGGCCTGGTCACCCTGCTCGTGCAGAGCAAGCGGCCCTTCAGCGACGTCTACGCCCAGCTTGTCCGCACCCGCCCGATGGCGCTGTCGGCCGAGGTGCTGTGGAACCTGATGCCCGGCGCCACCTTCGCCAACGACCGCGTCGTGGTCAGCGCCGCGCTGGAGCCCGCGTACGAGGTGGGCGGCGACGCCTTCGACTTCGCGCTCAACGGCGACGTGCTCCGGCTGTCGATCTTCGACGCGATGGGCCACGACACCTCGGCCGGGCTCACCGCGACCATCGCCGTCGGCTGCTGGCGCAAGCACCGCCGCGAGGGCGCCGACGTGCTGGCCGCCGGCGACGCCGTGGACGACGCCATCGCCGGCCAGTTCGCCACCACGCGCTTCGCCACCGGCATCCTCGCCGACCTCGACACCCGTACGGGCTGGCTGGTGTGGGCCAACCGGGGCCACCCCCCGCCCGTGGTGCTGCGCCGCGGCCAGCTCGTCGCCACCCTCGACGCCGGCTCGGGCACCCCGATGGGGCTCGGCCTCGGCGTGCCCACCGAGCTGGGCCGCTACCAGCTCGAACCCGGCGACCGGCTGCTCCTCTACACCGACGGCGTGATCGAGGCCCAGGACCCGCACGGCGAGCTGTTCGGGCTCGACCGCTTCATCGACTTCGTCATCAAGCGGGAGGCCGACGGCGTGTCCGCGCCCGAGACCCTGCGCCGCCTGATCAACACGATCCTCGACCACCAGCGCGGCTGGCTCCAGGACGACGCCACGGTCCTGCTCGTCGAGTGGTGCGCCCAGCCCCAGCACACCTCCTGACCTGCCCCTCCGCCACGGCAGGATGGTGACGAACCGGAGAGATCGGGCGGCCCGCGGAGGCGACCGCCTGGGGCGGTCGCGCCCTGCCCGGATGGTCGCGCCCTGCCCGGATGGTCGCGCCCTGCCCGGATGGCCGCACCCTGCCCGGATGGCCGGGCGCCGGCCGGACGGCGGCGCCGTGGCCTTCGCCTGCCCTGCTGCCCCACTGCCGCATCGGCCGGTCCCGCCACGCCCCGCGACCTCGGCGAGAGCGCCGTGGTCGTGCTCGGCCCCCCGCCCACCGCTCGCGCTTCGGCCGCACCACCGCCCCGCGTCACCTCCGGTACGCCGCCGGGTGAGGGGATTTGACCGGCAACGCCCGGCTGCTGGCAAGCTTGGGGCGTGCGTGTTCTGCTGCTCGGTCCGTTCGAAGTGCGCGACGAGGACGGGCGTCCCGTCGAGATCCCCGGCGCCCGGCTGCGGGCGCTGACCGCCCGGCTCGCCCTCGAACCCGGCCGGGTGGTGCCGGTGGACGTGCTCATCGACGCCATCTGGGGCGAGCGGGCGCCGGCCGGCAGCGCCAACGCCCTGCAGTCGCTGGTGTCGCGGACCCGGCGGCTGATCGGGCACGCCGCCATCGAGTCGCACCCCGCCGGGTACCGGCTCGTGGCCGGGCCGGACGACGTGGACGCCGTGCGTTTCGAGCGGCTGGTCGCGGCCGGCGGGCTCGCGGCGCTGCGGGAGGCGGAGGGGCTGTGGCGGGGGAGCGCGCTCACCGACCTCGCCGGGTCGCCGTTCGCCGGGCCGGTCGCCGTCCGGCTGGAGGACCTGCGGCTGTCGGCGGCCGAGGACCGGCTGGAGCTGGAGCTCGCGGCGGGCGCCGACGTGCTGGCCGAGCTGGCGCCGCTCGCCGCCGCCCACCCGCTGCGCGAACGCCTCCAAGGGCTGCACATGCGGGCCCTGTACGCGGCCGGGCGGCAGGCGGAGGCGCTGGAGGTGTACGAGCGCACCCGGCGCACGCTGGACGCCGAGCTGGGCGTGGATCCCTCGGCCGCGCTGGCCGCCCTGCATCTGTCCATTCTCCGGCACGACCTGGAGACGCGCCCCGGGCCGGCCCGGCCGCCGCGCCCCGCCCCCTCCCGCCGGACCAACCTGCGGGCCCAGGTCACCAGCTTCGTCGGACGGGAGCGGGAGCTGGCGGAGGTGGAGGCGGCGCTGCGCGCGGGGCGGCTGGTCACGATCGTGGGGGCGGGCGGCGCGGGCAAGACCCGCCTGGCCTTGGAGGCCGCCCACCGCGCCGCCGCCGGCCCAGCGCCCGCCGCCGCCTCAGAGCCCGCCGCCGTGCCGGGGAACGCCGCCGTGCCGGGGAACGCCGCCGTGCCGGGGAACGCCGCCGTGCCGGGGAACGCCGCCGTGCCGGGGAACGCCGCCGTGCCGGGAACGCCGCCGTGCCGGAGCGCGCCATCGCGCCGGAGCGCGCCACCGTGCCGGAGCGCGCCACCGTGCCGGAGCGCGCCGCCGACCCGGGGATCGCCGCCGGGGGCGAGCCCGATGACGTCGTGTGGCTGGCCGAGCTGGCCGCCGTGACCGACCCCGCCGACGTGCCGCACGCCGTGCTCGCCGCGGTCGGGCCCAGGGACGGCGGCTGGTTCGAGTCCGCCGACGCCGGGCCCGGGCCGGGTGACGCGATCGCGAAGCTGGTCGAGGCGTTCACCGGCCGCCGCGCGCTGCTGGTGCTCGACAACTGCGAGCACGTGGTCGGCGAGGCCGCGCGGCTGGCTGACCGGCTCCTCGGCGCCTGCCCCGACCTGCGCATCCTGGCGACCAGCCGGGAGTCGCTGGCCGTGGCGGGGGAGACGTTGTACCCGATCCCGTCCCTGGCCTGGCCGGGGGACGACCCGGCGGCGGACGTCCGCGCCTACCCGGCCGTGCGGCTGTTCGCCGAGCGCGCCGCCGCCGTACGCCCCGGCTTCGTCGTGGACGAGGGCAACGCGGACGCGGTCGTCGAGATCTGCCGGCGGCTGGACGGCATGCCGCTGGCCCTCGAACTGGCCGCCGCCCGGATGCGGGCGCTGACCGCCGAGCAGATCGCCGCCCGCCTGGACGACCGGTTCCGACTGCTCAGCAGCGGCAGCCGCACGGCGCTGCCCCGGCACCGGACGTTGCAGGCGGTCGTGGACTGGAGCTGGGAGCTGCTGTCGGAGGACGAACGCGAGCTGGCGATGCGGCTCGCCGTCTTCCCGGGCGGCGCCACGCTGGAGGCGCTGGAGGAGGTCGGCGGCCTCGACCCCGGCGACGTGCTGGACGTGTTGTCGGGCCTGGTGGACAAGTCCCTGGCCGAGCCGGTCGGCGACCGCTACCGCATGCAGGAGACCGTGCGCTCGTACGGCATGGCCCGGCTGGCCGCCGAGGGCCGCGACCGCGACGTGCGCGACCGGCACGCCCGCCACTTCCTGCGCCTGGCCGAGACCGCCGACCCGGGGCTGCGTACGGCCGATCAGCTCCGCTGGCTGGCCCGGCTGCGGGACGACCACGACAACGTCGTCGCCGCCCTCCGGCACGCCGCCGAGACGGGGGACGCCGAGCTGGGCGTGCGGCTGGTCGCGGCCGTCTGGTGGTTCTGGTACCTGCGGGGCATGCGCGCCGAGGGCATGCACTGGGCGCGGGGCGTCCTGGAGCTCGACCGGGAGGTGCCCGAGGCGCAGCGGTCGGCGTCGCTGGTGCTGCGCGGGCTGGCCAGGCAGGAGCGGGGCGAGCGGGAGCGGGCGCGGCGGGACGTGCTCGCCGGCCTCGCCCTCCGCGACCGCCTGCTCACCGCCGCCCAGCCCACCGCTGCCGAGTCCGCTGCCGAGTCCGCCGCCGAGTCCGCCGCCGAGCCCGCTGCCGAGTCCGCCGCCGAGTCCGCCGCCGAGTCCGCCGCCGAGTCCGCCGCCCTGCCCGCCGCGGCCGAGGCCGACGCCGGTGAACCCTCCGACGCCGGTGCACCCTCCGACGGGCCGGGCGGCGGATCCGATCGCGAGGTCGTCTCCGGGAGCGTGCTGCTGCTGGTGGCGCCCGTGCTGCTGGACGACGAGGCGGAGGCCGCGCGGGCCGCCGGACGCGTCCTGCCGCTGCTGACCGGCTGGGAGCGGGCGCTGGCGCTGCTCATGATGGGGATGCTGGCCGAGAGCGAGGGCGACGTCGGCCGGGCGTTCACGCTGATGAGCGAGGCCCGCGAGCGCCTGGAGGCCCTGGGGGAGCGGTGGGCGCTGTCGGCCGTGCTGCGGACGCTGGCCGAGCACCACGCGCTCCGCGGCGACCTGGCGGCCTCGATCGAGGCGCGGTCGCGGGCGCTGCGGCTGACCGGCGAGCTCGACATGCTGGAGGACCAGGCCGAGATCCTGGCGAAGCTGGCGGTCGCGTACGCGCGGGCGGGGGAGCCGGAGCGGGCCCGGGCGTCCGTGGCCGCAGCCTGGGAGCGGGTGGAGCGGATGCGGCGGCGCGAGGGCGTCGAGTACATCCGGCTGGCGCACGCCGAGGTGCTGCTGCGCGCCGGTGACCGCGCGGGCGCGCTGGCCGAGCTGGCCGCCGCCGAGCAGGCCGCGACCTTGCCCCATCTGCGGGCGTGGACGGCGTGCTGGCGCGCGACGGCCGCGCTCACCGGCGCTCCGGGCGAGCACGCGTACGGCGAGGCCGAGGGGCTGCTCGCCGCGGCCGTCGAGCTGGGGATCGCGGCCGGGGACATGCCGACCCTGGCGGCGATCGCGCACGTCCAGGCCGCGCTCGCCCTGGACCGGGACGCGCCCGCCGAGGCGGCCCGCCGGCTCGGCGCCGCGACCGCGCTGCGCGGCACCGAGGACCTGAGCGGCTTCGACGGCCTCCTGCGCCCGGCCGAGCGCGCCCGCGCCCGGCTCGGTGACGCGGCCTACGAGGCGGCTTACGCGGCCGGCGCGGCTCTGGCCCGCGACGCCGCGGTCAAGACCGTCCGCGCCCCGCTGCCCACCCCCTGACCAGCGCCCGAGGGGCGGCCTGGCGCGAAGCGGACCGGGTGTCACCAGGACGGGGGCCCGGTCGCTATCGGTGGCCGATGACCTTGCGGGCCGCGTCCAGCTCGGCCTCGCGGGCGCGCCGGAAGCGGTCGAAGGCGTCGCGGTGGGCGGCGATGGCGCGGAGCTGGACGGCCTCGTCGGCGGCGGACCAGGTGGCGACCAGGCCCGTGGCCCGCTTGCAGCCGACGTCGGCCGTGGCGGCGGCGAGCTCTCCCGGCCCGGCCTGAGGGTAGCGCGACCAGGCCGGGTCGGCGGCGGCGTCGAGGGGCGTGCGGTAGCCGAATCCGCGGGCCTTCATGCACCTGCTCCAGGCGTCGAACGCCGCGACCACGGCGGGGACCCGCTGGGAGGCCGCGAAGGTGTCGCCGATGAAGCCGTTCAGCCACTGCTGGTCGAGCGCCGGGACGCCGGCCGCCAGCCGGGTGCGGGCGGTCTGCCGGCAGCCGCCCTGGCCGTCGTCGCCGTAGGCCGCGCGCCGCTGGGCGGGCGGCAGCGTCTCCCGCCGCCGCCACACCTGCTCGCGCGCCCGCTGGTCGGCGGCGAGGGGCGGCAGGTGGTAGCCGTAGCGGGCGGCGACCTCGGGCTCGATCACGCCGTACCGCCTGCGGTGCAGCGGGTCGGTGTCGACGCGCGCGGGCGGCGGCAGCAGCTCCCAGTCGAGGCCGGCGCCGCGCATGCACGCGCGGGTGAGCAGGTCTTCCGCGTACTCGACGGTCTGGATGTCGAGGCGGGAGAGGGTGTAGGCGTCGAGGGGGAAGCGGAGGGCGCGGGCCTCCGCGCTCACCTCGGGTGGCTGCCCGGCCGGTGCGGCGGCCTGCCGCGGGTGCGCGCACCCGGCGGCGAGGAGCACCAGGACGAGAGCCGCCCAGCGGGCAGGAGAAGCGGGACGGCGGCGGGCGCGCCTTCGGGAGAAGAAGCCGATCGGCACAGTCCCTCCTCGCCTCGCGCGGGGCGATGCCGTCCCGCTGTCTCTCAGATCACGAAACGGACGGAGCTGGCCACGTTGTCGAAGTTGGACGGGTTGTGGCTGTTGTGGGTCAGGTCGCTGTCGACGGAGTGGGCGAGCGCGGAGTAGGCGGCGCCGGTGTAGTTGGCGTCGGAGTACATCACCGCGCGCTGGTCGCCCTGGTTCCGGAACGAGCTGATGTTGTCGTTGATGCTGGCCCCGCTGCCCGGCCAGTAGTTGTTGATGAAGTTGGAGTCGTTGGCCGAGAGCTGCGCGGAGCGGCCCTTGAAGTCGTCGTGCTCGTAGACGAGGAGCCAGCGGGCCGCCCGCGCCTGCGCGTCCGCCGGGGACGCCGCCACGAGCAGCCCGGCGATCCCGAGCACCGCGGCGCCGACGGCCGTGCCTGACCTGAACTTCATACGCACTCCCTGGGGACGAGGCTGGTCCTGGCAACCCAGAGTAGCATCACGAACGCGCAAAGTAATGCTATGAGGCCGGGCCGGTGGGGCGGCGGCGGTTCCACGAGTCGGTGATGTGCCGGCGCATGGCCGCGGCCGCCGCGTCGGGGTCGCCCGCCGCGATGGCGTCGCTGATCGCCCGGTGCTCGTCCAGGGTGCGGCGCATGACGGCCTCGTTGTACTCGCCGTGGTAGCGCATGCTGGTGCGGGCCTTGTCGTGGATGCTGTTGACGATGGCCCTGCCGAGCCGGTTGCGGGACGCGGCCATGATCATGTCGTGGAAGCGCACGTCGGCCGCGCCGAAGTCGGGGGCCGAGTGCAGGCTGGCCCGCATCGCGCCCAGCTCGGCGGCGATCCGGGCGTCGTCGTCGGCGGTGTGGGCGAGAGCCGCCGCGGCCGCCATGTCGGCCTCCAGCGCGGTGCGGACCGACACCAGCTCGTCCAGGAACGTCACGTTCTCGTCGTGCGCGATCACCGAGGTGAGCACCACGTCGTCGAGCAGGTTCCACTGGCGCGGGTCGGTGACCTGGGTGCCGCGCCCGTGCTCGATGCGGACCAGGCCCTTCTCCTGGACGACCTTCACCGACTCGCGGATCACGGTGCGGCTGACGCCGAACTCGGCGCACAGGTCGGCCTCGGGCGGCAGCGCCGTGCCGGGGGCGAGCACGCCGCGGACGATGTCGTCCACCAGCTGCTCGACCACGGTGGTGCCCAGCTTGGCGGGCCGGGCGCGCCGCCGCCGAGGGGGCTCGGCTGCGGGCGTCGCCGCAGGTGGTGCGTGTTGGGTCAACGTGCCCTCCGGAGCACAGCCGGTCACGATCGCGGACCGCCCTGATTATAGGCGTTGTGCCAGACGTCACACGTATGATGTCATATCCGGAAACGCGGCGTTCACATACCCAGCAATTCCGCCTGCACCGAGGACATCCCATGAGACGACGCAGCCAGGCCCTCCTCGCAGCCCTGGTCCTTTCCGCCGTCGCGGCCTGCGGGCCGCCGCCCGGCCCGGCCAGGACGGCCACCACCGCCACGAACTCGCAGGCCGGTTCCCCCTACGGCTTCGCCCCCGCTCCGCAGAAGGACGGCAAGCTCGTCGTCTGGGTCGACTCCACCCGGCTGGACGCCGCCAAGGCCTACCAGGCCGCGCACCCGGACGTGCAGCTCGACATCGTCACCTACGACGGCAACGCCAACGGCTCGGGCACGCTCAAGACCAAGGTCCAGCTCTTCAACCGGGCCGGCGAGGGGTGGCCCGACGTGGTGTTCACCACCGACAACAACACCGCCTCCTGGGCCTCCCAGGGCGACGACGCCTTCGTGGCCCCGCTCAGCAAGGGGCTGGTCGACCAGGCCACGCTGGACGGCTTCGCCAAGGGCGCGCTCGACGTGTGCACGGTGGGCGGCGTCGTCTACTGCCTGCGCAACGACCTGGCCCAGGTGGTGCTCTGGTACGACAAGAAGCTGTTCGACGAGTTCGGCTACACCGTCCCGAAGACCTGGGAGGAGTACCAGGCGCTGGCCGGCAAGGTCGCCGCCGAGCACCCCGGCTACCTCGTCGGCACGGCCGGCGACGCCTGGGCGCCCGAGATCTACATGTGGGGCGCGCAGTGCCCGGCCAACCAGGTCACCGGCGCCAAGGCGATCACCGTCAAGGCCACCGACCCCGCCTGCGTCCGCGCCGCCCGCATGATCGACAAGCTGGTCGCCAACAAGACGATGTCGATGCTGCCGCTCTTCGGCCCCGACTTCGCCAAGAACCAGGGCGACAAGGTCCTCATGCTGCCCGGCCCCGCCTGGTACGGCGGCGCGGTCTTCCAGGGCGCGCTCAAGACCCCGAAGGGCCGGCTCGCGGTCGGCGACGCGCTGCACTGGGCCGACCAGAACCCGCCCGTCACCGGCAACGTCGGCGGCGGCACCTGGTGGCTGTCGCGGCACACCGCCCGCCTCGACGCCGCCAAGGACTTCCTGACCTGGGTCGCCACCGCCGACGCCTACCAGGTCGACAAGTCGCCCGGCTACCCCGCCTACGCCTCCGCCGCGGCCAAGTGGATCGCCAAGCAGCAGGACAGCGGCTACTACGCGGGCGACATCGCCGCCCCGATCACCGCCGCGGCCGGCCAGGTCTGGCCCGGATGGGGCTCGCCCGAGTTCAGCCAGGAGTCGATCTGGGCCAAGACCGTCATCCCCGGCCAGACCGCCGGCAAGACCGTCGAGTCGCTGCTGCCGGAGTGGCAGACCGCCATCGAGCGGCAGGCTCAGGTGTTCGGCTACCAGGTCGCCAGATGACCGCACCCGTGATCAGCGCCGCCGCCGCGCCCGCCAGGAGCCGCTCGCGCTCCTGGCGGCCGGCGGCGGGGCACGTCTTCGTCTCCGGGTACGTCGTCCTGCTGGTCGCCTTCGGCATCGTGCCGACGGTGTACGCGCTCAACCTGGCCTTCACCGACTCGGGCGGGCGCTTCGCGGGCCTGGACAACTTCGTCCGCACCGCCCAGGACTACCGGTTCCTGGCCGCCGTTGGGCACGTCGGCACGTACCTGGTGCTCTGGCTGGTCATGCTCGCCGTGCTGGTCCTGGTGCTGGCGCTGCTGGTGCACCGGCTGACGGCGGCCTGGTCGCGGGCCACGCTCCGGTTCGTCTACTACGTGCCGGGCGCGCTGGCCGGCGCCTCCAGCGTGCTGCTGTGGCTGTTCATGCTGGACCCGTCCGTCAGCCCGGTGGACGGCATCGTGCGCGCGCTGTGGGGCTCGACGTTCGTGGCCGTGGTCGCGCCCGGCCACCTGCCGTGGATCTTCACCGTCATCGCGTTCTGGACCGGCGCGGGCGGCTGGATCGTCGTCATGTACGGCGCGCTCAACGGCATCCCGCACGAGATCATCGAGGCCGCCCGCGTGGACGGCGCCGGCCCGGTCCGCACCGCGCTGCGCGTGCAGCTCCCGATGCTGCGCAAGTGGATCGTGTACATGCTGATCCTGTCGCTGGCGGCCGGCACCCAGCTCTTCGTCGAGCCGCAGCTCATCTCCCAGGCCAGCTTCGGCGTCGTCGGCACCGACTACTCGCTCAACCAGCTCGCCTACCTGTACGCCTTCGACCAGAACGACTTCAACGGCTCGGCCGCGATCGCGATCGACCTGCTCGTCGTGGCGGTCTGCTGCGCCGGGTTCTTCGTGGCGAAGGGCGGCCTGTTCGATGCGGATTAGCCTGCTGGTCAAGGGCCTGGTCGCGGTCGTGCTGGCGGCGTTCGCGCTGTTCTTCGCGCTGCCGATGGTGTGGCTGGTGCTCGCCTCCACCAAGAGCCCGGCCGGGCTCGTCCGCGACAACCCGCTCGCGCCCGGCTCGCTCGGCACGCTCCTGGACAACTGGCGCCACCTCATGGACTTCCAGGATGGCGCGGTGGCCACCTGGATGGGCAACTCGGTGCTGTACGCCGCGCTCGCGGTGGTGCTGACGCTGCTGGTGAGCGTCCCGGCCGGCTACGCCCTCGCCCTGATGAGCTTCGCCGGCCGCCGCCTGCTGCTGATCATCACCCTGGTGGTGATGCTGATGCCGGCCACCGCCCTGGTGCTGCCGATCTTCCTGGAGCTCAGCTACGTGGGGCTGGTCAACACCACCGCCTCGGTGGTGCTGCCGATGTCGTTCTTCCCGTTCGGCGTGTACCTGACCTACATCTACTTCTCCACCAGCGTGCCCGCCTCGCTGCTCGACTCGGCGCGGCTGGACGGCTGCGGCGAGACCGCCACGTTCGCGCGGGTGGCGCTGCCCCTCGCCAAGCCGGTCGTCGCGCTGGTCGGCTTCTTCAGCTTCACCCAGAACTGGAACAACTTCTTCCTGCCGTACGTGATGCTGCCGAACAGCGACCACTACCCGATGCAGGTCGGCCTGACCCAGATGCTGGCCGCCACCCCGACCTTCAACCCCGTCGTCGGCGCCGCCGCCGAGGTGCAGCCGCCGGAGCTGGTGCTCGCCACCCTGCTGTCGATCACCCCGGTGCTGCTCGTCTTCCTGTTCTCGCAACGTTTCCTGGTCGCCGGGCTGACCGCCGGCGCGACCAAGGGCTGATCCCGTGAGGAGTTCCATGGCCAAGGTGACGGCCAGCGTCCCCGTCCTCGACCCGCCCGCCTGGGCGCTGGCCCAGCGTGCGCTGCTCGACCTGCTCGACGAGGGACGGCGGCTGTTCTCCTCCCGCTACACCGAGCCCGACGGGTCGCTGCGCTACACCGGCCGGCTGTCCTCGCGCGACGGCGCCGACGACTTCTTCGAGCCGTTCTTCAACTGGCCGCAGCTCTACCTGCTGGGCGGCGCGGACGACCTGCTGGAAGTTTGCGCCCGGCACTGGCACGGCGTGACGGCCCAGATGACCGCGCTCGGCATGTTCGCCGACGAGTTCGAGATCGGCTACGACTGGTTCCACCAGGGCGAGAGCCTGCTGTTCACGTACTTCCTGACCGCCGCCGACCCGGCCGCCTGGACGGAGCGCGCCCGGCGCTTCGCCGACCTCTACCTCGACCCGGCCAAGGGCAACTACGACCCCGGGCGGCGGATCATCAAGGCCCCGCACAACGGCAGCCGGGGCGCGCGGGAAGGCGTCGCCGACTCGCCCGCGTACCCGTGGACCGAGGCCGAGGCCGCCCAGTACGGCTACCCGCTGGACTGGCTGCTGCCGCCCGGCACACCCGTCCCGCCGCTCGCCGAGGACCCCCGGCTCGGGGCCGAGATGCAGCGGCGGCTCGGCAGGGGCGACGCCGTCGGCAACCTGAGCGTGGCCGGGCTGGTCGCCAACGCCTACCTGGCGACCGGGGAGGAGCGCTACGCCGCCTGGCTGCGCGACTACGTCGGGGCCTGGCGGCGCCGCGCCGAGGACAACGGCGGGATCGTCCCCGACAACGTCGGGCCCGACGGCGTCGTCGGCAGCCTGCTCGACGGCCGCTGGTACGGCGGCCACTACGGCTGGAGCTGGCCGCACGGCCTCTACAGCATCGGCCAGGCGGCGGCCGCCGGCGCGCTCAGCGCCGCCCTCGCCACCGGCGACGACGGCTACCTCGGCTTCGTCCGCAGCACCCTGGACGCCGTCATCGAGCGCGGCGTCAAGCTGCCCTTCGACGAGTGCGACTCGGCCAACCAGGGCCGCTGGCGCGCCCACCTCGGCCCCGACGTCGCCGTCCCGACGCTGCTGGTGCCCTACCGGCACAGCGACAAGGGCTGGTTCGACCACAACCCGATCCAGACGTCGGTGCCGCTCGCGCTGTGGCACCACACCGGCGCCCCCGAGGACCGGGCCAGGCTCGACACGCTGCGTGCCGCCGCCGGCTACGACTGGGCGACCGTCCGGCCCTTCCGCGACAAGGAGGAGGCCGGGCACGAGGAGCCCTGGTACGCCTACCTGCGCGGCGACAACCCCGACTACCCTGAGCGCATCCTGGCCGCCGCGCACGCCCAGGCCCGCCGCCGCGTCGCGCTGCTGCTCGCCAACGCCGGCCGTGACCTGCCGGAGGAGGACATCCACCTCTGGCAGAACGTCAACCCGGTGGTCACCGAGGCACTCGTCCAGCTCATGTGGGGCGGCCCCCAGGTGATCTACAACGGCGGCCTCCAGCAGGCCCGGGTCCGCTACTTCGACGCCCGGCGGCGCCGCCCCGGCGTGCCGGACCAGGTGGCGGCGCTGGTCAGCGCGATCGAGCCGGAGGCCACCGTCGTCACGCTGGTCAACCTGTCGGCCACCGAGGACCGCACGATCGTGGTGCAGGGCGGCGCGTTCGGCGAGCACGAGATCGTCACCGCGACCGCGACCGGCCTCGACCCCGCCGCGCCCGCCTGGACCGGCCGCCACACCGAGTACGTGCACCACGAGCCGGCCGTCGCCGCCGCCGAGCACCCGGTGGGCGGGCCGCACCTGACCGTGGAGCTGCCGGCCGGCACCACGGTCACGCTCACCCTGCGCCTGCGGCTGCGCGCCCGCCGGCCGTCCTACCGCGCGCCGTGGGAGGTCAGCGAGAGCTCCATCTGACCTCGTACGGCTTGAGCTCGAACGTCTTGCCGTCCACCTCCGTGGCGACCCGGGAGTTCGCGGTGTTGACCAGCAGCAGCTGCTGCGGCTGGGCCAGCACCCGGACCTTCGGGTCGGAGGAGGAGACGTCGTCCAGCTTCGCCCCCGCGGGGAACCACTTCACGAACTCGCCGATGAGCTTCTCGGAGGCCAGCGGCTGCCCGGTGCGCGGGTCCCACAGGCAGCCCTTGCAGGCGCGGTCCTTGGTCTGCGGGTTCCAGAACAGCGCGGTGGCGGCGCCGCTCCGCACGAACTCCATCATCGAGGCCGCCTGCACGGCCAGCCGCTTGCCCTCCGGCCAGACCGTGCCGTCCTCGGGCTCGAAGTACCACTCCGACCACCAGACCGGCAGGTTGCCGGTCTTCTGGCGCAGCCACGTCGTGACCGCGCTGAACTTGCTCAGCGCGCCGAACTCGTCGGGCAGCAGCTCGTGGGCGTCGGTCGGGGAGGCGCCGTCCACGACGACGAAGTCGGCGCCCTTCTTGTGCTCGAACCAGTAGTCGAAGGCGTCCAGGACGTTCTGGTTGATCACTCCCCAGTCGCCGCGCAGCTCCGAGCGGCCGCTCCTGTTGCTGTCGAAGCCGAGGTAGGGGCCGCCGACCTTGGCGTCGGGGCGGACCGCCTTCACCGCGTCGTAGACCTTGTTGTAGAGCTGCGTGTAGCCCTTGTAGTCGGCGGGCCTGGAGTGGTTCGGCCAGAAGCCCTTGAACTCGTTCCACACCATGAAGTACTGGACGTCGCGGTAACGCTCGGCGACCGTGGCGGCCAGCTTGGCGAAGTCGTCGTAGTGCTCGGGGTAGGGGGCGTCCTCCAGGTGCGCCTCCCAACCCTCCTGCGAGGTCGGGCCCTCGGGGCCGCCCTTCATCCAGTCGGGGGCGCAGCACAGGGTGAGGATCTGGGTGCCGCCGGACTCCTTCATGAAGTTCGTCCGGCTGTCCAGGTCCTCCCAGAAGTAGTCGTTGCGCGAGGGCTGCGGGTTGAGCGCGCCAAAGCCCATGATGTGCTGGTTCTGCAGCATGGGGGTCCGGGAGAGCGACTCGGCGACGGTCCGTTCGAAGGCGGGGGTGATGTTGTTGGCGCTGACGCCCGTGTGGGTGAAGCCCCAGCGCGGCCAGTCAGGGTCGACGGCGGGCGGCGCGGCGGCGTCGCCGGACGCCTCTGTAGGCGGCGCGGACCCCGTGGCGGCCGGCCCGCCCGGCTCGGCGGTGGCGCCGTCCGGGCCGCCGGAGGCCGCCGCGCAGCCTGCGACGACCATCGCCAGCGTGGCCACGGCGATCGCCCGGACCGGCCGTCCCCATTTCGTGTTCCCGCTGTCCGCTGACACTGAGATCCACCCGTTTCCGATGTTCCGTCTGGTTGTGAGCATGGCACGGGCGGCCGCCCGTGCGAGGATCCGGAACCCGATCGCCGGCCAACGCTACCCCCGATAGGTTGGCGAGCCGTGTCCACTAGATCACGGTTATGGTGGGCCGCCGCGCTGCTGCTCGCCGCCGGCGGCTTCGTTCTGTCGGTCACGCTGGGCGACGCGGGCTTCTTCTTCTACGGGCCCGCACTGTACTGCCCGGGCAGGGAGCTGTCGGGCGAGCCGCGCTCCCTGTTCTGGAACACCTTCGGGTGGCTGCCGCCCCTGTGGTCGCCGGCGGTCGCGGTGGCGGCGGCCTGCTTCCTGCACTGGCTCGGCCTGCGGCGCGGCCGGCCGGTGCCCGGCCGGGCGGCCGCGCGGGTGCTGGCGGCCGGGCTGCTGCTCTACCTGCCCGAGCCGCTGGGCTTCGCCTTCGACATGGTGTACGACCCCGGCTGCCTGGACCGGTGGTACGGGGCGCGGGGCGCGTTCGTCCTGCTGACGCCGATGGTGCCCACGGTGCTGTCCGCCTGCTGCGTCCTGGCCGCCGTCCGGCGCCGCTGAGCGGGGCGTCACGGCCGGACCCGCAGGTCGGCGAACAGGGCGCGGTGGTCGGAGCCCGGGACGTCGTGGATCCGCACCGCGACCGCGCCCGCGCGTCCGTCGGTCAGCACGTGGTCGATGGCCACCAGCGGCGGGAACCGGCGCATCGGCCAGGTCGGGACGAGCCCTTCGCCGGTCGCCGCCGCCGCGTCGGTGTAGCCGGTGCCGAGCAGGTCGCGGAGGACCGCGTGGTCCAGCGTCGCGTTGAAGTCGCCGGCCAGCACGCGCGGCGGGCCGGACGCGGGCGCGGGCGGCAGCGTCGCCACGCCGTCGTGCCACTCGGGCACGGTCGAGGGCACGGGCGCGACCGGGTGCACGACCACCACCTCGACCGCCTGGCCGCCGGGCAGCGACACCTCGGCCACCGGCATGTGGTGCCCGACCGGCCGGAAGAGGCCGGTGCGCTCGCGCAGCGGGTAGCGGGCGTACAGGCCGCTGCCCTCGGGGCCCCACACCTCCGGCCTGGTCACCTGGTACGGCAGCAGGCTCTCCAGCCCGGCCGCCTTCAGCCGCCCGCGTTCGGAGTAGGTGAGCTCCTGCAGGCTGAGCACGTCCACGTCGTGGCTGCGCACCAGGCCGACGATCGTGGCGGCGTCGCCGCGCCCGCCGTTGAGGTTCGCGGTCAGCAGCCGGAGCGGCCGCCCCTGCGCCGGCTCGGCCGACGCGATCGCGCGCGGGGCCACGCACCACGCCAGGCACGCGCACACGGCCAGCAGGATCGCGACGGCCGCCCGGCTGCGGAGCAAGGCCGCCGGCACGAGCGTCAGCGCCGCGGCGAGCGCGAAGTACGGGGTGAAGGAGACCAGCGGCACCAGCAGCGCGCCCGTCTCCAGGCCGCCCAGCCGCACGGCCGTGCCCGCCGCGAACACCACGGAGGCCGCCACGACCAGCCGGGACGCCCAGCGCCGCCACCGCCTGGGACGGGGCGCGGCGCCCGGCGCCGGCGCTCCGGCGACCTCTTCCATCAGCACGGAGACGCACTCTAGGCGGTATTCATGAAATTTCTATGATAGTGGGAAAGCCTGGTACGGATGGTGTTTTCGCGCCGGACGGGGCGCGGGCCCGGATCCGCTCCGGGCCCGCGCGCCCGGTCAGTAGCAGTACCAGGAGAAGGCGTTGCGCTCGTCGTGGAACTGGGCGTGCGCCAGGCCCGGGCCGTGGTGCCAGCGGCAGGCGTCGTGCATGTTGATGCCGTGCATGGTGCCGTCCACGCCGACGCACCGCCAGCTCCAGACCGACTTCGGGTCCTGCGCCACCGAGTTGAGGTGGCCGAGGCTCTGGCAGTACGCGTGCAGCCGGTCCAGGCCGGGCTGCCCGGCCGCCTGCGCCGGGGCCGCGGCCGTCGCGAGGGCGGCGAGGCCGAGCGCGGCGGTCAGCCCGGCGGTCAGCGCGGTGGCGGCGAAGGCGGCCCTGGCGGTACGGGCGGGGCGGCGCGGGGTGGTGGGTGCGTTCATGGTGGTCCTCCTGTCGGGAGCGGCCCGGGCGGCCGCTGCGACCAGTGAAGCGGGCGGGCCGGGCTGTCCAACAGCAGGTCGGACGGACGCGGACGGACTCGTCCGAGGTCGTCCGGACGCCGCCAGCCGACGCGGACGCGGGCCCGGACGCGGGCCCGGACGTCGGTCCGAACCTGGGCCCAGCCCGGTCATCGCGTCCGGCGGTCCTCCGCGCGGGGCGGGTAGGCGAAGGTCTGGAAGTGCGCCCAGCCCTGCCGGGCGTTGCGGTAGCCGTGCGCGGCCTCGTCGGCGGTGTGGGCGGGGCCGACGTCCAGGCGGTCGGCGCGCCTCCAGACGCCGCCGAGCCGGTGCTCGACGACGTACAGGAACTCGTTGAAGCCCAGGGACGAGGACAGGAACCGGTTGACGACGGTCAGCGAGGCGCGGCCGGCGGTCAGGGCCGGGGGCAGCTCGACCACCTGGTCACGCCACTTGTAGGTGTCGTCGCCGGGCAGCGGGCGCCACAGGGCCGCCGGGTTGCCGTCCACCTCGACGAGCGCGCACTGCCTGGCCACGCCCGCGTCCAGGCGGCGGATCAGCCGCACGCCGGTGTTGGCGGGATCGACGCTCACCGTGAACCGGCTCCAGCCGCCCGGGCCGAACGCGCGGCCGTCGTCGGTGAGCACCAGCCCCGGATCCGCGACCCCCGCCGCCCCCGCCACCGCCGCCCGGGCCGCGGGAGCCGACGCCGCCCGGCGGCCGATCAGGACGCCGAACGGCACGGCGAGGACCAGCACGCCCAGCACGGCGGTCAGCACGGCGCCGCCCCGCCGCCGCACGGGTCCGGCCCCGCGCGCCGGCGCACCCCCGGCGCTCCCCGCCTGGCCGGAGCCCGTCCCACCGCCGGCCGCCCCATCGGAGCCACCCGTCACCCCGCCGGCGCCGTCCGCCGCCCCACCGCCGTCACGGTCCTCAGCGGGCGTGACGGGACCGCCCGGCGAAGGATCGCCGGGCTGGGGAGGGCCCGCCAGGGCGGGCGTGCGGGTGACGCGCACGCGCTCCCACGCCCGCTCCCAGGCGGGCAGCTCGTCGGCGGGCAGCCGGCAGGCCCGCAGGAACGCCACCATCACCGCCTTCTTGGGGAAGCGCCGGCCGGCGAGCATGTCGGCGCAGGTGGCGCGCGGCAGCCGGGCCCCGCCCGCCCGCTCGGCCCTGGCCTGCAGCTCCCGCAGGGACGCGTCCGACCGGACGAACTGCCGGTGCAGCAGCCGGACCAGCTCCTCGTGGCAGGTCACCGCGTCCGGCCCGGCGTCGTCCAGGTGCGCGCTCATGCTCCTCCTCGACCTCGCAGCCGCCGCGCTTGCGTGACTGACAGCGTACAAAGAGGAGCACTGGGTGACCGCCCGTCTGTGAGGTAACGCGGCGTGACGCTACAGGGCCGCCCGGGTCAGGGGAGGCGGGTGCGGCCGGGGGCCGGCGCCGGGTCGTCGGCGGGGTCGCGGAAGGCGCACGTGAACACGTGCTCCCCCGACCCCACCGTGACCGGCCCCTCCACCGCGCCGTCCCCCGAGCCGTCGCCCGTCTCGGTGTCCGACGGCAGGTGGACGGTGGCCGTGGCGTTCGGGGGCACGACCACGCGCAGCTCCAGCCGCCCGCCGGCGCGCGACCAGCCGGCCTCCGCCCGCCCGTACGGCGTGTCGAGCGTGGCCCGCGCCCGCGACAGCCCGCCCCCGGGCCGGGGCCGCACCACCAGCTCCCGGTAGCCGGGCGCGCCCGGCGCGAGCCCGGCCACGGTGCGGTGCAGGAAGTCGGCGACCGCCCCCAGCGCGTAGTGGTTGAAGGACGTCATCTCGCCCGGGTTGATCGACCCGTCGGGCAGCATGCTGTCCCATCGCTCCCAGATGGTGGTCGCCCCCATCGTCACCGGGTACAGCCACGACGGGCAGTTGCGCTGCGTCAGCAGCCCGTACAGGGTGTCGTAGGCGCCCACCGAGGCCAGGGCGTCGCAGATCAGCGGGGTGCCGACGAACCCGGTGCCGATCCGGTGGTCGTCCTCGGCGACCAGCTCGGCGAGCCGCCGGCCGGCGCGCTCGCGCTGCCCGGGCCCGTCCAGCAGGTCGAAGCAGAGGGCGAGGGCGTAGGCGGTCTGGGTGTCGCAGGCCAGCCGCCCCGACGGGGTGACGAACTCGCGGCGGAAGGCGGCCCGCACCCGCTCGGCCAGCTCGCGGTGCCGGGCGGCGTCGGCGTCGCGGCCGAGCAGGGCGGCGGCGTCCGCCACGATCCGCGCCGACCAGGCGTGGTACGCGGTCGCGACCAGCGCGTGGTCGGTGCGGGCGCGGCCCGGGTCGTCCGGCGGCGCGGCCGGGTCGAGCCAGTCGCCGAACTGGAAGCCCTCGTCCCACAGGTGGTCCTCGCCGGCGAGCCCGGCCACCTCCTCCACCCAGGCCGCCATGCTCGGGTACTGCCGGCCCAGCAGCCCGAGGTCGCCGGTGCGCTGGTACAGCAGCCACGGGACGAGCACCGCCGCGTCGCCCCACGCCGCCGTCGGCTGCGGCGGGAACAGCAGCGGCACCCACGGCACGTACGGCGGCACGGTGCCGAGCTCGCCCTGCTCGGCGGCCAGGTCGGCGAGCCAGGAGGACAGCGGCCCGGCGCAGTCGTAGAGGAACGCGGCGGCCGGGGCGAAGACCTGGATGTCGCCGGTCCAGCCGAGCCGCTCGTCGCGCTGCGGGCAGTCGGTGGGCAGGTCGACGTAGTTGCCGCGCATGCTCCACCGGACGTTGTCGTGCAGCCGGTTGAGCAGCGGCTCGGAGCAGTCGAAGTCGCCGGTGGGCCGCATGTCGGTGTGGCAGACGACCGCCACGACGTCGAGCGGGCCGCCGGGCCAGCCGTCGATCTGGGCGTAGCGGAAGCCGTGGGTGGTGAAGCGCGGCTCGTAGGTCTCCGGCTCGGCGTCGCCGCGCAGCGTGTACTGGTCGGTGGCGGCGGCGTTGCGCAGCGGGCGCAGGGCGAGCGCGCCGTCCTCCAGGACCTCGGCGTGGCGCAGCGTGACGGTGTGCCCGGCGGGGCCCTGGACGCGGATGCGCAGCCGGCCGGCGAGGTTCTGGCCGAAGTCGAGGATCGTCTCGCCGGACGGCCCGGTCAGCACCTCCGCCGGTGACAACGTCTCGGTGCGGCGCACGGGCGGGCCGGTGGGCGCGACCAGCAGGGCGGGGTCGTGGGCGAGGACGTCGGCCGGTCGCCAGGCGGAGTCGTCGAAGCCGGGCGAGGACCAGCCGGCCGGCTCCAGGCGGGCGTCGTGCTTCTCGCCGTCGTACAGGCTGGCCGCGGTGACCGGGCCGGGGGCGCAGCGCCAGGAGCCGTCGGTGACCACGGTCTCCGTGGTGCCGTCCGCGTAGGTGACCTCCAGCTGGGCGATGAGCGCCGTGCGGTCGCCGTACAGGTCGGTCTTGCCCGCGTGGAAGCCGACGCGGCCCCGGTACCAGCCGTCGGCCAGGGTCGCGCCGACCGCGTTCGCGCCCTCGCTGAGCAGCGCGGTCACGTCGTGGGTGCGGTAGCGCAGGCGGTGGCCGTAGCTGGTCCAGCCGGGGGCGAGCACGTCGTCGCCGACGACCTGGCCGTTCAGCTCGATCTCGTACAGGCCGTGCGCGGTGACGTACAGGCGGGCCGAGGCGACCGGGCCGCGCAGGGCGAAGTCGCGGCGCAGCAGCAGCGCGGGGCCGTCGGGCCCGCCCAGCAGCTCGGGCGGCGGCGCGGCGGCCCCCGCCTGCCAGTCGCCGGGCTCCAGCAGCCCGGTCTCCACCTCCGACCACGGGCTCCAGTCGCCGGCCGAGCCGTCGCGGCCGTGCACCCGGACGCGGACCGTGCGCCGCTCGCGCGAGCCGAGCGGCGCGAAGGGCCACGCCACGAGCACCGAGTCGGCGGACTCGACGCGGCCGGTGGCGGTGCCGTCGCCGAGCTCGATCTCGTACGCCTGCTGGATCCAGCCAGGGACGTCCGTGGTGACGGTCCAGGACAGGCGCGGCTCGGGTTCGCCGATGCCGATGGGGTCGCGGTGGTGCTCGAACGTGGGGGCGGAAACGTGCAAAGAGGTCATGTCATCCCTTGATGGCACCGGCGGTCATACCGGCGACGATCTTGCGGTTGAAGAAGACGAACAGCAGCAGCGGCGGGATCGTGATCAGGACGATGTCCATGAACAGCAGGTTCCACTGCGTGTTGTACTGGCTCTGGAAGTTGTAGAGGGTGACCTGCACGGTGGCGTTCTCGTCACCGGGCAGCAGGTAGAGCGGGTTGACGAAGTCGTTGAAGATGTTGACCGAGCTGACCAGGACGACCGTGATGGTCACCGGCCGCAGCAGCGGGAAGATCACCCGGAAGAACAGCCGGAAGCCGGTGCAGCCGTCGATCTGGGCGGCCTCGTCCAGCTCGCGGGGGATGGCCGCGACGAACGCCCGGAACAACAACATCGCGAACGACAGGTGGAAGGCCACCTCGGCCAGGATCATCCCGGGCAGCGTCTTGAACAGTCCGAGGGCCTGCAGCAGCCAGATGGTCGGCACCACGGCGGGCGGGATGATCAGCCCGGACAACACCAGGAAGTCGGCCAGCCTGGCGACCTTGCCGGGACGGCGCTGTAGCACGAACGCGGCCATCGAGGCGAAGACGACCAGCAGGGTCACCGCGGCGACGGTGATGATCGTGCTGTTGACGTAGGCGCGCAGCAGCACGTAGTCGCGCGCCTCGATCACGGCCATGAAGTTCTCGACCACGGGCCAGCTCGTCGGCCAGGCGAAGTCGAGGTCCACGGCCTGGGTCTGGTCCTTGACCGCGGTCAGCAGCATGAGCGCGAACGGCACCAGGAAGATCACGGTGGCCAGGACCAGCGCGACCGCTTCGGCGCTGAGCCTGCGAAGAGCCGTCATGCGGCCACCTGCCTCTTGCCGAGGTAATGGTTGAGCGGCACGGCGATGGCCGTGACGATGAGGAACAGCAGCACGTTGCCGGCGGTCGACAGGCCGAAGAAGCCGGCCTGGTACTGCTTGTAGATGATCGAGGCGATGGTGTCGCTGGTGAAGCCGGGGCCGCCCCGGGTCATCGTCCAGATCAGGTCGAACGAGCGCAGGCCGCCGATGAACGACAGGATGATCACCGAGTAGGTGGCCGGCCACGACAGCGGCAGCGTGATGTGCCGGAAGCGGTGCCAGGCGCCGCCGCCGTCCACGGCCACCGCCTGGTGGTACTCCTGCGGGATGGACATGATGCCGGCGATGTAGATGACGGTGGCCAGGCCGACGCCCTTCCACACGTCCACCAGCGCCACCGACAGCAGCGCGGTGGTGGCGTCGCCGAGCCAGTCGCGCCCGTCCACGCCGACCAGCGCGAGGGCCTGGTTGACCAGGCCGGTCTGCGGCTTGAGCAGCATGCTGAAGGTGATGCCGACCGCGACCGTGGACACCAGGGTCGGGAAGAACACCACCGAGCGCAGGAAGCCGCGCAGCCGCAGCCGCGAGGTGAGCAGCACGCCGAGCAGCAGCCCCAGCACGACCTTCAGGCCGCTCGTGACGACCGCGTAGACGATCGTGTTGGCGAAGCCGATGCGCAGGTTCTGCTCGGCCAGGAAGTCGCGGAAGTTGTCCAGGCCGACGAAGGTGCTGTCGAACAGCGTCCACCGGGTCAGCGCGAAGTAGAAGGCCATGGCCGTCGGCACCAGGAAGATCACCAGGAACACGACGGCCGCCGGCAGGTACAACGTGAAGGGGTAGGCCGACCGGTACCGCGCCCGGCGGGCGTGCCGCCGGGCGCCGGCCCGGCCGGGCTCCGTGCGGAGCCCGGCCTGCTCGGTCACCACCCCGCGAGCCCCAACTGCTTGGCCTGCTTCTCCACGTCCGTGTCGTACTGGGCGGCGCCCTCGGCGGGCGGCGTCAGCCCGGAGCCGACCGCGACGGTGATCTGCTCCAGCGACGGGCCCTTGACCGGGGAGACGAACTCCAGCGCGGGCGCGGTGCGGCCCTCGTCCACGTAGACCTGGAGGTCCTTGGCCACCTGGATGGCGTCGTCGGGCAGCTTGGCGCCCTCGATCCGGTACGGCCCGGCCGGCTGCACGGCCTTGTTGGTCGCCTCGGCGCCGGCCGGGGAGGCCACGAAGGCGAGGAACTTCTTGGCCGCGTCCAGGTTCTTGGTGGTCTTCGGGATGTAGAGGCCGGCCGGCTCCCAGATCGTGGCGCCGTTCTTGGCGGCGTCGGTGCCGGGGATGCCGAAGAAGCCGATGTCGGTGGCGGCCTGCGGCATGGTGGCCACCAGCGGCGGGAGCTGGGCGCTCAGCATCGGGTAGTGCGCGCCCTTGCCCTCGACCAGCATCTTCATGCCCTGGTCGTTGGTCGCCGAGCCGAAGCCCTCCTGCAGGTAGCCCTTGGCGTGCACCTCGGCCAGGTGCTGGAAGCCCGCCGTCGCGGCCGGGGTGGTGGCGAACTTGGCCTTGTTGGCCGTGTAGTCCTGCGCGAACGTCGGGGCGGCGGCCTGCACGTTGTAGTAGTCGCCGAGCACGAAGAGCTGCGAGGTCCAGGTGTCCTTGAAGGTGCCGATCACGGGGGCGATCCCGGCCGCCTTGATCTTGTCGTTGTTGGCCATGAACTCGGCCCACGTCTTCGGCACCTGGAGGCCGAGCTTGTCGTAGACCTTGCGGTTGTAGAGGATGCCGCCGCCCATGGCGGTGCCGCTCGGCACGCCGTACGCCTTGCCGTTCTGGCTGACCACGGGCAGGAAGTCCTTCTGGACGTGCTGCAGCACGGGGTCGCCGGTGAGGTCGACCAGGGTCTGCGCCGGGTTGAGCGCCTGGAGGAGCGAACCGGAGTTGTACCAGAACACATCCGACATGTCGCCTGTGGAGAGGCGGGTCTTGATGATGTTGTCGCCTTCGCTGCCTCCCGGCCGCGTCTCGGTCTCGATCTTGATGGTCGGGTTGGCCTGCATGAAGGCGTCCGCGAGCGCCTTGGAGGTGTCCACGGTGGCCTGGCTGTTGTCGATCAGGAACTTCAGGGTCACCGTGCCGCCGGCGGACGTGCCGGAGCCGGCGTCCGAGTCCGAGCCGCAGGAGGTGAGGGCCGCGATCGCGAGAACGGCCAGCGCCGCTCCCATCGTGCGGTGAGAGGTCTTCACAACGCCCCTCCGGGTCCGTTGAAACGTTTTAAACGCCCCCGATGCGAGTTAACGTAGGCGTCACATACCGGGCCCGTCAAGGGTGAATTTGGGGAACGATCTCCAATCGTGATGCTGCCAATCGTCAACCCGCAGGAGACTGACGGGAAGAAAATGGGTAACGTTACCCACAACAGCCGGCGAGGAGGCGAGCGCATGGGCCGGATACGCCGCGTCACGATCGCCGACGTGGCCGACCGCGCCCGGGTCTCCACCACCGCCGTGTCGAAGGTGCTGCGCAACGCCTACGGCGTCAGCCCCGCCATGCGCGAGCGCGTCAGGGCCGCCATCGACGAGCTCGGCTACCGGCCGCACAACGCGGCGCGGGCCATGCGCGGGCGCACGTTCACCATCGGCGTGCTGCTGCCGCACATCAAGAACCCGTTCTTCGCCGAGATCCTGGACGGGCTCATGGAACAGCTCGGCGGCACCGACTACCAGGCCATCATCGTCCAGGGCGGCCGCGACGACGGCGCCGAGCGCCGCGCCATCGACGCCCTGGTCGACCGGCAGGTGGACGGCATCCTCATGGTCGTCCCGCTCAGCTCCAAGGCGCGGCTGGAGGAGGTCGCCGCCGGCACGCCCACCGTCGTGCTCGGCCCGCACGAGCGCTCGGCCGCCTACGACTCCGTCCACGACGACGACGAGACCGGCGCCGAGCTGGTCGTCAGGCACCTGATCGGGCTCGGCCACCGCCGCATCGCGCACATCGCCCAGCAGGACGCCGGGCGCGGCCGTCCCGCCGCCATGCTGCACACCATCAGGGAGCGCGCCTACCGCCGGGTCATGACCGAGCACGGCCTGGCCGCCGAGATCGCCGTCGCCGCCACCGCCTACACCGAGGACGGCGGCTACCGCGGCGCGCGCGAGCTGCTGGCCCGCGACCCGCGCCCCACCGCCGTCTTCGCCGGCGCCGACCTGGCCGCCTTCGGCGCGCTCGCCGCCCTGCACGAGGCGGGCCTCGCCGTCCCCGGCGACGTCTCCCTCGCCGGCTACGACAACACCCGCGCCGCCGGGCTCGCGCACATCGCGCTGACCACCGTCGACCAGGACGGCGCCATCATGGGCAGGACCGCCGCCCGGCTGCTGCTCGAACGCGTCGAGGGGCGCACCGCGTCGGTGCGCTTCTCGGTCACCCCGAGCCTGGTCGTCCGCCGCTCCACCGGCCCGTGCCGGAGCGTCCCCGCCTGACGGCCGGACCGGTCAGCGGCGGTGGGTGGCGTCGCTGCGGTAGTCGGTGTACGTGTACGGGTTGTCAAGGATCTTGGTCTCGGGGACGTCCGGGTTCATGCCCCGCTGCCACGCCTCCTCGCCCAGCTCGGCCCGCAGGTACTCCACCGTCTCCCCGACCTGGCGGCGGGCCGCGGCGAGGTCCACGCCGACCAGCTCGTGCTCGTGCTTGACCACCCGCCCGTTCACCAGGACCGTGTGCACGTCGCCGCGCTGCGCCTGGAACGCCACGTGGCCGAACGGGTTGAGCAGCGGGAACGACACCGGCGAGCGGTCGTTCTTGAGCAGCACCAGGTCGGCCTTGCGGCCCGCCGCGACCACCCCGAGGTCGTCGCGGCCGAGCGCGTGGGCGCCGCCCCGCGTGGCCCACTCCACGACCTGCTGGGCGCGGAGCCCGCAGTGCGTCACGGTCTCGCCCTTGGCGTGCGCCTCCAGGTGCTCGCGCGAGCGGTCCGCGCCCAGCGTGGCGCGCATGGCGGAGAACAGGTCGCCGCTCCACCACACGCTCGTGTCCATCGACAGCGAGACCGGGATGCCGTGCGCGCGCAGCGCCCACGTGGGCGGGTAGCCCTGGCCGGCGCTCTCCTCGCTCTCGGTCGAGACCGACACCGAGCCGCCGGTGGCCGCGATGCGGTGGTAGGAGTCGGCCGACAGCGAGGCGGCGTGCACGTAGATCGTCTCAGGGGTCATGAAGCCGTGCTCGTGCATGAGCCTGATGCCCTCGTCGCTGGTCGCGCCCCACACGCCGGCGTGCGTGGTGACCGCGACGCCGAGCTCGCGCGCCACCTCGAAGGCGGGCCGCTCCGGGAAGGACGGGTCGCCCAGCACGTCGAAGGCGAGCTGGAAGCCCAGCAGGTCGTCGCCGGTGACACGGCGGCGGACGAAGTCGCGGAACTCGGGGGCGGTGCTCCACTCGGCGGGCGGCTGCTGGATGTTGCCGTAGGCGAGCACGTACCGGCCGGGCACCGACCGCAGCGCGTCCACGGCGGCGTCGGCGTGCTCCACGGTGCGCAGCCCGTGCGACCAGTCCACGACGGTGGTGACCCCGGCGTCGAGGGCCTCGATCGCGGCCAGGGTGTTGCCGGCGTGCACGTCCTGCGGCCGGAACAGCTTGCCGTGCTCCAGGTAGAACCAGACGAAGTACTGCGTGAGCGTCCAGTCGGCGCCGTAGCCGCGCAGCGCGGTCTGCCACATGTGCCGGTGCGTGTCGATCAGGCCGGGCAGGACGAGGCCGCCGGTCGCGTCGATCACCAGGGCGTCCTCCGGGGCCCGCAGGCCGGGGCCGACCTCGGCGACGCGGTCGCCGGTCACCAGGACGTCGGTGTCCTCCAGCACCGGGCGCGCGCCTTCCATGGGCAGCACGGTGCCGCCGCGCAGCAGTACGGGCCGCCCGGCCCCGGCCTCGGTCTGTCCGCCCATCGGGCCCTCCGAACGGTTGTCCGCTCCACGGTCACGCTGTTCGCCGTAACTCTACGGTGGGCCGGTCGCCTGTCAAGGGCCTAGGCCGCGCGGGCGGGCTGTGCCAGAATCACGGTTACGGACAGATGTCCGTACGACGGAGGGAGACCGGATGGTGGACGACGGGGGCGGGCCGCTGAAGGGCGTGCTGGTGGCCGACTTCTCCCGCATCCTGGCCGGGCCCTACGCCACGATGCTGCTCGCCGACCTGGGCGCCGACGTGGTGAAGGTCGAGGGGCCCGGCGGCGACGACACCCGCGGCTGGACGCCGCCGACCCGCGGCGAGGTCTCGACGTACTACCTGGGCGTCAACCGCGGCAAACGCTCGATCGCGCTCGACCTGCGCGACCCCGGCGACGCGGCGGCGGCCAGGGAGCTGGCCCGGCGCGCCGACGTCCTGATCGAGAACTTCCGGCCCGGCGGCCTGGCCAGGTACGGCCTCGACCACGCCGCCGTCAGCGCCGCCAACCCCGGCGTCGTCTACGCCTCCATCAGCGGCTTCGGCACGGGGCCCGGCGCCCGGGTGCCCGGCTACGACCTCATGGTGCAGGCCATGTCCGGCCTGATGAGCCTCACGGGCGACCCGGACGGGCCGCCGTACCGGGCCGGCATCTCGGTCTTCGACGTCATGGCCGGCAACCACGCCGTCATCGGCATCCTGGCCGCGCTCCGCCACCGCGAGGCGACAGGACGAGGGCAGCACGTCGAGGTCAACCTGCTGTCCTCGGCGCTCACCGGGCTGGTCAACCACAGCTCCGCGTACGTGGCGGGCGGGGTCGTGCCCTACCGGATGGGCAACGCGCACCCGAGCGTGTTCCCGTACGAGCCGCTGCCCACCGCCGACGACGACCTCATCGTCGCCGCCGCCAACGACGGCCAGTTCCGCAAGCTGTGCGAGGTGCTCGGCATCCCCGAGGTCGCCGACGACCCGCGCTTCGCCCGCAACGCCGACCGCACCGCCCGCCGCGACGAGCTGCGTCCCCTCCTGGTCGGGCGGCTGGCCGCGCGGGGCGCGGTCGAGTGGTTCGAGCTGCTGGTCGAAGCCGGGGTGCCGAGCGGGCCCATCCAGACGATCGACGGCGGGTTCGCCATGGCCGAGCGGTTCGGGCTCGATCCCGTGGTCGAGGTGGGCGAGGGCGAGCGGGCCACGCCGACCACCCGCCACCCCATCCGCTTCTCCGAGACCCCGGCCCGCTACCTGCTGCCGCCGCCCGAGCTGGACGAGCACGGCGCGGAGCTGCGCAAGTGGCTCGCCGGGCCGGACCGGCCGCTGGGCGGGGAGGCGACGTGAGCGAGCGCTCGTACCCGACCGCGCTCGGCGCCTCGACCCGCGACAGCATCACGCTGCTCGGCCAGGACCTGGCCGGGGACATCATGGGCTCGGTCGGCTTCGGCGAGCTGGCCTTCTGGCTGGCCGCGCAGCGCCGGCCCACGCCCGGCGAGACCCGCGTCTTCGAGGCGGTGCTGGCCGCGCTGGCCGACCACGGCTTCACGCCGACCGCGATCGTGACGCGGCTGACGTACCTGTCGGCGCCGGACAGCGTGCAGGGGGCGCTCGCGGCGGGGCTGCTCGGCGGCGGCTCACGCTTCCTCGGCGTCACCGAGGACTGCGGCCGCTTCCTGCACGACGTGCTGCGCTCCCATGAGGGGTCCCTGCCGGAGCCGGACGACGACGCCGGCTGGGACGCGCTCGCCCTGGAGAGCGTCCGGGCCCGCCGCGAGCGCCGCGAGCTGATCCCCGGCCTCGGCCACCACGTGCACAAGGACGGCGACCCGCGCACGCCCCGGCTGTTCGCGATCGCCGCCGAGGAGGGGCTGCTCGGCCCGCACCTGGCGCTGTTCGCCGCCGTCGGCCGCGTCCACCCCCGGGTGCTCGGCCGCACGCTGCCGCTCAACGGCGCCGGCGTCTGCGGGGCCGCGCTCGCCGACCTCGGCCTGCCGCTGGAGCTGCTGCGCGCCTTCGCGCTGCTGGCCAGGACCGCCGGGCTGATCGGGCAGCTCGCCGAGGAGCTGCGCCACCCGGTCGCCAACGACATCTTCCTGTCCGTGGACCTCAGCAACCGGTCCATCCCCCCAGAGCCGTTCGCCGACGGAGGTCTGCATGGCTGAGCTCGTCGCGGTCATCGCGTCCACCCACCATCCCTTCTACCACCGGGCCTCCACCGCGACGGGGCCGGACCGGCCGCCGTTCGCCGACGAGTGGGTCCGCAAGGTCGAGGCCTTCCGCGAGACCCTGACCAGGGCGGAGCCCGACGTCCTCGTCATGGTCGGCTCCGACCACTTCCACCAGCTCTGGCTGGACAACATGCCGCAGTTCCTGGTCGGCAAGGCGCCCCACTACGACGCCAACTGGTACAACGAGGAACGCGAGTTCGGCCTGCCCCGGATGCTTTTCACCGGCGAGGAGGACCTGTCCGCCCACCTCCTGCGCGGCGGCCTCGACCTGGGCTTCGACCTGGCCTTCTCCAACGAGCTGCGGATCGACCACTCGATCACCTGCCCGATCATCACCCTGCGCCCGCAGAACGACCTGCCGATCGTGCCCGTCTACACCAACATCTTCGCCCCGCCGCTGCCCAGGCCGAAGCGGTTCGTGCAGCTCGGGCAGGCCATCCGCGAGCTGGTCGAGTCGTGGCCGGACGAGCGGCGGGTGGCCGTCATCGGCACCGGGCACCTGTCGCTGGAGCTCGGCGGGCCCCGCCAGTTCGGGCCGCACGGCCCCGACCCCGCCTTCGACCGCAAGGCCGTCGAGTGGATCGCCGCCGGCGACCTGGAGGGCTGCCTGTCGGAGGTCACCCTGGACAGCCTGTGGAACCCCGGCAACGCCACCCACGGCTTCATGGACTTCATGCTGATGATGGGGGTCGCCGGCGAGGGCCGCAAGGCCGACTACACCGACACCTACGACCTGTTCCACACCATGGAGGCGTACTTCACCTGGTACCCGGACGGAGGCGGAGCCGCATGAGCAAGTACCTGCTCGACAAGTTCCTGTTCACCGTGGACCGCGATCCCGAGCTGGTCGAACGCTACCGGGAGCAGCCGCGGGCCACCGTCGAGTGGTGGGAGGCCGAGTACGCGGGCCGCCTCCTCGGCTGCCACGGCGGCGAGCGCTCCACCTGGCCGCGCTTCGACGTGGTCGAGCGGGAGGCCCTCGCCACCCACGACTACCCGAGGCTGTTCGAGCTGGGGGCGCACCCCTTCCTGACGCTGACGCTGTTCATCGCCATGTTCGAGCGGGACTACGACGAGCCGCTGGGGTTCCAGCACGAGTACGCCCGGCGCCTGGCCCACCACAGCCTGCCCTATCCGGACATCTCCACCTGACCGATCACCCTTGGGGAGCCGCCCGCATGCGTGCCGCGCAGATCGTGACGTGCGACCGGCCGCCGGTCGTCACCGAGTGGCCGGAGCCGGCCGCGCCGGGGCCGGGGGAGCGGCTGGTGCGGTTCCCGACCAGCGCCGGGATGGCGGCGGGCGACGGCAGCATGGCGGAGCTGGCCCGCGTCCCGGCCGAGGACTTGGTGGAGCTGCCCGCCGGGGCCGACCCGGTGGCGGTGGCGGCCCTCGGGCTGTCGGCGGTGGCCGCGTACCAGGCGCTGACCTGGCGGGGCGAGCTGGCGGCGGGGGAGCAGGTGCTCGTGCTGGGGGCCGGCCTCGCCGCCCGGCTCGCCGCCGCCTGCGACGGGCCGGTGGACCTGGTCCTCGACCCCCTGTACGGGGTGCCCGCCGCGGCGGCCGCCCGGACGCTGCGGCCGGGCGGGCGGCTGGTCAACCTCGGCGGGTCGGCGGGGGAGACGTCGCCGCTCGACTCCTCGACGCTCCGGAGCCGGTCGCTGCGGGTGCTCGGCTACACCAACAACGAGCTGACGCGGGAGCGGCGGGCGGCGGCTGTACGGCGGGTCGCGGAGCTGGCGGTGGCCGGGCGGCTGGGCGTGGCCTGCGAGCCGGTCCCCCTCGCCGACGCCCCGGCGGCCTGGCACCGCCAGGCCACCGGCACCGCCTCAGGCCGCCTGGTCCTGCTCCCCGCCCCCGCCTGACCTCGGCCACCGCTGCCGGCCGGGCTCCTGGGCTTCGGGCCGCCGGTCAGGGACGGCCGCTTGCCTGGCCTTCGGGCGGGTGCCCGAGGCGGCCGGCGTCGGTCACCACCTCGTGGATGAACGCGCCCGCCAGGCGGGGCACCTCGGCCGGGGCGGGCGCGCCGGCCGGGGCGGGGGAGCCGAGGCGGCGGGCGAGCGCCAGGCGCAGGAGCGGGTGCCAGCGCCCGCCGAAGACGTCCAGCGCGTACGCGACGCCCTCCTCCTTCGACACCACCTCCCCGGTGGCCACGGTGCGGTGCAGCCGGGGCGGCGACAACACCTGGGCCAGCGCCACCCGGTACGGCGACTGCAGCCGTTTGCGCGGCGGCCGGTCCGACGCGGCGCGCGTGGCGTAGCGGGCCCAGTGGCCGCGGAGCTGGGCGAGGGTCCAGGGGCGCAGCAGGCCCGGCTCCGGGTCGAGCCCCAGCGTGCCCGGGGCCGGGCCGCGGACGGCGATGCCGCGCTCGGCCAGCACCGTCCACATGACCGGGTTGACGTCGAAGCCCCGCCCCCGCCGGAACGACGGCCCGCTGTGCGAGGCCACCGGCCGGATGCGGGTGACGGGCAGCCCGAGGTCGGCCGCGGCGACGAAGACGGCGTTGACCGTGTGCGGGATGTGCGGGTGCCGGCGGGCGAGGGCGCGGCCCGCGGCGCCGAGGTTGCCGAGCTTGTGCAGCAGCGAAAGGCGGCGCAGCTCGCGCTCGCCGGGTCGCGCGGCCGGGTCCCGGCGCAGTTCGCGCTCGCCGGGTTGCGCGGCCGGGTCCCGGCGCAGCTCGCGCTCGCCGGGTCGCGCGGCAGGGTCGAGGACGGCCACCACGTCGATGTCGCTCACGTCCGGCCGCCACGCGCCGAGCGCGGCCGAGCCGACGACGTAGCACCCGGCGACCAGCCCCGGCGCCAGCCGGTCGGCGACCGCGAGGTAGCGGGAGACCGCCCGCGCCAGCTCGCCGGGCAGCGTCACGAGACCCCCGTCGCCTCGATGCCGCCTCGCGCGGCCGAGGTCGTGGCGGCCGCTGCCCGGGCTCTCACGAGCCGACCGTGACGTGGGGGACCGTCTCGTAGGCGGCCCAGTCGGCGCTGATCGCGCCGGCCGTGCGGAGCAGCAGCGGCAGGTGCTCCTCGGCCAGCCGCTCCACGGAGGTCTCCGCGGCGTGCGCGTTGACGTTGAGGGCGGCGATGACCCGGCCGAGGCCGTCGCGCAGGGGCGCGGCCACGCTGCGGATGCCGAGCGCCAGCTCCTCGTCCGTGATGGCCCACCCGCGGGCGCGGACCTCGCGGAGGGCGGCGTCGCGCTCGGCGGCGTCCGGCCGCCAGCGCGGCTCGACGCCGGACCGGCTCGGCTCGGCCAGCACCCGCTCGACCTCGCCCGGCGGCAGCGCGGCCAGCAGCACCTTGCCGAGGGAGGTCTGCAGGGCCGGGAACCGGGTGCCGATCTGCACCGACAGGGTGACGATCTTGGGGACGGCGACGCGGGCGACGTACACGATGTCGGAGCCGTCGAGCTGGGCGATCGAGCAGGACTCGCGCGTCTGCGCCACCAGCCGCTCCATGTGCGGCCGGGCCACCTCCCACAGCCCCATCGAGCGCACGTACGACACGCCGAGCTCCAGCACCCGTGGCGTCAGCGCGTAGCCGCCCCGCTCGCCGCGGGCGTAGCCCAGCTCCTGGAGGGTGAGCAGGATGCGGCGGGCGGTGGGGCGGGCCAGGCCGGCCGCGGTCGCGACCTCGGTGAGGGACATGACCGGCCGGCCCGGCCGGAAGCACCTGATGACGTCGAGGCCGCGGGCCAGCGCCTCGATGAAATCGGGGCCGGTGTCGGCTCGTGCCATGGAAACGCCTCCCTGCTCGGATCCCGCCGCTCCGACTCTAGACCGTCGGGGCGGGCCGTCCGCACAGCGGCGGCCGGGGCGGGCGCGGGTGAGCCCGTCCCAGCCGCGGCGACGGGTTGGGGTGCCGGGGCGAGGCAGGGAGGCGGTCGTTACGCGGACGGGTGTCCGGAGGCGGTCACAGGTCGGTGGCGATGATGCGCTCGATGTTGCGCTCGGCCAGCGCGGTGATGGTGACGAACGGGTTCACGGTCGTGTTGCCGGGGATCAGCGCGCCGTCGATGACGTACAGGCCGGGGTAGGCGGTCAGGCGGCCGTAGTTGTCGGTGGCCCTGCCGAGCACCGCGCCGCCGAGCGGGTGGTAGGTGAGGTGGTCGCCCCAGATCTTGTAGACGCCGAACAGGTCCGTGCGGTAGATCGTCCCCTCCTTGGCGTTGATCTTGTCGAAGATCATCTTGGCCATGTCGATGGACGGCTGCTTCCACGCGGTCTGCCAGCTCAGGTCCACCCGGCCGGCGGCGGCGTTCCAGGTGAACTCGGCGCGGTTGGGGTTCCTGGTGATCGACAGGTAGAAGGAGGCGAACGTCTCGATGCCCGTCGGCAGCGGCGCGACCTCGGCGAACGCGCCCCCGGCGGCCCAGTTGTCGATGCCGGCGCACGGGATCGCCGACTGCTGCGCGCCCGTCGGGTCCCACAGGTGGTTCGCCCGGCCGCACATGACGTTGCCGTTGTCGCCCCAGCCCTTGCCGACCTCGCCGTTCAGGCTCGGCAGCGCGCCCGTCGCCTTCAGCTTGACCAGCAGCTTGCTGGTGCCGACGCTGCCCGCGGCGAAGAAGACCCGCTCCGCGGTGACCGTCTTGGTGGCGGTGACGGCGCCGGTCGTGCCGAGCTGCTCGATCACCACCGCGTACCCGCCGGAGCCCGCCGGGGCGACCGAGGTGACGCGGTGCAGCGGCGAGATCGCCACCCGGCCGGTCGCCCTGGCCCGCGCCAGGTACGTCTTCTGCAGCGACTTCTTGCCGTGGTTGTTGCCGTACAGGATCTCGGCGTCCAGCGCCGACTTCGGGACGGTGCCCGCCTCCTCCTGCTTCATGTAGTCCCAGTCGTAGACGTCCGGGACGAACACGAACGGGAAGCCGGAGCGCTGCGCGTGCTTCCGCCCGACCCGCCCGTACTGGTAGTAGGCGGTCGTCTCGAACCAGGCCGGGTCGATCAGGCCGACGCCGAGACCGGCGTTGGCGCGCGGGTAGTACACGTCGTACATCTCGGCGGCGTTCACCGTGGGCAGCACGGAGGCGAAGTTCTCCCGCTTCGGGGTGACCGCCATGCCGCCGTTCACCAGCGAGCCGCCGCCGACGCCGCGGCCCTGGTAGACGGTGATGCCGGCGAACTCCTCGGCGTCCAGGACGCCGGTGTGACGCGGGATGTCGCGGTCGATGGGGAAGCCGAGGAAGTAGTTGAGCGGGGCCTTGGTGCGGGTGCGCAGCCAGTACGACCGGTAGTCGGGCTCCCGCGTGTTGCAGAAGATCTTGCCGTCGGCGCCCGGGGTGTCCCAGGCCATGCCCATCTCCACCATGTGCACGTCCACGCCCGCCTCGGCCAGGCGCAGCGCGGCCACCGAACCGCCGTACCCGGTGCCGATCACCAGGGCCGGGACGTGCGCGCCGTCCGCGATCGGCCCCGCGGCGGCCGCCCGCGCCGGGGCGGCCCTCCCCAGGACGACCGCCGCGCCCGCGCCCGCGATGAACCCGCGGCGCGAGACGCGCCCGCGTAAGGACGAGGTGTCGCTCATGCTGGTCTCCCTCTGATCATCTCGACGGGCTACTTGTCGTGGTGGGGTGCGGCGGGGGAGCGTCCCGGGCCGGGCAGCACGCACGCGGTGTCCAGGCCCAGCACCCGGTTGAGCCGGCCGAAGGCCCACCAGGAGCCGATGCACATGCTCAGCTCGACGATCTCGGCCTGGCTGTAGCGGGCGGTCATCCGCGCCCAGAACTCCTCGTCCAGGCCGTGGTGGTCGAGGGCGTAGCGTTCGGCGTACTCGGCGGCCAGGCGGGTGCGCTCGTCGAAGGCGTCCGTGGTGCGCCACTCGGCCAGCGCGTCGAGGAAGCCGTCCTCGACCTTCTGGCCGTCCCGCTCGGTGCGCCAGTCGAGGCAGAACGCGCAGCCGTTGAGCTGGGCGATCCGCAGCCGGGCCGCCTCGAACTCGCGCAGGCCGAGCGTCGTGTGCGCGTACACCGCGAGGGAGAAGCCGGCCGCGGCCGGGCCGATGCCGGGGACCAGCTCGCCCCACACGTACGCGATCGGGTCCTTGCCGTCGGGAACGTCGACGATCACGGGTGCTTCCTTCCGAGTCGGCCCGTCGCCGGGCGCAGCGGCACGTCGAGCGCGTCGTACAGGCCGGGCTCCGCCTCCGCGAGCCAGTCGAGGGCGTTGACCAGGCGGCCGGCGGCGGTGGCGTTGCCGCCCGCGGCGCGGTTGCCGTCCTCGTCCGTGGCCTCGACGGTCACCTCGATGCGCGGGCTGCCCTCGATGATCACCCGGTGCGCGCCGTCGCCGCCCGCCGGGGGCGCGGGCCAATCGGGGGCGCAGGAGGGGTGGATGCGGGTGACGTGCTCGACGACGATGCGCGGCTCGCCCTCCACCACGCCCTGCACCTCGAACCGGAGCGCGCCCTGCGTGCCCGCCTCGAACACGCCCATCGCCGGGGTGGTGACCGTCTCCTCCAGGGGGCGGCGCTCGACGTGCTCGCGGAGCTCGTCCAGCTCGGCCCCGAGCGCGCGGGCCATCAGTCGCACCTGGCCGCCCCACACCATGGACGGGACCGTGGGGGCGATCATGGGGGGCTCGTAGTCCATGGGCTGCCCCATGCCGACCAGGTAGCGCACCGAGTCCGGCTGGTCGTAGGCGGTGTAGTCGAAGATCTCCTGGCAGCGGACCGCGTCCACCCGCGCCCCGAGGCCGCTGACCAGCAGGGGCAGGACGTCGTTGCCCCAGCCGGGGTCCACCCCCGACACGAACAGCGAGCCGCCGCCCTCGGCGATCGCCTCCAGCACCCTCGCGCGCAGCTCGGGCGGGGCGTTGCGCTGGTCGTACAGGGCGTAGAGGGAGGGCGTGACGACCACGGCGCCGCCCCGGACCGCGCGCAGCACGTCGGCCAGGGCGTCGTCGGGACGGACGTCGCCGGAGGCGGCGTAGACGACGGCGCGGGGCCTGGCGGCGAGGACGGCGGCCACGTCGGTGGTGGCGGGCACGCCGAGGCGGACGCCGAGGCCGCTCAGCTCGCCGGCGTCGCGCCCGGCCTTGGCGGGGTCGTGGACGAGGACGGCGGCCAGCTCAAGGCCGGGATGCGCCTCGACGGCGCGGATGGCGGCGCGGCCGACGTTGCCGGTTCCCCAGATCACCGTGGACACCATGGGCGGAGCGTAACAAGCGCTTGGTTGACTGTATAGATCCCCGTCCGGACGCGATCAGGGCGCGGCCGGCAGCAGGGTGCCGACCAGGCGGCGCATGCGCTCGCCGAGCTCGGGCGAGCGCGGCCCGCGGGTGAGGACGAGCTGGTGCGCGGCCCCCACCAGGGCGAGCGCGAGGGAGGCCGGGTCGGCCTCGGCCGGCAGCCGGCCGAGACGCTGCTCGGCCTCCAGGTACGCGGTGAACAGCCGCTCGCCCGCGTCCGGCTCCAGCGTGCCGTCGCCGAGCGCCTGGGCGAGCCGCGGCACCACCGTGGGACGGGCGAGCGTGAGCCCGGCCAGCGCCAGCAGGTTGCCGGTCAGCAACGAGTCGATGGCCGCCAGCACGTTGCCCGCGACCGTGCCGGAGCCGGCCCGCACCGGCAGGTCGCGCAGCCGGCCGGTCGCCGCGCCCGCGCGGTCCACGATGAGCGCGGCGAGGAAGGCGTCGAGGTCGGTGAAGTGGTTGTAGAGCAGCCCGGTCGCGACGCCGGCCTCGCGCGTGATCGCCCGCCCGCTCATCCCCGAGGGCCCCTCGCGCAGCAGGACCCGCTCCGCCGCGTCGAAGAGCTGCTGCCGGACTTCGGGGATCGTGACGCCGCGCGGTGACATGGCCCGCACTCTACCGGTCGGGGCCTCGGGGGCTTGCGGTAAATGAGCACTCGCTCATACTGTATGAGCAAGTGCTCATTCTCGGTCGCAAGGGGTGGATCATGCGGAAAAGGGTCATCATCATCGGAGCCGGGATCGCCGGGCTGGCGGCCGCGCTGCGGCTCGGCCGCGACGGGTGGGAGCCGGTCGTCGTCGAGCGCGCCCCGGCCCGCCGCACCGGCGGGTACGTGCTCATCCTGTCCGGCATGGGCCTGGACGCGGCCGAGCGGATGGGGGTGCTGGCCGGGCTGGCGGAGCGCCGCGTCGCCGCCTTCGACCTCGCCTACTTACGCCCGGACGGCCGCCCGCGCTTCACCGTCCCGCGCGCCGCGGTGCGGCGGCTGCTCGGCGACGACGGCTACGCGCTGCTGCGCGGCGACGTCGAGGACGTGCTGCACGAGGCCGCGGCCGGCCACGCCGAGCTGCGCTTCGGCACCACCGTCACCGCCCTGGCGCAGGACGGCGGGGGAGTGGACGTCACGCTCAGCGACGGCACCAGCGAACGGGCCGACCTGGTCGTCGGCGCGGACGGCCTGCACTCGGCGGTGCGCGCCCTCGCCTTCGGGCCCGAGGAGCGCTACCGGCGCGACCTCGGCCACATGGTCGCCGCGGTCGTCCTCGGCGGGCTGCCCGCCGGGGCCCGGCCGGGCGCGTTCACCACGGCCGGCGAGGTCGGGCGCACGTTCACGGTGGCCGACATGGGCGGCGGACGGGCCGCGGCCTTCTTCACCTGGGCCGCCGCCGACCCCGCCGCCGAGCTGGCGGCCGGCGCGGCCCGCTCGCTCGGCCGCGCCTTCCCCGGCGAGCGCTGGGTCGCCACGGAGCTGATCGCGGGCCTGCGCGAGGAGGAGACCTACTTCGACAGCGTCAGCCAGATCGTGATGGACCGCTGGAGCGCCGGCCGGGTCGTGCTGCTCGGCGACGCCGCCTGGTGCGTCACGCTGTTCGCCGGGTACGGCTCGTCGCTGGCCGTGGGCGGCGCGGCCCTGCTCGGCGACGCGCTCGACCGCAGCCCCGGGGACGTCCCGGCCGCCCTGCGGGCCTGGGAGGCCGGGCTCCGCCCCGAGGTGAGCGAACGGCAGCGCAAGGGCAGGGCCAACACCGGCGCGCACGCGCCCCGCAGCAAGCTCGAACTCGCCCTGCGTGACCTGCCCCTGCGGCTGGCCGCCGTCCCCCCGGTGACGAGCCTGCTGAGCCGCCGTCTCGACTTCCGGCGGCACTGATCCGCCGCCGGTCGCCCGAGTGTGCGACTTTTCGCAGGAGAAGTCAATGGACGGGCTGTGCGGCTGCTCAGGAGGCTGCTCTCAGGAGGCCGGCTCTCAGGAGGGCGGCTCTCAGGAGGTCGGCGAGGGCGAGGCGGACGCGGTCGGCGACCTCGAAGGAGAAGGAGCGGGGGTGGCCGGCCCGGAGGGAGCGGGGGTGAGGTTGGCGTAGAAGCCCGTCCTCGGCTTGACCGGCACGATCACCCGCACCGGCGGGGCCCCGGCGAAGGTGAACGTCATCGGCACCGTGCCGCCGCGCACCCCCGTCGCCGTGCCGAGCGGCCGGTCGCCGACGCCGACCGGCTGGAGCGGCTGCACCGTGACGGGCGCGGCGAGCTGCACCTGCCCGCCGCCCTCGGCGGCGATGCTCTGGAGCTGGACCGGCTGGTGGCCGTCGTTGACGATCACCCCGTACAGGGTGGTCTGCGGTGCGGGGGAGGCCGGGTCGGCGCCGCCCAGCAGGAAGACGTTGCGGACGTGGATGGTCTGGCCCACGTCGGCGTTGGCCCCCTCGTTCTGCGGCAGGCGCTGGACGGTGTCGATGCTGGTCTTCGTGCAGCCCGCGGCCAGAGCCGCCAAGGCCACGGCGGTCACGGCAGAGGCGATGGGACGCATCGCTAGGCCCTCCTCTCGGCACCCACTTCCGCACCGCCACTACCCGCGCACGTTCCGTTGAACCCAGCCGGGGCCCCAGGGCCCGCGGCGGCGCGGGCGTCGCAGGACCGCTCGCGGCACGACCACGCGGTGGAGTGCGACGAGGTCACCTGAGCCGCCGGTCGAGGAAGCCGATCACCGCGCGGGCCAGCGCCACCCGGTGGTCGGCCAGGCCGTGGCCGGTGTCGAACAGGTGCTCGTCGAGCAGCGGGCCCGCGTACGCCGCCGCCGGCGGCCGGTGGTGCGTCTCCGGCGGGGCCACCGTGTCGCGGCCGGCGCCGATCAGCAGGACGGGCCGCCCGGCCAGGGCGGGGGCGAGGCCGGTCAGGCGCCAGACGTCGCCCGCCGCCAGCATCTCGGCGACCAGCGCCTCGGCGGTGGTGCCCGCCAGGGGCAGCAGCTCCTCCCGCCACGCCTCGGCGAGCGCGCCGGCGTAGCCGGGATCGGCGCGGCAGGCCGCGGCGGCGGCCCCGAAGTCGAACGCGGCCACCGCGCCCGCCGCGGCCACCGACGGCAGCGCCGCCGCCGTCATGAGCGCCGCGAACCCGCCCGCGCTGTGCCCGACGACCGCCAGCCGGTCCGGGTCCAGGCGGTGCGCGGCGGCGGTCGCGGGGTCGCGCAGCGCCGCCACGGCCGCCGCCGCGTCCTCCAGCAGGTGCGCCCACGCGTACGAGCCGCCCATGCCCCAGGAGCCCCGGTAGTGGAAGACCAGGGTGGCGTAGCCGGCGCGGGCGGCGGCGTGGGCCAGGTCGAAGTTGCGCTCGGTGCCGGGGAAGCCGTGCAGCAGGAGCAGCACCGGGTGCGGGCTCGGCCCGGCGGGGACGTGCAGCACGCCGAGCAGCGGGACCCCGCCGGACGGGAACGTCAGCGGCACGGTGGCCGCGCGCGGGCCCGGCACGTCGATGGGGTCGGTGATGAGGGGGTCCGCCATGGTTGCTCCCGCTAGATGGTACCGATCGGTTCGATGAGGAAGCGTAGCACCCGCCCGCCTCCCGCGAAGCCGCGAAACGTAGCATCTGGGACGTGCCGACGCGCTTCGAGGTCGTGACCCTCGTCCACGCCCCTCCCGGCCTCGTCTTCGACACCTCGCTGTCGGTCGAGGCGCACACCGAGTCCATGGCGGGCGCGCGCGAGCGGGCCGTCGCGGGCGTCACCACCGGCCGGCTCGGCCCCGGCGACCGGGTCACCTGGCGGGCCCGGCACTTCGGGCTCCCCTGGCGGCTGACGTCGGTGATCAGCGGCTACGAGCGGCCCGCGTACTTCATGGACGAGCAGGTCGCGGGCCCGTTCCGGCGCTGGCGGCACGCGCACCACTTCGTCCTCGCGCCCGACGGACGGGGCACGGTCATGCGGGACGTGGTCGAGTTCGCCGCGCCCGCCGGGCCGCTCGGCACGCTGGCGGAGGCCCTGGTGCTGCGCCGGTACATGACCCGGCTCATCCTGCGCCGCAACGCGCACCTCAAGCGCGTCACCGAGGCCGCCGCCCGGTGAGCGGTCAGCCGATCACGCCGTCCGCGCGCAGGGCCGCCACCTGCGCGGGCGGCAGCCCCAGCAGGTCGCCCAGCACGGTCTCGGCGTCGCCGCCCAGGTCGGGGGCGGGCTCGGGCGGCGCCTGCCGCCCGTCCAGCACCAGCGGCGAGCCGGGCGCGAGGTGCGGGCCGACGCCCGGCTGCCGCAGCTCGGCCATCAGCGGATGCCGCCCCAGGTCCGTGGCGGCCTCGGCGAACGTGCGGTAGCGCGCCCACAACACCGACGTGCCCGCCAGCGCCTTGTCCACCTCGGCGGCCGTGCGCGCCGCGAACCACGGCGCGAGCAGCCCGGCCAGCGCCTCCCGGTGCGCGTAGCGGTCGCGGTCGCGGCGGAAGTCGGCCGGCAGCGCCTGCTCCAGCGCCGCGACCACCCGGGCCAGCCCCGTCGCCGTCACCAGGTCGTGCCAGTGCCGCTCGGTCAGCACGACGACCATGACGCGCCGCCCGTCGGCGGTGCCGAAGTCGCGGCCGAGGTCGCCGTACAGGTCGTTGCCGATGCGCGGCCGCGACTCGCCGAACTGGGCCTGCGCCAGGTAGCCGAGGTTGCCGGCGGTGGCGAGGGCCACGTCGTGCAACGCCAGCTCGATGCGGCGGCCCCGGCCGGTCGCGGTCCGCTGCCGGTCGGCGGCCAGCAGGCCCACCGCCAGGTAGAGGCCGCAGGCCACGTCCCAGGCGGGCAGCACGTGGTTGACCGGCGCGCCGTGCCGCTCGGGGCCGGTCACGTACGGGAAGCCCAGCTCGGCGTTGACCGTGTAGTCCACGGCGTTGCGGCCGTCGCGGTGGCCGAGCAGCCGCGCGTACACGAGGTCGGGCCGGCGCTCCAGCAGCTCCTCGTAGGCCAGCCCGGGCCGCGGCGGCGCGTTGGTGACCAGCGTGCCCGCCGCGGCGGCCAGCCCGGCGACCAGCTCGCGGCCCCGGGCCGAGCGCAGATCGACGGTGAGCGAGCGCTTGCCCTTGTTGAGGCCCGTCCAGTAGAGGCTGCGGCCGGAGGGGGCGAGCGGCCAGCGTCCGAGGTCGGGGCCGCCGCCGATCGGGTCGACCCGGACGACGTCCGCGCCGAGCTGCGCCAGCGTCATCCCGCCGAGCGGCGCGGCGACGAAGCTCGACAGCTCGACCACCCGCAGCCCGGCCAGCGGCGCCTGATCGTCGATCACGCCCCGACCCTACGTCAGCCGCCGCCGGGCGGGCGCGGTCCCGGACCGGCGAAGATTTTCTACCGAAAAGTTATTCCGGTATTGTTCCTCCGAGTTACCGTGGAAGTGCCGGGACCGCCCCCGGTCCCACGTCACGCGGGCAGGGAGGCTGGAATGTCGCAGGCGCTGCATCCGCTCCGGGCGCTCCAGCGGTGCGGCACGCCCCCGACGGGGCCGGACGACGCAAGCGCCGGCGCGGTCCCCGGCCCGGTTCCCGGCGGGCACGCCGGAGCGCCGGCCGTCACCGAGCACCTGCTCTACGTCGACCACCTCCTGCGCGTCACCCTCACCGTCCGCTCCGGCCCCTCGCTGGTCCGGGTCATCGGCGAGATCGACCGCTCCAACGCCGCCGAGCTGCTGCGCACGCTGGAGCAGGCCCGCCTGATCGACGACGAGCTGCTCGTGGACGTCGGCCGGGTGAGCTTCACCGACGTCACCGGCCTGCGGGCGCTGGCGGCCTTCGCCGCCGCCGGGCGCGCGGTCGTCCGCGACGTCCCCCACCAGATGGCCCGGCTCATGCGCCTCATGCGCATGCCGCCCTTCGACGCGCCGGAGAGTGACCCGCCCCGCCAGGGGTAGGCGGGGCGGCGTGACGGAGAAGCAGACGGCCGCGCCGGCCGCCGACCGCGACCGGCGCCGCATCGCGCTGCCCGGCGTGGTCCTCGGGGTCGGGCTCGGCGGGTTCGTGGACGGGATCCTGCTGCACCAGATCCTGCAGTGGCATCACATGCTGAGCAGCACCGGCACCGACCGCCTCGGCGTGCCCGCCTATCCGGTCACCACCGTGCCCGGGCTGCGGATGAACACCCTGTGGGACGGCCTGTTCCACACCTTCACCTGGCTGGCGGTGCTGACCGGCCTCGGCCTGCTCTACTCCCGCGTCACCGCCTCGCGCGGGCGGGTGTGGCGCTCGCGGGCCCTGTGGGGCTGGATTCTCGCCGGGTGGGGGCTGTTCAACCTGGTGGAGGGCATCGTCGATCACCAGCTGCTGGGCATCCACCACGTGCGGACGGGGCCGTACCAGCTCTGGTGGGACCTCGGGTTCCTGCTGCTCGGCGTGCTGCTGACGGCCGGGGGCTGGGCGCTGCAGCGCGGGGCGCGGGTGCTCGACCTGTGCGCGCCCCGCCCGGCGCCGGGCGCGCCGGGCGGCCCGCGACCGTGACGCGGCCGTGACGCACCACCACGAGCACGGCGCCGCCGCGCTGCCGGTGCCGCTGCTCGCCCTCGCGGTCACGGCGCTCTACCTGGCGGCGGCGGCCAGGACGCCGGGCTGGAGCCGGTGGCGGGCCGCCGCGTTCACGGCGGGCGCCGCGCTCGCCGCGTCCGCCCTGAGCGGCCCGCTCGCCGCGCTCGCCGCGGCGGACTTCCGCGGGCACATGCTCCAGCACCTGCTCCTCGCCATGCTGGCGCCCCTGGGGCTGGTCCTCGGCGCGCCGGTGACGCTGCTCCTGCGCGCGCTGCCCCGCCGGTACGCGCGCCGGCTCGGCGGCCTGCTGCGCGCCCGCGGGCCGCACCTGCTCGCGCACCCGGTCACCGCGCTGGCGCTGAGCACCGGCGGGATGATCGTCCTCTACTGCACGCCGCTCTACCGCGCCACCACCACGACGCCGTGGCTGCACGACCTGGCGCACGCGCACTTCCTGCTGTCGGGGTGCCTGTTCGCGTGGGTGATCGCCGGGCCGGACCCCGCGCCGCGCCGCCCCTCCGTGCCGGTGCGGCTGGTGGTGCTGGGCGTGGCCGTGGCGGCGCACGCGGGGCTGTCGCAGCTCATGTACGCCGGGCTCTGGGTGGACCTGCCGGTGCCGGCCGCGCAGCGCACCGGGGCGGCCGAGATCATGTACTACGGCGGCGACGTCGCCGAGCTGCTGCTGGCGCTCGCCCTGGTCGCGGGGTGGCGGCCGGTCCGCCGGGCGGCCTGGGCCGTGCGGGAAGGGGGCTAGTCCGGGCGGCGGCGGTGCTCGCCCACCAGGTGGCCGTTGTGCCGGATGCGCGCGGCCTCGTACGGGTGGAGGGGACGGGTGACGAACGACTCGGCGATGCTGTCGGCCTCCCTGCGGTCGACGCCCCAGCCGATCGTGTGCCAGTGGCCCTGACCGTCCCCGTCGGAGAGGTCGAGCACGGCGATCTCGAAGAGCTGGTCGGCCGGAGCCGGGGTGCACGAGACGTGCCCGATGCCGGTGTCGATACCCGATCGCTCCATATGGCGCTCCTTTCGGTCCCGGAACAAGGTGATACCCGGCTTCGGACCGCAAAACATCCGCGTCCGTGGCCGGCAAGGGGGCGAATCGATACCGGAAAAGAAGTTCGTTATAGGATCTTCCGGAACAGCGCCTCATGTCTTGTCGAAAGGCTGGGGCCGCCGCCCGAGCCAGGAGCGTGAGAACCGGTGAGCGCCTCGCACGACCGCCCGTCCACCTGGACCTTCCTCACCCACCACGCGCGGGTGCTGCTGGAGATCGCGCGGGATCCCGAGGTGCGCCTGCGCGACATCGCGGCCAGCATCGGCATCACCGAGCGGGCCGTGCAGGGCATCGTGTCCGACCTGCACGACGCCGGGTACGTGGCGCGCGAGCGCGTGGGCCGGCGCAACCGCTACACCCTCAACCTCGACCAGGCCTTCCGCTACCCGACCGAGGCCGACCTGCCGGTCCGGCTGCTCATCGACATGTTCACCCAGCGCGACCACCTGCCCGCCGGGGACGGCGCCGCCTCCTAGCGCCGCCCCCGGCCGCGCGGGCTCAGCCCCACACCAGCCTGGCGGTCTCCGCCACGAGCTCCAGCTTGCGGCGCTCCTCGTCCACCGTCAGCAGGTTGCCGCGCTCGGTCGAGGCGAAGCCGCACTGCGGGCTGATCGCGAGGTCCTCCAGCGGCACGTACTTGGCCGCCTCGTCGATGCGGCGGCGCAGGTCGTCGCGCGACTCCAGCCGCGGCACCTTGGACGAGACCAGCCCCAGCACGACCGTCGTGCCCCGGGGGACGAAGCGCAGCGGCTCGAAGCCGCCGGCCCGCTCGGTGTCGTACTCCAGCAGGAACCGGTCCACCGGCACCTCGCCGAACAGCCGCTCGGCGACCGGCTCGTAACCGCCCTCGGACATCCAGGCGCTGCGGTTGTTGCCCCGGCAGATGTGCATGCCGACCGTGACGCCGGGATCGACGGCCTTGGCGGCGCGCACCTGCTCGGCGTCGATCCGCACGATGAGGTCCAGCAGGGCGTCCGGGCCGGGGGCGTCCGGGCCCAGCATGCGGGCGCGGAACCCGGGGTCGAAGACGAAGTTGTAGGCGAGCGAGTCGAGCTGGATCCAGTCCACGCCGCGCCGCACCAGCTCGGCGATCTCCTCGGCGCGCAGGGCGACGAGGTCGCGCAGCAGGTCGGCGGGCGTGGGGTAGGCGTCCTGGCTGACGTCGGGCCGCCACAGCAGGTTGCCCATGGACGCGCTCATCATCGTGATCTTGAACTGGCCGGGCGCGTGCCGGGCCATGAAGTCGGCCTCGACGGCGGTCAGGTGCGCCCGCTGGGTGAGCCGCTCCTTGGCGGCCACCATCCGGAACGCGGTCTCCTCGGGCGGCGGCGGCCCGTCCTCGCGGAACCAGGCGGAGGTGGGCACCTCGACCGGCACGACGCCGCCCAGCGACTCCAGCAGGCCCGCCATCCAGGTGGCGCGGCGCATCTCGCCGTCGGTGAAGACCTCGATGCCGGCCTCGCGCTGCAGGTCGATCGCGGCCAGCACGGCCTCGTCCTCCAGCTTGGCCAGCTCGTCGCCGCCGAGCTCGCCGCGCTCGCGGGCCCGCCTGGCCTGGAGCAGGCCGGGTGGTCGCAGCAGGCTGCCGACGTGCTCGGCGTGGTGGGTCGCGGGCATGATCCCTCCTTGGCGTGGGCATGGGGGAGACTCCACCCGCCACTGTCCGTCCGTGGGGAGGGTCCGTCCAGTCCCAAGCAAGCTGAGATCGGTTGTGATGGTTTCGTGACCTGGATCCGTGATAAAACATAGGTGATTGGGAATCTCCCATGTCGAAGTCCAGCAGAGGGCTTCATCTCACGCGATATTCGTGGTGTGCCTCTGCCTGGGCTTTTTGTGTCTGCAGGGGCGCCTCAGATCTACTCTCGGAGTACTCAGATGGCAGTCCTGGACATCACATTCGAAGAGATGACGGCCGAGCAGCTTCTGGTCGAGATGAACCGGCCGGAGACCTCCGACCTGCAGCAGGTCCGGATCCGCGAGCGTCTGGTGGACATGTACAACGGCCTCGTCAACGAGGTCACCCGCCGCTACTACCACCGCGGCGAGCCGATGGAGGACCTGCGCCAGGCGGCGTACGTCGGCTTGATGAAGGCCATCAACGGCTTCGACCCCGACCTCGGGCACGAGTTCCGCGGCTACGCCATGATCACCATGGTCGGCGAGGTCAAGCGCCACTTCCGCGACCGCACGTGGGCGATCCGGGTGCCCCGCGTGTACCAGGAGCGCCGCCTGGAGCTCAACAAGGCCACCGCCGAGCTCACCCAGACCCTCGGCCACGCGCCGACCGTCGCCGAGCTCGCCGCCAAGATGGGCATCTCCGAGGAGGACGTGCTCCTCACGCTCGACGCGTCCTCGGCGTACAACACGCTGTCGCTGGACGCGCCGGTCGGCGGCGAGGAGGACGCGGCCGACCTCGGCGACTTCATCCCCGCCCAGGACGACGCGCTGGACAACATGCTCGGCGCGCACGCGGTCAAGCCGCTCATCGACGCGCTGCCGGAGCGGGAGCGCAACATCCTGCTCATGCGTTTCTACGGCAACATGACCCAGTCCGAGATCGCCGCGGAGTTCGGCATCTCCCAGATGCACGTCTCCCGCATCCTGCGGGCCGTCCTCGCCAAGCTGCGCAAGGCGCTGCAGGACTGAGTCGTCCCGCCCGGCCCGCCCAGGCCCGGCCGACCCCCGGGGTCGGCCGGGCCGCGGCGTTCCCGGGCCGCTCAGCCTGCGGCGGCCAGCAGCCCGTAGTCGCCGTCGTAGCGGTGGTACAGGACGTGGCCGCGCCCGGTGCCGGCGTTGGCGAAGAAGACGAACGGCAGACCGGTCGCCTCCAGCCGGGCGACCGCCTCCTCGGCGGTGAGCCGGGGCGCCGGGGCGGGGCTGAGCGTGATCGGCTCGGGCGCCGCCGTCAGCCGGGGCGTGACCTGGGCCAGCCGGTAGCCGCCGCCCGCGCGGCGCAGGAAGCTGTCCACGCCCGTCGTGGCCTCGGTGAACAGGTGGAAGTCGTAGTCCAGCCGCTCCATCTCGGCGGCGGCCTCGTCCGGGTCCAGCTTGTTCAGCGCGTACGTCTTGTGCCGCACCACCCTGCGCTCGCCGATCGGGCGCGCGGCGTACGGCAGCGGCCTGCGCGGCGCGCCGCCCCGCTGCCACTCGCGGTCGCCGGGGGCGCCGGGGGCGCCGGGGACATGGCCGCGCGGGTTCTCCCAGCCGCGGGCGTCGCGGCGCAGCCGCACGCGCAGCCGGTCGTGCAGCAGGTGGATCGCCTGGTGCGCGGAGGCGGCCACCGCCTGGGCGCGCACCGGGCGGCCGTTGACGTCGAGGTTCGCCTGCGCCGTGCACGGCCGCTCCCCGCCGGGTCCGGCGCCGGGGCCGGCGGTCAGCTTGACCCGGGCGTCGAGGACCGGCCCGTGCGCCAGCCGGGTCAGGGCGGCCACGGTCAGCCGGGCGTGCTCGACGTCGTCGCCGCGGATCGTGCCCCGGGTCTTGACGCGCACGTCGGCGGGTTCGAGTGGGGTGGGCGGGTGGCGGCGGGTCATGAGGTGCCTCCTCCGTGGGCGCGTGGCTCGGTGACGGGCTCGCGAGACGGGGTGACGGGCTCGTGGGTGGCGGCGGGCTCGTGGGTGGCGGCGGGCTCGTGGGCGACGGCGGGCTCGTGGGTGGCGGCGGGTTCGCGGGGTGCGGCGGCGGGCGGGCGGAGCTCGACGATCAGCTCGCCGCGCTCCTCCCGTACGGGCGTGCCGAGCCGGGCGCAGGCCGCGGTGAGGCGGTGCCGGATCCACCGCAGGTCGTCGCCGGCGGCCGGCCGGGTACGGGCGTGGCCGAGCCGCAGCGGCAGGGCGCTCACCCGCACCGGGCCGCGCTCGTCCAGCGTGACCAGCCACAGCAGGCCGAGGTCGTTGCGCAGGAGCGGGTGCACGGCGTAGTCGTCGAGGAAGTCGCCGAGGTCGTACAGGACGGGCGGCTCGACCCCCTGGAAGACGTGCGCCGCGTGGCCGGCGACCAGCGTGGCCCCGGCCTCCAGCAGCTCGCCGGCCGCCGTGCGCACGTACGGCAGGGGCGCGCCCGCCATGTCCGGCCCCCAGTGCGGCGAGACCAGCACCGTGCCGGTGCGCCGCCGCAGGCCCGCGACGCTCTCGCGCACCCAGGCGGGCGTGCCGGCGCCGAGGTCGGCGTAGGCGATGCCGGGCCGCGAGCCGGTGGCGGCGAAGCTCGCGGGCCGGTCGGCGAAGGCCACCACGGCGAGGGTGCGCCCGCCCACCTCGAACTGGGCCGGGCGGCGGGCCTCGGTCACGTCCTCGCCCGCGCCCACGCAGCGGATGCCGCGCCGCTCCAGGTGGCGGCGGGTGTCGCGGAGGGCGTCGTAGCCGAAGTCGAGGGCGTGGTCGTTGGCCAGCGTGACGCAGCGCACGCCCAGCCCGGCCAGCAGGTCGGCGGCCTGCGGCGGCGCGCGGAAGTGGAAGCGCTTGCCGGGCGCGCGCCAGGGCGAGCCCCTGGCCGAGACGCAGCACTGCAGGTTGAGCAGGAAGAAGTCGGCGTCGGCGAGCCGGTCGCGCAGCTCGGCCGGGAAGAAGGCGGCCGGTTTCGCGGTGCGGTCGAGCTGCTCGGCCACGCCGCGGCCGAGCATCGCGTCCCCCGCCAAGGCCAGCGTGACGCTCATCTGATCACCCCGTCTCGGGGCCGGTGAGCTCAGCCAACCGCCGCGGGCGGCGGCCCGCCAGGGGCCAAGGTCCGTCGGTCGGGGACCTTTCAGCCCTGCCGTTCGCCGCCGGGCCCGGCGCAGGACGGGGGAGGCCCGGCGGCCCGCTTCCCGGTGAGGAGGGGTGGCCACCGCGACCCCATCAGGCCGAGCCCGCCGTCCACGAACACCGACGACCCCGTGACGTACGACGCCGCCGGGCTCGCCAGGAAGGCCCCGGGCGCCCCCTCTCACCCGGCGGGACGGCGCTCACCAGGTGACCGGCAGCTCGTAGACCCCGTAGACCTGGCCGTCGTGCTTGAACGGGACCTGCCCGAGCGCGGTGGCCAGGCGCAGGGTCGGGATGCGGCGGTAGAGGGTGCCGTAGACGACCTGCAGCTCCATGCGGGCCAGCGGCTGGCCCAGGCACTGGTGCACGCCGAAGCCGAAGGCGACGTGCCGGCGGGCGTCGTCGCGGCGCAGGTCCAGCTCGTCGGGGTTGCCGGGGAAGACGCGGGGGTCGCGGTTGCCGACGTCGTTGGCCATGATCATGCCTTCGCCGGCGCGGATGACCTGGCCGTCGACCTCGATGTCGGCGAGGGCCACCCGGCGGCGTCCGCTGTGGGTGATGTTGAGGTAGCGCAGCAGCTCCTCCACCGCCCCGGCGACCAGCTCGGGGTCGTCGCCGCCGGCGCGCAGCAGGGCGAGCTGGGCGGGGTTCTCCAGCAGCGCGAGCGTGCCGAGGGCGATCATGTTCGCGGTGGTCTCGTGCCCGGCGATCAGCAGCAGCACGCCCATCTGCGCCGCCTCCTGCCGGGTCAGCTCGCCGTCCCTGACGCGGGCGGTCAGCTGGGACAGCAGGTCGTCGGCGGGCTCGGCGAGCTTGCGCCCCACCAGGTCGTCCAGGTACGCGAACAGCCGCTTCCCGGCAGCCGTCCGCTCCTCGGGGGAGGCGTCGCGCCGGATGACGGTCTTGCTGTTGTCCTGGAAGAAGCCGTGGTCGGCGTACGGGACGCCGAGCAGCTCGCAGATCACCAGCGACGGCACCGGCAGCGCGAACGCCTCCACCAGATCCACCGGCTTCGGCCCGGCCAGCAGGCCGTCGATGAGGTCGTCCACGATGCGCTGCACGGCCGGGCGCATCGCCTCCACCCGCCGGACCGTGAACGGGGCCTGCACCATGCGGCGCAGCCGGTGGTGCTCGGGGTCGTCCATGAGGATGAAGCTGATGCCGACGCTCTCGGCCAGGCGGGGCGCCTGGAGCGGGTAGCCGGGCAGCCGCACGTCGGAGCTGACGCGGGGGTCGGCCAGCAGCGCCCGCTGCTCGGCGTAGCGGGTGACCAGCCAGGGCGTGCTGCCGTCCCACAGCCGGACCCGGGTGAGCGGGCCCTCCTCCGCCAGGTCGCGCAGGGCGGGCGGCGGGTCGAACGGGCACGCGGCCGCCCGCGGCATGGGGAACTCCTGGATCTCGGTCAACGCGTCGCTCCTCCCAGGTCCGACCGTCAGTGAAGTCGCTGGGTCAGGACAAGTCAAGCAAGTGCTTTAAAGGTGCTCCGGTGACGTTTCGGCCGGGCGTTGAACGTCGGATTCCTAGGCTCCGTCCCATGAACGCAGCTCACGTGGCGATCGAGCCTTCCATCCTGTACTTCGGCACCCCCGTCGTGCTCCTGTCCACCGAGAACGAGGACGGCACGGCCAACCTCGCGCCGATGTCCTCAGCGTGGGCCCTCGGCCAGGTGGTCGTGCTGGGGCTGGGCGCGGAGGGCCAGACCGCGCACAACCTCCGCAGCCGGCCCGACGTGGTGATCAACCTGCCCGCCCCGCACCAGTGGGCAGCGGTGGAGCGGCTGGCCCCGCTCACCGGCCGCCACCCGGTGCCGGCGGGCAAGCCCGACGGGTGCCGGTTCGAGCCCGACAAGTTCGGCGCGGCCGGGCTGCGCGCCGAGCCGTCGCACACCGTGCGCCCGCCCCGGGCGGCCGAGTGCCCGATCCAGCTGGAGGCGCGGGCCGAGCGGGTACGGCCGGGCGTCTCGGGCGGGTTCGTCATCGCCGAGGCGGTCGTCACCAAGGTGCACGCCGACCCGCGCGTCGTCGTCCCCGGCACCGACCACGTGGACCCGGCCGCCTGGAGCCCGCTCATCTACAACTTCCGCCACTACTTCGGGCTCGGCCCCGAGCTGGGCCACTCCTACCGCAGCCGGACCCCGCGACGGGTGGCCGCCGGGTGACGGGTCACTGGGCGCCGACGTTCTGCGCCGCCCGGTAGACGGCCATGGCCTCGTTGCCGAAGAACGGGCCGAACATGAAGTTCTGCGCGAAGTCGTACTTGAAGCTGTTGACCGAGTTCAGCCAGCCCTGCCCGGTGGAGCCGTTGAAGCCGGCGAACCACGGCCCGCCGCTGGAGCCGCCGGTCATGTTGCAGCGCAGCCCGAGGTCCCTGGTCTGGACGGTGTCGTCGATGGCCCGCCCGCTGCAGTAGATCAGCCGCGAGCCGTCGAACGGGGCCGCCGCCGGGTAGCCGAAGGCGAACATCTGCCGCCTGCGCGGCTGGTTGAAGGCCACCCCCTGGCCGCCCACCACGTCCGTCAGCGTGCGGCCCTGGAGCGGGGCGACCACGGCGGCGGCCACGTCGAAGTTGATGTCCTCGCCGGCGTTCCACTGCTGGGTGGTCAGCAGGGCGGTGGCCACCCACGTCCCGAACGGGCGGCGGCCGTTGTCGAAGCCCGGCACGAACACCCAGTTGCGGTGCGCCGCGCCGTTCAGCTTCACGCAGTGTCCGGCGGTGATCACGACGCTCTCGTTGGCGCTGGTCACGGCGGTGCCGGAGCAGGCCGAGTTCTGGCCGTCGGCCGTGGTGAAGAACACCCGGCCGACGGTCCTGGTCACCGCGCCGCCGTCCACCCAGCGCAGGCCGGGGCTGTTGTTCAGCACCTCGGCCGCGCGCTCGGCCGCGACCGGGCGGACCGCGTACGGGCGGCCCTGCGTGGTCGTGGAGGGCGTGGAAGAGGGCGCGGAGTAGGACGCTCCCCGGGTCGCCCACGGGGTGCCCTGGGTCGGGCCCGACTGGGTGGAGCGGCGGGGCGCGGGGGTGTCCAAGGGGCGCGCGGCCAGCATGCGCTGCGGGGTCCAGTACGACAGGACGGTCCTGCGTTCCGACGAGGTGTCCGCGCCCGACCAGCCGACGGGGCCGTGGTCGAGGGCGCTGCCGGCCGCCTGGGCCGAGGCCGCCCGTGCGGTCGCCTGGCCGGTCGCCTGGCCGGTCATCTGGCCGGTCACCTGGCCGGTCACCTGGCCGGTCGCCTGGGCTGGGGCCGGGGCCAGGGCGCCGGTCAAGGCGATCGCGGCGGCGGAGAGCAGGGCGACTCTGCGGTGCATGACGTACCTCCTGAAACCGAATAGTTGCCGCATGGAGGTACGTACGGGGACGGGCATGTTCCTCAAGGCATGCCGAGATGGATGGGGAACGCGCGGGAACGACCGCCGGCGGGCTGGCCGCTTTATGCTTGTTTTCCGGCATATGTCACGATGCGATCATGCCTATCGACCCGCACCTCCTCGCGCTCTTCGGCCTGACGACGCTCATCGCCATGATCACGCCGGGTCCCGACATGCTCTTCGTCCTCGGCTGCGGCATGCGCGGCGGCCCCCGCGCCGGGCTGCTGGCCACGGCGGGCGTGGCGACCAGCGAGGCGATCCACGTCGCGGTGGCGGCGGCCGGGCTGGCGGCGTTGTTCGAGGCGGTGCCGGTGGCCTTCACCGTCGTACGGGTGGCGGGCGCCGCGTACCTCATCTACCTCGGCGTCCAGATGCTGCGCAAGCGCAAGGGCCTGGACGGCGAGCTGGCCGCCGAGGGCCGCGGCACGGTCACCGGCCGCCGCGCCTTCACCAGCGGCCTGCTCACCAACCTGCTCAACCCCAAGATGGTGACCTTCACCATCGCCTTCCTCCCGCAGTTCGTGAACCCGGCGCTCGGCCAGGTCTGGCTGCAGTTCGCGATCCTCGGGGTCATCCTCATCGCGCTGGAGTTCGCGGTGGACGGGCTGGTGGGCGTGCTCGCCGGGCGCATCGGCGGCTGGCTGCGCCGCCGCGCCGCCGCCCGCCGCAAGGTGGACGTGGCCACCGGCGGCATCTTCATCGGCCTCGGCGTGCGGCTGGCCGTCGAACGCTGACTCGTCCTGGCGTCTAGAACAAAGTTCTGTACGATGGGGTGATGACGGACATCTTCGATGACCTGACCGCCGAGTGCCGCCGGCTCGACGAGGTCCTCACCGCCCTCACCCCCGAGCAGTGGGCCGCGCCCTCCGCCGCCGCGGGCTGGACGGTCGCCGACGTCGTCCTCCACCTCGCCCAGACCAACGACGCGGCCGGCGTCCCCGCCGACGGGCCGGCCAAGGCGTTCCTGGAGCCGGACAGCGCCATGGACGCCGTCGCCGACGCCATGGTCGCCGCCGAGCGCGGCCTGCCGCCCGCCGAGCTGCTGGCCCGCTGGCGCACGTCCGCCGCCGCCATGACCGGGCGTCTCCGCGACCAGCCGCCGGGGACGCGCCTGGCCTGGGTGCGCACCCCGCTGTCGCCGCGCACCCTCGCCACCACCAGGATCGCCGAGCACTGGGCGCACGCCCTCGACATCGCCGTCCCGCTCGGCATTCCCTGTCCCGACACCGCCCGGCTGCGGCACATCGCCTGGCTGGCGCACCGCACGCTGCCGTACGCCTTCGCCGTCGAAGGGCTGCCCGACGCGCCCGTCCACTGCGACCTGACCGGCCCGGACGGGGAACGCTGGACCTTCGGAGACCCCGCCGCCCCCAACCGCATCACCGGATCTGCGGGGGAGTTCTGCCGAGTGGGCGCCCGGCGGCTCGCCCCCGGGCGGACGAGCCTGTCCGCCGAGGGCCCCCGAGCCGCCGACGCCCTCCGCGTGCTGCGCAACTACGCCGCCTGAGGGCGTCAGCGGCCTGGCCAGTACGGGGCGAGCAGGTCGAACTTGTTCGGCAGACCGAGCAGGTAACGGGCAGCAGCGCCGCGCCGCCCGGAAAGGCCGCCCGCACCTGCTTCATCGCGGACGTCAGCAGCGGGCGCAGCCGCTCGACCGGCATCGCGGCCACGTAGCGGTCGGCCGTCACCGGACCGGCGGCGCCCGTTGCAGATCAGCGCCTCGAACATCAGGCCCATGGTGCGCGTGTTGGCCGGTGCGGCTGGGCGGCCAGGTCAGTGGTGCCCGAATCGGGATCCGCAGTCTCACGACGCACTCCTCCACCGCGTATTGCGCCACAGAGACGGCGGTATCCGGTGCGCTCTAATCGGCCCGGGCAGGCCACTCCAGGCCGCTCGCCGAAGTCCCCGCCAAGGGGACCTTCACCTCACAGGGGGATCCATTATGCGTAACCGCATCAGAGCCGTACGGGTCGCCGGGCTCCGCGCGCTCCTCGTCGGCGCCGCCGCCGCGGCGCCGCTGCTCGCCCTCGCCGGGCCCGCGCACGCCGCCGGCACCGTCAGCAACTCGGGCGGCCGGCTGGTCATCAGCTCGACCACGACCAACAACGCCGTCACCGTCAGCGTGTCCGGCTCCAATCTGCTCGTCACCAACACGCTCACCACGCTCTCGCCGGGAGGCACGTGCGTGCAGGTCAACGCCAACACGGTGCGGTGCCCGGCGGCGGGCGTCGCCGACATGAGCGCCGTGCTCAGCTCGGGCAGCGACGTCTTCACCAACAACACCGCCCTGCCGTCGCTCGTCTTCCTCGGCGATGGCGCCGACTTCTTCATCGGCGGCTCGGGACGCGACCAGGTCAACGCCGGGAGCGGGAACGACAGCATGAGCGGCAACGGCGGCAACGACACGCTGCTCGGCGGGGCGGGCACCGGGGACCGCGCCTCGGGCGGCTCCGGCACCGACGCCTGCACCGCCGAGATCGAGGACACCTGCGAGTCCTGACCCACCCACCCCACCGCCTCCACCCCGCCCGCCCTCTCGGGCTCCGGTCCTCGGGCTGCGGCCCTCCGACCTCGGCCCTCCGATCCCGGCTCTCGGGCCCCAAGCCGTCCGGGCAGCCGGGATCCGGATCGTCCAGGCCCCAGGACTTCAGATCGTCCGGGCATCCGGGACTTCGGGTCGTCCGAGCCCCGGGCTTCGGGTCGCCCGGTCCCGCTCCGGATTTCGGCGCTCGGCCGTCGGGTCGGAGGGCTGAGGTGCTCGGCCCGGTCGGGGGCCACGAAGGTGGGTGGGGCCGCCGGAGGTGGTGGGTCGAGCGTTCGTCTCCAGGGCCGCTGGGTCGTTGGAGTGGCGGGGGAGGGCGGTCGGCGGTGGGGAGAGGACGGGGGCGGTTGACGTTGGGGGGAGGGGCGGGTAGCGTACCCACCCCCTAGCGACGCCTTCGGAGCTGCGGGTGGGGGTTCACCCCACCGGCTCTCTGGAGGACCCCGATGCCCATCGGCTCGCTCTCGCGGCAGCGCGACTTCCGCCTGCTGCTCCTCGGACAGACCACCGCCCAGCTCGGCGCGCAGCTCAGTGGCGTGGCGATCCCGCTGCTCGCCGTCGTCACCCTCGATGCCTCGCCGCTCCAGCTCGGCCTGGTCAGCGCGTCCGGCACGGTCGCGTTCGCGCTGATCGGGCTGCCCGCGGGGGCGTGGCTGGATCGGTGCCGGCGTCGTCCCGTGCTGGTCGCCGCCGACCTGGTCCGGGCCGTTCTGCTGGCGACGATCCCCGTGGCCGCGTCGCTCGGGACGCTCACCGTCGGGCACCTGATCGCCGTGTCCCTGCTGGCGGGCGTCGCGCGGGTGTTCTTCGACGTCGGGTACCAGAGTTACCTGCCGTCCGTCGTCGGGCGGGGCGGCGATCTCATCGCGGGGAACTCGGCGATGGAGACCGTACGGGCCTGCGGGCAGGTGGCGGGGCCGGGCGTCGGCGGGTGGGCGGTGAGCGTGCTGGGGGCGGCGAACGTCGTCCTGGCGCAGGCCGTCACGTTCGCCGTGAGCGCGGTGTCGCTGCTCGCCGTCCGCACCCGCGAGCCCGCCCCCGCCCGCGAGCCGGCCGCCGTCCGTGGGTTCGGCCGGGGGCGGGGTGGGCTGGGGCGGGAGATCGGGGAAGGGCTGGCGTTCGTGCTGCGTAACCCGGTGTTGCGGGCGCTCGCGCTCACCGGTGCGGCCGGGAACCTGGCGTTCGCGCTCGCCTCGGCGGTGAGCGTGGTGTTCCTGGTCCGCACGCTCGGGCTCACGCCCGCCGGCGTCGGCGGGGTGCTCGCCGCGGGGGCGCTCGCCGCGCTGGCGGGCGCGGCGCTCACGCCGTGGCTGGCCCGCCGGGCCGGCTCGGCCCGGATCATCTGGCTGTCCCTGGCCGTCACCGGCCCCGCCGGGCTGCTGACGCCGCTCGCGGGGCCCGGCTGGGGCGTGCTTCTCGCCGTGGCGGGCGTGGCCGCGGGCGAGCTGGGCCAGATCGTGTACGCGATCACCAGTGTCAGCCTGCGCCAGCGGCTGTGCCCGGAGGAGCTGCTGGGCCGGGTGAACGCCACCATGCGGGTGCTGCTCATGGGGCTGTTCCCGCTGGGCGCGGTGGCGGGCGGGGCACTGGGCGAGGTGGCCGGGCCGCGTGGCACGCTCTGGCTGGCCGGGGTGCTCGTCCTGGTGTCCCCGCTGCCGGTCGCGCGTGCGCTGCGCGGGCTGCGCGACGCCGCGGACGCCCGCCCCTGGTCCAGGTGAACGTCCCCTGGACCAGGTGAACCTCCCCGGTCCAGGGGAGAGGGCCGGGTGTCAGACGGTGAACTCGACGCCCTGGGCGAGTGGCAGCTCGCCGGAGTAGTTGATCGTGTTCGTGGCGCGGCGCATGTAGCCGCGCCACGCGTCCGACCCCGACTCCCGGCCCCCGCCGGTCTCCTTCTCGCCGCCGAAGGCCCCGCCGATCTCGGCGCCCGAGGTGCCGATGTTGACGTTGACGATCCCGCAGTCCGATCCCTCCGCCGACAGGAACAGCTCGGCCTCGCCCTGGTCGCGGGTGAAGATGCTGGACGACAACCCCTGCGGCGCCGCGTTGTTGAGCGCGATCGCCTCCTCCAGCTCCTCGTACGGCAGCACGTACAGGATGGGCGCGAACGTCTCGCGCAGCACGATCGGCACCTGCTCGCCGACCCGGACCAGCGCCGGCTCGGCGTAGTAGGCGTCCGGCGCCTGGTCGGCCAGCCGCCGCCCGCCCCCGGTGACCAGCGTGCCGCCCTGTTCGCGGGCCTCGTCGAGGGCCTGCCGCATGGCCTCGTGCGCCCGGCCGGAGATGAGCGGCCCGACGAGCGTCCCGGCGGCCAGGGGGTTGCCGATCGGCAGCCGGGCGTAGGCGGCGGCCAGCCGCTCGGTCAGGACGTCCACGACCGAGGTGTGCGCGATGACCCGCCGCATGGTGGTGCACCGCTGGCCCGCCGTCCCGGCCGCCGAGAACACGATGCCCCGCACGGCGAGGTCCAGGTCCGCGGACGGGCACACCACGGCCGCGTTGTTGCCGCCGAGCTCCAGCAGCGAGCGCCCGAACCTGGCCGCCACGCGCGGCCCGACCTCGCGGCCCATCCGGGTCGAGCCGGTGGCGCTGACCAGCGCGATCCCCGGGTGGCCGGCCAGCGCCTCGCCGAGGCCGGGGCCGCCGAGCAGGACCTGGCTGAGGTGCGGCGGCGCGCCCTGCTCGGCGGCGGCCCGGTCCAGCAGGGCCGCGCAGGCGAGCGCGGTCAGCGGCGCGAGCTCCGACGGCTTCCACACGACGGGGTCGCCGCAGACCAGCGCGATGGCAGTGTTCCAGGACCACACCGCGGCCGGGAAGTTGAAGGCGCTGATGACGGCGACGACACCTAGGGGGTGCCAGGTCTCCATGAGCCGGTGGCCGGGCCGTTCCGAGGCGATGGTGCGGCCGTGGAGCCGGCGGGACAGGCCCACCGCGTAGTCGCAGATGTCGATCATCTCCTGGACCTCGCCCAGCGCCTCGGAGGTGATCTTGCCGACCTCCAGGCTGACGAGCGTCGCCAGGTCCGCCTTGTGCGCGGTCAGCAGCTCGCCGAACCGCTTGACCAGCGCGCCCCGCACCGGCGCGGGCACCGCCCGCCAGGCCAGGAACGCGGCCCCGGCCCGGGCGACGGCCTCGTCCACCGCGCCGGGCCCGGCCCAGCCGACCCGGGCCAGCGGCGCGCCGTTGATCGGCGAGGTCGTCGTGACGGCGCCGCCCAGCGCGTCCACGTCCACGCCGCACCGTTTCGCGGTCTCCCGCGCCATCGCGGCCAGCTCGTCGGCTCCGGGCAGCGTGGTCGTCATAGGGGCTCCAGGTTCAGACGATGTTGAGCTCGGGACGGGACGCCGACAGCGCGAAGCGGCCGGCGTCGAAGCCGGAGACGTCCGTGAACGGCTCGCGGCCCAGGTAGAGGTCGCGCATCACCTCGCCGACCGCCGGTCCCATGAGGAAGCCGTGGCCGGAGAAGCCGGTCGCGTACAGGAAACGCTCGACGCCGGGGGCGGCGCCGATGAGCGCGTTGTGGTCGGGCGTCACCTCGTACAGGCCGGCCCAGCCGCCGGCGACGCCGACGTCCATGAGTGCGGGGGCGCGGCGGGCCATGGCCTCGCCGAGGCGCGGCAGCCAGGCGTCGGAGCGGTCGAGCTTGAAGCCGGGCGTCTCGTCCGGGTCGGACATGCCGAGCAGCAGCCCGGGCCCCTCGCGGTGGAAGTAGAAGGTGGTGCCGAAGTCGATGGTGAACGCGGTCGGCGGCAGGTCCGGGACCGGCTCGGTGACCAGGATCTGGCGGCGCAGCGGCGTCACCGGCAGGTCCACGCCCGCCCACGCGCCGACCTCGCGCGACCAGGCCCCGGCGGCGCAGATCACCGTCTCCGTGGGGATCCGGCCGCCCTCGGTCGTGACGGCGGCGACGCGCCCGTCCGCGACCTCGATGCCGGTGGCCGCGCAGCCGGGCAGCAGCCGCGCGCCCAGCCGCCGGGCCGCGCCCGCGTAGCCCAGCACGACCGACTCGGGCGTGCAGTGGCCGTCGCTGGGGGAGTAGGCGGCGGCGAGCAGCCCGTCGGTGCTGATCAGCGGCGACAGCGCGGCCGCCTCCCGCACGGAGACGATCCGGCTGGGCACGCCGAGCTCGTTCTGGACGGCGACGTTCCGCTCGAACTCCGCGACCGCCTCCGGCGAGTCCAGCAGGAACAGGTAGCCCGGCTTGTGCAGGTCGATCTCCTGCCCGAACCGCTCGGCGAAACGGCCGAACGTCTCCAGGCTGCGCGCGGCCAGCTCGATGTTGACCCGGTCGGAGAACTGCGCCCGCACGCCCCCGGCGGCCCTGGAGGTCGAGCCGGAGCCGAGCGGGCCCTTGTCGAGCAGCACCACGTCGCGCACCCCGGCCGCGGCCAGCTCGTAGGCGATGCTGACGCCCATCACGCCGCCGCCGATGACGACGACCTGGGCGCGCCGGGGCAGTTCTCGTCCCATCATCGGTTCCCTTCGGACGTGAGCCGGTCGGCGAGGAGCTGGGCCAGGTGGACGCCGCGCCTCGGGGACAGGTCGGCGATCTGCGTGCGGCAGGAGAAGCCGTCGGCGAGCACGGCGGCGTCCGGCCCGGCCGTGCGCAGCGCGGGCAGGAGCTGCTGCTCCGCGACCGCCGCCGACACCTCGTAGTGGCCCTTCTCGACGCCGAAGTTGCCGGCCAGCCCGCAGCAGCCGCCGAGCCGCCGCACCTCGGCGCCGGCCTCCCGCAGCAGCCGCAGGTCGGTCTCCCAGCCCATGACGGCGTGGTGGTGGCAGTGCGGCTGGGCGACGACCGCGGTGCCGGCCAGCGACGGGGGGCGCCAGCCGGGCGTCGCGGCCAGCAGCTCGGCGAGGGTGGTGGTGGCGCGGGCGACCGGCGCGGCCGCCGCCTCGCCGAGCAGTTCCAGCGCGTCCGAGCGCAGGACGGCCGTGCAGGACGGCTCCAGGCCGACGATCGGCACCCCCGGCGCCTCCTGCGCCCCCTGCGCCCCCTGCGCCCCCTCCCCGAGGTCCCGCGCCGCCGCGCCGAGGTCGCGGACCGTGCGGCCGAGGATGCGCCGGGCCTGGTCGAGCTGGCCGGTGGAGATCCAGGTGAGCGCGCAGCAGCCGCGCCGGGCGGTGACGCGCGGCGCGTACCCGGCCGCCTCCAGCACCGCGACGGCGGCCCGCCCGATCTCGGGCGCGAAGTGGTCGGTGAAGGTGTCCACGAACAGCAGCACCGGCCGCCCCCCGGCGGGCCGCGCCCGCCGCGCGAACCAGGAGCGGAACGTGCGGGGCGCGAACGCGGGCAGCGTCCGCCGCGCGTCCACCCCGGCGAGGGCCAGCGCCGGCCGCCGCAGCGCGGGCGCGCGCAGCACCGCGTTGGCGGCGCGCGGCAGCCGGGAGGCGAGGCGCGCCCACAGCGGCAGCCGGCCGAGCGCGTAGTGCGCGGCCGGCCGCAGCCGGCCCCGGTAGCTCTGGTGCAGCACCTCGGCCTTGTACGCGGCCATGTCCACGCCGGTCGGGCAGTCGGAGGCGCAGCCCTTGCACGCCAGGCACAGGTCGAGCGCCTCGTGCACCTCGGGCGAGCGCCAGCCGCGCTCGGCGATGCCGCCGTTCAGCATCTCCTGCAACGCCCGCGCCCGCCCCCGCGTGGAGTCCTTCTCCTCCTTGGTCGCCAGGTAGGAGGGGCACATGACGCCGCCGGTCGCGGTGTTGTCGGCGCGGCACTTGCCGACGCCGGTGCAGCGGTGCACGGCCTGGGCGAAGTCGCCGCCGTCGTGCCGGTAGGCCAGGGCGAGCCGGCCGGGGGCCGGGCGGGCGGCCGGGACGCGCAGGTCGGCGTCGACCGGGCGGGGCCGCACCAGCACGCCGGGGTTGAGCGTCCCGGCCGGGTCGAAGATGCCCTTGACCTGCTCGAACAGGGCGATCGCGGCTGTCGGGTACATGAGCGGCAGCAGCTCGCTCCTGGCGCGCCCGTCGCCGTGCTCGCCGGACAACGAGCCGCCGTAGCCGGCCACCAGCTTCGCGGCGGCGAGCAGGAACTCGCGGAACACCTTGCGCCCGCCCGGCCGCTCCAGCGGCAGGTCGATGCGGATGTGCAGGCAGCCGTCGCCGAAGTGCCCGTACGGCAGGCCGCTCAGCCCGTGCCCGGCCAGCAGCTCCTCGAAGTCGCGCAGATAGCGGCCGAGCATCGCGGGCGGCACCGCGGCGTCCTCCCAGCCCGCGTGCGCCGGCCGGCCGGCGGGGCTGCGGCCGGACAGGCCCGCGCCGTCCTCCCTGATGCGCCACAGCGCGGCCGCCTCGGCCGGGTCGGTGACGACCAGGGCGTCCCGGTGGCCGGCGGCGGCCCGCGCGGCGCGCTCGCGCACCTCGGCCTCGTCGTCGCCGGCGATCTCGGTGAACAGCCAGGCGGCCCCGCCGGGCAGCGGCGGCACCGCCCCGGGGCCGCGCCGGGCGCGGACCACGTCCACGATGCGGGCGTCCAGGCCCTCGCAGGCGGTGGGCCGGTGGGCCAGCAGGCCGGGCGCGGCGTCCCCGGCCTCGGCGATGTCGCCGTAGCCGAGCACCACGAGCGCGCGGTGCGCGGGGTCGGCGACCAGCCGCACCGTGGCCTCGGTCAGCACGGCGAGCGTGCCCTCGCTGCCGACCAGCAGCCGGGTCACGTCGAAGCCGTTCTCCGGCAGCAGGTGCTCCAGCGCGTAACCGGACACCTGCCGGCCGAACCGGCCGAACTCGGTGCGGATCGTCGCCAGGTTCGCCGCCACCAGGTCGCGGAGCGCGCGCGGGCCGTCCTGGGCGGGCAGGTCGAGCGGCGTGCCGTCGCCGGCCACGGCCTTCAGGCCGGTCACGTTGTCGGAGGTGCGGCCGTAGCCGAGCGCCCGCGAGCCGCAGGCGTTGTTGCCGATCATCCCGCCGATGGTGCAGCGGGTGTGGCTGGAGGGGTCGGGGCCGAAGCGCAGCCCGTACGGGGCCGCGGCCCGTTGCAGCGCGGCCTGCACCACGCCCGGCTGGACGACCGCGGTCCGGGCCTCCGGGTCCACCTCCAGCACCCGGTGCAGGTGCCGGCTGAAGTCGAGCACCAGGCCCGGGCCGACGGCGTTGCCGGCGATGGAGGTGCCCGCCCCGCGGGCGGTGAGCGGGATCCCGTGCCGGGCGCACAGCTCGACGGCGGCCTGTACGTCGTCGGCGGATCTGGGGCGGGCCACGAGCAGCGGCGGCACCCGGTAGAGGGAGGCGTCGGAGGAGTGGACGGCGCGCGTGGTGGGGTCCGTCAGCACGTCGGCGACCCCGCGACGGCGGAGGTCGCGGGCGAGAGCGGTGGCCCGGTCCATGCGTAGCATGTTACATGCGACCCCTGTACCATGCCAGCCAGCCACGAGAAGGGACGGCACGATGGTGGACGCGACCGCGCTGCGGGCGGCCTTCGCCCGGCGCCTGTCGGCCATGTACGGCACCGAGGTCCCCGCCTACACCACGCTCGTCGAGGTCGCCCAGGAGGTGAACCGCGAGGTCCTGGAGCGGTCCGGCCCCGACGCCGAACGGCTCGGCTCCATCGGCCGGGTCACCGCGGAGCGGCACGGCGCGATCCGCGTGGGCACCCCGGCCGAGCTGGCGCAGGTCGCGCGCGTCTTCGGCGCGATGGGCATGTACCCGGTCGGCTACTACGACCTGCGGGAGGCGGCCGGCAGCTCGGTGCCGGTCGTGTCCACCGCGTTCCGGCCGGTCGCCGCGGAGGAGCTGGCCGCCAACCCGTTCCGGGTGTTCACCTCGATGCTGGTCACCGGCGACCGGCGGTTCTTCAGCGCCGACCTGGAGCGCCGGCTGGAGGCGTTCCTCGGCGCGCGGCGGCTGTTCCCGCCCCGCCTGCTGGAGCTGGCCGACCGGGCCGAGGCCGAGGGCGGCCTGGCCGAGGCCGCGGCCGAGGAGTTCCTGACCCTCGCCACGCGCGCGTTCGAGCTGTCCCGCGAGCCGGTCTCCCGCAGCTGGTACGCCGAGCTGGAACGGGTCTCGGCCGTGGCGGCCGACATCGGCGGCGTCCCGAGCACCCACGTCAACCACCTGACCCCGCGCGTGCTCGACATCGACGCCCTCTACGCCCGCATGTCCGCGCGCGGCATCACCATGATCGACGCCATCCAGGGCCCGCCCCGCTGGGACGGCCCCGACCTGCTGCTGCGCCAGACGTCCTTCCGCGCGCTGGCCGAGCCCCGCCTGTTCCGCGAGGACGACGGCCGGGTCGTCGAGGACGACCTGCGGGTGCGCTTCGGCGAGGTCGAGGCGCGCGGCATCGCGGTGACCCCGGCCGGGCGGGCCCTGTACGACGAGCTGTCCGCCGAGCTGGACGAGGCCCTGGCCGGCCGGCGCGTCAGCGCGGAGGAGCGCAACGCCGTGGCCGCCCGCCTGTGGGAGTCGCGGGCGCCGCGCACCGAGGCCGAATTGGCCGCGCGGGACCTGGCGTACTTCACCTTCCACGCCGCGGACCGGCGCCCGCCCGGCGAGCCGCCCGCCGGCCTGGCCGAGCTGCTGGCCGGCGGCTGGGTGACCGCTCGGCCCATCGTGTACGAGGACTTCCTGCCGCGTTCCGCGGCCGGCATCTTCCAGTCGAACCTGACCTCCGACGGCACCAAGGACGTCACCGCCGCCGGGGCCGACTTCGGGCCCGAGGCCCTGGCGGGCGTCCTCGGGCGGCCGTTGCACGATCCGTACGAGCTGTACGCGGCGATCCGCGCCGACTCGCTCGCCCGCGCCCGCGCGGCCCTGGGCCTGCCCGCCGCGACCGGCTGACCGCCCGGCACCCGAGCGGCCCGTCCGGAGGCGTCAGACGTCGTCCACCACGGCCGCCCACAGGGCGGCCACGTCCACCGGCTCGCCCTGGGCGCGGGCCGCCTGCCCGGCCAGGATGAGCCCGGTGTTGGTGAGGTGGCCGCGCATCGCCCGCTCCGCGCCCGCCGGGTCGCCCGCCGCGACCGCCGCCACGATCGGCTCGTGCTCCTCGTGCACCTGCCGCAGCGTGCGGGAGGCGTCGTCGGTGGAGGTGCCGAGGATGCGCATGGTGTCGCGCAGGCCGCCGACGATCGCGCGGGCCCGGTCGTTGCCCGCCGCGGCCAGGATGCGGTCGTGCAGCGCCTGGTCGAGGTGGAAGAACCGGGTCTCGTCGCCGGCCTCGACGGCGGCGGCCATCTTCGCCATCGTCGCCCGCAGCGCCACCCCGAGCCCGGCGGGGACCTGCGCCGCGGCGCGCCGGACGGCGGGCAGCTCCAGTGCCAGCCGGACCCCGAAGATCTCCACGATCTCGCGCGGGTGCGGCAGCACGACGCGGAAGCCCCGGTTGCGCTCGACCTGCACCAGCCCGGCCTCCGCCAGGCGCAGCATGGCCTCGCGCACGGGGCTGCGCGAGACGTTGAGCTGCTCGGCGATCTGGTAGACGGAGTAGAGCCGCCCGGGCACCATCGCGCCGGTGTGCACCGCCCGGCGCACCTCGGAGATCACCTGCTCGGCCAGCGACCGGCCCGCCTGCGGCAGCGGCTGCAGCTTCAGCTCGGCGTGTTCGCGGGCGGGCGGCATGGTGGCATGTTACCCGGGCGGGTCCCCCATGCGTTCTTCACCATTTCTTTCCTGGTACGGGGAATTCGGGTGCGGTGTGGCGGTGCGGTGTGTTTCGTGCCTCCTGCCACGATCGTGCAGCAGGTATTTCCGGAAAGGAACGGCACATGTTCGCGCCTATTCGCTCGCGTCGCAGAATGACCAGATCCGCGGTCTGCGGCACGCTCTCGGTCGTCCTGCTCACTGCCCTGGCCCCGGTGGCGAGGGCGGACGGCCGGCACGACGGCACCGACGGCACCGACCGGATCGACCGGATCGACGACCACGACCATCACGGCGGGTGCACGCCGCGCGTCTTCTACAAGCGCGGCCACGTCTCGCCCCGCAACTTCTTCCTGCCCCGCACCCGCTACACCGACGGTCCCGGCGGCTCCATGACGGTGTCGGTCACCAGGGAGCACGAGGTGCTGGCGTTCCTGGAGACGGAGAAGGAGCGGGTCAACACCACGACCCTGATCAACCCGGGCGACGTGATCCGGGCGCTGCGCAAGAACGGCATTCCCCACCTGGAGGAGCGCCACATGGTCTTCACCGGGCACGAGTACACCCGGGAGATCAGCGAGGGCATGTACGGCAACATGTGGTACCGGGTCTTCGGCTACCGCATCGGCTGGTCGGCGTGGTCGGTCCTCGGCACGTGCCGGCACGTCAAGATCGCCTCCGGTTTCGCCAACGTGCCGGCCCGCTTCGAGGGCTGGAAGTACTGGGAGACCCGGCATCCCGTCTACAAGGGACACCGGCTCCCCTGGAAGTGACCCGCCGGCGTCAGCGCCGCCTGCGGCGGCGGCGCCGGCTCTGGTCGGCGGCGTGGTCGTCGTACGGAGACGGCCCCGGCAGGCGGGACACGGACAGGCAGGCTCGTGCGGCCGTCAGACGGCGCAGTGTGATCATGATTGCTCCCCCCTCATGACCACCCTACAAACCGGACATACCTCCCGCATCAATTGAAGTCTCTCATCTGAGTAATTTTAGCTGGTAAATCCGCCAGGACCGTCTCACGATAAAACGGCGCACCTCCATGCAAAGGCTAGGGAAATGGGAGTGACCCATGCCGCCGGTGATCGTGGGACGTGAGGGTCCTTCAGCAGGAAGACAATTCCCGCTCGGCGAGCGGCCGATGACGTTCGGCCGCAGGAGCGACAGCACCGTCGTGATCGCCAGCGGGCGGGCCTCGCGCGCGCACGCCGAGGTGCGGCCGGACGGGGGCCGCTACGTCCTGCACGACCTCGGCAGCCGCAACGGCACCCTGGTCAACGGCGCCCGCGTCGTCACGCACGTGCTCAGGCCCGGCGACGTGATCACGATCGGCGACGAGGTCTTCGGCTTCGAGACGGCGGCCGACGAGGCCGACACCATCATGGACAGGCAGCCGGCGCCCGCCGCCGCCCGCGCCGTGGACCCGGCACAGGTCCTGCGCGTCACGATCAGCGGCGGCGGCCCCGTCGGGCTCGCCTTCGCCCTGCTCCTCGACCAGCTCATGGGCGAGCGCGTCGCCGTCACCGTGTACGACGGCCGCTGGACGAGCGACGGCGGCCGGGTCGTGTGGAAGGGCAAGGAGCAGGGCAACGTCCGGCGGCAGCAGGTCGTGACCGTGCAGAGCCGCCAGTACCTCAACCTGCCCGAGCGGGCGCAGGCCCGGCTGTTCGCGCCCGGCGCGTTCACCGAGATGTGGCCGACCGGGCCCGACTCCATCCGCGGCCAGGGCCCGCGCAACCTGCGCATCGCCTACATCGAGGACACGCTGCTGGAGCTGGCGAACGAGCGCTCCGGCCGCATCCGGCTGGTCCCCGAGCGCTTCTCGCCCGAGGAGCACCGCGAGAGCGCCGCCCAGGGGCACGTCCTGGCCATCTGCGAGGGCGGGCGCTCACGCACCCGCGCGCACTTCGCCGGCAAGTTCGGCAACGCCGACACCTCGATCTACTCCCTCGACGGCCACCACCTGCAGGACGTCGTGCTCGGCCTCCGCGTCAGGTCCGCGCTGCCGGACCCGATGACGGTGCTGCTCACCGTGGCCCAGAACCGCTTCCTGCTGAACGCGCTGCGCGGCGAGGGCTTCCTCAACATGCGCCTGACCGACGAGGAGGCCAAGGAGGTCATCGGCATCGACCCGGTCCGGCACGTCTTCGAGCAGTGCGTCGCCTCCAGCCCGTGCCTGATGGACCGCACCGAGCTGGGCGAGTTCCACTGCTCGACGCACGGCACGCTGTTCCTGCCCGCGCTGGTCAAGGGCTCGCCGCTGTGGGGGCGGGTGCGGGAGGGGCTGCGCCTGTTCGGGGTGGCGGAGGAGGACCTGAGCGCGGTCACCGCGTTCCGGCTGGACATGGTGCAGCGGCCGCGCTTCACCGCCCAGCTCTACCCGCCGACCTCGGGCACGCCCGGCACGTACGGGTTCCTGCTCGGCGACGCCGCCAACGCCATCCACTTCTGGCCGGGACGCGGCCTCAACAGCGGCCTGGCCTCGGCCATCTCGCTGGCGCGGAGCCTCAGCCAGAGCTGGCGCGGCCGGCCCCTCAGGGACGCCGACTTCATCCGGCACGAGGCGGCCATGTCGATGCTGCAGTACCGGCACAAGAGCCGCGCCTGGAAGGCGATGGTCGCCACGGACGGGCAGGGGGTCACCCGCGCCATCAAGGACCTGATCGCCGACGGCCTCACAGCGGGCGCGGCCACAGCGCCCGGCGAGCCCGACGCGGACCTCGGCGTCTTCCTGGACCGGGTGCGGCGGATCCGCGACCGGCTCGCGCCGCGCATCCCCGGCATGCCGGACGACGCCACCCTCGGCGCCCAGCTCCGGGGCCTGCGGCCCGAGACGCTGCGCGCGTTCCTGTCGGGCGGGGCTTGGGACACGCTGATCATGGGCGGGGAGGAGGTGGACATCGACATCTTCTACCGGCAGGACCCGCCGGACGTGCTCGTGTCCGCCCAGGCCCCGCTCCCGGACGACCGGCAGCAGGCCACCAAGGTCATCCGCAGGGGGCCGCGCGGGCAGATGGTGTGAGCCCTGGCGTCAGGACGTCAGGCGGTGCGGCGGAGCGCCCACTCGACGCCGGGACAGCGGTCCATCACCACGTCCAGCCCGGCGTCCAGGGCCCGCCGCGCCGCCGCCTCGTCCACGACGCCGAGCGGCAGCCACACCGCCCGGGCCCCGATCGCGATCGCCTCGTCCACGCTCTCCCCGGCCACCTCGGCGCGCCGGTAGATCGCGACGACGTCCACCGGGCCCGGCACCTCGGCCAGCGTGGCGTAGCCCGGCTCGCCGAGCACGGTGGCGGCGGCCGGGTGCACGGGGACGATCCGCTTGCCGCGGCGCTGGAGCAGGCCCGCCTGGTCGTACGCCGTGCGCTCCGGGTTGTCCGACAGCCCGACGAAGGCCCAGGTGCGGGTGTCGGCGAGCAGGCGCCGGATGACGTTCTCGTCCGCGAAAGGGTTGCTCATGTCCGAGGCAACACGACGGTCACGTCCGGAAATTTCCTCATGTGCACAAGGACTCAGAGGAACGCGCCGAGCACCAGCGTGAAGACCAGCCCCGACACCGACAGCACGGTCTCCATCAGCGACCAGCTCTTGATCGTCTGCCCAACCGACAGCCCGAAGTACTCCTTGACCAGCCAGAACCCGGCGTCGTTGACGTGCGAGAAGAACACCGACCCGGCGCCGATCGCGAGCACCAGCAGCGAGGTCTGCCCGGGCCCGAGCCCGGCGACGAGCGGCGAGAGGATGCCGGACGCGGTGACCGTCGCGACCGTGGCCGAGCCGGTGGCCAGCCGGATCAGCACCGCGACCAGCCAGGCCAGCAGCAGCACCGACAGGCCGCTGTGCTGCACCCACTGGGCGACCAGCTTGCCGATGCCGGTGTCGACGAGGGTCTGCTTGAAGCCGCCGCCCGCCGAGACGATGAGCAGGATGCCGGCGATCGGCGGCAGCGCGCTCTCCACCGACTTCGCCAGCGCCTGCCGGTCCATGCCCGAGCCGCGGCCCAGCGTGAACATGGCGACCACGACCGCGAGGAACAACGCGACCAGCGGCGTGCCGAGGAAGTCCAGCACGACCCGGACCGGCTGGGTCTTCGCGGCGAAGATGTCGGCCAGGGCCTTGCCGAGCATCAGCGCGACCGGCAGCAGCACGGTGGCCAGGGTGACGGGGAAGCCGGGCCGGCGGGCGTTCCCGGCGTCCGGGCGGGTCTCGTACATCTCGGGGGCGGGGACGTCCACCCAGCGGGCGGCGTAGCGGGCGAACAGCGGCCCGGCGATGACCAGCGTCGGGATCGCGACCAGCACCCCGAGGCCGAGCGTGAGGCCGAGGTCGGCCTTCAGCGCGTCCACCGCGACCAGCGGCCCGGGGTGCGGCGGCACCAGCCCGTGCATGACCGACAGCCCCGCCAGCGCCGGGATGCCGACGCGCACCAGCGACAGCCCCGACCGGCGGGCCACCAGGAAGATCACCGGCATGAGCAGGACCAGGCCGATCTCGAAGAACATGGGCAGCCCGATCAGCGCGCCGACCACCGCCATGGCCCAGGGCAGGGCGCGCGGCGACGAGCGGCCGACGATGGTGTCCACGATCTCGTCGGCCCCGCCGGAGTCCGCCAGGAGCTTGCCGAACATGGCGCCGAGCGCGATGAGGACGCCCACGCCGGCCGCGGTGGCGCCGAACCCGTCGGAGAAGCTCTCGATGGCGTCCGCCATCGGCAGCCCGGCGACCGCCGCGACCGCGAGCGAGCCCACGGTCAGGCTGAGGAACGGGTTGACCTTGAGGTAGGTGATCAGCACCACGATCAGGGCGATGCCGACGAGCGCGGCCGGGACGAGCCGGCCGCCGGAGACGGCGGCCTCCTGCGTCCGGGCGATCAGGGTGAGGGTGTGCATGGGGTTCTCCTGGCTCCGCCGTCGTCAGGAGGGGCCGGCGGCGGTGGCGGCGAGGTAGGCGTCGACCAGCCGCTCCACGGGCTCGGTGAGGTCGAGCACGATGCCGTGCTCGTCGCGTTCGAGCGGCTCCAGGGTCTGGAACTGCGACTCCACGAGGGTGGCGGGCATGAAGTGCCCCGGCCGCCCGGCCACGCGCCGCCGGATGACCTCCGGCGTCCCGGCCAGGTGCACGAACGTGAGCGCGGGCGCGTACCTGCGCAGGACGTCGCGGTAGCGGCGGCGCAGCGCGGAGCAGGCGACGACGCCGCCCGTGGCCGCGTGCCCGGCGAGCCACGCGCCGATGGCCTCCAGCCAGGGGCGCCGGTCGTCGTCGTCGAGGGGGATGCCGGCGGACATCTTGGCGATGTTCGCGGGCGGGTGCAGGTCGTCGGCGTCGGCGAAGGGCACCCGCAGCCGCTGGCTCAGCGCCGCGCCCACGGTGGTCTTGCCCGAGCCGGTGACGCCCATCACGACGACGAGCGGGGGAGCCGGCGCGCTGTTCGGAGGTTCCGCGTGGAGCATGGTTAAGTATCCTTAATACGTAACTATTACATAATAAATCATACTTTTGTCCGTTTTGGCGCTCGGGGTGGGTCGATCATGCGGGGTCTGCACGGCAGCGTTCTCGACGAGCTGGGCCTGCTGATCACCTCGGCCGCCGTCCCGCCCGGCCACGTGCTCCGCATCGAGGAGCTGGAGGCCCGCTTCCGCGTCTCGCGCACCGTCGTCAGGGAGGCCGTCCGCGTCCTGGAGTCGATGGGCCTGGTACGGAGCCGGCGGCGGGTCGGGGTCATCGTCGCGCCGCGCGAGGCCTGGCACGTGTTCGACCCGCGGGTGATCCGGTGGCGGCTCGACGGCGAGGGCCGCCTGGCGCAGCTCCGCTCGCTCAGCGAGCTGCGCCGCGGCGTCGAGCCCGCCGCGGCCGCGCTGGCCGCCGCCCGCGCCACGCCCGCGCAGTGCGGCGAGCTGGCGGGCGCCGTCATGCGGATGGCCGCCCACGGGCGCGCCGGCGACCTGGAGAGCTACCTCGCCGCCGACGTCGGCTTCCACCGCACGCTGCTGGAGGCGAGCGGCAACGAGATGATGGCGGCGCTCGCCGGCGTGGTGGCCGAGGTGCTGCGCGGGCGCACCCGCCACCACCTGATGCCCGACCGGCCCGACCCGGCCGCGATCCGCCTGCACGCCGAGGTCGCCGAGGCCGTGCAGGGCGGCGACGGGCCGGCGGCCGAGCGGGCCATGCGCGCGATCGTGGACGAGGCCGCCCACGCCATGCTCACCGGCCGGCCCGCCTGACCGCCCCCTCGGCGTCATGGCCGCAGGAAGCCCAGCAGGGATGCCGCCAGCTCCTCCGGAGCCTCCTCGGCGACGTGGTGGCCGCTGTCGATCGGGTGGCCGGTCACGTCGTCGGCCCAGGTGCGCCAGATGGCCAGCGGGTCGCCGTACAGCTCCTCCATGTCGTCCTTCGAGGACCACAGGAACAGCGTGGGGCAGGTGACGCGGCGGCCCGCGGCCCGGTCGGCGTCGTCGGCGGCGCGGTCCACCGTGAGGCCGGCGCGGTAGTCCTCGCACATGCCGTGGACCGTGTCCGGGTCGTGGATGGCGCGGCGGTAGTCCTCGTACGCCTCCTCGCCCATCTGCTCGGCGGTGGCCTGGTACCAGGCGTCCGGGTCGGCGTTGATGACCCGTTCGGCGGGTTTGTCGGTCTGGCCGAAGAAGAACCAGTGCCACCAGGACGCCGCGAAACGCGCGTCGGCGCGGGCCAGCGCCTCGCCGATGGGCACCGCGTCCATGATGACCAGCCGCGACACCGCGCCGGGGTGGTCGGCGGCGAGACGGTGGGCCACGTACGCGCCCCGGTCGTGCCCGGCCACCGCGAAGCGGTCGTGGCCGAGCGCGCGCATCAGCGCCACCATGTCGCGGGCCATGGCGCGCTTGCCGTAGGGGGCGTGGTCGGGGGTCGTGGGCGGCTTGCCGGAACGGCCGTAGCCGCGCAGGTCGGGGCAGACCACGTAGTAATGGGGAGCGAGGAGGGGGGCGACCCGGTGCCAGGTCGCGTGCGTACGGGGGTGGCCGTGGAGGAGCAGCAGCGGGGCGCCGGAGCCGCCGTGCCGGACGAACAGCTCCGTCTCGCCCACGTCGATCACATCGGTCGCGAAGTCGTCGAACATCCGCGGCCTCTACCCACCAGGACGGGAACCGGGCGGGCCCCGCGCGGGAAAGCCGATCACCCCGGCGGCTGCAGCCCCTTCACCGCGTACGTGACGAGTGTCGTCAGCACCTCCTTGACCGACTCGCGCCGCCGCACGTCGCACAGCACGATCGGGGTCGTCGCGCTGAGGCCGAGGGCCCGCCGCACCTTGACCGGCTCGTACCGGCGCGCCCCGTCGAAGCAGTTGACCGCCACCACGAACGGGATGCCGCGCTGCTCGAAGTAGTCGACCGCGGGGAAGCAGTCCTGGAGGCGGCGCGTGTCGGCCAGCACCACGGCCCCGAGCGCGCCGAGGGCCAGCTCGTCCCACATGAACCAGAACCGGTCCTGCCCCGGCGTGCCGAACAGGTACAGCCACAGCCCGTCGCGGATGGTGATGCGGCCGAAGTCCAGCGCGACGGTGGTGGTGGTCTTGGACTCCACGCCCGACAGGTCGTCCACCCCGACGCCGCGCTCGCTCAGCAGCTCCTCGGTGTGCAGGGGGCGGATCTCGCTGATCGTGCCGACCATGGTGGTCTTGCCGACGCCGAAACCGCCCGCGATGAGGATCTTGATGGCCAGGGCCGAGGCGACGGCCGTCGTCCCCGGCTCAGAGGCTGCGTAGCCCATGCAGCACTTCCCTGTAGATGCGTTCGTCGATCGTCTGCGCCGCGGGGCGGGGGCGTTCGATGCCGACCAGGCCCTCGCGCCGCAGGTCGCCCAGGATGACCCGGGTGATGTTCAGCGGCAGCCTGAGGTGCGCCGCGACGTCGGCCACCGGGGTCGGCCGGCGGCACAGCGACAGCACGGCGCGGTGCTCGGGGAGCAGGTCCGCGAACTCGTGCGAACCCGCGGCCGTCGTCACGATGGCCACCAGGTCGAACGTCTCGCCCTGCGGGCGCGCCCGGCCCCCGGTCAGCCCGTACAGGCGGATCAGGGGGCCGGGGTCCTCACCGGTCACGGTCTCGCGCCGTTCCAGGCGGGTGCCGGTGCCGCTCCCCTCGGCTGCGCGGAGAGGTGCTCGCCGACCCTCTTGACCATCAGCGCCATCTCGTAGGTGACCATGCCCAGCTCGGCGTCGGCCGCCGCGAGCACCGCCAGCCGGGCTCCCTGGCCCGCCGCGGTGACGAACAGGAAGCCCCCTTCCATCTCGATGATCGTCTGCCGTACGCCGCCCAGGCCGAAATGCCGGCCCGCGCCCATCGCGAGGCTGTGACTGCCGGCGGAGATGGCGGACAGGTGCTCGGCGTCCTCGCGGGTCAGGTCACGCGAGCCGCCCATGGCGAGCCCGTCGGCGGACAGCACGATGGCGTGCCGGATGCCGGGGACGCGCTGGGTCAGGTCGTCGAGGAGCCAGCTCAGTTCACTTCTGGGGTCGGGCATCGGGATGGTCGTCCTTTCGGTTCCACACGTCCTGTCCGCGCTCGTCGGCCTGGCGGCGTCCTTGCTGCCAGCCCTGCTGCATGGAGGACATGAGTTGTGCGAGCTCCTCCGGCGTACGCACGGAGATGCCGGGATTCCGGCCGCGCGTGGCGGTGCGGAGCTGAGGGGCGAGGCTGGCCTGTGGCACCCGCATGGGCAGGCCGTCGAGGTCGTCGTCGGCCTCCTGCGGGGGCACGGTGACGCTCCAGCCGGCGGGCGGGCCGGGGGGGACGGCGGCGTCGAACCAGGTCCCGCGTTCGGGCCTGACCGGCTCCTCCGGCCGCGCGTCCCCCGGCCGGGCCGCGTGGCCGTTGACGATCGTGCCACCGTCGAGGACGGGGTCGGGCACGGGGTCGAGGACGGTGTTCAGGAGGGTGGCGTCGAGCGGCGCGCGGGGCTCCGGCGCGGCGGGCGGCGCCGGCTCGCCGTGGCCGGTGTCGAGCGCGCGCACCGGCCGGCCCGCGCTGACGGGCTCGGCGGGCCGGGCCGGCTCGTCCGTCCCGGCCAGCAGCGCGCCGGGCAGCAGCACGATCGCGGTGGTCCCGTCGTACGGCGACCGCCGCAGCGAGATCTTGATCCCGTGCCGCGCCGCCAGCCGGGACACCACGAACAGCCCGAGCCGGTCGCTGTCGTCCAGGTCGAACTCCGGGGGGTCGGCGAGGCGGGCGTTGAGCTGGTCCAGGGTGTCCTGGTTGAGCCCGAGCCCGCGGTCCTCCACCTCCAGGGCGAAGCCGTTGGCCGCCGTCATGCCGCGGATCTGCACGGAGGTGTCGGGCGGCGAGAAGACGGTGGCGTTCTCCACCAGCTCGGCCACCAGGTGGATGACGTCGGTGACCGCCGCCCCGACCAGCATCGGGGCCTGCGGCATCGGCGCGACCGTGACCCGGGTGTAGTCCTCGACCTCCAGCACCGCCGCCCGTACGACGTCGAAGAGCTGGACCGGGTCGCGCCAGCGGCGCGCCGGGACCGCGTCGGACAGGATGATGAGGTTCTCCGCGTGCCGCCGCATGCGGGTGGTGAGGTGGTCGAGCTTGAACAGGTCCTCCAGCACCTCGGGCTCGTCCACCCTGCGCTCCATCGTGTCGAGCAGCGCGAGCTGCCGGTGCAGCAGCGCCTGGTTGCGCCGCGCCAGGTTGAGGAACACCTGGCCGACGCCCTTGCGCAGGGCCGCCTGCCCGACCGCGGCCTCGACCGCGGTGCGGCGCACCGCCGAGAAGGCGTCCACCACGCGGTCGACCTCGGCGGTGTCGGCCGGGTCCAGGCCGGGGGCCTCGGTGGCCGGGTCCACGTCGTCGCCGCGGCGCAGCCGTTCCACCAGGCGGGGCAGCCGCTCCTCGGCCAGCTCCACCGCCGACGCCTGCAGCCGCCGCAGCTCCTCGATGAGCGAGCGGCCGAAGCGGTAGGACAGCGCCAGCGACACCAGCATCGCGGCGAGCCCGAGGAGCAGGACGATCCCGACCCGCCAGTACGCGCCGCTCTTCTGGCTCTCCGCCTCCTCGGCGGCCCTGGCCAGCTCGGCCTGGGTGTCCCGGTTGATGGCGCCGAGCAGCGCCTCGGCGTCGCCCTTCCACTGGGCGCCCTCGACGGGCGGCGGCCCGCCGGTGTCGAAGGTGAACAGCTCGTCCTCGACCTCGACCACCCGCCGGTAGTGCAGGCTGGCCACCAGCTCGTCGTAGTCGGCCTTCAGCTCGGGGCCGGCGTCGCGCTCGGCGTTGGCGAAGACCAGCCGGCGGCTGCTCATCGCGGCCACGAACGCGGCCCGGTCGGTGGGCGACATCCGCCGCTGCACGATGGTGGCGGTGAGCACCGCGTGCTCGCGGCCCAGGTACTCGGCGGTGGCGACGTAGGCCGCCATGCCGCGCACCGAGCGGAAGGAGGAGACGTCGCTCAGCGCGTCGCGGTCGGTGAACTGCCGGTTGGCCACCGCGATGAGGTTGTTGTACGCCTCGATGATGGTCAGCGGCGGGGCCAGCACGCCGCCGTCGGCCGAGGCGCGCAGCGACTGCAGCCCGTCGAGGGCCTGCACCAGGGCGCGCACCTGGGCGGGGGCCTCCTCGCCCGCGTCGACGGTGCCGATGACCTCGCGCAGCCGGTCCACCTTGACGTCGGTGTTGCGGCGCTGGTCCAGGAGGGGCGCGTACGACCCGGTGCTGCGCGGGGCCTCGGCCGAGAGCTGCCGCTCGCGCTGCAGCTCGATGATGAGCTGCAGCACCGGCGAGCCGATGGCCTCCCAGCGGTCCTGGGTCTGCGAGACGTCGCTGATCTCCTGGACGCTGGAGTACGCGATGAAGCCCCACAGGGCCGCCATCGACACCAGCGGGAGTAACAGGATCCGGAGCAGTTTGGCACGGATCGGAGGGGGCGAGCTCATACGATCATGTCCAATTCCGCCGGGCAGCCGCGAGCCGGTACCGCCCCCCGTGGATGCCCGTCACGACTGATTGCGCCTTACAGGTCCGTCCACTATGCCGACGGGGCAGATGTACTTCAAGGTACGGATGCGAAGAAACCTCGCGAATGACGGGTTGACTCTTTGTCAACACACCGATCGTGTTCGTAACGGTTGGCGCGTCACCCAAAGTTACGGATCAAGCCCGTTTCTCGAACATTGTTCCGTGCCATGGAACGTCCTGGAACCGGTCGGCACGCCTCCCCGGCAGAGGCGCCGGGCATCGGAACCGGCGCCCGGATCCGAGGAGAGACTCTTGTCCAGCAACAGCACTCGCAGGGGCCGCCGTCTCGCGCTCGCCGGGGTGGGACTCGGCGCCGCCCTCTCCGCCGCCCTCGCCCTCGTGCCGTCCGCCGCCAGCGGCGCCACGATCACCCAGATGGCCGCCCAGGGCAGCATCGTGCGCGGCTCGGTCGCGTGCTCAGGCCCGTTCGCGGCCGAGGACGGCGACATCGTCGCGGGCAGCGGCACGTCCTTCACCCTCAACTCGCTCAACGTGCCGATCCCCGTGGCGGCGGACTGGGAGCTGCGGCGGGCCGACCCGCTCAACGACTTCTTCACCGACGGCGAGGTCCTCCAGTCGCAGCACACCGACTTCTTCACCGCCACCGTGCAGACGCCCAGCAAGCTGGTGCCGGGCAACTTCTGGGTGTGCGTGAGCACCACGTCGCGCACCCCCGTGCAGTACAAGGCGTTCGTGGGCAACGGCGTCCCGGCCTGAGCCGGATCAGGCCGGCGTGGGGCGGCCGGCGGGGACGCGGCGCAGGCGGGCCACGGCCGAGGCGAGCGGCCAGGCCCGGGCCGCCAGGTTGCGCGTCGCGACCCCGGCCCGGGTCGCGGGCACCATGAGGGCGGCCGCGCGGCCGACGTTCGCCTGCTTGGGGTCGACCAGGCGGCGGTGCGCGCTCTCGTAGCGGGCGAAGGCCGCCTGCGGGTCGGCGGGCGTGGCGGCCAGCTCCGCCGCCAGCGTGTACGCCCCCGCCATGGCCAGCGTGGAGCCGTCCCCGAACAGCGACACGCACGAGGCGGCGTCACCGAGCAGCGCCACCCGGCCGGTCCACCAGCGCGGCAGCCGCACCTGGCTGACCGAGTCGAAGTAGAGGTCGGTGGCGGCCCGCACCCGCTCCAGCAGCTCCGGCGCCCGCCAGCCCACCCCCGCGAACGCCGCGGCCAGCATCCGCTTGTGCTGCTCGGCGTCGCGGTGGTCGAAGCCGGGCTCGGCCGGGGCGCGGTAGAGGAAGAAGGCGAGGTCGCCGGCGGGCGTGGGGCTCACCGCGACGGCCCGGCCGGGCGCGTTGTGCATGACGACGTCCCCGCCCTCGTGCCTCTCCCTGGCGCGGTGGCCGCCGAGCGGGGTGGTGGCGACGTACAGGCCCATGTGCCGCACCAGGCCGCCCTCCTCGCCGAACGCCAGCCGGCGCGTCGCGGAGTGCAGGCCGTCGGTGCCGATCACCAGGTCGAAGCGGCGGGGCGCGGCCCGCTCGAAGGTCACCTCGACGCCGTGCGCGTCCTGCGCGATCGCCGTCATGCTGTCGTCGAACAGGAACTCGGCGTGCTCGCGGGCCGCGTCGTACAGGATCGCGGCGAGGTCGCCGCGCGGCAGCTCGATCTCCTCGCCGCGCCGCCCGCCGGGCATGTCCACGCGGGCCAGGCGGCGGCCCGCCGCGTCGACGAAGGCGAGGCCGGTGTTGCCGGTGGCCGCCTCGCGCAGCCGGGGGACGATGCCCATGCGGGCGGCGACGTCCATGGCGGGGCCGCGCACGTCCACCGGGTTGCCGCTGGAGCGCAGCGCTCCGGCGCGCTCGACGACCGTCACCCGGAAGTTGTGCCGGGCCAGCCAGTAGGCGAGGGCCGGGCCGCCCACGCCCGCTCCGGAGATCAGCACTGTGCGCTCGTTCATGTCCACCACTCCGCTAACTGGATGAATTTCCTCCGCTTGTTTGCGACGGTACCTCAAGTGGAGGAAAATCGTCCAGATGGATGGGAAAACGCAGGGGCTCCGCGCGGACGCCCGCCGCAACCGGGACCTGATCCTCGCCGCCGCCCAGGAGCTGTTCCTGGAGCAGGGCGTCGACGTGGCGCTGGAGGAGGTGGCCAGGCGCGCGGGCGTCGGCATCGGCACGCTCTACCGGCGCTTCCCCGACCGGGAGGCGCTGCTGCGCGGCGTCGGCGAGGCGGGCCTGCGGCGCATGGCCGAGCTGGCCGAGGCCGCCCGGCGCGAGGAGCCCGACGCCTGGCACGCGCTCTGCCGGTTCCTGCGGTGCTGCACGGAGCTGCGCCTCGGGGAGCTGTCGGCCAAGCTCGACCCCGTCCTGCACCAGCGGATGCGCGCCGGCGAGGAGCAGCACGAGCTGCGCGAGCGGGTGACCGAGGGGCTGCTCGGGATGATCGCGGAGGCTCAGGCCGACGGGGCGCTGCGGGCCGACGTCGGTCCCGTGGACCTCGCGCTGATCATGACCCTGCACGTCTACGCCCCGCCGGGGCTGCCGGGCGGGCAGGGGTTGCCGCGGGTGGTGGAGATCGTCCTCGACGGGCTGCGCGCCGACCGTGCCACCCCGCTGCCCGGCCCCCGCTCCACCTCGGCCGACCTGCGCCGCTACACCGCCGTCGAGCCCGGCGCGCGCTGATCGCCGCCCGCTCCGCCCGGGCGGCGCTCCTTTTTGCTCAGGCGGCCTCGGCCGCCGACAGCAGGGCCGACAGCTTGTGCAGGCCGCGAGAGGTGCGCGCCTTGACCGTGCCCAGCGGGACGCGGAGCCGTTCGGCGATCTCCTGCTGGGTCAGCTCGCCGTAATAGGCCAGCTCGATCACCTGGCGCTGTGCGTGGGAGAGCGCGGCCAGGGCGCGGCGGACCCGGTCGCGGTCGGCCACCTCCTCGTCGGCCGGGCGCTGCGCGGGCGCCGCCGCCTCGGCCACGGCGTCCAGCGGCACCGTGGCCAGGCGGCGGACGCGGAGGTGGTCCACGGCGCGGCGGTGCGCGATCACGTACAGCCAGGCGGCCTGGCTGCGTCCCGGGTCGTAACGCCCGCGGGAGCGCCAGGCGTCGGCGAACACCACCTGCAGCAGGTCCTCCACGTCCTGCGGCGAGATGAAGCGCCGCAGGTAGGAGCGGAGGGCCGGGGCGTGCGCGCGGTAGCTGTCGCTCAAGGTCTCCTCGTCGGTCCGGCCGGTGGGCCGCTGGTGGCTGCTCGCCGAAGTGTTCCCCATGGCTTGTCCCGCTCCCCTGGAAAAACCTATTCAAAACTTATTCATAGCGGAGCAGGGAAGGGCGGCACAATGTCATCGGGGGCAAGACACGATCAAGGCAGGGTCCGCCGGATTTGGGACAGAGCCTCGCGGAAGGTATCTACCCTGATCACGCCCGCGGGAAGAGTCTCCGGCCAGCCCCGGCCGCCCAGGACGAGGCGCGCGGCCGGCCGCAGCCGCGGCAGCCCCGCCAGCGGCGCGGTGTCGCCGGTCGACTCCTGCTGCGACCACAGGAAGACCGCCGCCGGATGCAGCCTGCGCATGGCGTGCGCCAGCGCGGCGTAAGGGGTGCGGGCGCCGAGCAGGCGCGTCTCCACACCCTCCTCGGCCAGCGCGGCCGACAACGCGTGGACCGGCAGCGTGTGCTGCTCCTCCTCGGCGCAGGCGAGCAGCACCGGACGTCGGCCCCGGGGGCCCGGGGCCTGCCGGAGCGCGTGCCCGTGCAACGCCGCCAGGAGGCGGTCGGACAGCAGGTGCTCGACGTCGATGCCCGCGCCGGTGCCGTCCTGGCGGCGGCAGACCGCGTCGAAGGCCGGCAGGACCAGGCGCTCCCAGGTGGAGCGCACCCCCTCCGCGGCGAGCGCCGCGTCCAGGAGGGCGGTGACGGCGTGACTGTCGAGCGCGTACGCGGCCCGCACCAGCGCCGTCGCCCCGCCGGTCGCCGTGCTGGCGGTCGCCGTACTGGCGGTCGCCGTGGTGGCGGGCGTCGTGCTGGCGGGCGTCGTGCTGCCGGGCGCGGCGGCGGCCGGTGAGCCGGCGGGTGGGGTGGCGGTGCGGGCGCGGCGGGCGCGGCGGGCGGCTTCGGACGGGGGCAGGCCCTCGGCGATCAGCCGCTGCATCTCCCGCAGCCGGTCCAGGTCGCCGGAGTCGTAGCGGCGGTGGCCGCCCGCGCTGCGCCGGCTCGGGCCGAGCCCGTAGCGCAGGTTCCAGGTGCGCAGCGTGGGCGCGGGCACGCCGAGCAGCCGCGAGACGGCCCCGATCCCGTACCCGGCCTCTTCCTCACTCACCGCCGTGCCCTCGTTCTCCGTGCTCGTCCCGCTGGTCCGGACCCGTTTCTGGACTCCCGTGACCATCCTTTCGCGATCCGCCGACCCCCGGATGCAACCGGCGGGGGATGCCTTCGCGAAGACCTATATACCGACAAGGAGACGACACGCATGACCACCGTGACCCCGCCGGCCCGCACGCGGACCGGCGGCCCGCAGATCGGCAGCCCACAGACCAGCACCGAGATGAGCCGGGTGCGCGAGCTGGTCGAGCGGCGCCTGGACGACCTGCTCGACCAGGAGCTCGCCCGGCTGGGCTTCCTCGGCGCGGAGGGCGTCGGCCTGGTGCGCCGCCACCTGGCCGCGTTCGCCCGCGACGGCGGCAAGCGGCTGCGCCCGGCGTTCGTGTACTGGGGGCACCGGGCGGCCGGCGGCACCGGCGAGCACCTGGAGCCGGTGCTGAACGCCGCGTGCGCCGTCGAGCTGGTGCACGTCGCGGCGCTGCTCCTCGACGACGTCATGGACGAGGCCGCCGAACGCCGGGGCCGCCCGGCGGCGCACGTCGCGCTGGCCGCCGAGCACCGGCGGGCGGGCCTGCGGGGCGAGCCCGGACGCTACGGCGAGTCGCAGGCGAGCCTGCTCGCCCTGCTCGCCCTGGCCTGGGCCGACGCCGCGCTGCTCGGCGCCGGGCCGCACCTGGCCGACGCGCTCGACGTCCTCACCCGGCTGCGTGTGGAGGTCACCGCCGGCCAGCAGCTCGACCTGGCCGCCACGGCCGCCGGCGGCGCGGACACCGCCCGCACCCGCACGATCGCGCTCTACAAGTCGGCCAAGTACACCATCGAACGGCCGCTCCACCTGGGGCACGCCGTGGCGGGCGGCGACCCGGCGGCCCGGCGGGCGCTGAGCGCGTACGCGCTGCCGCTGGGCGAGGCCTTCCAGCTCCGCGACGACGTGCTCGGCGTCTTCGGCGACCCGGGCCGCACCGGGAAACCGGCCGGCGACCTGCGCCAGGGCAAGCCGAACCACCTGGTCGCGGTCGCCAGGGAACGGTCGGGACCGTCCGGCGCGGCCCTCCTGGACGCCGTCGCCGCCGCGCGGGACGACGACCGGACGGCCGCCGCCCGGGGCGACGACCGGACGGCCGCCGCCCGGGGCGACGACCGGACGGCCGCCGCCCGGGACGACGACCGGACGGCCACCGCCCGGGGCGACGGCGGGACGGCCGCCGCCGGGGACGACGGCGGGCTGGTCGCCGCAGCCCGCGAGCTGATCGTCTCCTGCGGCGCGCTGGAGCTGGCGGAGCGGCGCATCGCGGCCCTGGCCGAGGAGGCGGACGCCGCCCTCGGGCAGGTGCCCGGCCTGCCGGCCGACGCCCGCCGGGCGCTCACCGAGCTGACCGTCCTCGCCACGGACAGGAGCCGCTGATGGCCGGGACCGGCCCCGTCGTGGTGATCGGCGCCGGGCTGGCCGGCCTCGCCGCCGCCGTGCGGCTGGCGGCGGCCGGGCGGGAGGTCACCGTCGTCGAGGCGCGGGACGAGCCGGGCGGTTGCTGCGGAACCGCCCGGCTCGGCCCGTACCGGTTCGACACCGGCCCGTCGGTGCTGACCATGCCCGGCGCGCTCGCCGACACCTTCGGCGCGGCGGGGGAGGAGCTGCGGGACTGGCTGCCGCTGCGCCGCCTCGACCCCGCCTACCGGCTGGCCTTCCACGACGGCACCCACCTGGACGTCACCCCGGACGGCGAGGCGATGGCCGAGCGGGTGCGGGAGCTGTGCGGGCCCGCCGAGGCCGCCCGCTACCTGCGGTACCGGCGGCTGCTCGGCGAGCTGTTCGCGGTGGAGTGGCCGGCGTTCATCGACGCGGACATGACCAGGCTCGGCAGCCTGGCCCGTCCGCTCGCGCTGGCCCGGCTGGCGGCGCTGGGCGGCTTCCGCCGCCTCGACCGGCTCGCCGCCCGCCACCTCTCCGACGAGCGGCTGATCAAGGCGCACACCTTCCAGTCCCTGTACGTCGGCCTGTCCCCGCAGCGCGCGCTCGGCATCTACGCCGTGATCGCGCACATGGACACGGTCGGCGGCGTGTACTTCCCCGAGCGCGGCGGCATGCACGCGGTCCCGTCCGCGCTGGCCGCCCTGCTGGAGAAGCTGGGCGCGCCCGTCCGGTACGGCGTCCGCGCCGCCCGCGTCGAGACCGGCGCGGGCGGCGTGACCGGCGTGCTGCTGGAGGACGGCGAACGCCTGCCCGCCGGGCACGTGGTCGTCGCCTGCGACCGGTACGCGGCCCGGCGGCTGCTGCCCGGCCGGGCCGCCGACTGGCGGATGCGCCGCCCCCGCCACTCGCCGTCCTGCCTGGTGCTGCACGCCGGGCTGGACCGGCCGCCGGCCGGGCAGGCACACCACACGCTGCACTTCGGGGGGCAGTGGCGGGAGACGTTCGCGGCGCTGGAGGCGGGGCGGCCGCAGCCGGACCCGAGCCTGCTGGTCACCTGCCCGGCGGGCGACGGCGAGGCGGCGCCGCCCGGTCACGTCACGCTCAGCGTCCTGGAGCCCGCGCCCAACCTGGAGTCGGCGGACTGGGACCGGCTCCGGCCGCGCCTGGAGGAGCGCCTGCTCGCCCGGCTGGCCGCGCTCGGCTACGGCGACCTGTCCGCCGCGCCCCGCCTCGTCCTCGACCCGCCCGCCTGGGCCGCGCTCGGGCACACGGCGGGCACCCCGTTCGCGCTCGACCACCGCTTCACCCAGACGGCGTGGCTGCGCCCGTCCGGCGTCGCCAGGCGCGTGCCCGGGCTGCACTTCGCCGGCATGCACACGGCGCCGGGCGTCGGGGTCCCCCCGGTGCTGATCTCCGGCCGGCTCGCCGCCGAACGCATCCTGACATCCCGCTGAAGGACACCCGCCGAAGGACACCCGTTGACTCTCACCGCCAGCTACGAACGCTGCCGCCGCCTGCACGCCCGCTACGGCCGCTCCTACTACCTGGCCACGCTGCTGCTGCCCGCGTGGAAACGTCGGCACGTGCACGCCCTGTACGGCTTCGCCCGCTACGCCGACGAGATCGTCGACTCCTTCACCATGTCCGCCGACCGCCGGGCCGCGCTCGACGACCTGTGCGACCGCACCGCGCGCGGCCTGGCGGGGGAGCCGGTCGCGGACCCGGTGCTGCCCGCGTTCCTGCACACCGTGCGCTCGTTCGGGATCACCCGGGCCGACGTGGACTCCTTCCTCGCCGCGATGCGCGCCGACCTGTCCGTGACCGGCTACGCCACCTACGACGACCTGCTCGGCTACATGGAGGGGTCGGCGGCGGTCATCGGCACCATGATGCTGCCGGTGCTGGAGGCGCTGCCCGGCGAGGAGCGGGCCGCGCGGGAGCCGGCGCGGCAGCTCGGGCTGGCCTTCCAGCTCACCAACTTCCTGCGGGACGTGGCCGAGGACCACGCCAGGGGCCGGGTCTACCTGCCGGCGCAGGACCTCGCCGCGTTCGGCGTGGAGCCGGCCGACCTGGGCCGCCCCCGGACGGGGCGGGCGGTGCGCGAGCTGCTGGCCTTCGAGGCGCGGCGGGCCCGCGAGCACTACCGGGCCGCGGCGCCCGGCATCGACCTGCTGGTGGCCTCGTCCCGGCCGTGCGTGCGGGCCGCCGTGGAGCTGTACGGGGGGATCCTGGTGGAGATCGAGCGCGGCGGCTTCGCGGTGCTGGAGCGGCGCGTACGGGTGCCGCGCCGCCGCAAGGCCGCCGCCTTCGCCCGCCACCTGCTCGCCTCCGCCGAGGCGGGCCGCCACGAACGCCGCGTCCGGGTGGAGCTGCCGTGACCCCGGCGAACGGCCGCGGCCCCGCCACGGGCGGCCGGGACTCCGCCACGGGCGGCCGGGACTCCGCCACGGGCGGCCGGGACTCCGCCACGGGCGGCCGGGACTCCGGCGCCGCCACGGGCGGGCGGGGGCCGGCGGCGGGGCGGTGGTGCTGGACGCCATGGGCGGGGACCACGGCCCGGCCGAGATGGTGGCGGGGGCGGTGGCGGCGTGGCGCGCGCACGGCGTGCCGGTCGTCCTGGTCGGCCGCGAGCCGGACCTGGCCCGCGAGCTGGCCGCCCGCGACGCCGCCGAGCGAGCTGCCGATCGTGCACGCCCCGGACGCGGTCCCCATGGCCGAGCGGGGCGCGGGCGGCCCGGCGCTGCCCGGCTCCAGCCTGGCCGTCGGCTGCGGCCTGCTCGCGCGGGGGGAGGGGGCCGCGTTCGTGTCGGCGGGTTCGACCGGCGCGGTGGTCTCCCAGGCCGTGCGGCTGGTGGGCCGCGCCGAGGGCGTCCTGCGTCCCGCGCTCGCGATCGCGCTGCCGGCGCTGAGCGGCGGCGCGAGCGTGCTCGTGGACGCGGGCGCGACCGCCGACCCGACGCCGGAGATGATGGCCCAGTTCGCGCTGCTCGGCGCCGGGTACGCCCGCGCCGTGCTGGGCGTGCCCGACCCGGTGGCCGGGCTGCTGTCGATCGGCTCCGAGCCCGGCAAGGGCAACCGGCTCGCCCGGCGGGCCGAGGAGCTGCTGCGGAGGCAGCCGGCGCGTTTCCACGGCAACATCGAGGGCCACGACGTGCTCTCCGGAGCCGTGGACGTCATCGTCACCGACGGCTTCACCGGCAACGTCGTGCTGAAGAACGTCGAGGGCTGCGTACGGACCGCGCTCACCATGGTCGCCCAGGCGGGCCTCGCCGACCCGGCAGCGCTGGCGGGAGTGGCCCGCCGCTACGACCCGCAGACCCACGGCGGCGCGGCGCTGCTGGGGCTGCGCGGCACCGTGGTCGTCGCGCACGGCTCGTCCCGCGCCGCCACGATCGCCCGCGCCTGCGTGGTCGCGCACGCGCTGTCCGGGGTGCGGGTGGACGCCGGCCTCGCCGCCGCGCCGGAACCGGCATGAGCGCCGCCCGCCGGTCAGCCCAGGGGGTCGGCGCCGTTCCAGGTGCCCTCGCTGCCGTACGGGACGAACCGGGCGAACAGCTCCTCGCTGTACCAGCCGTCCCGGCGCACCCGGTCCACCACCCGCAGGTGCGCGTCGTCGCCGTAGGCGAAGCGGCGCATCGCCGCCGCGTCCCGCCACAGGGAGAACGTGGCCTGCCGGGCCAGCGGCCACTCGCCGACCCCGACCGAGGCCAGGCAGCCGTCCTGCCGGGCCAGCAGCCGGTCCACCGGCGGCACCGAACGGTAGAAGGCGGCCAGCCGCCGCGCCCTGATCGAGGCGCGGGTGAGCACCGCGACCGGGCCCCCGCCGTCCCGCCGCCCGCCGGCGAGCCGGCCGAAGGGGGAGCGGCCGCCCCAGGTGCCGCGCGCGGACAGGGGCGCCAGCCGGACCTGCCACCGCTCGTCGGCCTCGGCCCGCCACCGGGCCGCGACGGGGGAGGCGCGGAGGAACGCCTCCAGGTCGGCCTCCTCGCGCCAGACCGCGAACAGCGCCCACCGGCGCAGGTCCGCGCCGAGCGACATCGACCGGCCGCGCCCGGTCCCGAGCAGCCGCCAGAACGTCAGGCCCGCGGTGCCGCGCAGCAGCGGGCGGTCGAAGGCCATGTGGCGCATGGCGTCCACGGAGCCGTAACGGATGAGGTGGAACGAGGCTATGGGTGCAGCGGTGCTGTCGGTCATCGTCGGCTACCTGCTGGGGTCGATCCCGGTGGCGGTGCTGCTGGCGCGCGGCCACGGGTTCGACCCGCGCGCGGTGGGCGACCGCAATCCCGGCTTCTGGAACGTGAAGGAGCAGCTCGGCTGGCGGTCGGCCGTGCCGGTGTTCGCCGGTGACACGCTGAAGGGCACGCTCGCCGCGCTGGCGGCGCTGCTGCTCAGCGGCGGGCACACGACCGGGCCGGGGGTGGTGGCGGGGGACAGCGTCGTGCCCGTGTACCTGGCGGTGGCGGCCGCGATGGCGGGGCACGCCTGGCCGGTGTTCGCCGGGTTCCGGGGCGGGCGGTCGATCCTGACCTTCGCGGGCGGGGTGGCGGTCATCTGCCCGCCCGCGTTCGCGCTGGCCGTGGCGGCGCTGGTGGCGGTGGCGCTGGGGGCGCGGTCGTTCGCCGTGGGGGCGCGGGTGGCGGTGTTCGGCGTGCCCGCGCTGCAGCTGCTGTTCGCCCCGGCCGAGGTGGTCGCGGGGACGGGGGCGCTGATGTGCCTCATCGGGCTGCGTTTCGGCCAGGCCGCGCTGTCGTCCCGCCGGAGCTGACCGCCGGGTCCGCCGGGGCCGCCTGGGCCGCCGGGTTCGCCGGGTCCGCCGGGTTCGCCGGGTTCGCCGGGTTCGCCGGGTACGTCCGGCCGCGCCACCGCCGTACCGGGCGGAGCGTGGCCTGGGTGAGGCGGACCGCGGCGGCCGGGTCCAGCAGCGGCGACAGCAGCAGGGCCGCGCCCGGCCGGGTGTAGCTGCCGCGCAGGGCGCCGGTCAGCAGCAGCCGGACGCCGAGCAGCGCCAGGTCCAGCCGGCTCGGCCGGCCGGCGGCCAGGCGCAGCGCGGGCAGGGCCGCCGTCAGCCAGACCACGGCCAGGTCGGCGGCCCGCCAGCCGGCGCCGGTGACGTCCCGGAGCGGCAGCGACCGGCCCCACTCGCGCCACAGCTCGGCCGTCGAGTCGTGCATGTCGACCTCCAGCAGCCCGCCGCCGTCGAGGAAGCCGATCCGCCAGCCCCGCCCCGCCAGGAACCGGGCGAGCGCCACGTCGTCGGTCATGTGCCCGCGCACCGCCGCGAAACCATCGATCTCCGTCATCGCGTCCCGCCGGAAGGCGAGGCACTGGCCGTTGGCGAGCACCCGGTGCGGCGGGAGCGGGTCCGCCCGGCCGACCGGGCCGAACCGGTAGACCAGCGTGGCCAGCATCGACGCGTGCAGGGCCTGTTCGAGCGGGCCGTCGCAGGCGAAGCGCGGGGCGGCGCTGACCAGGTCGCGGCCGTCCAGGGCGCGGGCCAGCGCGCCGAACAGGCCGGGCTCGGGGCGGGTGTCGGCGTCCAGCGTCACCACGACGTCGCCGCGGGCGGCCGCCACGCCCTGGCGCAGCGCCCACTGCTTGCCGACCCAGCCCGGGGGCAGCGGCTCGCCGGTGACGACGGTCGCGCCGAGCGCGGCGGCGAGCGGGCCGGTGCCGTCCGTGGAGCGGTCGTCGACGACGATGACCTCGGCGACGGCCGGGTCCTTCAGCGCGGCCCGCAGGCACGGCCCGATCCTGGCGGCCTCGTCGCGGGCCGGCACCACCACCGAGATCAGGGCGCCGGGCGCGGCGGCGGCCCGGAGCGGGGGCAGCCGCCGCCGGCCCCGCGCCAGCCGCGCCAGCACCACCCCGGCCGCCACCGCCTGCGCCGCCCCGAGCAGCCGCCCCCCGGCGCGCGCCGTCCCCGCGAGACGGCGGCTCATCGGAGCGCCGCCTCGCGCGGGTCGCCGAAGTCCTCGCGGACGAGCCCGGCGACGATCCTGGCCCCCAGCGTCACCATGGGCAGCCCCCCTCCCGGATGCACGCTGCCCCCGACCAGGTACAGCCCGCGCCGCGGCCCCCGGTTGCCCGGCCGCAGGAACGGCGCCAGCCGTCCCCGGTAGGCGCTGCCGTAGATCGCCCCCGCCCAGGCCCCGTACCGGTCGCGCAGGTCCGCCGGCGTGAGGACGTCCACGAAGCGCAGCCGCCCGGCCAGGTCCAGGCCGCGCCCGGCGAGCCGCTCCAGCACCAGGTCCCGGTAGGCGTCCACGCCGATGCGCCACCGGCCGGGATCGCGGGCGGGCACGTTGACCAGCATCGTCCAGTTCTCCGTCCCGGCCGGCGCCTGGCCGGGGTCGTCCACGGCCGAGCAGCCGACGTAGATCGTCGGGTCGTCCGGCGGCTCGCGCCGGTCGAAGATGTCGGCGAACTCCCGCTCGTAGTCGCCCGAGAACACCACCGTGTGGTGCGCCAGCCCAGGCGTGCGCCCCTCGACGCCCGCCATCAGCAGGAACGCCGACGACGACAGCCCCAGCCCGGCCAGCCGGCGCAGCCGCCGCCGGTCCGGCAGCAGGCGGCCGTACAGGGCGGCGGCGTCCACGCCGGCCACCACCACGCCGGCCCGCTCGTGACCGCCGCCCGCGAGCCGCACCCCGGTCACCTCGCCGCCGCGCGCGGTGACGGCCTCGACCGGCGCGGACAGGTGCACCAGCACCCCCGCCTCCTTCAGCAGCCCCGCCAGGTCCTCGGCCAGCCGGGGCAGGCCGCCGGGCACGTACCAGCCGCCCTCGCCGTGCTCCAGCGCGGGCACGCAGCCCAGCGCGGCCGGCGCGCGGTACGGGCTGGAGCCGGCGTAGGTGGCGTAGCGGCCGACGTACTGGCGCAGCCGCGGGTCGCGGAAGAAGCGGCGGGCCAGCCCGTCCAGGGTGGCGGCGGGCGCCACGGCCAGCAGGTCGCCCAGGCGGGCCGCACGCGGCGGGCGGCCGAGCGGCCCGGCGAAGAAGGTGCGGCCCGCCGCCCGCAGGCAGCCCTCGGCCCAGGCGTGGAAGGCCCGCCACGCGGCGCCCTCGCCCGGCGCGAGCCGGTCCACCTCGGCCGCCATGCGCTCCGGGTCCCGCCGTGCCGTCAGCACGCTGCCGTCGGCGAAGCGGTAGCGGCACAGCTCGGCCGGCTCCACGAACGCGCGCCGCAGCCCCAGGTCTCGGAAGAGGCCCGGCATGGTCAGCAGCGACGGGCCCTCGGAGAAGGAGAACCCGTCGCGCCGGTGCTCGGCCAGCTTCCCGCCGAGGCGCGGCAGCCGCTCGTACAGCCGCACCCGGTGCCCCTGCCCGGCCAGCAGCAACGCCGACGCCATCCCGCCGACGCCGCCCCCGACCACGATCACGTCCGTCACGTCGTCACCCCCGCCACCGCGTCGCCCTCGCCAGGAGCGGTCACCTCTGCCACGGCCGCCATCCGTTCCCCTTCTGCCACAGCCGCCGCCACGCCAGCGCGGCGAACACGCCCATCGAGATCCCTCCGGCCGCGGCGACCAGCGGGTCCGGCGGCTGGAACACCGCCGCGAACCCCACCGTCTCCATGACCGCCATCGTGGTGTAGACGCCCACCGCGCCCCGCGCGGGCGCGTCGCCCGCGATCCGCCGCAGCAGCAGCATGACCAGCGCGGACACCAGCAGCCAGCCCGCGTAGTTGCTCAGCGGGATGCCCCGGTACGGGCCCGGCTCGGCCCACGTCCACAGGCCGAGCCCGACCATCTGCGGGTCGAGGAAGAGGTCCCACGCCGTCAGCGCGAGCGCCCCCACGGCCGGCCGGGCCCGCCCCGTCGTGATCGCCGCCGCCACCGCGTACGCGGCCAGCCCCATCCCGCCCCACGCCAGCGCCACCACGGCGGGAACGCCGCCGAGCTGCGGCCACAGCAGGTCGGTGTAGCGGTAGTGCCCGAACGGGAACCCGGTGCGCAGGCCCACTGCCTCCGCCGCGTACCCGGCGAGCACCGCCGCCGCGAACCCGGCCGCCGCCCGCCGCGCTCCCCAGGCCGCCGCCGTGAAGCCGAGCACGCTGACCGCCAGCACCGCCACGACGATCCCGGTGTACCGCACCGGCTCGGGACTGATGCCGGACAGGACCTGGCAGGCCACCATGACCACGAGCGCCGTCAGCCCGACCGCCCGCGCCGTCCCGGCCGCGGCCGGGACCGCCGTCACCGGCGCGCTTCGCGTCTCACCCACACCTTCTCTTTCGGGCGCGCCGCGCGTCCGGATGCATCAGCTCAGGCCGGGCCGCCGACCCTCGCCAAGAGCGCCAAGACCGTCAGATGTCACAATCATCAACCAATTGCCAGATAGCAAATGATGCGAGCGCATCAGTAGGCCCGATCTAGTAACCTCGCATGTGGATCCACGGAGACATCTGCCTGTGTGTCCTGTTCCAGCGGCGATGGTCACGCACGGGCGAAGATCAGGTTTATGGTAGCCCGCATCGTGACATCACCAGCGTGCTTGGCCAGTGATTCCAACGACGAGGGCGGACATGAGTGACACGACAGCCGGCGGGTCGGGCACGACCACCCGCGCCGGCGCCGAGGTCGGCGAGTCCGAGCTGCGCCTGCTCCTCGCGGGCCTGACGGCGGTCAGGGACGGCGACTTCCGCACCCGGCTCCCCGAGGACGCCGACGGGCTGCTCGGCGAGATCGCCTCGGTGTTCAACGGCATGGTGGACCAGCTCTCGCTGTTCACCTCGGAGGTCACCCGGGTGGCCCGCGAGGTCGGCACCGAGGGCCGGCTCGGCGGCCAGGCCGAGGTGCCCGCGGTGTCGGGCACCTGGAAGGACCTCACCGAGTCGGTCAACGCCATGGCGGGCAACCTCACCGACCAGGTGCGCAGCATCGCCCAGGTCACCACGGCGGTGGCCCGCGGCGACCTCTCCCAGAAGATCACCGTGCACGCCCGGGGCGAGATCCTGGAGCTGAAGAACACCGTCAACACAATGGTCGACCAGCTCTCGTCGTTCGCCGACGAGGTGACCCGCGTGGCCCGCGAGGTCGGCACCGAGGGCCAGCTCGGCGGCCAGGCCGACGTCAAGGGCGTCGCCGGCACCTGGCGCGACCTCACCGACTCGGTGAACTTCATGGCCGGCAACCTCACCGACCAGGTGCGCAACATCTCGCAGGTGGCCACGGCCGTCGCGCGCGGCGACCTGTCGCAGCGCATCACGGTCTCGGCGCGCGGCGAGATCCTGGAGCTGAAGAACACCCTCAACACGATGGTCGACCAGCTCTCGTCGTTCGCCGACGAGGTGACCCGCGTGGCCCGCGAGGTCGGCACCGACGGCCGCCTCGGCGGCCAGGCCGACGTCAAGGGCGTCTCCGGCACCTGGAAGGCGCTCACGGAGTCGGTCAACGTCATGGCCGACAACCTCACCGCCCAGGTCCGCAGCATCGCCGAGGTCACCACCGCGGTCGCCAAGGGCGACCTGACGCAGAAGATCCGGGTGGACGCCCGGGGCGAGATCCTGGAGCTGAAGGAGACCATCAACACGATGGTCGACCAGCTCTCGGCCTTCGCCGACGAGGTCACCCGGGTGGCCCGCGAGGTCGGCACCGAGGGCAACCTCGGCGGCCAGGCCACCGTGCGCGGCGTGTCCGGCACGTGGAAGGACCTCACCGACAACGTCAACGTCATGGCCTCCAACCTGACCAGCCAGGTGCGGAGCATCGCGCAGGTGGCCACGGCGGTGGCGCGCGGCGACCTGTCGCAGAAGATCACCGTCGAGGCCAAGGGCGAGGTCGCCGCGCTGGCGCAGACGATCAACACGATGGTCGACACGCTCGGCGCGTTCGCCGACGAGGTGACCCGGGTGGCCCGCGAGGTCGGCACCGAGGGCCAGCTCGGCGGCCAGGCCCGGGTGCCGAACGTGGCCGGCACCTGGAAGAACCTGACCGACAACGTCAACTCGATGGCCGACAACCTGACCAACCAGGTGCGCAGCATCGCCCAGGTCACCACCGCGGTCGCGCGCGGCGACCTGACCCGCAAGATCGACGTGGACGCGCGCGGCGAGATCCTGGAGCTGAAGACCACCATCAACACGATGGTCGACCAGCTGTCGTCGTTCGCCGCCGAGGTGACCCGGGTGGCGCGCGAGGTCGGCTCGGAGGGCCGCCTGGGCGGCCAGGCCGAGGTGGAGGGCGTCTCGGGCACCTGGAAGCGGCTGACCGAGAACGTCAACGAGCTGGCCGGCAACCTGACCCGGCAGGTCCGCGCGATCGCCGAGGTGACCAGCGCGGTCACCTCGGGCGACCTGACCCGCTCGATCACCGTGGACGCCGAGGGCGAGCTGGCCGACCTCAAGGACAACATCAACTCGATGGTCAAGTCGCTGCGCGAGACCACCACGGCCAACGAGCAGCAGGACTGGCTGAAGTCCAACCTCGCCCGCATGTCCGGGCTCATGCAGGGCCACCGCGACCTCGCCACCGTCGCCGAGCTCGTGATGAACGAGCTGGCGCCGCTCGTCTCGGCCCAGTACGGCGCGTTCTTCCTGGCCGAGGAGAGCGAGCTGAAGCTGTTCAGCGCCTACGGCTACCCGGTGGACGCCGACCGCGCCCCCCGCTTCCAGCTCGGCGACGGCCTCATCGGGCAGGCCGCCCGCAGCCGCCGCACGATCTCGCTGACCGAGAACATCCCCGCCGGCGTCATCACCATCGACTCCGGCCTCGGCAAGATCATGCCCGCCTCGCTGGTCGTGCTGCCCGTGGTCGTCGAGGAGCAGGTGCTCGGCGTGATCGAGCTGGCCTCGGTGCAGGAGTTCACGCCCGTGCACCGGGCGTTCCTGGAGCAGCTGATGGAGACGATCGGGGTCAACCTCAACACGATCGTCGCCAACGCCCGTACCGACGAGCTGCTGAAGGAGTCGCAGCGCCTGGCCGCCGAGCTGCAGGCCCGCTCGGAGGAGCTGCAGAGCCAGCAGGAGGAGCTGCAGCGCTCCAACGCCGAGCTGGAGGAGAAGGCCGACCTCCTGGTCAGCCAGAACCAGGACATCGAGGCCAAGAACCTGGAGATCGAGCAGGCCCGGCAGGAGCTGGAGGACCGCGCCCAGCAGCTCGCGCTCGCCTCGAAGTACAAGAGCGAGTTCCTGGCGAACATGAGCCACGAGCTGCGCACCCCGCTCAACTCGCTGCTCATCCTGGCCCAGCTCCTCGCCCAGAACCACACGCGCAACCTCACGCCGAAGCAGGTCGAGTACGCGGAGATCATCCACTCGGCCGGCTCCGACCTGCTGCAGCTCATCAACGACATCCTCGACCTGTCGAAGGTCGAGGCGGGCAAGATGGACGTCAACCCCGAATGGGTGCAGCTCCGCCGCCTGCTCGACTACGTCGAAGCCACCTTCCAGCCGATGACCAGCGAGAAGAGCCTCGACTTCACCATCGTCACCGCGCCCGGCATCCCCAACGAGCTGCTGACCGACGACTCCCGGCTGCGCCAGGTGCTGCGCAACCTGCTGTCGAACGCGGTCAAGTTCACCGAGACCGGCAAGGTGGAGCTGCGCATCGAGCCGGCCGCCCCGTCCGAGCTGCCCGCCACCGTGCGGGCCAACGGGCCGGCGCTCGCGCTGCGGGTCGTCGACACCGGCATCGGCATCCCCGAGCAGCAGCTCGAAGTCATCTTCGGGGCGTTCCAGCAGGCCGACGGCACCACCAGCCGCAAGTACGGCGGCACCGGCCTCGGCCTGTCGATCTCCCGCGAGATCGCCTACCTGCTGGGCGGCGCGATCAGCGTGCAGAGCACGCCGGGACAGGGCAGCGTGTTCACGCTCTTCCTGCCGATCGCCCACCCGGCCTTCGCCGACGGCTCCGCCCGCGCCGCCGCGTCCGCCGCCCCGCAGGAGGGCGCGGAGCAGGCCGGGGAGTCCGACGCGACCGGGCCGTCCCCGGCCGCCGACGGCTCCTCCCAGCACCGGCGGCTGCTGGTGATCGAGCAGCGGGCCGGCGGCCTGCTGTCGCTGGTGGCCGAGAGCGTGGTGCGCGAGCTGACCGACAGCCGCGACGACACCGTCGAGATCATCAGGGCGGCGGGGGCCGAGGAGGCCGCCGCCACGCTGGCCGCCCAGCCCTGCCACTGCATGGTCCTCGACCTCGACATGCCGGACCTCGCGGCCTTCCAGCTCCTGGAGGCCATGGACGGCGACCCGGCCCTCGCGGTCGTGCCCGTGCTGGCCTACAGCAACTGGCGCACCACGTCCCAGCAGAAGGCCCGGCTGCGCGAGCGCGCCGAGAGCCAGGCGCTGGAGCTGCTGTCCAGCCTGGACGAGCTGCGCGAGCGCATCGCCCTGCACCTCACCGCCGAGCAGCCCGGCGACGTGCTGCCGCTGATCCGGCCCGACGCCGTCGGCACGCTGGCCCGGCAGGAGGTGGACGGCATGCTGGCCGGCCGCACGGTGCTGGTGGTCGACGACGACACGCGCAACCTGTACGCGATCACCAGCATCCTGGAGATCCACGGCATGACCGTCCTGCACGCCGAGAACGGCCGCCAGGGCATCGAGACGCTGACCAACCACCCCGACATCGACATCGTCCTGATGGACGTCATGATGCCGGAGATGGACGGCTACGTGGCCACCGCCAAGATCCGGGAGATGCCGCAGTACGCGGACCTGCCGATCATCGCGGTGACCGCGAAGGCGATGCCGGGCGACCAGGAGAAGGCGCTGGGCGCGGGGTCCAGCGACTACATCACCAAGCCGGTGGACGCCGAGCACCTGCTCGCCAGGATCAGGCACTGGCTCGGCGTGTAGCGACCCCTTCCATCCGTCATCCGGCCGCAACGGCGAGGAGTAACCGACTGTGCACAGCCCCCAGGAGCCGGGTCCCCCGGTGTCCGCCCGGTCCGAGGCCGCGGCGGTGAGCAACCTCGGACGGCTGGCCGTCACCATCGACCGGCTGCGCAAGCAGATCCAGGACGCGCAGCGGGCGGCCGAGGGCCGGGCGCTGATCGAGGTGGCCAAGGGCATCCTCATCGAGCGGCTGCAGTGCGGGCTGGCCGAGGCCGCGCAGCAGCTCGAACTCCTCGCCGAGCAGGCCGGCGTGACCCAGCTCGAACTGGCCGCCGACATCATCAACCAGGCGTCCCAGGACCGCATCAGCGAGGCCACCCGCGAGTTCCTGGACGGCGCCCGCGCCGCCGACGCCCCCGCCCAGGCGGCCGGCATGGCCGTGCGGCTGCGCTCGGCCGAGAACGGCATGCTGGAGGCCCCCGACGCGCAGGCGGTCGCGTCCTCGCTGCTGGAGCACGCGCTGAAGCCGCTCGGCGCGACGAACGTCGCGGTCTGGACGGTCGGCTCCGACGGCTCGCTCACCCTGACGGCCGGGGCCGGCTTCAACGCCACCGAGGCCGGCCGGTGGCGTTACGTCCCGCCCGGCGTGAACACCCCCGCCCGCCGCGCGCTGGTCGAGCGGCGGACCGTGTGGATCCGCTCGCTCGCCGAGGTCGGGCTGCCGTCGATCGGGATGAGCCTGACGCCCGACGGCGGCCGGGTGGCGGTGCCCGCCGGCACCGGCGGGCGGATCATGGGCGTGCTGGAGATCGGCTGGCCGGGCCCCGTCGAGCCGCAGCCCCGCCAGGTGCAGAAGCAGGTCGAGGCGCTGGCCGAGCTGTGCTCCCGCACCCTGGAGCGGCCCGTCGAGCCCGGCGGCGGCGCGGGCCAGCAGGAGCTGATCGGGCTGGCCGAGGCGCTGCCGGACGGCGCCCTGGTGCTGCAGCCGCACCTCGACGCCGCCGGCCGGCTCACCGACTTCCGCATCACGCACGCCAACCCGCACTTCGTGGACCCGGCGGGCCGGCCCAAGGGGGCGGTGGCCGGGGCGCTGCTGCTGGAGGCGTACCCGCTCGCGGCCGACGAGGGCGGCCTGTTCTCGGCGGTCGAGCACGTGCACGCCACGGGCGAGCCGTTCAAGGCGGAGAACATGACGCTCACCGCGCTGGTGGACGACGTGCCGCTGCCGAGCATCGCCAGCGTCAGCATCACCCGGCACGGCGACGGCGTGCTGCTCATCTGGCGGCTCCAGGACGAGGCCACCCGGCTGGCGAGCCTGCTCCAGCACGCCCAGCGGCTCGGCCGCATCGGCGGGTTCGAGGAGAACACGCTGTCGGGCGAGATCACCTGGAACCGCCAGCTCTACGACCTGTACGGGATGAAGCCCGGCGAGGCGCCGATCCCGCTCGAACAGCTGGCCGAGCACGCGCATCCCGACGACGCCGTGCTCATCGGCCGGTTCCTGCGCACGGTGACGCACCACCGGCGGCCCGCCTCGACCGCGTTCCGGCTGCAGCGCTCCGACGGCATCTCGCGGCACATCCGCGTGGTGGCCGAGCCGGTGCTCTCGCCCGACGGGCGGCTGCTCGCGGTGCGGGGCGCGTACCAGGACATCTCCTCGCAGCACTGGACGGAGGTGGCGCTGGCCGCGACCCGCGACCAGCTCGTCCACACCGAGCAGCAGGCCGCCGAGCGCAACCGGCTGGCGCTCCAGCTCCAGCAGGCCATCATGCCGCCGACGCGCGGCCCGATGGAGGCGTTCGACCTCAACATCGCCGTCCGCTACCGGCCGGCCGAGAAGGAGCACCTGGTCGGCGGCGACTGGTACGACGCCGTGGTGCTGCCGTCCAAGCAGATCCTGCTGTCGGTCGGGGACGTCGCCGGGCACGGCATCGAGGCGGCCACCGGCATGGTCGTGCTGCGCAACGCGCTGCGCGGCCTGGCCGCGACCGGCGCGGGCCCCGGCCAGCTCCTCACCTGGCTCAACATGGTGGCCCACCACCTCACCGACAACGTCACGGCCACCGCCATCTGCGGCCTGTACGACCCGGAGACCGGCGTGCTGCGCTGGGCGCGGGGCGGGCACCTGCCGCCCATCCTGGTGCGCAAGGACCAGGCGTCGGAGCTGGACCTGATCGGCGGCGTCCTGCTGGGCGCGTTGTCGGAGGTCAGCTACGAGGAGAGCCGCGTCCAGCTCATGCCGGGCGACACGCTGCTCATGTACACCGACGGCCTGATCGAGCGCCGCGACCGCGCCCTGCATCACTCCCAGCAGCAGCTCCTGCGGACGGCGGGCCATCCGACGGCGTCCCTGGAGCACCGCCTGGACTACCTGCTGACGCACAGCAACTCCGACACCGATGACGACACATGCCTGGTGGGCATCCAGCTCACCGCGCCGGGCAGCTAGTGGCATCGAAACGGACAAACGTGCATATTATGGATAGAACAGAGCTCGGACCGTGGGGAAGCGGCCCGGGCTCTCGTCCTGCCGGGCCAGGGTCCGCCTGAGCTCCGGATTTGTGTTGTTATGTCCATCAGTGCATGGGTGGACATTGATCGGGTAGGCCGGGCGCTATGTCCGTTTCCCCCGACCAAGGTCCGCTGCTGGCCGGCCGCTACCGGCTCCACGCCGAGCTGGGCCGTGGCGGCATGGGCCGAGTCTGGCACGGGCACGACGAACTGCTGGACCGGCCGGTCGCCGTCAAGGAGGTCACCCTCGACGAGCGCTCGCCCGACGAGCGCGACGCGCTGCGCAGCCGTACGATGAGCGAGGCCCGCCTGGCCGCCCGGCTCAGCCACCCGAACATCGCCACCGTCTACGACGTCGTGGTGACCGACGAGCGGCCGTGGATCGTGCTCCAGCTCGTCCCGGCCCCCACCCTGGCCGACGTGCTCGCCGAGCGCGGGCCGCTGCCGCCCGCCGCCGTCGCCGCGCTCGGCCTCCAGGTGCTCGACGCCCTGGCGGCGGCGCACGCCGCCGGCATCGTGCACCGCGACGTCAAGCCCGCCAACATCCTGCTGGACGCCGGCCAGAGCCACGCCGTCCTGACCGACTTCGGGCTGGCCACCAGCGTGGAGCAGCCCGTCGAGCTCACCCAGGCCGGGCTGCTGGTGGGCACGCCCGCCTACATCGCGCCCGAACGCGCGCGCGGCGGGCCGGCCACGCCGGAGGCGGACCTGTGGTCGCTGGGGGTGACGCTGTACACGGCGGTGGAGGGGCGCTCGCCGTTCGAGCAGGGGAACGCGCTGGCCACCATCAGCGCCGTCCTCACCGCGCCGCCGGCGCCGTTCGAGCTGGCCGGGCCGCTGGCGCCGCTGCTGATGGGGCTGCTGGAGAAGGACCCGGGACGACGGTGGGGCATCGAGGCCGCCCGCCGCCACCTCCGCCGCATCGCCACCCGCTCCTCCCGCCCCTCCCACGACAGGACCCCGGAGGCCGCCGTAAGCGGCACCGCCCCGGCCGCCCTCGGCACCGGCATCGCGCCGGCACTCGGCGGAACCGGCGTCGCGCCGGGACTCGGCGCAACCGGCGTCGTGCCGGGACTCGACGCAACCGGCGTCGTGCCGGGACTCGACGGCACCGGCGTCGCGCCGGAGGTCGGTCGCACCGGCGTCGTGCCGGGAGCCGCTTCGACGGGTGGCGCGCTGGGAGTGGGCGGGACCGGCGACGCGCTGGGAGCGGGCGGGATCGGCGACGCGCCAGGGGCCGCTGAGCCCGGCCTCGTATCGGAGGCCGCCGTCGCCGCCGTCGCCGGCGTCGTACCGGAGGGCGACGGGACCGGCGTGCCGGAGGCCGACGGGGCCGGCGTCGTGCCGGGGCCGCGCCGGGCGGCGATCGTCGCCTCCGCGCGGACCGGCCTGCGGGCCTGGTCGGGCGTGCGCGCCTGGGCGGGGACGCGCGCCTGGTCCGGGGCGGGCGCCTGGTCGGAGGTACGCGCCTGGGCGGGGGCACGCTCCCGTGGGGGAGCCCGCTCACGTTCCCGCAGGCGAGCCCGCGCGGGAACGGCCGCCCAGCCCGAGACGGCAAGCGCCGACGCAGCCGCCCGCCCCCCGGAGACGGGAGCGATGCTCGCCGACGTCTTCGAGCCCCCCACGGGAGCCCCCGCACCCCTGCCTCCAGACCTCCGCGAGCCTTCGGACCTCCGCGAGCGTTCGATGGACCTCCGCGAGCGTTCGATGGGCCTCCGCGAGCGTTCGGGTCTCCGCGAGCGTTCGGGTCTCCGCGAGCGTTCGATGGGCCTCCGCGAGCCTTCGGACGTCCGCCCGGCACTGGCACCCGAGGATCCGTCCGGGTTCTCGTCCCCGGGGCTCTTCGAGCGCACCGCCCCCGCGCTGGTCGAGGGGCAGGCCCTCGCTGAGGCGGGGCGCACCGCTCCGACGCCGGCCGGCCGGCGTGCGGTCCCCAGGGCCGCGGCAGGCAGGGCGACGGCATCCACCCCGCCGCACAAGGCCCCCGGGGCCCCCGGGCGGCCGGGCGGGGTGGGCAGGTGCGGCAGGTGGCGGGGCTGGCCGCGCTGGTGCTCAGCGTGCTGGCCGGCGCGTCCTGGTCCGGGATCGGGACGTCGGGCGTGACGGCGAGCGTGACGTCGCTGGAGCGCCGCCCCGGCGCGGCCACGCCCGCGACGCCCACGACGCCCGCCACACCACCCACGACGCCCGCCACGCCGCCCGCTGAGCAGCCCGGGAAGCCCCTGGAGCAGCCCGCCACCCCGCCCGGCCAGCCCGGGACGCCCGCCGACGAGCCCGCCGCCAGCCTGAAGGTCCGCTCCGTCGCCGTGTCCCGCACCGCCTCCCGTTCGGAACGCGCCAACGAGTCCCCCCGGCACACCGCCCAGGACCGCCCGCGGGACGGGCGCGCCGGCGAGCCCTTCACCGTGCCGCCCGGCCAGGCCAGGAAGACGTTCACGACGGATCTCGGCGCCCCCCGCCGGGGCAACGCCGTCCCGCCCGGCAGGGGGCACGGCAAAGGCCGCCGATGACGCCCCGGCGCCCCGCTCCCACCTCGCGGCGGTCATAACACCGCGATAGGGGCATTTTGGGACGACCGCTCCTCGCGCCCGGCCTCGTACCGTGGCCGCACCCCCCAGTACGCGAGGAGAACCCATGCTCCCCAGCAAGACCTTGACGGCGGGCGTCACGCTGGCCGTCGCCCTGCTCACCGTCCCGGCGGTGGCGACGGCCGCCGCCGCCCCCGGCACGCCCTTCCAGGCCGCCCGCGCCGCCGTCCCCGACCCCGAGCCCGGCCTGCTCGACGCGGTGGCCCGCGACCTCGGCCTCACCGGCGGCCAGGCGGCCGACCGGCTGTCCAACGAGGCCGCCGCCGCGTCACTGGAGCCCGCCCTGCGTGCCCGGCTGGGCGCCTCCTACGCCGGCTCCTGGCTCACCGGGCCGACCGCGACGCCCGTCACCGCCACCACCGATCCCGCCCAGGAGGCCGCCATCCGCGCGGCCGGCGTCGAGCCGCGCGTCGTCACCCGTTCGCTGGCCCGGCTCGACCAGGTCAAGGCCGCGCTCGACGCGGCCGCGGCGCGGGCCCCGAGGACGGCCCCCGTCTGGTACGTGGACGTCGTCGCCAACACGGTCGTCGTCCTGACCAGCACCCCCGCCAAGGCGTCGGCCTGGGTCCGGGCCAGCGGCGCCGACCCCGCCGCCGTCCGCGTGGTGCGCTCCGGCGAGCGGCCGGTGACCTACTACGACGTCCGCGGTGGCGACGCCTACTACATCGGCTCGGGCACGCGCTGCTCGGTCGGCTTCGCGGTGACCAAGGCGGGCTCGCCGGGCGGGTTCGTCAGCGCCGGGCACTGCGGCACCGCCGGCTCGGCCACCTCGGGCGCCAACCGGGTCGCGCAGGGCACGTTCCGCGGCTCGTCCTTCCCCGGCAACGACTACTCCTGGGTCGAGGTCAACTCCCAGTGGACCCCGACCGGCGTGGTCAACGGCTACAGCGCGGGCCTGCTGCCGGTCCGCGGCGCGACCGTCGCCCAGGCCGGCTCGTCCGTCTGCCGGGCGGGCTCGACCACCGGCTACCACTGCGGCACGGTCCAGCAGCTCAACACCAGCGTCACCTACTCCCAGGGCACCGTCACCGGCGTCACCAGGACCAGCGTGTGCGCCGAGCCGGGCGACTCCGGCGGCTCGTTCATCGCGGGCGACCAGGCGCAGGGCGTCACCTCGGGCGGCTCGGGCGACTGCACCTCCGGCGGGACGACCTACTTCCAGCCGGTCGGCGAGATCCTGTCCGTGTACGGGCTCACGCTGGCCACGCAGGGCGGCGGCCCCGGCCCGACCGGCTCGCCCACCCCGACCGCTCCCGGCGGCACCTGGGCGCCGGGCACCACGTACGCGACGGGCGCCACCGTCACCTACGGCGGCGCCACGTACCGCTGCCTCCAGGGCCACACGTCGCAGGTCGGCTGGGAGCCGCCGAACGTCCCGGCGCTCTGGCAGCGCGTCTGAAACGTCCGGACCATGTGCCCGTGGCGGCGCAAAGATGTGCACTCAAGGTGAGGTCGAGCGACGCTCAGTCAAGGAACATACGAGGCATGGACACGAATAAGGGCACCTGCTCGTGCGGCCACGGCTCGTCCTGCTCCTGCTCCGCCGACTGCGGCTGCGGCTGCAACGGCTGACGCGCCCGCCGGGAGATCCAGCACACACCCACGAACGCCGAGCCGCGGCGCCGGGCATGGCACCGTCGTCCCCCGCGATCGCCCATGCCCCGCGCCGCGGCTTCGGCACGCCCGGGGCCGCTCACAGCGGGAGCATGGCCTCCACCTGCGTGCCCGTCCCCGGTGAGCTGATCAGGCAGGTGCCGCCCAGCTCGGCGGCGCGCTCGCGCATGGAGGCGAAGCCCACGCCGGAGCGCCGCCGCTCGGGCAGGCCCCGCCCGTCGTCGCGCACCCGCACCACCAGCGCGCGTGGCGCGCGGGTCAGCGTCACCTCGACCCGGCCGGCGGCGGCGTGCTTGCGCGCGTTCGTCAGCGCCTCCTGCACGATCCGGTACGCGGCCACCTCGACGGCGGCGGGCAGGCCGGTCAGCTCGCCCTCCGCCTCCACCGTCACGGGCGGGCCCGGCTCGGCGGCCAGCGCGCGCACCGCCCCGGCCAGGCCCAGGTCGTCCAGGGTGGGCGGGCGCAGCCCGTAGACCAGCTCGCGCACCTCCTGGCTGACCGAGTCCATGCCGGTGCGCAGGTCCAGCAGCAGCGCGTCGGCCGCGTTCGGCGCCTCCCGCAGGCTGAGGCGGGCCATGGTCAGCGACATCGCCATGTTGGCCAGCGCCATGCCGAGCCCGTCGTGCAGGTCGCGGCGGAGCCTGCGCCGCTCCTCCTCGCGGGCGGTCAGGATGCGTTCGCGGGAGCGTTGCAGGTCGGCGGCGAGCAGCACGGCGTGCGCGACGTCCGCGAGGAACGGCACCGCCACCCCGATCAGCCGCTCGGTGTAGGCGGCCGAGAAGCGGCGCGGCCCCGGCGGGCCGATGAGCACCCGGCCGACCGGCTCGCCGTGCCACACCAGCGGCACGACGCGCGGCGCGGCCCCGGCCGACCCCAGCTCCACCCGCATCCCGGGCCCCCGCCCGGACCCGCCGTCGGGCTCGCCGTCGGACCCGCCATCAGACCCGCCGCCGGGTCCGGCTGCGGTTCCCGTGCCGGTTCCGGTGGCGGGTCCGTTGTCCTGGCCGACCTCGACGACGATGCCCGTCACGCCGAGCCCGTCGCGCACCACGGAGGTGACCGCGGCCAGCGCGTTCGCCGGCTCGCGCGCCCCCACCTCGACCGTCAGCCGCCGGGCCAGCTCCTCGGGCCGGCCGTGCCGCCCGTACAGCATCACGTCCGTCATCCGGCGCAGCCGGGCCCGTAACGGCTGGAAGAGCGCGCCCGCCGCGAGCGTCGCGGCCAGGCCGGCGAGCTGGTCGTAGCCCGACAGCAGCAGCCCGGCGACGGCGCTCACGCCGAAGTACACCGCGCCGACCGCGGCGAGCAGGCCGGTCGCGACGAGCGTGCGGCTGATGACGGTGTCGATGCCGTAGAGGCGGTAGCGCAGCACCGCGAACGCGATCGCCACCGGCACCAGCGCCGCCCAGACCGTGGCGAGCGCCCAGTAGTCCTGCCCGAGCAGCAGGAACACCGTGTAGCCCGCGAACGCCGACAGCGGCCAGGCGATCTGCCGCCGCCCGGCCGGCGCCGCCCGCCGCATGCGCACCAGCAGCGACAACATCCCGAGCACCACGCACGCGTTGACGACCAGCGTCAGCACCGCCCGCACCCCGTCGTTGTACGGCGCCAGCGCCTCGACCGCCAGCGGGTTGGGGATGACCTCGGGATAGCGGTACGCGGCCGCGGCCGGCGCGGGACGCACGACGTTGCGCAGGCCCTCCAGCACCGTCGCCGCCACGCCCACGACGGCCACCGGCAGCCACCGCCGCGACGGCAGCCGGTCGTCCGGCGACAGCAGCGGCAGCAGCGACGACAGCGCGCACGCGCCCGCCACCCAGCCCGCCACCGCCACGATCCGCAGCCACCCCGCGCCGTCCAGGTGGCCGGCCGCGGCCAGGGCGACCTGCAGCCCGGTCGCCACGATGTTGACGGCCGAGCCGAGCCCGCCCGCGCACATCAGCCAGGCCATCCGCAGCCGCGGCCGGTGCCGGATCAGGAACGCCCCGGTCACCGGGAACGCCAGCCCCGCCGCGTGGTCCGGCACGAACGGCGGCCACGGCGCCCACGCGCCCGGCGCCGACAACTGCAGCGCGGAGCCGGCCACGGTCAGCGTCACCGCCAGCGCGGCGAGCACCCCGGACACCACCCGGGCGCGCCGCCCGGCCGGCGCGCCGGAGCCCGCCCGGGCCCGCCGCCCGGTGTCCGCGCCGTGTCGCGTTCCAGAGTCCACGCGGTGTCCCGTCCCGTCCCGCCGCGGGGAAGCCGCACGTCACTCCCCGTCCTGCGCCGCACCATGGTACGACGCCGCAAAACAGAATGATCTGCCCGGTTCTCGGCCGCGGCATCACTGGTTACACTCCAGTCCGGAGCCCGGCCGCCCCCACAGGGACGGCCGCTCCAGCTCGTCACCCGCCGGGGAGGGGTCGGTTCCTCCGGCGTGCCTTCAGCCCGGGTGACACGACGCCTCCGCGAGCGGCCCGACGAGGCCCACGCAGCCCCTCGACGAGGAGGTTCCCGTGTCACCCAGCGCCCTGTTACCCCGCGTGCGCCGGCTCGCCGCGGCCGCCGCGGGCCTGAGCGTCGTCCTGGCCCTGAGCCCGGTCCCGGCAGGCGCCAGCCCGGCCCCGTCCCCCTCAACCCCGAGCTCGCCCACCGGGAAGTGGAAGGCCATCCCGCTGCCCGCCGGCGAGCTGGTGGACGGCGCCAAGTCCGCGACCGGCAAGCTCGCCAAGAGCGACCCCGCCCTGCTCCGCAGGACCGATCCCAAGCCGGTGAGCGTCGTCGTCAAGCTCGACTACGACTCCCTGGCGGCCTACCGCGGCGGCCTGCCCGGCCTGCCCGCCACCAGCCCCGCCGTCACCGGCAAGGCCCTCGACACCAGGAGCGCCGACGCCAGGAAGTACACCGGGCACATCCAGAAGGTCGAGGAGGGCTTCCTCGCCGAGCTGGCCAAGCGGGTCCCCGGCGCGGTCGCGGGCCAGCGCATCAGGACCGTCTACGGCGGCATCGCGCTGCGCATCCCCGGCGACAAGGCGGCGGAGGTGCTGAAGCTGCCCGGCGTCGCCGCCGTCCAGGAGGACCGGCTGGAGCACCTGCTCACCGACTCCAGCCCGGCCTTCATCGGCGCCGACACCCTCTACCCGCAGCTCGGCGGCACCGACACGGCCGGCAAGGGCGTGATCGTGGGCGTGCTGGACAGCGGCGCCTGGCCCGAGCACCCGTCCTTCGCCGCCCGGCCCGGCCTGCCCGACCCGCCGCCCACCAAGGACGGCGCACCCCGCGAGTGCGACTTCGGCGACAACCCGCTGACGCCCGCCAACGACCCGTTCACCTGCACCAACAAGCTGATCGGCGGGCGGCCGTTCCTGGAGACCTACAACGAGGTCATCGGCGGCGACGTCTACCCCGACAGCGCCCGCGACTCCAACGGCCACGGCACCCACACCGCCACCACCTCGGCCGGCGGCCCGGTGGCCGACGCCAACCCGCTCGGCATCAGCCGCGGACCGATCCACGGTATCGCGCCCGGCGCGGCCGTGTCGGTCTACAAGGTCTGCGGCGCGGAGGGCTGCTACTCCTCCGACTCGGCGCAGGCGGTGGCGCGGGCCATCCTGGACGGCGTCCGGGTCATCAACTTCTCCATCTCCGGCGGCAGCGACCCCTACAGCGACCCGGTCGAGCTGGCCTTCCTCGACGCGTACGCGGCCGGCGTGCTGGTCTCCGCCTCGGCCGGCAACTCCGGTCCCGGCGCGAACACCACCGACCACCGCGGGCCGTGGGTCACCACCGTCGCGGCGTCCACGCAGAACCGCACGTTCCAGTCGACGCTCACGCTGACCGGCGGCGGCGCGACCGCGACGGTCAAGGGCGCCTCCATCACCGCCGGGGTCTCATCGCCGCTGCCCGTGGTGCTCGCCTCAGCGCCGCCGTACTCGCGGCCGCTGTGCGACGCGCCCGCGCCGGCCGGGCTGTTCACCGGCAAGATCGTCGCCTGTGAGCGCGGCCCCAACCGGGTGCTGAAGGGCTTCAACGTCAAGCAGGGCGGCGCGGCCGGGATGATCCTGTACAACAGCTACCCGTTCGACGTCTTCACCGACAACCACTGGCTGCCGACGGTGCACCTCGACAAGCCGGCGGCCGACACCCTGCTGGCCTTCCTGAGCGCCCACCCGGACACCACCGCGTCCTACACGCAGGGCCAGAAGGCCACCTGGCAGGGCGACCGGATGACGTACTTCTCCTCGCGCGGCCCCGGCGGCGACTTCCTCAAGCCGGACGTCACCGCGCCCGGCCTGCACATCCTGGCCGGCCAGACCCCGACGCCGGAGTCGCCGCTGGAAGGCCCGCCCGGCAACTACTACCAGGTCATCTCGGGCACCTCGATGTCGGCCCCGCACGTCACCGGCGCGGCGGCGCTCGTCTTCGCCCTGCACCCGGGCTGGACGCCGGGCCAGGTCAAGTCCGCGCTGGAGACCACCGGGAAGACGTCGGTCACCAAGCCGGACGGCAGCACCCCGGCCGACCCGTTCGACATGGGCGGCGGGCGCATCGACCTGACCAAGGCCGGCGACCCCGGCCTGACGCTGGACGAGAGCGCCGCGAACTTCGCCGCCTCCGCGGCCGACCCGCTCAACCGCATCGACCTCAACCTGCCGTCGGTGAACGCGCCCGTCATGCCGGGCGTCATCACCGCCAGGCGCACGGTCACGAACGTCACGAGCCGCACGCTCACCTTCACCGCCACCGGCAGGACGGTCAGCGGCGCGGCCATCGCCGTCGTGCCGCCGCTGTTCTCCGTCGCGCCCGGCAAGAGCGCCAGGCTCAGCGTCGTGATCACCGCGCCCGACCTGCCCGACGGGCAGTACTTCGGGCAGGTGGACCTCAAGCAGGCGGGCGGCTCGCGCGCGCTGCACCTGCCGGTCGCGTTCTACCGCCAGGAGGGCATAGTCCCGGTCGACCAGACCTGCGCGCCGGACACCATCGCCAGGAACACCGGCGAGTCCACCTGCACCGTCACCGTCCAGAACAACAGCCTGGAGGCGGCCGAGGTCACCGCGGTCAGCACGCTCGACGCGCGGCTGCGGCTCAACAGCGTGACCGGAGCCACCAAGATCGGCACCCAGGTCGCCACGGCCAGGGCGACCCTCGCCGCCCGCCAGCCCGACCGGCCGACGATCGCGCCCGGCCAGGGACCGGCCGGGTACCTGCCGCTCGACGCGTTCGGCGTGACGCCGACGCCCATCGGCGACGAGCAGGCGATCAACCTCACCGTGCCGGCGTTCTCCTTCGCCGGCCGCACCTACACCAGGCTCGGCGTGACGTCCAACGGCTACAGCGTCGCGGGCGGCACGAACGGCGCCGACGACATCCAGTACCAGCCGCAGACGCTGCCCGACCCGGCGCGGCCGAACGGCGTGCTCGCCACGTACTGGACCGACCTCGACGGCACCGGCGCGCCCGGCGTCTACAGCACGGTCCTGACCGACGGCGTGAACGACTGGGTCGTCGTCGAGTGGCGGGTCAACCTGTACGGCACCAGCTCGCTGAAGGTGTTCCAGCAGTGGATCGGCGTGAACGGCGCCGAGGACATCAGCTACGCCTACGACCCGGCGAACCTGCCCGGCTCCCCGCCCGCGGGCGCGGGGCTCACGGTGGGCGCGGAGAACGCCGAGGGCACCGCCGGTGACCAGATCTCCGGGCCGCCGGCCGAGGACCTCGTCGTCAGGAGCACCCCCGGCGCGCCCGGCGGGACGCTCACGTACACCATGAAGGTCAAGGGCGTCAGCACCGGGGCCGGCAAGGTGACCACGGCCACCTCGACCCCGCAGGTGAAGGGCGTCACCGTGGAGGTGGACACGATCAACGTCCGGTGAGCCGGCCGCGGCCGCGGGCGGGCCTCCCGCCCGCGGCCGCCGCTCGGCCACCCCGGCGCGGCCCGGCAGGACTGTCCCGCGGAGGACCGGGAACAGGACTGTCACGGCGGCGGATGCGGGAAAGGCCGATGGAGCAGGAACCGGGCGGTGCGGCCGCCTCGGGCTACGGGATAGGAGCCGTGGCGAGGAGGCTCGGCGTGCCCACGCCCACCCTGCGGACGTGGGACCGCCGCTACGGCCTGGGCCCGAGCCGGCGCAGCTCCGGCGGGCACCGCCGCTACGACAGCGCCGACCTGTGGCGGCTCGGGCAGATGCGGCGGCTGGTCGGGCAGGGCGTCGCCCCGGCCGAGGCGGCCCGCCAGGCCCTGGCCGCCCCCCTCCCGCCCGCCGCGTCCGCAGCCGTCGCGTCCCCGCCCGCCGCGTCCCCACCTGTTGAGGTGGCCGACCGGCTCGCCCGGCTGGAGCGGGCCACGGCCCGGATGGACGTGCGCACCCTGTCCGCCGCGCTGCCCGAGGCCCTGGCCGCCCTGGGCGTGGTCTGGACGTGGGAGAAGCTGGTGCTGCCGGTGCTCACCGCCGTCACCCACGACCAGGAGCGGACCGGCGCGGGCGTCGAGGTGGAGCACCTGCTGTCCGAGCGCGTCCTCGCCGCCCTCGCCCACCACGCCCAGTCCCTCAGGACCGACGGCGCGCGCCCGGCCCTGCTCGCGTGCGCCGAGGAGGAGCAGCACAGCCTGCCGGTGCACGCCCTGGCCGCCGCGCTGGCCGAGCAGGGGGTGACCACGTGGGTACTGGGGGCGCGCACCCCGTACCGGGCGCTCGGCGACGCGGTGCGCCGGGTGCGGCCGGGCGCGGTGTTCGTCTGGTCGCAGCAGGAGGCGACCGGGGACCCCGCGCCGCTGGCGGCGCTGCCGCGGCCGCGTCCCGCCTGCCGGGTGGTCGTCGGCGGCCCCGGCTGGCCCGGCGGGCTGCCGGGCGACGTGGTCCGCGTGGGCACGCTCAGGGACGCCGTCGCCACGATCGCGGCCGCCGTCGCGGCCGCCCCATGACGATCTCCTCAGGACGCTTGCGGCGCCCACCGCTCTGTGCCTGAATGACTACTGAATAGCTTTTCCTGACCGAAGCGGGACAGGCGATGAGGGGCGAGGACCAGGCCGGGAAGCGAGCCGAGTCTCCCGGCACGCTGCCCGGCCCCGCAGAGCCCCGTGGCGCGCCGGCGCCCCTGGGCCACCGCGAGCGGGCCGCCGCCGCGGCCGCCGGCGCCTTCGTCCGCGACCCGCGAGGCGCGCGCCCGCGTCAGGCCCGGCTGCGCCGCCTGCGCGACGGCACGTACGAGCCGGGGCAGGAGCCGCTCGCCCTGCCCGGCCACGACCCCGGCGAGGCCGTCCTGTGGTTGCGGGCCGCCGCCCGGCGCCGCAACGAGGCCTTCCTGCGGCTCGCCGCCGCCCACGAGCGGGCCGCGCGGGCCCGCGGGGGGGGGGCCCGCCGCGTGGCCGCCGACGCCGAGGCCCACCTGCGCCCTCGCCCGGTGGCACCGCAGCCTGGCCGAACGGCTGCGCCTCCTCGCCGAGCTGCGCAGCCCCGCCCGCCGCCGCGCGGACGACGCCCGGCGCGCCTTCCCCTGACCGGCCGCGTCCGCCGCCCACCCGGGAAGGCGGCCGGGCGACGGCCGTCAGGGCAGGTCGAGCCCGGCGAGCTGGGCCCGGCTGGTCACGTTCAGCTTGGGGAAGGCCCGGTACAGGTGGTAGCTGACGGTCTTCGGGCTGAGGAACAGCCGCGCGCCGATCTCCTTGTTCGTGCGGCCCGCCGCCGCCAGGCGGACGATCTGCAGCTCCTGCGGTGACAACGCCGACAGCGCCGACGCGGCGTCCGGACCGGCGACGGGCGGGCCGGCGTCACCCGCGGCGCGCAGCTCGCCCGCGGCCCGCTCCGCCCAGGGGCGGGCCTCCAGCCGCCGGAACGTCTCCAGCGCCGCCCGCAGGTGCGGGCGGGCCTCGCGTTTGCGCCGCTCCCGCCGCAACCGCTCCCCGTAGAGCAGGGCGGTGCGCGCCGCCTCCCACGGATGACCGCCCCGCGCGTGCAGCCGGACGGCCTCGCGGAAGTGCGTGTCCGCGCGCTCCCCGTCCGGCTCCAGCAGCGCCCGGCAGCGGTGCAGGACGGCCCTCGCCCACGGCAGCCCCGCCGCCTCCGCCCAGCCGGCGTAGCGGCCCAGCGCCTCCCCGGCGGGCCGGTCCAGCCGGGCGGCGGCCTCGATCAGGTCGGGCACGGCGTGCACGGCCTGGAACTGGTGGCGCGCCGGGCCGGCCGGCCCGGCCTCCAGCCGGTCCAGCGCCTCGGCCGTGCGGCCCGCGCCCAGGTCGAGCAGGGCCCGCGCCCACTCCGCCCAGGCCAGGGCGTTGACGATGCCGTTGGCGGCGTAGCTCTCGTGCGCGGCGGCGGCGAGCGCGAGGCACCGGTCCGCCTCGCCCCGCGCGGCGGCGAGCCAGGCCAGGACGCCGCGCATGCAGCCCGCCCGGTCCTGGCCGCCGCTCTCGGCGGTCAGCAGCAGGCCCTCCTCGGCCGAGGCGGCGGCGTCCGCGAACCGGCCGAGGAAGATCTCGGCGGCGGCGAGCGTGAGATGCAGGACGACCAGCTTTCCGGCCTCGCCGTTGGCCCGGCACTCGGCGGCGGCGGCGCGGGCGATCTCCCAGGCGGCGGGGAAGTCGCCGGTCTGGAGGGCGAAATAGGAGGCGTTGATGCGGCGGGAGTGCATGTCGGAGGCCACCCTGCTGCCCTCGCTCACCAGCTCGCGCATGGCCGGCAGGGCGGCGGCGGGCCCGTTGGTGATCAGCAGCGCGGAGCTCAGGGCGGAGCGCCGGGCGAGGTCGTAGTCGTCCTCGGGGCCGAGGCCCAGCTCCCGCAGGCGGGCGGCGGCCGCGACGAGCCGGTCGGCGTCGCCGAGCAGGCTCGCGTTGCGCGCCGCCTCCACCAGCATCAGGCCCGCCGCGCCGCGGTCCTCGCCCGCCGCCTCCGCGGCGCCGTCGAGCAGCAGGTCGTGGGCCAGGTGCGGGGCGCCCCTGCCGAAAGCGATCCGGGCGCGCAGCGCGGGCAGCGCGGTGCGGGCCGAAGCGGCGGGGACGAGCGGGACGGCGGCCTCGATGAGGCGCTGGGCGTGGCGCAGCCGGCCCGCCTCGGTGGCGTGCGCGGCCGCCGTGAGCAGCCGCCGGCCCCTGAGCCGGGGGTCCTCGCCAGCTCGGCCGCCCGCTCGCAGGCGGCCGCAGGCGCTGACGCCCGCGCCGCGCGCCGCGGCCCGCTCCGCCAGCTCGTCCAGGGCCCGGGCGGCGGTCTCGTCCGGGCCCGGCGCGGCGGCGGCCAGGTGCCAGGCCCGGCGGTCGGGGTGGTCGTGCAGGAGCGCGGCCAGGGCGGCGTGCGTCCTCAGGCGCTGGTCGTACGTGCTGAGCTGGAAGGCCGCCGCCCGCGTCAGCGGGTGGGCGAAGCGCGCGTGCCGGTCGGTGACCGTGACCAGCCCGGCGCGTTCGGCGGCGCCGAGCGCGGCCGGACCGGCGCCGAGCGCGGCGCACGCCCGGGCGACGACGGCCAGGTCGCCGTCGTCGGCGAGCGCCGTCACCAGCAGCGCGACCCGGGCATCGGCGGGCAGGCGGCCGATGCGGGCGGCGTAGGCCAGCCGCAGCCGCTCCGGCAGCGGGGGCGGGGTGCGGTCGTACTCGGGCGGGGCAGGGGTGCGGGGCAGTTCGAGCAGGGCGAGCGGGTTGCCGGCGCTCTCGGCGATGATCCGCGCGCGGACGGGGGCGGCCAGGCCGGGCGCGGCGTCGGCGAGCAGGCGCGCGGCGCTGTCGTCGTCGAGCCCGCCGAGCCGCAGCTCCGGCAGCCCGGCCGGGTCGAACCCGGCGACCGCGTCGAGCGTGGCGGGACCGGGCGTGATGGGGGCGGGCGTGATGGGGCCGGGCGTGATGGGGCCGGGCGTGATGGGGCCGGGCGTGATGGGGCCGGGCGTGGCGGGGCCGGCGTCGTCGCGGGCGGCGAACAGCACCACGACGCCCTCCGCGTGCAGCCGCCGCGCGGCGAAACGCAGCGCCCGCGCCGACGCCTGGTCCAGCCAGTGGGCGTCGTCCACCAGGCACAGCAGCGGCCGGTCCTCGGCCAGCTCGGCCAGCAGCGACAACACGGCGACACCCACCTGGAACCGGTCGTCGGCCCGCGCCGGGGCCAGGCCCAGCGCGCCCGCCAGCGCCGCCGCCTGCGGCCCGGGCAGCGCGGCCAGCCGGTCCAGCCCGTCGCGCAGCAGCAGGTGCAGCGAGGCGTACGGCAGGTCGGCCTCGGTCTCGACGCCAGGGCCGCGCAGCACCCGCAGGCCGTGCGCCCGCTCCTCGGCGTAGGCCAGCAGCGCCGTCTTGCCGATGCCCGGCTCGCCCCTGACCACCAGCACGCCGGAACGGCCCGCGCGGGCCCCGTCGAGCAGCGCGTCCACCGCACGTTGTTCCGACTCCCGGCCCCGAAGCACGCACGCATCCTAGTCACTCGTCCGGTACCGGCCGGACACCGCGGTCCCTAGCGTCGTCGTCCATGAATCCCCCGCACGTGGTCGACCTGATCGGGGTCACCAGACACTACGCACACGGCGTCACGGCGCTCGACGACGTGTCGATCGGCTTCGCCGCCGGGACGTTCACCGCCGTGATGGGCCCGTCCGGGTCGGGCAAGTCCACCCTGCTCCAGTGCGCGGCCGGGCTCGACCGGCCCAGCTCCGGCCGGGTCGTCGTGGACGGCCAGGACCTCGCGGCGCTCGGCGACCGGAGGCTGACGCTGCTGAGGCGCGACCGCATCGGGTTCGTCTTCCAGTCCTTCAACCTGCTGCCGTCGCTCACCGCCGCCCAGAACGTGGCCCTGCCGCTGCGCCTGGCCGGCCGCCGCCCCGGCCACCGCCAGGTCCTGGAGAGCCTGGCCGCCGTGGGCCTGGCCGAGCGGGCGGGGCACCGGCCCGCGGAGCTGTCCGGCGGGCAGCAGCAGCGCGTGGCCATCGCCCGCGCGCTCGTCACCCGGCCGGCCGTGCTGTTCGCCGACGAGCCCACCGGCGCGCTCGACGCCGCCACCAGCCGGGAGGTGCTGCGCCTGCTGCGCGACCTGGTGGACGGGCAGGCGCAGACCGTCGTCATGGTCACCCACGACCCGGTGGCGGCCGCCTGCGCCGACCGCGTCGTGTTCCTGGCCGACGGCCGGATCTACGGGGAGCTGCGCGATCCCCGCACGGAGGAGATCGCCACCCGCATGCTGCACCTGGAGGCGTCGTGCTGAGGCTCGCCTGGTCCACGCTGCGGGTGCAGTGGGTGTCGTTCGCGGGCACGTTCGCCGCCCTCGCGCTCGGCGCGGCGCTGATGGCCGCGCTCGGGCAGGTGCTGGCCGCCGCCCTCATCTCGCCGGGGCGGGGGCCGCAGCGGTACGCCGCGACGCCCGTCGTGGTCGCGCCCGACGAGCGCATCCTGGTACGGAGCCGGTTCGGCGAGAGCGCGGCGCCGCTGGCCGAGCCGCGCGGCCTGGCACCCGCGCTGGCCGCCGGGCTGGTGGCGCGGCTGCCGGGGCCGTGCTGGACCGGGTCTTCCGGCGCAGCTCGCCGGAGGGCCGCCGGCCGTCGGGCGACCGTGGGCGGCGGCCCGTACGGCGCCGCAGCCGCTGGTCGCGGGCCGTGCGCCCGCCGGGGACGACGAGATCGTGGTGACCGGCGGGGCCAGGCCGGGGGAGCGGGTGCGGGTGGTGACGGCCGAGGGGGCCCGGGCGTACCGGGTGGTGGGGCTCGCCTCGCCGGGGGCGCAGCCGACCGTGTTCTTCACGGGCGGGCGGGCGGCCCTGCTGTCGCCGCGCGTGGACGCCGTGGCCGTGTGGCGGCCCGCCGCCGAGGTCCGCGCGGCCCTGACCGCGGCGGGACACCGAGCGGGGCCCGGAGCGGCGTCCCGCGGGGCGCCTCCCGGGGACGCGGGGACCGGGCCGGTGGTGTCGGAACGGGCGCGGGTGCTGAGCGGGGCGGAGCGGGCGCTGCTCGACCCGTTCCGGCAGGCCGACGAGGAGGCGCGCGACAACGCCGGCACCATCGCCGGCATCGCCGCCGCCTTCGCCGCGTTCGTCGCCGTCTTCGCGGTCTCCTCCACGTTCGCCTTCGCGGTCGGCCTGCGCCGCCGTGAGTTCGCGCTGCTCCGCACCGTCGGCGCGACCGCCCGCCAGGTACGGCGGCTGCTGTACGGCGAGGCGCTGCTGGTGGCCGTCGCCGCCGCCGCGCTCGGCGCGCTGACCGGCCCGCTCGCCGCCGGGCGGCTGCTGCGGCTGTTCGCCGGGCTCGGCATGGCGCCCGGCTGGCTGACGCCCGCCGCCACGCCCGTGCCCGCCGTCGTCGCGTTCGCCGCCGGGGCTGCTGGCCGCCGCGGCCGGCGTGGCGGTGGCCGCCCGCCGGGCGGGGCGGGTGCGTCCCGCCGAGGCGATGCGCGAGGCGGCCGTGGAGCCCCGGGTGATGACGCCCGGACGCCTGCTCGCCGGCGGCGGCCTGCTCGCCACGGCGGTGATCTCGCTGCTGGTCAACGCCTTCACCGACCCGGCCGCGGCGACCAACGACAAGACATTCATGCCGGTCGTCATGCTGCTGGTGGCCGCGGCCGGGCTGCTCGCCCCGCTCCTCGTCCGGCCGGTCGCGCGGCTGCTGGCCGTACCTCTGGCCCGGCTGCGCGGGGCGGGCGGGCTCGTGGTCGCGGCCGGCGCGCTCGCCTCGACCCGGCGGACCGCCGCGACGGCCGCGCCGGTCCTGGTCACCGTCGCCCTGGCCGCCACCTTGCTGGGCGGCGCGGCGCTCACCGACGCCACCGGGGCCGCGACGCGCACCGCGCCCGTCCGCGCCGCCCACCTGGTGCTGCCCACCGGGACGGCCGGACTGGACCGGCAGCTCGTGGAGCGGTTGCGGGCCGTCCCCGAGGCCGACGTCACCACCGCGGCCGAAACCGTCCTCTACACGCTGGAAGGGGAGGGCACCCAGCTCATCCGCCGGACCGCCGAGGCCGTGGACCCGGCCGCGCTCACCCGGACCCTGGCGGTGCCGGTGACCGCCGGCTCGCTGCCGGGGCTGCGGGACGACACGATCGCCGTCTCGCCGACGTGGGAGCTGGGCCTGGGAGAGCGGGTGACGCTCTGGCGGGCGGACGGCGGGCGGGTGTCGCTGACGGTCGTCGCGCTGCTCGGCGCGGGCGCGCCCGCCGACGCCTACGTCACCCCGGCGAACGCGCCCGCCGCCCTCCCGTCGGCCGCCTACGTGGTCCCGCGCCCCTCCGGCGTGCCGGGGTCCGGCTCCGCCGGGTTGGCGGCGGCGCTGCGGGACGCCGCGGCCGGGCACAACGCGCGGGTGGTGACCAGGGACGTCTGGGCGGCGGAGGTCGCCGAGGGGAAGGCGTCCGCCGGCCGCCTCGGCCTGCTGGCGGTGCTCGCGATCATGCTGGGCTACACCGTGATCACGATGATCGGCACGTTGCTGATGGCCGCGCCCGACCGGGCCGCCGAGCACGGCGCGCTGCGCCTGCTCGGCGCCACCCGGGCGCAGCTCGTCCGGTACGCGGCGGGCGAGGCGCTGCTGGTCGTGGCCGTGGGCGTGCTGCTCGCCGCCGCCGTGACCGCGCTCGGGCTGCTCGGCCTGTACGCCGCGCTGCTGCGGCTGTCCGGCCCCGTCCCGTTCGACGTGCCGTGGGAGGCGGTGGCCGGGGTGACCGCGCTGTGCGGCGCGCTCGCGGTGGCGGCGGCCGTCGTGCCCGCGAGCCGGGTCCGGGGGGCGGCGATCCCGCGCTGAGGCGGCCGTCCGGGCCGCGGCGGCGGGCGCGGCCGGCGGATAGGCTGGCCGCGACGGAGCGAGGACGAGGAGAGGGGTCCCGTGGGCCAGCCCGACACGCCGCGCGTCACGATCCACGAGGTGGCCCGCCGCGCCGGCGTCTCCCACCAGACCGTCTCCCGCTACTTCCGGCACAACGAGGGCCTGAAGCCGGAGACCCGCAGGAAGATCGATCTGGTCGTGCAGGAGCTCAACTACCGGCCCAACCTCGTCGCCCGTTCCATGCGCACCCGCCGCACCAACCGGCTGGCGATCGCCCTGCCCGCCTCCGCCCACCTGTGGCCGGTGCGGCTGCTGCGGGCCGCCTCCGCCGCCGCGCACGCCGAAGGGTTCCAGCTGGAGGTGGTCAGCGTCGAGGGCGACGCCGCCGACCGGGCCGCGCGGGTGCTGGAGCTGGCCGCGTCGGGGCAGGTCGAGGGCGTCCTGTCGCTGTCGCCGCTGGCCCTCGACCCGGCCGGCTCGCCCGTCCCGCTGGTCGTCACCGGCGACTACGACGACCACCTGCGCGGCGTCAACGAGCTGGCCGACGCCTCCCCGGTCGCCGAGATCATCGACTACCTCGCCGGGCTCGGCCACCGGGTCTTCCTGCACATCGCCGGGGCGCAGGACTTCGCCTCCGCGCGCAACCGCAGGCGCGTCTACGAGGACACGATCGCGCGCCGCGGGCTCACCTCGTACAGCGTCGCCCCCGGCGACTGGAGCCCGCAGTCCGGCTACGACGCCGTACGGGCCCTGCCGGACGGCTGCGGCGTCACCGCCGTCGTCGCCGCCAACGACCACGTCGCCATGGGCGCGGTGCGCGCCGCGCTGGACCGCGGCTGGCGCGTCCCCGGCGACCTCAGCGTCTTCGGCTGGGACGACGAGGAGCTGGGCCGCTTCGCCACCCCGTCGTTGTCCACCGTGGCCGTCGACCGCGAGGTGCAGGGACGCGAGGCCGTCGCCCGGCTGATCGCGGAAGTACGCGGCGAGCCCGCCCCCGAGCCTCCCGCGCGATCGATCAACCGGATTATCATCCGCGAGACGGCCGGCCCCCCGCCGGCGGCCTGAGGACGCACCCCGCTCGGAGTTGCCGTGACGAACGAACCCCCGGTGATCGCCATCGACGATCGCGTGCGGCACCAGACGATCGACGGGTTCGGCTTCTCCACGGCCTTCCGGCGCAACGAGCTCGTCAGGGCGCTGCCGGAGGACAAGCAGCGGGAGATCCTGGACCTGTGGTTCAGCGCCGAGAAGGGCGCGGGCCTCAGCATCCTGCGCCTCGGCATCGGCTCGGCCCCGTCGGGCGCCCCGTACGACGCGATGGTCTCCATCCAGCCCGAGGACCCGGGCGGCCCGGACGCCCCGCCCAGGTACGTCTGGGACGGCGACGACAACAGCCAGGTCTGGATGGCCAAGGCCGCCCAGGCGTACGGGGTGCGGCGGTTCGTCGCCGTCGCCTGGAGCGCCCCCGGCTACATGAAGGACACCGGCCAGGAGCGGCACGGCGGCCGGCTCAAGCCCGAGTGGCGGCGGGCGTACGCGGACTACCTGGTGCAGTACACCAGGTTCTACGCCGAGGAGGGGGTGCGGATCACCGACCTCGGCTTCGCCAACGAGCCCGACTGGACCGCCCCGCACGCCTCGATGCGCTTCACCCCGGAGGAGGCGGCCGAGTTCGTCAAGGTGCTCGGCCCGCGCGCGGCCGGGGTGGGGCTGGTGTGCTGCGAGTCGCTGGGCTGGACGGAGGCGAAGGCGTACACGGCGGCCATCGAGGCCGACCCGGAGGCCCGCCGCTGGGTGCGGGTCTACAGCGGGCACGGCTACGCCACGCCGGTGGACTTCCCGCTGTCGGCGAGGCGTCCGACGTGGATGTCGGAGTGGAACCCGAGCGGCACCGCCTGGACCGCCCGCTGGTACGACGGCAGCGGCTCCGACGGCTTCACCGTCGCCTCGGCCGTGCACGACGCGCTGACCCTTGGCAACGTCTCGGCCTACCTCTACTGGCTGGGCGCCTCGACGGGCAGCACCAGGGCGCTGCTGCTGGTCGACGAGGACGCCCGCGACTACCGCGTCTCCAAGCGGCTGTGGGCGCTGGCCGCCTGGAGCCGGTTCGTCCGGCCGGGCGCGGTGCGCATCGAGGCGGTGCCGGCCAGGGCGGCGCTGCGCGTGTCGGCGTTCCGCAACCTCGACGGCTCGCGCGCGGTGGTCGTGCTCAACACCGGCATGACGGCGCTGACCTGGGACGGGGTCGGCGAAGGGGCGCGGGCGTACCTGACCGACGAGGACGCCTCGCTGGCGCCCGCGCCGGTCGCGGGCGGGGCGGTAACGTTCCCGCCCCGCTCGCTGACGACGGTGGTCCTGCCCTGAGGCGGGTCCTGCCCTGAGGCGGGTCCTGCCCTGAGGCGGGTCCTGCCCTGCTCCGAGGGAGGTCAGGGCAGCGGGGCCCAGGTCCGGAGGCGGCCGCACATGCCGAAGGCGCGGGGGCCGGGCCGGGGCGCGGTGCGCACCACCGCGGCCTGCCCGAGGTGGTCGTGCTCGCCGGCGGCGAGCGCCGCGAGCCGGGCGCGGGTGCGCTCGGTCTCGGCCTCGACGCTGTCGCGCCACAGCTCCGTCCACGCCTCCACCCGGGGCCGGACGAGCGCGGCGGCCAGCCGGTGCAGCTCCGCCAGCGCCGCGCCGCCCCGCTCCCCGACGTCCGCGAGAAGCTGCCGGAAGCCGGTGATCGCGAGGTCGCGGCGGGCCCGGGCGGCGGCGGCCCGCTCGTCCTCCGTGCCGCCGGCCGGGAGGGCGGCGGCGGCCAGGTAAGCGTCCCGGTCGCGGAGGACGTCGGCGGGGAAGGTGAGCACGGCGTCGCCGGCCTCGGGCAGCCCCGCGTTCTGCATGATCACCACCAGCCGCAGCCCGTCCTCGTTGACCAGCCGGTGCACGGTGCCGGGGGAGAACCAGAGCACCGAGCCCGGCTCCAGCCGGTCGCGGGCGAAGCCGGCGGCGCTCAGCGTGTGCACCTCGCCGCGGCCCCCGGTCACCACGTACGCCTCGGTGGAGACGGTGTGCAGGTGCGGGGTGCCGCCGTGCCCGCCGTCCGGGCAGGCCCAGTCGTAGACCTGGAGGTCGCTGACGGAGGTGGCGCCGGGGAAGAGCGGCGTCACAGCGCGAACTCCGCGCCCAGCTCCTCCAGCTCGGCCCGCTCGCACACGCGGTCCACGAAGACGTGGCGGTGCGCGAGCTCCAGGGCGTCGCCGCTTGCCAGCGCGATCTCCTCGTCGAAGGCGGGGGAGGGCGCGATCGCGGCGAACGCCGAGCTGCGGACGAACCACTTGATCGGCACGGCCGCGCTGGAGCGGCCGGCGAAGGCCAGCACGGTGCCGCCGCCGTCGAGGTCGTCGTGCTGCCCGGTCATGGCCAGCCACGGGGCCTGCTCGCCCATCATCTCCTCGCCGCCCCGGCCGCCGGCCGCCAGGATCGCGGCGCCGGTCCAGGAGCGGGGGCCGCGCCAGAACCAGCCGGCGTACCCGGCGAGCGGCCGGCCGTGCGTGGTGGGGCTGCCGAGGTCGAGCGGGGCGCCACGGACGTTGCGCAGCTCGGTGGCGAAGTCCAGCGCCCACAGGCCGCGGCCGGCGTCGGCGGAGTGGAAGGCCAGGCGGCGCCGCTCGGTGATCCAGTGCTCGTCCTGGGCGGTGATCCAGCGCAGGCTCTCCTCGATCACGACCCGGTCCCCGTCGGCGGACACCTCGGTGAACCCGTCGTGCTCCATGCGGCCGAGGTTGTCCTCCCACTGGTAGCCGCGCCCGGCCGAGTACGTGGGCCCGCCCCAGAAGTTCTGCCCCGACAGGTGGGCCCAGGTCATCTGCAGGCCCTTGTGCCAGCGGTGGTCCCACGGCCGGTGCACCGACAGGGGAGCGCCGGACAGGGTGCGGAGCGGGTGCAGGAACGGCTTGGGGGCCTCGGCGGCGGGGGCGCCGGGGCGGTGGACGTAGTGCGCGATCTCCACGTCGCCGGCGGTGACGATCAGGGAGTCGCCGGCGTCGCGGACGGCGAGCTTCGGCTCAGGCATGGTGGTCCTCCCGCTGCAGCACGGCGGCGGCGCGGGCCGGGTCGCCGCCGTGGAGCGCGTGGTAGAAGGGGTTGGCGGGGTCGAGCTCGGCCCGGCGGACGGGGCGGCCGGTGAAGGCCGACTGGTACATGCCGGTGATCAGCTCCATCACGCGGCGGCCGTCGGCGCCGCTCACCGGCGGGCGCTCGCCCGCGCGCATGGCGGACAGCAGCGCGTCGAGCTGGGCGCGGTGGGAGCTGGGGACGTTCTCGCCGGGCGGCCAGCCGGCGATCCTGTCCTGGTCGGTGACGTGCGGCGCGGGCGTCCAGCGCCAGTCGGCGTTGTCGTAGCCGTACAGGTGCTCGACCTCGACGGTGGCGTCGGCGAAGTCGAAGCGCAGGTAGCTGGTCTCGCGCGGCGACAGCACGCTGTTGACGATCGAGCCGACCGCGCCGTTGGCGAAGCGCACGACGGCCAGCGACACGTCCTCGGTCTCGGTGCGGCGGCCGAGCGTGGCGGCCACGGCGTGCACCTCCTCCCAGTCGCCGAGCAGGTGGAGCAGCAGGTCCATCTGGTGGATGCCGTGGCCCATGGTGGGGCCGCCGCCCTCGGTGTCCCACTTGGCCCGCCAGGGCACCTCGAAGTAGTCGTGGCCGCGGTACCACAGCGTGTTGCACACCGCGACGTGCGGCGTGCCCAGCTCGCCGCCGGCGATGAGCTGCCGCAGCCGCCGGGCGGCGCTGCCGAAGCGGTGCTGGAAGACGTAGCCGGCGTAGGGGCCGCCGTCCTTCTCGCAGGCGGCGATCTCGTCGTACTCGGCCAGGGACAGCGTCGGCGGCTTCTCGCACCACACCCAGGCGCCCGCCCGCAGGCCGGCGATGACCGCCTCGCGGTGCGCGACGGGCGGCGTGGCGATCACGAGGAGGTCGGGGGACTCCTCGGCCAGCAGGGCGGCCAGGTCGGTGTGGCGTCCCGGGATGCCGTGGGCGTCGGCCAGCGCGGCGGCGCGGGCCGGGTCGACGTCGCAGACGGCGGTGACGCGCACCGCGTCCCCGGCGGCGGCCAGGGCGGGCAGGTGGACGCCGCTCGCGATGCCCCCGGCTCCGACGACGGCGACGCGGATCGGGGACGGCAGGTCAGGCACGGGCACTCCTCGTAAAGTGATCGATCACTTTTCCTGGATCAACCTATTTTCCGAGGCCGCGGGGTGTCAATGGCCGATCCCCGTAAAACGGTTTGAACGAGTGAGTACTCGCTCATTAGACTCTTCTCATGACCAAACGGCGGAGAGTGCCGGCCATGGCGCCGGACGAACGACGTGCCGCGCTCATCGCCGCCACGCTTCCCCTGCTGCGCGAGCACGGCACCGCGGTCAGCACGCGGCAGATCGCCGAGGCGGCCGGCGTGGCCGAGGGCACCATCTTCGGCGTCTTCCCCGACAAGCTGTCGCTGCTGCGGGCGACGGTGATGAACGCCTTCGACCCGCGGCCCGTGACCGACCGGCTCGCCGCCATCGACCGGGGGCTCGGCCTGCGCGAGCGGCTGCTGGAGGCGGTCACGATGCTGCGCTCGGGCATGATGGCCAACGCCAACCTCATCTCGGTGCCGCGGGAGCTGATGGCCGAGGACGCCGAGTTCCACCAGCGGATGATCTCCTTCAGGGGAATGCTCGCCGCCGCGCTCGCCGACCTCGTCAGGCCCGACGGCGACCGGCTGCGCCGCTCGCCCGAGGCCGCGGCGCACCTGCTGCTCATGCTGATCGCCACCCGCGTGCACCACGGCTTCGGCATGGGCGGCGACTTCGACGACATGGACGACGAGGAGATCGTCTCCATCCTGCTCGACGGGCTGCTCGTGCGGCCCTTACCCGCCCCTGCGACAGAAAGCGCCCCCTGATGCTGCTCCGTCTCCTGCGGGCCCAGCTCAGGCCGTACGGGAAAGAGATCACGCTCGTCGTGCTCTTCCAGTTCGTCCAGACGCTGGCCACGCTCTATCTCCCCACGCTGAACGCCGACATCATCGACGACGGCGTCGTCCGGGGCGACACCGCCACCATCCTGCGCATCGGGCTGGTGATGCTCGGTGTGACCCTCGTGCAGATCGTCTGCTCGGTCGTCGCCGTCTACTACGGCGCCCGCACCTCCATGGCGCTCGGCCGCGACCTGCGGGCCGCGATCTTCCACCGGGTGCAGGACTTCTCCGTGCAGGAGGTCAACAAGTTCGGGGCGCCGTCCCTGATCACCCGGACCACCAACGACGTGCAGCAGATCCAGCTGCTCGTCCTCATGACCTTCACCATGATGGTGGCGGCGCCGATCATGTGCGTCGGCGGCATCGTGCTGGCGCTGAACCAGGACGTGGCGCTGTCGTCGCTGCTGCTGGTCGTGCTGCCGCTGATGATCCTCATCGTGGCGCTGGTCGTCGCGCGCATGCGGCCGCTGTTCAAGATCATGCAGGACCGGATCGACCGCATCAACCAGGTGCTGCGCGAGCAGATCACCGGCATCCGCGTCATCCGCGCCTTCGTCCGCGACCAGCACGAGCGCGACCGCTTCGGCGTCGCCAACCACGAGCTGACGGACGTCTCGCTGCGCGTCGGCCGGCTGATGGCGCTGATGTTCCCCACGGTCATGCTGGTGGTGAACCTCTCCAGCGTCGCCGTCGTGTGGTTCGGCGGCCACCGCATCGCCGACGGCAGCATGGAGGTCGGCGCGCTGACCGCCGTCATCTCCTACCTCATGCAGATCCTCATGTCCGTGATGATGGCGATGTTCATGTTCTTCATGATCCCGCGCGCCGAGGTCTGCGCCGAGCGCATCGAGGAGGTGCTCGGCACCGAGCCGACCGTGCACCCGCCGGCCGAGCCCGTCACCCCCGAGCGCCGCATCGGCGAGCTGGAGCTGCGCGCGGTCGACTTCCGCTACCCGGGAGCCGAGGAGCCGGTGCTGTGCGGCGTCAGCTTCACGGCGCGGCCCGGCCGCACCACCGCGATCATCGGCAGCACCGGCAGCGGCAAGACCACCCTGCTCAACCTCATCCCGCGGCTGTTCGACGCGAGCGCCGGCGAGGTGCTGGTGGACGACGTGAACGTGCGCCGGCTCGACCCCGCCGTGCTCGCCCGCACGGTCGGCCTGGTCCCGCAGAACCCCTACCTCTTCTCCGGCACCGTCGCCTCCAACCTCCGCTACGGCCGCCCCGACGCCACCGACGAGGAGCTGTGGCGGGCCCTGGAGGTGGCCCAGGCCCGCGACTTCGTCGAGGCCATGCCCGGCGGCCTGGAGGAGCCCATCGCCCAGGGCGGCACCAACGTCTCCGGCGGCCAGCGCCAGCGCCTGGCCATCGCCAGGACCCTCGTGCACCGCCCCGAGATCTACCTGTTCGACGACTCCTTCTCCGCCCTCGACTACGCCACCGACGCCCGGCTGCGGGCCGCGCTGGCCGAGGAGATCACCGACGCCACGATCGTCATCGTGGCCCAGCGGGTCAGCACGATCCGCGACGCCGACCGCATCCTCGTCCTGGACGAGGGCCGCCTGGTCGGCAGCGGCACCCACGCCGAGCTGATGGACGACTGCCCGACGTACCGGGAGATCGTGCTGTCCCAGCTCACCGAACAGGAGGCAGCAGCGTGACCACGCAAGCCCCCGCGCGCCGCCCGCAACCCGGGTTCGGGCCCGCCCGGATGATGAGCGGGCCCGCCGAGAAGGCCCTCGACTTCCGCGGCACCCTGCGCCGCCTGCTGCGGCTGCTGCGGCCCGAGCGGGCGCTGCTCGGCGTCGTCCTGGCGCTCGGCGCGGCCAGCGTCGCGCTGACCGTCGCCGGGCCCAGGATCCTCGGGCACGCCACCGACCTGATCTTCTCCGGCATCGTCGGCGCCCAGCTCCCCGCCGGGGTCACCCAGGAGCAGGCCGTCGCCGGGCTCCGCGCCCGCGGCCAGGACACCTTCGCCGACATGGTCGCCGCCATGCACGTCGTGCCCGGCCAGGGCATCGACTTCACCGCGCTCGCCCAGGTGCTGGCCTGGGTGCTGGCGGTCTACGTGCTGGCCGCGCTGCTCGGCATCGTGCAGTTCCAGCTCACCACCGTCGTCGTGCAGCGGGCCGCGTCCCGGCTGCGCGAGCACATCGAGGCCAAGCTGTCGCGGCTGCCGCTCAGCTACTTCGACGGCCAGCCGCGCGGCGAGATCCTGAGCCGCGCCACCAACGACACCGACAACATCGCCCAGACCCTCCAGCAGACGATGAGCCAGCTCATCTCGTCGGTGCTGACCGTGCTCGGGGTGCTGGCCATGATGTTCTGGATCTCGCCGGTGCTCGCCCTCATCGCGCTGGTCACGGTGCCGGTCTCGGTGTGGGTGACCACGGTCATCGGCAAGCGGTCGCAGCCGCAGTTCATCAAGCAGTGGTCCTCCACCGGCAAGCTCAACGGCCACATCGAGGAGATGTACGGCGGCCACACCCTGGTCAGCGTGTTCGGCCGGCAGAAGGAGGCCGCCGAGACCTTCGAGCGGCACAACGAGGCGCTGTTCACCTCCAGCTTCCGCGCCCAGTTCATCTCCGGCGCCATCCAGCCGGCGATGATGTTCATCGGCAACCTCAACTACGTGCTGGTCGCCGTGGTCGGCGGGCTCAAGGTGGCCACCGGCTCCATCTCGCTCGGCGACGTGCAGGCCTTCATCCAGTACTCGCGGCAGTTCAGCCAGCCGCTGACCCAGGTGGCCGGCATGGCGAACCTCGTCCAGTCGGGCGTCGCCTCCGCCGAGCGGGTCTTCGAGCTGCTGGACGCCGCCGAGCAGTCGCCGGAGCCGGCCGAGCCCGCCCGTCCCGAGCGGGTCAGGGGCCGGGTGGCGTTCGAGGACGTGTCCTTCCGCTACGCCCCCGACCGGCCGCTGATCGACAACCTGTCGCTCACCGTCGAGCCCGGGCAGACGGTGGCCATCGTGGGCCCCACGGGAGCGGGCAAGACCACGCTGGTCAACCTCGTCATGCGCTTCTACGAGGTGACCGGCGGCCGCATCACGCTCGACGGCGTCGACATCGCCACGATGTCGCGCGAGGAGCTGCGCTCCAACATCGGCATGGTGCTCCAGGACACCTGGCTGTTCGGCGGCACGATCGCGGAGAACATCGGCTACGGCGCCGAGAACGCCACCCGCGAGCAGATCGAGGCCGCCGCCAGGGCCGCCCACGTGGACCGCATCGCGCTCACCCTCCCCGACGGCTACGACACCGTCCTCGACGAGGAGGGCGGCACGGTCAGCGCGGGCGAGAAGCAGCTCATCACCATCGCCAGGGCGTTCCTGTCCGACCCGGCGATCCTCATCCTGGACGAGGCCACCAGCTCGGTCGACACCCGCACCGAGGTGCTCATCCAGCGGGCGATGAGCACCCTGCGCGAGGGCCGCACCAGCTTCGTGATCGCGCACCGGCTCTCCACGATCCGCGACGCCAGCCTCATCCTGGTCATGGAGGACGGCCGCATCGTCGAGCAGGGCACGCACGAGTCGCTGCTGGCCGCCGAAGGCGCCTACGCCCGGCTGTACTCCGCCCAGTTCACCCAGGCCGTCGTGGAGGTGGACTGACGGGTCAGGTCGTGAACGTGATCGTGCCGGTGCCCTCGACGGCGGTCAGGCCCCTGGCGACGCAGCCGCTGACGTCCGTCGTCGGGGTCGCCGTGCCGCTCACCCGGGCCCCCGCCAGCGGCCCCTTGGCGATGGTGCCGCCGAGCAGCATGTCGCCGGGGTTGTAGCTCTGCACCTGGTTGACGGCCGGCCGGAGGGCGGACACGCCCGCCGGCCGGCCCGCCGCGTCGTACCAGGTGATGCGGCCCTTGCCGTGGACGTCCTGGACGCCGGTGCAGAAGGCCCGGCCGGTGCCGTGGACCGTCATGCGGCCCGAGCGCAGCCCGGCCGCCGCGCCCGTGCCGGCGCACCCGGTGAGGACGAGCGCCGCCTTGGCGGTGACCGGGCGCGGCAGGAACCCCACGGCCGGGGTGAAGGTCACCGGCCGGCCGGGTGACGTGCCGACCCGGCAGGTCAGCGTGTCCTGGGGAACAGCGGCGGCCGGGACGGCGGCGGCCGGGACGGCGGCCGCCATCAGGGCGATGGCCAGGAATGCGGGAACGGGCATCGTCGTGCTCCTTGTCGGTCGGTCCGTTGTCACCAGCGCAGGAGCACGGTGCCCGCGCCCACGCCGCCGGCCACCCCCACCAGCGCCACCAGGTCGCCGCGCCGCACCCGGCCGGCCCTGACCGCCTGCGCGAGCTGCGCCGGCAGGGTGGAGGCCACCAGGTTGCCGTGCTCCTCGATCGTCACCTCGACCTTGTCCACCGGGATCCCGGCGAGCTCGCAGAAGGCGTGCAGGGACGGCAGCGAGGCCTGGTGGACGCAGATCGCCGCCATGTCGGCCCAGTCCAGCCCGCGGTCGGTCAGGGGCCGGCGCAGCACGTCCAGGTCGAGCTTGCAGATGCCGAGGGCCAGGTCGTGGAAGTCGACGCTGAAGTGGCCGATCTCCAGCCCGCCCTCCGGGGCGCGCGTGATCGGCACGATCGCCGCCTCCCAGGAGGGGGAGTGGGCGCAGAAGCGGTGGCCGAGGACGCCCGGCGTGCTCGCCGCCTCCAGCAGCACGGCGGCGCCCGAGTCGGAGACGGTGTAGGAGGGCAGGACGGCGGCGTAGTCGTCGGCCGGGCCCAGCCGCCAGCGGGTGATCGCGGTCGCGATCTCGCCGCAGGCGATGAGGACCGTGCGGTAGCGGCCGGCCACGATGAGCGCCTCGGCCAGCTCGATCGCGTTCGCGACGCTGTTGCAGGCGTTGCGGACGTCGAACACCGGGCAGCCCGCGCCCAGCCCCGCCGCCACCAGGTGCGCGGTGGCGGGCTCGATGGCGTCGCTGCTGACCCCGGCGTAGATGATCAGGTCGAGGGCCGGCGGGACGTGGCCCGTCTCCGCCAGCAGCTCCCTGGCCGCCAGCACGGCGAGGTCGGCGGCCCGCTGCCCCGGCTCGGCGAGGTGCCGCCGCCGCACCCCCGTGGCGTGCTCGATCAGGCCGCGCGGGATCGGCACGCCGGGATTGCGGGCGGCCAGCTCCTCCTCCAGCTCGGCGCTGGTGAGAGTCCGCTCCGGCAGGTGTACGGCCACCCCGGCCACGTGGGCGTAGCGCATGCCCATCCCCCCTCATGTCCCCGTGCGGCCCACCCTAGGGAGCGCGGGGGCGCGCGCCCGGCCCACGAACCGCCGGACGGGCAAACTTGGTCGATTCCTTAACGGCGGACGTCGCGTCACAAGTGATCATCTTTCCCCTCATCGGCGAGGCTAGGCGACACGACCACCACGCTGACCTGCGCGAAAGGAACCGGGCGTGAGCGACGAAGAGATCTTGACGGTGGTACGCGAGCGGTGCGCGAGCATCCTGAAGGTCGACCCGAGCCGGGTCACCGAGGACGCGCGGCTGCGCGAGGACCTGGAGGCCGACAGCCTGGACCTCGCCGAACTGCACGTCACCCTGGAGGACGAATGGGGCCCGCTGCCGCGCGAGGCGCTGGCCGACGTGCGGACCGTGGGCGACGTGCTGGAGCGCGCCAGGGAACTGGCCGCGGAGCGGCTGGGATGAGCCCGGGAGCGCCGGGCGGCGGGCGGGCCCGGGTCGCCGTCACCGGCCTCGGCGTGCGCACCCCCGCCGGCGCGCACCCCAAGGACCTGTGGAACGCGCTGCTGGCCGGCCGCTCCACCGCCCGCCGCATCACCTCCTTCGACACCGAGGGGCTGGGCGCCGGGTTCGCCTGCCAGGTCCCCGACCTGGACGTCGAGGCCTACCTGACGCCCAAGCAGGCCGCCCGCCTGGACCGGGTGGCGCAGCTCGCCGTCTGCGCGGCCGGCGACGCCATGGACGACGCCGGCCCCGTCCGGACGCCGCCCGAGCGGCAGGGGGTCGTGACCGGCAGCGGCTTCGGCGGCGTCGCCACCTACGAGGCGGACCTGCTCGACAACCGCCACCTGGGCCGCGGCAACCCCGGCCCGCTGCACGTGCCCATGATCATGCACAACGCGATGGCCGCCGCGATCAGCATCCGCCACCGCATCCTCGGCCCCAGCCTGTCGGTGACCACCGCGTGCGCGTCCGGGGCGCACGCCATCGCCGAGGGCGCCCGGCTGATCCGCGACGGCAGCGCCGACCTGGTGATCGCCGGCGGGGCCGAGGCGTCCGTCACGCCGACCGTGCTGCTGGCCTTCGACCGCTGCCGTGCCCTGTCCCGGCGCAACGACGCGCCGGAGCGCGCCAGCCGGCCCTTCGACCGGGACCGCGACGGGTTCGTGCTGGCCGAGGGGGCCGCGTTCGTCGTCCTGGAGCGGCTGGAGGCCGCGCTGGCCCGCGACGCCCGCGTCTACGCCGAGCTGTCCGGCCTCGGCTTCTCCTCCGACGCCCACCACATCACCGCGCCGCCCGAGGCGGGCGACGGGGCCGCGCGCTGCATGCGCGCCGCGCTCGCCGACGCCGCGCTGACCCCGGGCGAGATCGCGCACGTCAACGCGCACGGCAGCGGCACCCCGCTCAACGACCTGGCCGAGGCGCGGGCGGTCGGACAGGTGTTCGGCGACGTCCGGGTGCCGGTCACCTCCACCAAGGGGGTGACCGGGCACGCCATCGGGGCCGCCGGCGCCATCGAGGCCGTGGCCGCCGTGCTCGCGCTCAACGAGTCGGCCGTCCCGCCCACCGCCAACCTCACCACGCTGGACCCGCAGTGCGACATCGACGTCGTCGCGGAGGTCCGGCCCATGCCGCCCGGGCCGGTGATGTCCAACTCCTTCGGCTTCGGCGGTCACAACGCCACCTTGATCTTCTCGCCTTTCTGAAACCTGGAGTTCCCGTGCGCACCTTCGCACTCGCCGCCGCCTGCGGCGCCGTCCTGCTGACCGGGCCGCCCGCCGCGGCCGATCCCGTGCCGTCGCCGGCGGACGCGATCGGCAAGTTCTGCATCCGCGTGCCCGTGCACGCCATCGCCCAGGTCTTCGCCGCCTTCGTCAACGCCGCGGCCGGCGGGCCGGCGGCGGCTCTGGGCACGCCCGCGAAGTCGGCCGCGATCCCGGCGGCCGCCCCGGCCCCGGCCGCCGATCCGGACTGGGCCGAGGAGGAGGACATCCCGCCCGCGCCGGCTCCTCTGACGCCCGCGGCCGCCGAGGCGGCCCCGCCCGCCCAGGCTCCCGCGGCCGCTCCGGCCCCCGGCACCACCTCAGCCCTCGGGGCCGCTCCCGTTCTCGGCGCCGCCTCAGCCCTCAGGGCCGCCGCGGTTCTCGGCGGAGCCCAGGCTTCTGGGGCGGCCTCGGCTTCTGGGGCGGCCACCGCTCCCGGGGCAGCCGCCGCTCCTGGGACCGCGCCGGCTCTTGCTGCCGCTCGCGCGGCGGCTGCCCGGGTGGCCGCCCCCGGGGCCGCGCCCGCGACCGGGCGCGCGACCAGGGCCGGGGCCCGGCCCGCGACCGAACCGGGGACCGGGCCGGCCGTGGAGAGCGCCCGGCCGGCGGCGGTCGGCAACCCGCTCGCGCTGCTGCCGTTCTTCGGCGCGAGCCTGCCGGACGACGTGCCCGTCCTGGAGGCCACGCCCTGCTGAGCCGCCCTGCTGAACCGGCCTGCTGGTTCGGCCTGCTGGTCCGGCCTGCCGAGCCGCCCTGTTGGGGCCGCTTCCGCCGGGGCGGTGCTGGTCCGGTCGCCGGCTTGCCGTCGCGGCCGGTCAGGCGATGCCGCCCACCGGACGGCCGTTGTAGGTGCCGCCGACGCAGACCAGCCGCGAGGCGCTGGCGGGGCTGGGCAGCGGCACGCCGAGGCCGAGCGCGCAGTCCACGGCGCTCACGGCGGTGCCCGGCGGCACCGGCCCGGCGGCCTGGGCGGGCGCGGCCGGGGCGGGTGTGGCCTGGGCGGGCGCGGTGGCGGCGAGCGGCAGGACGGCCGCGGCCGCTACGGCGGCGGCGATGACGGCGGTGATACGGCGCATGTCTCGACTCCAGTCACTTAAAGTTACATATCACTACACATAGCTACCGCGTGACGGATCACCCAAAACGCGGCACACCCGGAGGGAGTGAGGTCGATGGACGCCCAGCTCTCCGGCGTCGCGGCCATGACCGAGCACTGGGCGCACGCCCGGCCCGACGCCGTCGCCTGCCGCATCGACGGCCGCCGCCACGCCGAGACGCTCACGTACGCGGACCTGGAGGACCTGGTGGGCCGCGCGGCCCTGGCCCTGAGCCGCGCCGGGATCGGCGCGGGGACACGGACCGCGGTCCTGGTGCCGCCGGGCCGGGAGCTGGTCGCGCTGGTCATGGCCCTGTTCCGGCTGCGGGCCGTGCCCGTGCTGATCGACCCGGGGCTCGGCGCGCGGGCCATGAAGGCGTGCCTCGCCGAGGCGGCCCCTGAGGCGTTCGCCGCGGTGCCCCGCGCGCACCTCGCCCGGGTGCTGCTGGGCTGGGCCCGCGGCAGCGTGCGGACCACGGTCACGGTCGGCGCGCACCTGCTCTCCCTGGCCCGCCGCCCGGCCGCGCAGCCGGACGCCTGGCCGGCCCCGGACGGCGACGACCCGGCGCTCATCGCGTTCACCTCGGGCTCCACCGGCGTGCCGAAGGGCGTGCCCTTCCGGCACCGGCACCTGGCCGGGCAGCTCGAGCTGCTGGCCCACCTGGGCGGGCTGGCCCCCGGCGCGACCGTCTGCTCCACGTTCGCGCCGTTCGCGATCGCCGGGCCCGCGCTCGGCTGCTCCTCCGTCATTCCCCGCCTCGACCTGCGCCGCCCCGCCCGCAGCGACCCGGCCGCCCTGGCCGGCGCGATCCGCGCGCACGGCGTCACCTGCCTGTTCGCCGCGCCCGCGCTGCTGGACCGGCTGGCCCGCCACTGCGGGGAGCGCGGCCTGGCCCTCGACCCCGTCGGGACCGTGCTCAGCGCGGGCGCGCCGCTGCCCCACGCGGTCCTGCGCCGCGCCCGGGCCTGCCTGCCGGAGCACGCCCAGGTGCTCTCGGTGTACGGGGCCACCGAATGCCTGCTGGTCAGCGTCGCGGACGCGGCCGAGCTCGACGCGACCGCCGTGGCCACCGCGCGCGGCGCGGGCACCTGCCTGGGCACGCCGCTGCCGGGCAACCGGGTGCGCCTCATCGCGGTCACCGACGAGCCCGTCGCCCGCTGGTCGGACGACCTGCTGGTGCCGCCGGGCGCCGTCGGGGAGATCACCGTGGCCGGGCCGGCGGTGAGCGACCCGTACCTCGGCCGCCCGTACGACACCGGGCTGGCCCGCATCGACGACGGCGGCACCCCCGTGCACCGCATGGGCGACCTCGGCCGGCTCGACGAGCACGGCCGCCTCTGGTTCGCCGGACGCAAGAGCGAGCGGGTCCGCACCCCGGACGGCGACCTCTGCACCGACCAGGTCGAGCCGCTGGTCAACGGGCTGCCGGGGGTGCGCAGGACCGCGCTCGTCGGCGTCGGGCCGGCGGGCCGGGCGCGGGCGGTGCTCTGCGTGGAGTGCGAGCCCGGCCTCTCGCGGCGGGAGCGCCGCGACGCGCTCGAACGGGTCCGCGCCCACGCCCCCGAGGTGATCGCCGAGGTGCTGCCGCATCCCGGGTTCCCGATGGACGTGCGGCACGCCAGCAAGATCCGCCGCCCGCTGCTGGCCGCCTGGGCCGCCCGGCGGGTCGGGGAGGAGGGGCGATGAGGGTGCTGGTGACGGGCGGCGGCGGGTTCCTCGGGCAGGCCGTGTGCCGCCTGCTGGCCGCCCGCGGCGACCAGGTGACCGCGTTGCAGCGCCGTCCGCACCCGGCGCTCGACGCGCACGGCGTGCTGCAGCGCACCGGCGACGTCCGCGACCTCGACCGGGTGCGCGCCGCCGTGGCCGGGCACGACGCCGTCGTGCACTGCGCCGCGCTGGCCGCGCTCTGGGGCCCGGCCCGCGCCTTCCACGCCGTCAACGTGCGCGGCACGGCCAACGTGGTCGACGCCTGCCTGCGCGCCGGGGTCGGCCGCCTGGTGCACGTCTCCTCGCCCAGCGTCGTCCACGACGGCGGCGACCTGGAGGGCGTGGACGAGTCGGTCCCGTACCCGCGCCGCCACCTCGCCCCCTACCCGGCCACCAAGGCCGCCGCCGAACGCCTGGTGCTCGCCGCCGACGGCGAGCGGCTGGCCACCGTGGCGCTCCGCCCGCACCTCATCTGGGGGCCGGGCGACCCGCACTTCCTGCCCCGGTTCGCCGAGCGGGCCCGGCGTGGCCGGCTGCTGCTGCCGCACGCCCCGGGCAAGCTCGTGGACACCGTCTACGTGGACAACGCGGCCGAGGCCTGCCTGCTCGCGCTCGACGTGCTCGCGCCGGGCCGCCCGGCCGCCGGGCGTGCCTACTTCGTCGCCCAGGACGAGCCGGTCCCGATCGCGCAGTGGGTCAACGGGCTGCTGGCGGCCGCCGGGCTCGGGCCGGTGCGGCCCCGGGTGCCCGCCCTGCTGGCCCGGCTCGCGGCCGGGGCGGCGGAGCACGGCTGCCGGCTCGTCCGGACGCGGCCGCCGGTCACCAGGTTCGCGGTGGCGCAGGCCACCACGTCCCACTGGTTCGACCTGTCGGCCGCCCGCCGCGACCTCGGCTACGCGCCGCGCGTCAGCATGGCGGAGGGGCTGACCCGGCTCGCCGCGCACCTGTCGGACACGCCGAGCGAGAGCCGAGGCCGCCCATGACCCCGCCCGCCACCCCGCCCGCCACCCCGCCCGCCACGCCGCCCGGGCCCGGCCGCCCGTCGGCGTCCCGCCGCTCCACCGGCGCCGGCCGGCCCGGCCGCCCGTTCGAGCCGCGCGACCTCACCCGTTCCCGCCTGCCCGACTTCCCGTTCGAGTCCCGCTACCTCACCCGCTCGGGTCTGCGCCAGCACTACGTGGACGAGGGCGCGGGCGCTCCCGTGCTCATGGTGCACGGCAACCCGTCCTGGAGCTACCTGTGGCGGCGGCTCGTCCTGGCGCTGCGCGGCGAGCACCGCTGCCTGGCCCCCGACCACCTCGGCATGGGCCTGTCCGACAAACCGGGCGAGGACCGCTACGCCTACACCCTCGCCTCCCGGGTGGACGACCTCGACGCCCTGACCGACCACCTCATCGCCGACCGGGGCGTCCCCGAGCGCGGCTGGACGCTGGTGGTGCACGACTGGGGCGGCCCGATCGGGCTGGCCTGGGCCGCCCGCCACCCCGGCCGGGTCGCCCGCCTGGTGGTGCTCAACAGCGCCGCCTTCCCCAACCCGCACGGCGAGCGGGTCAGGCCGGCGCTGCGGCTGCCGTTCTGGCTGCTGCGCGAGACGGCCGTGGGGGAGCGGCTGTTCCTGCGGCACCACGCCTTCGCCCGGCTGGCCACGCTGCCGCCGTTCGGGCTGCGCCGCCGCCTGCCCCGGGACGTGCGCGCCGCCTTCCTCGCTCCCGGCCGCCACCCGGCGCACCGGGTGGCCGTGCGGCGCTTCGTCCAGGACATCCCGCTCGGCCCCGCCGACGCGGCCTGGCCGCTGCTGCGCCAGGCCGCGGACGGCCTGCGCGCGTTCGCCGACCGGCCGGTGCTGATCGGCTGGGGGCTGCGCGACCCCGTCTTCGACCCCGTCGTGCTGCGCGAGTGGCGCCGCCGCCTCCCGCGCGCCCTCGTGCACGCCTACCGCGACGCCGGCCACTACGTGCTGGAGGACGCCCACGACCGGCTGGTGCCGGCCGTCTCCACCTTCCTGCGGCGCTGAGCGCCGGGCAGCCACCAGTTGCGCTGCCCGAGCAGCCGCATCAGGGCCGGGACGAGCACCATGCGGATCACGGTCGCGTCCAGGACGATCGCGACGGCCACCGCGAACCCGCCCTGCTGGAAGTCCACCCGCCGGGTGAACATCAGCCCGGAGAACGTGACGGCCATGATCGCCGCCGCCAGCGTGATCGGGCGCGCCGTGTGCCGGAGCCCGTGCAGCACCGCGGCCGTGTTGTCGCCGGTGCGGCGGTAGTGCTCGCAGACGCGGTGCACGAGGAAGACCTCGTAGTCCAGCGACAGGCCGAACACGATGGTGAAGATGATCAGCGGCAGCAGCGCGTTGACGTCCGGCGTGCGCCCGGCGTCCTGGAAGGCGAGGGTGAGCAGGCCGAACGTGGCGCACACGCACAGCAGGTTCATCGCGACGGCCTTCAGCGGGATCAGCAGGCTGCGGAAGGTGACCAGCAGCAGCGCGAACGACGCCAGCAGGACCACCAGCAGCACCCGCCACAGCCCCGACAGCGACGCCGCCGACAGGTCGGCCAGCCGCGCGGCCGGGCCGACCGCCAGCACCCGCTGGCCCGCGGGCAGCAGGCGGGCGGCGAGGACGTGCACGTCCCGCAGGAAGCCGGCCGCCTCCGCGCCGTCCGGGGCGAACCGGTCGGCGACCAGCATGAGGGTGAGGTCCCGGCCGTTGTCGAACGCGGCCACCAGCGACACCCGGGGGTCGGCCCGCAGCGTCGCCGCCAGCGCGGCGGTGTCCACCGGGGGCGTGCCGGGCGGGTGCGGCAGCGCCAGGCTGGTCAACCCGGCCACGCCGTCCCGCTCCAGCCGGGCCAGGCCGGTGCCGATGTCGGTGCCGGCCAGCGTGTCGCGGTCGTAGTGCAGCCCGGCGCGCAGGTGCAGCACGGGCAGGGCGGCGAGCAGCAGCACCAGGACGGCGGCCGTGGCGTACCTGACGGGGTGCCGCATCAGGTGGCCGGCCCCGCGCACCCACGCGGGCGACCGCTCGGCGCGCCCGGGGCGCGGGGCGCGGCCGAAGCTCGGGGTGCGGCCGGGGCGTGGCGTGCGGCCGGGGCGGCGCCAGGGCAGGGTGCCCCGCTCCAGCCACCGGTCCAGCCGCGGCAGCAGCGCCGGGGCCAGCGTCAGCGCGGCCAGCAGCGTGACCGACGCGGCCAGCATGCCCGCCAGCGCCATCGACCGCGCCCACGGCACCCCGACGATCAGCAGCGCGCAGGACGTGACGAGGATCGCCACCGCGCACCAGGCCACCGTGCTGCCCGCCGTGGCCGTGGCGTGCGCGGCCGCGGCCCGCGGCGGCCGGCCGGCCCAGCGGGCCTCGCGGTAGCGCAGCAGGATGAGCAGCGTGTAGTCCAGCCCGAGGCCCACCGCCATGGTGACGGTGTAGGTCAGGATGGTCGAGTCGACGGGCCAGAACCGGCCGGCCAGGGCGAGCGTCCCGGCGGCCGTCAGGATCGCCGCGCCGCCCACCAGCAGCGGGACGGCCGCGGCCCCCACCGCGCCCAGCCCGAGCACGAGCAGCAGCGCGGCCAGCGGGACGGTCCGCGTCTCCATCGCCCGCAGGTCGGCCAGATCGGTGTGCGCGAGCTGGGCGAAGGCCCGGCTGACGCCGAGGATCGTCACCTCCACAGCCTGCGGGCCGCCCGCCGACGCCTCGCGGGCGGCCTGTCGCGCCGTGGCGAGCTGGGCGGGCAGGTTGCGCTGCCGGGCCAGCTCGTCGCCGTGCACCCCGGCCAGCACGTACGCGTGCCGCCCGTCCTGCCCCGCGACCGGCGGCAGCGGCAGGAGCGCGCCGACGTCGGGACGGGCGTCCATGGCGCGGGTCACGGCGGCCACCGCCCGCTGGTAGGCGGGGTGCCCGGCGTCCAGGGCGGGCGAGGTGAAGGACAGGATCACCTGCTCGGTGCCCTGCTCAGGGAACCCGCGCGCGATCAGCGCGGCGGCCGCCGCCGACTCCGAGCCCGGCACCTCCAGCGAGGGCGGCGTCAGCCGCCCGGTCAGGCCGGGCAGCAGCACCGCCGAGCCCGCCGCGAGGGCCAGCCAGACGGCGGCCACGAGCCGGCCGCGCCGGGCCACCGCCCGGCCCCACTGCCCGAGCGCCGCCGACCCGCGCCGCCCGCCCCCGGTTCCCGGCGCGGGGTGGTCGTGCAGAGCCTGGCCGGTCCGGAGCGCCGCGCTGTCTGTCGCTTTGGTGCCGCTCATGCGCACCGACCCCCGATTGTCACCCTACGCGAACGTTCCACTACTACGCGATAAGGTCGGCGAGTTCAACGAGCGCCCGGACGGCGGCGCGCCGAGCGGCCTCAGGCGACCAGCCTGCTGTCGGCCCGCCGCTGGA